>JBCKXT010000009.1:0-50995 GCA_038921085.1 Sphingopyxis sp. | reverse complement strand
ATTGCGATTATTCCACTGATCCTGTGGCTGGCGCGGCACGGCACCATCTTTCGACCCAACATCTATGTGTGGGGATTTGCGATTGCGCTGGTGTTTGCCTGTTTGCTGATCCCGATCGGCACCCAGGCGCGCACGGGTCTGGTCGTTGCTGCCTTTCTGGTCGTTCTTGGCCTGCGCGACAGCAAGCGGCGGATGACTTATATCGCGGGCATCGCTGCGGTGGCACTGGTTGCATTGCCGTTTCTGCCCACCGCTTTTGCAGCCCGGATGGACACCATATCCAATTACCAAGCGGATGAATCCGCCTCCACACGGCTCGCGGTATGGGGCTGGACATGGAACTATGCGCTCGACAATCCGCTTGGTGGCGGCTTTGAAATGTATCGCCAAAACAAGCTGCAAGTGAACAAGGTGATTGTCCAACGCAGCGGCGACCAAGTGTCCCGGGAGGTTGTGCCCTTTACGGATCGCGGTCGGGCATTTCACAACAGCTATTTCGAGATGTTGGGAGAACAGGGTTTCCCCGGCCTGTTCTTATGGCTTTATCTGCAGATCGTTTGCGTCATCCGGATGGAAAAGCTGCGACGCCGCTATCGTGAGCCGATATTCGCCGATCAATGGATCCGCCCGCTGGCTACCGCATTGCAAAGCGGCCATCTGATCTATTTGCTCGGGGCCATGTTCGTCGGCATCGCCTTTCAACCGTTCATCTATATGCTGATTGCGCTGCAAATTGGCCTGCACACTTATGTCAAACGCCGCGAAGACGAAGCCCGCTGGCGACCATTGTCGATGGAGGTAGGCGGCGGAGTAGACGGCACCGGAAAATTTGCGCCGCTGCCTTCGGCCGCAAATGCTTCGACCCTGACTCCACCCTCGCGCTGGAGCTAAACCACCCTGGCCACCCGTCCCCAACACGCTAGTGGTCCGGTTCTGACATTTGCAACCCCTGTCGGACATGTAGTGAGCAAATGTCAGAATCAAAAGGACCACTAGCAACACTATAGTTTCTAGTGGAGTTTTAATTTCAACATTCGCGAAACCGGGCTTTCCGCAAGCGGGATGCGAATGTTGAAATCACTCCACTAGGCACTTGAAATCCTTTGTGTTGCGGTAAAGGGTGATTTAGCGAACCGAGGATTGGATAATGCCGCGAATCATCTAGACCCTGATTCATTCCGGTTGAATCATAATGCGGGTCTAGTTTGTTTGTTTGCCGCCTTTTCCGAGCCGCCGGATGTTTCCATCCGGCTTGAAAAGGCTCTAGATGCTGCGGACAGGTTCCATACCGAATGGTCGAACAGGAGGATTTCCGCATGGCTACTATCACCCCGCAAGAAATGACCAAGCTGGTCGGACAATCCCTCGGCACGTCCGAATGGGTGCTGGTCGATCAGGAGATGATCAACAAATTTGCCGATGCCACCGGCGACCACCAATTTATCCATGTCAACGAGGAAATGGCCAAGATGACCCCGTTTGGCGGGACCATTGCCCACGGCTTTTTGACGCTCTCTTTGTTTCCCATGATGATGGCAAAATCAGATTGCCCCCGCCCCGAAGGGGTCAAAATGGGGGTTAACTATGGCGGCAACAAGGTCCGCTTTTTGACAGCTGTCCGCGCTGGCAAGCGGGTGCGCGGGCATTTCAAACTGCTATCGCTGGATGAAAAGCGCCCCGGCCAATGGCAACAGACAATCGAGCTTTCGGTGGAGATAGAGGGCGAAGACAAGCCCGCGCTGGTCGCCGAATGGATCACCCAGTTTTTTGTTTGAACGGCAAAATTGATGAACAGAATTGGGCCGCTAACCAAACCCTATCCGCCTGAATTTGAGGCGGCGATGGCGGTGCTGATGCGCGGTGCGGATCCGTTGATGTTGTTTACAACGCTCGCCAAACATCCTCGCGCCTGGCAGAAATTCACCGCTGGTTCGCTGCTCGATCGGGGGCCGCTGTCGCTGCGTCAGCGCGAGATTGTCATCAACCGGACGACGGCGCGTTGTGGATGCGAATATGAATGGGGCGTCCATATTGCGGGTTTTGCCGAAAAAGCGGGATTCGATGCCGCACAAATCGCCTCATTTGTTAGCGGCGATGCGAGCGACCCCGTCTGGTCAGAAGCGGAAAGCGTCTTGATCGCTAGTGTCGATGCGTTGATCGACCACAAACGGCTTTCGGATGACGAATGGTCCGCCCTGCGCGCCCATTTCGAAGAGAGCGAGATACTTGAAATCATCCAGCTCGTTGCATTTTATCACGGTGTATCGCTGATCTGTGGTGCGCTTGACCTACCTCTTGAAGCCAACGCGGCGCGTTTTGCCGCCTATCAATAAGGAATTCTCCCATGCGTGACGCCGTCATCGTTTCCACCGCCCGCACTCCGCTTGCCAAATCGGGGCGCGGCGCATTCAACAACACGCCTTCGGCAACGCTGGGTGCCTTTTCGGTCCGCGAAGCAGTCAGACGTGCCGGTATCGACGGCGCAGAGATCGACGATGTGTTGATAGGCGCGGCCATGCAACAGGGGTCACAGGCACTCAATGTCGCGCGCCTGATAGCGCTGCGTGCAGGCTTGCCCGTCACTGTTCCGGCGATGACGATCGACCGGCAATGCTCGTCCGGGCTGATGGCAATTGCCACCGCTGCCAAACAGGTGGTGATCGACAGGATGGACATCGTCGTGGCCGGCGGGGTCGAATCGATCTCGAAAATTCGCGGCGACCGCCTGTTCATCGAAACCGACCCGGAATTGATGGCGATGCACCCGCTCGTCTATATGCCGATGATCGGCACCGCAGAGGTGGTCGCCAAACGCTATAACATCAGCCGCGAGGCGCAGGATGAGTATTCGCTGCAATCGCAACAACGGACAGCCGCAGCACAGGCGGCGGGCAAGTTTGACGATGAAATCATCGCCTGCGAGGCCAATATGGCAATCGTCAACAAGGAGACCAAGGAGGTCACCTATCAGATGGTCACCGCGACCAAGGATGATTGCAATCGTCCCGATACTACGCTGGAGGGACTTGCTTCGCTCAAGCCGGTGATGGGTGAAGGCAACAGCATCACGGCGGGCAACGCCAGCCAATTATCCGATGGCTCCTCGGCCTGTGTGGTGATGGAAGCCAAGGTCGCGGAACGCAAGGGCCTGACCCCGCTGGGCCGCTATGTCGGCATGGCGGTTGCGGGCACCGAGCCTGACGAGATGGGGATTGGCCCGGTCTTTGCGATCCCCAAACTGCTCGAACGCTTTGCGCTAAAGATGGACGATATCGGTCTGTGGGAATTGAACGAGGCATTCGCCGTGCAAGTGATCTATTGCCGTGACCGGCTGGGGATTCCGGGCGAGCTGCTCAACGTCAACGGCGGCTCCATCTCTATCGGGCATCCGTTCGGCATGACAGGCGCACGCTGCACCGGCCACGCCTTGATCGAAGGCAAGCGTCGCGGCGCGAAATATGCGGTCGTCACCATGTGCGTTGGCGGCGGACAGGGTGCAGCGGGATTGTTCGAGATTTTCTAGAACGCCGCCTGCATCGGGGAACAGGGCTGGCAGCCCGAACTGCTTTATCGGCGAACGCTTGAACGGGATTTGGAGCGATGCTGGCTAGTTTGGCGCATCGCCTTGGCCGCATAGAGCCGAGCATCGGCGCGCGAGATCAGATCGTCAACGCTGTCCCCGACCACAGCTTGCGCACAACCTGCACTGGCCCCGATCTGGAGCCGCTCGCCATCGATGACGAATGGCTTGGCAAGACTGGCTAGCAGCACAGTCACCAGCGCCTGGATTTCTCGGTGGCTCGGACTGCTTGGAATGACCGCAAATTCGTCGCCGCCAAGCCGGAAAACTCGGGCGCGTTCACCTGCGGCCCCGCTCAATCGTCCGGCGACTTCTGCCAGCAAGCGGTCACCGGTGGCATGGCCATAGGCGTCGTTGACCGGCTTGAAACCATCAAGGTCGATCAGTGCAATATGGGTTTCGCTTTGCCCTGCCAGCGACTGTTCCAACCTGGCAAACAGCGCCCGCCGGTTGCCAAGTCCGGTCAGTGGGTCGGTCGCAGCGAGCGTGCTCATCTCCTGTTGCAACCTAAGCAAGTGGACAAGCTGATTGTGATGTTGCTGGATCATCCGGATCAGAAAGGCGCTGCCAAGGGCGATGATGCCTGCTGCCGATCGATCCATGGTGTCGCCTGCTATGATCAGCGCGCCGATCACCGGGCCGATGCCTGCGACCAGTATGGCGGTGGTTGCACAGCGGATAAACGATAGGCAAAATGAGGCCGCCATGGCGCCAATCACCATGAAGATCAGATAGTAAACGCGTTGCTCAGAAACGGATTCCAGCCAGCTCATCACTGACCACAGACTGGCCAGTCCACAGACTATACTGGCAAAGATTGTGGTTCTGCCAATCAGTTGACGCGCATAGTGGGGCGTCGGCTGAATAGGCCGCCTAGCCCCACCTTGATTGTGGTTGGACCACAATGTGGGGCTAGCTTGCTTGTTGCCCGCCTGTTCCGAGCCGTCAGCTGCACTAGCGCTTGCGCTAGGGGAAGCCAGAGGGGTTGCACTAGCGCTTGCGCTAGGGGAAGCCAGAACAGTTGGTTCCATCTGACTGGAAAAGTCTCTGGTCAGCCACCAGGCCAGCCGGGCGCAGCAGATCGCAATGATAAAAATTGGCAGGACAAAGCGAATGACGATCGATGACTCGCTATGGACGGTCAGCATTGAAGCCACCACCACCGCTATCGTTGTCATGTATAACACGGGCACTTGGGCGCGCAAATTGACAAAGCGCATCAATGCCAAATCATCCCTAACGGTTGCTGGAACCGTCGGCCAGAAATTGCGCAACAGGGTGGTCATATGGGTCATGCCTTACCGCACTAGAGGCATTGGGTAAATGAGTGGTTGCCAAGTCCTGACCCTAACCAACTGCGCTGGACAGAAACTTGTCGGTCGCGGTGCGGGAAAAATCGACTATAGCGCCCTAGTGCTAGATTTTGATAGAATCAAAATCTGGCACTAGGGTATTGTCCAGCCGCCTTTTTCGAGCCGTTCGATGTGTCCATCTCACTCAAAAAGGCTCTAGCATGACCATTATAACCCGCTTTGCCCCGTCACCCACCGGCCAACTCCATGTTGGCAATATCCGCCAAGCCATCCACAACTGGTTGTTTGCGCGTGCGCATGGCGGACGCTTTGTGTTGCGGATCGACGACACCGATGCCGTCCGGTCGGAGGAGCGCTATGTCGATGCTATTCGCGCTGACCTCAACTGGCTGGGCATTGCCGCCGATCAGGAGGAGCGCCAGTCGCACAGATTTGCCCTCTATGAGGCGGCATTTGATCGCCTGATCGGCTCGGGCCATGTCTATCCTTGCTTTGAAAGTGCCCAAGAACTCGACATTCGCCGCAAAGTCTTGCTCTCACGCGGGCTGCCGCCGGTCTATGAACGAACATCGCTTGCGCTGAGCGCAGAGGGGCGGGCGGCCAAAGAAGCGTCGGGAATCAAACCCCATTGGCGGTTCCGGCTCGACCATCAAACCCCGATCTCGTGGACCGATCTGGTGCGCGGAGAGCAACAGTTTGACCCAGCATTATTGTCCGATCCGGTCATACGCCGTGCCGATGGATCTTGGCTGTATATGCTGCCGTCGGCGATTGACGACGTTGATATGGCCATCAGCCACGTCATTCGCGGCGAAGACCATGTGTCGAATACCGCGACCCAGCTTCAAATGTTTGCAGCGCTAGGCGCAGCGATCCCGCAATTTGCTCACACTGCGCTGCTGACCGGATCGGAGGGAAAATTGTCCAAGCGTCTAGGCTCGCTGGGGGTTGAGCATTTCCGCGACATCGGCATTGAACCTCAGGCATTGCTGGCCAAGTTGGCGCGGCTCGGTACGTCCGATCCGGTTGAACCTTTTGTCGATCCAGCCCCGCTGATTGCCGGGTTTGATTTCGCCCGCTTTGGCCGTGCACCGGCGCGCTTTGATGAAGCCGAGCTGGCCCAGCTTAATGCCCGCATCGTCCATCAGTTGGACTATGCAGCGGTGGCGACACGTCTGCCTGTAACCATGACCGAGCCGGGGTGGCTCGCGATCCGCGCCAATCTGGAAACGGTCGCACAGGCTGGGGACTGGTGGCAGGTGGTAACCGGGCCGATTGCGCCCAGCTCGACCAGCGATGATGACCGCGACTTCATTGCCAGTGCCGCACAGCTCGCTTCGTCAATGGATTGGGGCGGCGACCCATGGCACAGTCTGACCGATGCGCTCAAAGCCGCAACCGGACGCAAGGGCAAGACGTTGTTCCTGCCGTTGCGTCGGGCGCTGACCGGCCGCGACCATGGCCCGGACATGGCCGCATTACTGCCGTTGATTGGGCGCGAAGCCGCTCTCGCGCGGCTACACGCGGCGGCGAAATAGCGGCACTAGCACTTGCGCTAGGGGAAGCCCCGAATAGGCTCTCCCTCTCCCGACCGGGCTAAGCGGGATGACGTTTGCGTCAGCTTGACATCAATGTAATGTTGTAACATCTTCTCATGGCGCATGTGGGGTGTGCAAGATGCATTCCGCGCGCGCGATTTTGAGGAGGGACGAACATGGCTATTCCATTGATCATGATCACTCAGCCGCAGCGGTGGGCACGGCAGCCGCAATCGGCGATAGCAACCACAGGATACCGTCCGGTTGGGCGGCACAAAACAGCATCCGCCGCATTGGCGCTGGGCATCGCCGGAATGGTTGGCGTCGGGATGGCGACGGCACTAGTGGCACCTGACCTGTTGACTATCATCGATGGCCCGTTGAAGACCCGCAATGTGCCCATCGAGGTGGAGCCGCCCCAACCCGCTGACCCCAAAGAGCAACAGCAGCAGTCATCCAGCCGTATCACGACCGTAAGGCCGCTGGTCCCCACCCACGAAGGGGTTATCACCGCGCCACTACCGCCGTTCGAAATTACGGTGCCGCCGATCAGTCAAGTCGGCACACGGCCATTCACGCCGCCGGTTGCGCCACCTGTGTTTCGCGGTGCCCGGCGCAACCATCGCTTTGCCGATGCCTTTCAGCCGCCCTATCCTGCGGCACAGCAGCGCGAAGGGGTGGTGGGCCGCTGCCTTGTCAGTGTCGCCATATCGGCCGGTGGCCGGGTCACCTCGGTGCGCGATCTGGGCTGCTCCGACCCCGCATTTTTTCGCGCCACCCAGCGCCAGGCACTCAGCCGCTGGCGCTTTGAACCGGCGACGCGAGATGGTGTGGCGGTCGCCACCGAACTCGAACAGAATGTCGTCTTTCGCATGCCAGAGGAATGACGTATTGGGACGGGGTGGATGACACCGCCCCGCCCCGGTTCAGTTGGACGCCCGACCCTGCGTCGGGGATTGTGCAGCGCTTTGTCGGACTCAACTATGGCTGGCGCGGGCAAATGTCATGAGCCTGTTCAACACCCCTGACATCAGTGGCGGCATCCAGGATTTCTGGGCCTATATGCGTGCAGACCGGCCGCATCGCTGGCCCGCGCTGGGTCTGGCCATCACCGTTGCGGCGCTGGTTTTCTATTTCATCCTCCGCTCGGTCAATCCCGCAGAAGAACCCAAGCGGACGATCATCTATGTGCAAAGCTGGCTAGCTGACCGCTCGGATTTTGACGTGCGGCGCGATTGGCTCAATCGCGCCATCGTCGCCAATGACCGCAACGAGCGTCGGCGCAACAATTATGGTGCGCTCGCCCGTGCGATCGGCCAGGATTATGACCAGAACGCCGCGCACCGCGAGTTTGAGGATGCACGCGCCACCATCCGCCAGGCGCAGCGCGATTTGGAGGCAGCACAGGCGGCGGGACTGCCGCTGCCGCCACTGCCCCGGCGTGAGCCGGAGGCAGAGAACGCGCCGCACCGCGAGCCTGATGCAGAGGCTCCGGACACGCCAGCGGCCACTCCGGCCCGGCCCATTTCAGCGCAACAATAATGGGGACGATCGCACCACAAGGCGATGATGCGCGCTGGATGGCCGCAGCCATCAGCCTAGCTGAGCGCGGCAGAGGCCTGAGCACCCCCAACCCCAATGTCGGCTGCCTGTTGGTCAGGGGCGAGAGGGTCGTCGGGCGCGGCTGGACTCAGGCTGGCGGGCGCCCCCATGCCGAGGCGCTGGCGCTGGCCCAAGCAGGCGATGCTGCACGCGGAGCTACGGCCTATGTCACGCTGGAGCCTTGTGCCCATGCCAATGGGCGCGGGCCAAGCTGTGCCGTTGCCCTAATCGCTGCCGGAGTGACACGGGTGGTAGCTGCAACCCACGATCCCGATCCGCGCACCGATGGACAGGGGCTGGCGATGCTTGATGCCGCCGGGATTGCCACGAGTGCGGGGGTGCTGGCCGATCAGGCCCAAAGCGCGATGGCCGGATGGTGGACGCGAGCGACACTGGCGCGCCCTTATGTTACCCTCAAACTCGCTACCTCGCTCGACGGTTGCATCGCCATGGCTGATGGGTCGAGCCGCTGGATCACCGGCGAGCGCGCCCGCGCTCACGCCCATTTGTTACGCGCCCGCAGCGACGCGATCTTGATCGGACGCGGGACATTTGCTGCCGATGCGCCCAGCCTCGATGTCCGTTTGCCGGGGCTGGAGGCCCGATCACCACGCCGGGTGATGCTGACCAGTGGCTCTGCGCCCTATGGCTGGCTGGCGCTGGCCAGTCCCGCATCAATTGCCGCTCTCGATGGCATCAATGACCTGTTGGTCGAAGGCGGCGCGGCGAGTGCTGCGGCCTTTATCCGCGCCGGACTGGTCGACAGGCTCATCTTGTATCGCGCCCCGGTTTTAATCGGAGCCGGGCGCGCCTCGCTGGGCGACATCGGTTTGACGAGCCTCGACGCGGCGCACGGGCAATGGCAGCTTGCAGATACTCGGATGCTGGGGCAGGACCGGCTCGAAGTCTATCTGCGCGCAGCAACGGATTGAGGCAGCACCATGTTCACCGGCATTATCAGCGACATTGGCACCATCCTCAAGGCCGATCAACGCGGCGACCTGCGCATCGTCATTGGTTGCAGCTATGCCATGGATGGCGTCACGATTGGCGGGTCGATAGCCTGTTCAGGGGCTTGTCTCACCGTGGTCGACAAGGGAATAGATGGCGACGGGGGCACACAGGCTGGCGGGGGGATAGAGGCTGCCGGCGGCTGGTTCGCGGTTGATGTCAGTGGCGAAACCCTGTCGAAAACCGCGACCGGGATGTGGAATGCGGGCCGCCGCCTCAACCTAGAACGCGCTCTTAAGGTAGGGGATGAGCTTGGCGGGCATATCGTCACCGGCCATGTCGATGGCACCGGCACCATCACCGCCATCACGCCAGAGGGCGATTCGCACCGCATCACCATCGCGGTGGCCCGCGAGCTCGCGCCATTCATTGCTGCAAAGGGTTCAATCACCGTCGATGGCGTATCGCTGACGGTCAATGCGGTAGAGGACGCCCCGGCAGGGGTGAACGGTAACAAGGGAGGTAATGGCCCCTATGGCACCACCGTCCACCTCAACATCATCCCGCACACCCGCGATGTCACCACTCTGGGCCAGCTTGCCGTGGGCGCGGCGGTCAATATCGAGATTGACACGCTCGCCCGCTATCTCCAGCGGATGCACGAGGTGATGGGAAACTGACCGGTTCGCCGGCCCTTCGGCTGGCTTGCAGCCGCTCAGGATAAACTGCATCTTCGATGCAGGCCGGACCGTTCCCCAGCTTCGTCATTTCCTAGCTTCGTCATTCCCGCCTTCAGCCTCGGCTGAAGTTTATCCTGAGCTTCACGCCGCCACACGCCATCGATGCGATGCGCGCGCTGGCCGCCGGGATGCTGACCGAGAAAGAATTGGCTAAATGGTATAGGGAACGGCTAGCGGCAATGTGATTTAGAGATTGAGTATCACATTACAATGTGATACATTGCTCCCATGAGCACATCCACCATCGAGCGCGTCCGCGCCCACGTCGCCGAAGGCAGCGTCAGCAAATCCGGCCTCGCCCGGGCGGCGGGGCTGCATGCCAACAGCCTGCGCGACCTCGACACGCCCGACTGGAACCCCACCTCCGACACATTGCGCAAGCTCGAGGACTGGCTGACCTATGGCAGCGGCGCGACGCCAATGGCCAGGGTGGAGGAGATCATCGACGAAGCGCGCAATGGCCGGATGTTCATCCTAGTCGATGATGAGGACCGGGAAAATGAGGGCGACCTCGTCATTCCGGCACAAATGGCGACCCCCTCGGCGATCAATTTCATGGCCACCCACGGTCGCGGCCTGATCTGCCTGACCCTGACCAAGGCGCGGGTCGATCAGCTCGGCTTGGAACTGATGAGCCAGGCCAATGACACCCAGCATGAAACCGCCTTTACGACTTCGATAGAGGCGCGCGAAGGGGTGACCACGGGCATTTCCGCCGGAGACCGGGCGCGCACCGTTTCGGTCGCCATCGATGCGTCACGCGGCAGACAAGACATTGTCACCCCCGGCCATGTCTTTCCACTGATTGCGCGCGATGGCGGGGTGCTGGTGCGCGCCGGCCATACCGAGGCTGCGGTCGATATTGCACGCCTTGCCGGGCTTAACCCGTCGGGGGTAATATGTGAGATTATGAACGAAGACGGGACGATGGCCCGGCTCGACGACCTGATTCCCTTTGCCCGGCGACATGGCATGAAGATCGGCACCATCGCTGACCTGATCGCCTATCGCCACCGCAACGACAGCCTAGTCGAATGCGTCGCAGACGAACCCTTTGCGTCTGATTATGGCGGCGAATGGCGGCTCAAATCCTATCGAAACAAGCTCGACGGCACGGTCAATCTGGTGTTGCAAAAGGGTCCGATTGATCCCGTCGGCGTCACCCTAGTGCGGATGCATGTGATGTCGGTATTCCACGACTTGCTCGGCAAGCCAGGCGTGCGCAAGCGCCGCCTACAACGCTCTATGGAGGCGATTGGCGAGGCAGGCGCAGGGTTGATAGTGTTGTTGATGCCCAGCCTGCACGACCAGTCAAAATCGGCACATGCCCCGCCGCCATCGCCGTCGCCACCACCGCCGCCGTCTGGGGCGCCGTCAGGGGCGCCGTTAGGGTCGGGCGGCATGGACCTGCGCACCTATGGCATTGGCGCGCAGATATTGGCGGATTTGGGCGTCCATAAAATGGAGCTGCTGACCCCGACCCACAATAATATGGTTGGGCTGGAGGGCTATGGCCTCAGCGTCGTTGGCGAACGGGCGATTCCGGGCGAACCGGCTTGATGGCGCATATATTGATCGTCGAAGCGCGGTTTTACGGCCACCTCAATGACATGCTGCTCGCCGGAGCGCGCACCGCAATACAAGCGGCGGGGCATAGCCATGAAACCATCACCGTCCCCGGCGCGCTGGAATTGCCGGGGGCGATCGCGCTGGCCGACGCCAGCGGCAATTATGATGCCTATGTCGCGATTGGCGTCGTTATTCGCGGCGAAACCTGGCATTTCGAAATTGTCGCGGGCGAAAGCGCACGCGGGCTGATGGCTCTGAGCCTCGATGGTCTGGCAATCGGTAACGGCATCCTCACGACCGAGAACGAGGCCCAAGCGATGGCCCGCGCCGACCCTAGCCAAGCCGACAAAGGTGGCGGCGCAGCCCGGGCGGCATTGGCGATGCTCGCGCTCAAGCAGCGCTTTGACTAGGCCAAAACTCATAACTGGCATCAGGCTCTGGCAATCAGGCTTGATTATCACCCCCGACAACATCTTCGGTGACAAAATCTTCGCCAACCACCTTGCCCAATGGGTCATCGCCGATTGCCGCTTCAGGGCCTTGGGCCAATTCGGCCGCATGCTCTTCGGCGGCGGTTTCAGGGGCGATCAAATGCGCTTGGTTGGCGGCGCGTTCGTTGGCGGCGCGTTCGTTGGAGGCGCGCAATGATGCACTGAGCGCTGCGTCACGTGACGAGGCGATCACCCGAATGCGGCTCATCGCTGAACCGGTTCCGGCCGGAATCAATCGACCGACGATGACATTTTCCTTCAGTCCCGTCAGCATATCGACCTTGCCCTGGACCGCCGCTTCGGTCAGCACCCGCGTCGTTTCCTGGAACGATGCCGCAGAGATAAAGCTGCGCGTCTGGAGGCTCGCCTTGGTGATCCCGAGCAGGATCGGCTTACCGGTCGCGGGTTTTTTATTCTTGGTCAGACGGGCATTGATTTCGTCCATCTCCTCACGGTCAACCTGCTCGCCGGCCAGCAAGGTGGTATCACCGCCAAAGGTGATCTCGACTTTTTGCAGCATCTGGCGAACGATCACCTCGATGTGCTTGTCGTTGATTTTGACCCCTTGCAAGCGATAGACTTCCTGAATCTCGGAGACGAGATAGGCTGCCAGCGGCTCTATCCCCAACACTTCGAGAATGTCGTGCGGGTCGGGCGATCCGGAAACAATGGTATCGCCCTTTTTGACGAAATCGCCTTCCTGAACGTCGATCACCTTGGACTTGGAGATCAGATATTCGACCGCATCGCCCTCCTCCGGGACAATTGCAAATTTGCGCTTTGCCTTGTAATCCTTGAGGAATTCGACGCGGCCAGAAATCTTGGCAATGATCGCATTATCCTTTGGCTTGCGCGCTTCGAACAGCTCGGCAACCCGTGGCAGCCCCCCGGTAATGTCGCGGGTCTTGGCGGCTTCGCGGCTGACCCGGGCGAGCACGTCACCGGCCGCTACGGTCTGGCCATCTTCGACCGAAATGGTTGTGCCAATCGCCAGAAGATAGCGGGCCGCATCGCCGCTTGCTTCGTCGAGCAAGGTCAGGCGCGGCTGCAAATCTTCTTTTTTGGCACGGCCACTGGTGCGATATTCGATAACCGTGCGCTGGGCGATGCCCGTCGCTTCATCAACGATTTCGGACAGGGTCTTGCCATCGACCAGATCCTGATAGCGCACTACTCCGGGTTGTTCGGTGATCACCGGCATGGTGAAGGGATCCCATTCGGCAATCCGTTCGCCCTGGGTTATGGTGGCACCATCGACAACCAGAATGTTGGCCCCATAGGGCAGTTTGTGCACCGCACGTTCGCGCCCAGCGGTATCAATGATCGCCAGTTCGCCGCCGCGTGCCATGTTAAGACGACGACCACGGGAATCGGTGATGGTCGGCATATCGCGATATTGCGCAGTGCCGTCGCCAATCGCCTCTAGGTGCGACTGTTCATTGACCTGGGCAGCACCGCCGATGTGGAAGGTCCGCATCGTCAACTGCGTCCCCGGCTCACCGATCGACTGGGCCGCGATAACCCCAACGGCCTCTCCGATGTTGACCGGAGTGCCCCGGGCCAGATCGCGGCCATAGCATTTGCCGCAGACCCCGGTCTTGGATTCGCACACCAGCGGCGAGCGAATTTGCGCGGTCTGGATACCCAGCCCCTCGATGGTGGTGATATGCGCTTCGTCGAGCAATGTGCCCGAAGCAATCACGATTGCGCCGCTTTGCGGGTCGACAATATCTTCTGCCATGGTCCGGCCCAAGATGCGCTCGCCCAGCGATGCAATGGTCGTTCCACCCTGCACGATCGAACGCATTTCGAGCAGCCGCGTCGTGCCGCAATCTTCCTCGACAATCGTGCAGTCCTGGCTGACGTCGACCAGACGCCGGGTCAGATAGCCAGAGTTTGCGGTCTTGAGCGCGGTATCGGCCAATCCCTTGCGGGCGCCGTGGGTCGAGTTGAAATATTCAAGAACGGTCAGCCCTTCCTTGAAGTTTGAAATGATCGGGGTTTCGATGATTTCGCCCGACGGCTTGGCCATCAACCCGCGCATTCCGGCGAGCTGCTTCATCTGGGTTTGCGAACCACGCGCACCGGAATGGGCCATCATATAGATGGAATTGATCGGGGCCATGCGGCCATTGGCCATCATCGGGGTTGCCTTGATTTCGTCCATCATGGCGTTCGCAACCTTGTCGCCGCACTGCGACCAAGCGTCGATCACCTTGTTGTATTTTTCCTGTTGGGTGATCAGACCATCCTGATACTGTTGCTCATAATCCTTCACCTGAACGCGCGCTTCGTCGACCAGCCGGACCTTGTCTCCGGGGATAATCATGTCATCCTTGCCGAACGAAATACCCGCCTTGAATGCGTGGCTGAACCCCAGCGTCATGATAGCGTCGGCAAACAGCACCGTCTCTTTTTGGCCGGTGTGGCGATAGACCTGATCGATCACATCGCCGATTTCCTTTTTGGTCAGCAGGCGATTGACGACGTCGAACGGCACGGTGTGCGCTTTGGGCAGGCATTCGCCAAGCAGCATCCGGCCCGGGGTGGTTTCAAACCGCTTGAGATACTGCTGGCCGGCTTCATCGGTCTGCGGAACCCGAGCGGTAATCTTGCTATGCAAAGTCACCGCTCCAACGTTCAGCGCATGGTGCACTTCGGCCATGTCTGCAAGCAACATGCCCTCGCCCGGCTCATTCTTAAGCTCTAGGCTGAGGTAATAGAGGCCGAGCACCATGTCCTGTGATGGCACGATGATCGGCTTACCATTGGCGGGCGACAGGATGTTGTTGGTCGACATCATCAAGACGCGTGCTTCGAGCTGAGCCTCCAGACTCAGTGGAATGTGCACAGCCATCTGGTCGCCGTCAAAGTCGGCGTTGAACGCGGAACAGACCAGCGGATGCAACTGGATCGCCTTGCCCTCGATCAGCACCGGTTCGAACGCTTGAATGCCCAAACGGTGGAGCGTCGGCGCACGGTTGAGCAGCACCGGATGTTCGCGGATCACCTCTTCGAGGATGTCCCACACCTCGCGGCGTTCCTTTTCGACCCACTTCTTTGCCTGTTTGAGCGTCATCGACAGGCCCTTGGCGTCGAGCCGGGCGTAAATGAACGGCTTGAACAGTTCGAGCGCCATCTTTTTTGGCAGACCGCACTGATGAAGTTTGAGTTCCGGACCGGTCACAATCACGCTGCGACCCGAATAATCAACGCGCTTGCCGAGCAGATTCTGGCGGAACCGCCCCTGCTTGCCCTTGAGCATGTCGGACAGCGACTTGAGCGGGCGCTTGTTCGCACCCGTAATCACCCGGCCCCGGCGACCATTGTCGAACAAAGCATCGACCGCTTCTTGCAACATCCGCTTTTCGTTGCGCACGATGATGTCCGGCGCACGCAATTCCATCAGCCGCTTCAAACGGTTGTTACGGTTGATGACGCGGCGATAGAGATCGTTCAGATCCGAGGTCGCAAAACGGCCGCCATCGAGCGGCACCAGCGGGCGCAACTCTGGCGGAATGACCGGCACCACCTGGAGGATCATCCATTCGGGACGGTTGCCCGATTCGATGAAGCTTTCGACAACCTTCAAACGCTTGATGATCTTTTTGGGCTTGAGTTCGGATTTGGTGACCGCGAGTTCAGCGAGCAGGATTTCCTTTTCGCCAACCAGATCAAGCTGTTCTAGCAGAACCCGGATGGCCTCTGCGCCAATTCCGGCCGAAAAAGCGTCTTCGCCATATTCATCCTGCGCATCGAGCAGCTCGTCTTCGGTCATTAGCTGCATTTTTTCGAGCGGCGTCAGGCCCGGCTCAAGCACAATATACTGTTCAAAATACAGTACCCGCTCAAGCTGCTTCAACTGCATGTCGAGCAACAGGCCGATCCGGCTTGGCAGCGATTTCAAAAACCAGATGTGCGCCACCGGAGCGGCCAGTTCGATATGCCCCATCCGCTCACGGCGGACCTTGGTCACTGTCACTTCGACACCGCATTTTTCGCAAACGATGCCCTTATACTTCATCCGCTTATACTTGCCGCACAGGCACTCATAGTCCTTAATAGGACCAAAAATCCGGGCACAGAACAGGCCGTCGCGCTCGGGCTTGAACGTGCGGTAATTGATGGTTTCGGGCTTTTTGATTTCGCCGAACGACCAGCTGCGGATGCGGTCCGGACTGGCGATGCCAATCTTGATCTGGTCAAAAGTTTCCGCCTTGGCGACGGGGTTCATGAAGTTGCTAATCTGGTTCATCTGTTGTTCCGTTCCTTGGCCCCTGTCCCAGCGGGACGGGGTTGGGGTGGGTGCGGGATGATGCAGTATGGCAATCTGCAACGTCCCTTCGCCCTTTTCCCAGCAAATGCGGGGAAAAGGGCTGGCTGGAATTATTTGGCAGCTACGGCAAAGGGGTTGTCGGCATCGTCTGAGGCCGGCTGATTGGATTTGAGTTCGACGTTGAGGCAGAGTGAGCGCATTTCCTTGACCAGCACGTTAAAGCTTTCGGGAATACCGGCCTCGAAACTGTCGTCACCCTTGACGATCGCTTCATAAACCTTGGTCCGCCCAACCACGTCGTCGGACTTGACCGTCAGCATTTCCTGGAGCGTGTAGGCAGCGCCATAGGCTTGCAGCGCCCAGACCTCCATTTCCCCAAAGCGTTGACCGCCAAACTGGGCCTTGCCGCCCAGCGGCTGTTGGGTGACTAGGCTGTAGGGACCAATCGAGCGCGCGTGAATCTTGTCGTCAACCAAGTGGTGCAGTTTGAGCATATAGATATAGCCCACCGTCACCTTGCGGTCGAACCGGTTCCCGCTGAGGCCGTCGAATAGATCGACCTGTCCCGACGTGTCCAGCCCCGCGAGCGCCAGCATTTCAGTGACATCGGCTTCGCGTGCGCCATCGAACACCGGCGTTGCCATCGGCACCCCGCCGCGCAGATTTTCAGCAAGCTCCACAATTTCGGCGGAGGTGCGGGCGTCGATTTCGGCGTGATAGTTTGCGCCATAGATCCGCTTGAGGGTTTCCGTGACGGCAGTAGGCGCAGCGCCGCTGTCCGGATTGGGGTTCGCTTCGCGCCAAGCATCCAGCGCCTCGGCGATCTGTTTGCCCAGACCGCGTGCAGCCCAGCCCAGATGGGTTTCAAAAATCTGCCCGACGTTCATCCGGCTTGGCACCCCTAGCGGGTTGAGGACGATGTCCACCGGCGTCCCGTCCTCTAGGAACGGCATGTCTTCTTCGGGCAAGATGCGGCTGATAACCCCTTTGTTGCCGTGGCGACCCGCCATTTTATCGCCGGGTTGCAGCTTACGCTTGACCGCAACGAACACCTTGACCATCTTGAGCACGCCCGGTGCCATTTCGTCGCCGCGCTGGAGCTTTTCTGAGCGGTCGGCAAAGCGGTCGTTGATCGTTTTCACCGAAGCGTCATATTGCGCCCGCACCGCCTCAAGGTCTGATTGCAGCTTGTCGTCGGCGACCGTAAATTTCCACCATTCAGAGCGCTCGGTTTCGTTGAGCAGTTCCTCGGTGATCGCGCTGCCCTTTTTCAGACCCTTGGGTGCGGCTGTGGCCACTTGGCCGACCAGCATGTCCTTGAGCCGGGCATAGCTGGCCCGGTTCAAAATGCCGCGTTCATCGTCCGAATCCTTTTTCAGGCTTTCGATCCCTTCGCGCTCGATCGCCATCGCCCGCTCGTCCTTGTCGATGCCGTGGCGATTGAACACCCGCACTTCGACCACCGTCCCGGCGACGCCTGGCGGCAGTTTGAGCGAGGTATCGCGGACATCGCTTGCCTTTTCGCCAAAGATTGCGCGGAGCAGTTTTTCTTCGGGCGTCATCGGGCTTTCACCCTTTGGCGTGATCTTGCCGACCAAAATGTCGCCAGGCTCAACCTCGGCACCGATGTAGACGATACCTGCCTCGTCGAGGCTGCGCAGCGCTTCTTCGCCGACGTTGGGAATGTCGCGGGTGATGTCTTCTGGCCCCAGCTTGGTATCGCGAGCCATGACTTCGAATTCTTCGATGTGGATTGATGTGAACACGTCATCCTTGACGATGCGTTCGCTAATCAGGATCGAATCTTCGTAGTTATACCCGTTCCACGGCATGAAGGCGACGAGCGTGTTGCGCCCCAGTGCCAATTCGCCAAGCTCGGTCGATGGACCGTCAGCAATGATGTCGCCTTCGCGCACCACTTCGCCGACCTTTACCAGCGGACGCTGGTTGATGCAGGTGTTCTGGTTCGAACGCTGGAACTTCATCAATCGATAAATATCGACGCCAGACTGGCCCGCTTCAACCTCGCCCGTTGCACGGACCACGATCCGCGTCGCATCGACCTGATCGACGACGCCGGTGCGGCGGGCGGCGATAGCGGCACCCGAATCGCGGGCTACGGTGGCTTCCATGCCGGTGCCGACAAACGGGGCCTCGGCGCGGATCAGTGGCACCGCTTGGCGCTGCATGTTCGACCCCATCAGGGCGCGGTTGGCGTCATCATTTTCCAGAAACGGAATCAGCGATGCCGCGACCGACACCAATTGTTTGGGGCTGACGTCCATCAGTGTCACCGTGTCGCGCGGGGCCATCACGAATTCGCCGCTTTTGCGTGCGCTGATCAGTTCCTCGACAAAGTGGCCATCGGGGTTCAGTTCGGCCGAAGCTTGGGCAACCGTATGTTTTTGTTCTTCCATCGCCGACAGATAGACCACGTCATTGGTCACTTTGCCGTCGCTCACCTTGCGGTATGGGGTTTCGATAAAGCCATATTTGTTGACCCTGGCAAAGGTCGCGAGCGAATTGATGAGGCCGATGTTCGGACCTTCGGGGGTTTCAATCGGACAGATCCGGCCATAATGGGTCGGGTGAACGTCGCGGACTTCAAAGCCCGCCCGCTCGCGGGTCAAACCGCCCGGCCCGAGCGCCGACACCCGGCGCTTGTGGGTCACTTCGGACAGCGGGTTGGTCTGGTCCATGAATTGCGAAAGCTGCGACGAGCCAAAGAATTCGCGCACTGCGGCGACCGCCGGCTTGGCATTGATCAGGTCGTTGGGCATCACCGTAGATACATCAACCGAGCTCATCCGTTCCTTGACCGCACGTTCCATGCGCAGCAATCCGACGCGATATTGGTTTTCGAGCAGTTCGCCGACCGAACGGACCCTACGGTTGCCAAGATTGTCGATGTCGTCAATTTCGCCCTTACCGTCCTTGAGGTCGACCAGTTCCTTGACCACGGCGAGGATGTCTTCGCGGCGCAAGGTGGTGTGATCATCGGCGGCATCAAGGCCAAGCCGCATGTTGAGCTTTACCCGGCCCACTGCAGACAAGTCGTAACGATCAGCGTCATAGAATAGCCCTTGGAACAACGCTTCGGCGGTTTCGCGGGTTGGCGGTTCGCCGGGGCGCATGACCCGATAAATATCCGACAGTGCCTGATCGCGATCTTCGGCCTTGTCGACCTTGAGCGTATTGCGGATCCACGGACCGGTGGTGATATGGTCAATGTCGAGCAACGCAATCCGGTCGACACCCGCTTCATCAAGTTTGGCCAAGCTTTCGGCGCTGACTTCGTCGCCGGCTTCGATATAAATCTCGCCCGATGCTTCGTTGATAAGGTCATAGGCCGAATAGCGCCCAAAGATTTCCTCGGTCGGGATCAGCAAATGTGTGAGGCCGTCCTTTGCCGCTTTGGTGGCATGGCGCGGGCTGATTTTCTGGCCGGTCGCAAACACGATCTCGCCGCTAGTAGCATCGACGACGTCAAAGGCGGGCTTTACCCCGCGCCACGCATCAGCGGTGAACGGGATTTTCCAGCCGTCCTTGGCGCGCTCATATTCAACTGTGCCATAAAAGAAGTTGAGGATTTCTTCGCTTTGCAGCCCCAGTGCAAACAGCAGGCTGGTCACCGGCAGCTTGCGCTTGCGGTCGATGCGGACGTTGACAATATCCTTGGCATCAAATTCAAAGTCGAGCCACGATCCGCGATAGGGGATAACCCTGGCGGCGAACAGGAATTTGCCCGATGCGTGGGTCTTGCCGCGATCATGGTCGAACAATACGCCCGGCGAACGATGCATCTGGCTGACGATCACCCGTTCGGTGCCATTGATAACAAAGGTGCCGTTGTGGGTCATCAGCGGCATGTCGCCCATATAGACGTCTTGCTCTTTGATATCGAGGATCGAGCGGGTTTCGGTTTCGCTATCGACCTCAAACACGATCAGGCGCAACGTCACCTTCATCGGCGCGGCATAGGTCAGGCCACGTTGACGACATTCCTCGGTGTCATATTTCGGATCTTCGAGGACATAGTGGACAAAGTCGAGTTCCGAAGTGCCAGCAAAATCCTTGACCGGAAAGACTCCGCGCAGCGTCTTTTCGAGGCCCGAAACATAGCCGATTGACGGGTCCGAACGCAAAAATTGTTCATAGCTTTCACGCTGCACCTCGATCAGGTTGGGCATGCGGATCGCTTCGTGGTTATTGCCAAATAGCTTGCGGATGCGCTTGCTTGTGGTCGCGACGAGCGCGCCCACAGGTGTCGCCGAAGCTTTGCCCAAATCCTTGCTCAAAGCCTTGCTCGAAACTTTAGTCGCCATGGGTGGGATTACCTTTTCAGAATTGAACTCTAGCTGCCGCAAACACAAAAACGCGACTCGCACAGCGATGGTGCCGCCCCTGTATGAGGAGTAGCCCAAGCCATGAAGGTCGCTTAAATCCTTGAAATCCCGGTCTATTCTCAGAAGGGCTGCGCGACGGCCCACCAGTCCCGACCGGGTTGGATGGAGCACTGTAGGAAATCATCTTGGCTTTGTCAAAAGAATGCTGATGCTAAAGCAACGTTTCGACTGACGCGGCTTATTCAGGCGTCCTGCGACGCCATGACCGGATAGTCGGTGTAGCCCTCCGCACCCGGTGAATACCATGTGCGGTAATTGTCGGGCGCGAGTTCGGCATCGATGCGCAGACGCTCCACAAGGTCGGGATTAGAGATATAGGGCCGACCAAAGCTGATGGCGTCGGCCAGGCCGCTGGCCACATCTTCGCTCGCGGTGTCGAGGCGATATTCCTGATTGAGCACCAGCGGTGCCCGGAACACCTTGCGGATGTCGGGGGAGACGCGCGGAACATCGCTCCGCCCGAAATTGCCGAACGGCTTTTGTTCGCGCAGTTCAAGGAATCCGATGCCGATGCGGTCGAGTTCGGCCGCTGCGGCGGTAAACAGCGCCACCGGGTTGCTGTCGTCGGCCCCCTGCGTTTCGCCATTGGGCGACATGCGCACACTGGTCCGCCCTGCACCGACACTGTCGGCAATCGCTTGGGTCACTTCGCTGAGCAGGCGGATACGGTTTTCGATCGGGCCACCATAATCATCGTCGCGAAAATTGCTGTTATCGCGTAAAAACTGGTCGATCAGATAGCCGTTGGCGCTGTGCAACTGTACCCCATCAAAACCAGCCCGCATCGCATTTTTGGCGGCATGGACATAGTCGCCGATGAGGCGCGGCAATTCGTCGAGCCGTAATGCGCGTGCCTTGGCATAGGGTTGCTTGCCGGTCATCGTGTGGGCATCGCCCGGTGCGGTGGTGGCCGACGAAGAAACCGGCGGCGCGCCACCAATGAAATCAGGATGGACTAGGCGGCCCATGTGCCACAGCTGGAGGATGATCCGCCCGTCCGCATTGTGCACGGCATCGGTCACCGGTTTCCATGCCTCAACCTGTGCTTCGGACCAGATGCCCGGCGCGGATGGCCAGCCCAACCCTTCCTGGGTGATACCGGTCGCCTCGGCAATAATCAGCCCCGCACCCGCGCGCTGGCTGTAATAGTCACCCTTGAGCGCCGACACCGGCACATGGATGCCTTCGCTCCTGCCCCGGGTCAACGGCGCCATCAAAATCCGGTTTGGTGCTTTGATGTCGCCTAGGTCAATCGGGTCAAATAGTGTCGGCATCGTCATCATCATCCTTACCAATTATTCTGACCAGATAGGGGCAGAAATGCAGGATGCAACCGCACCAGTTGCAAAAGAAGACGATTATTCAGCGCAACATGTCGATGGGCCGCCGGCGTTACTCCTCGCCGGCGCTGGTGCTCATCCAGCTGCCCGTCGTTCGATCTGGTCAGCGGCGTGCAGGCAGGCTAACGTCGTGACTATGGAGCAGACTCAACCCCAACCGGACTATACATTGGCCGAACTGCGCACCGTGTTGATTGGCGAGGTTGCTGCCAACGCCGCATTTGATGGCTGGACCAAGCGTGCTGTGCTGACCGCAGCTGGCCAGCATGGCATCGACGCGGATGTCGCAATACTCGCCTTTGACGGCGGTGCCATGGCGATGATTGATGCCTGGTTTGCCGATGTTGACCAGAAGATGGCAGAGGTGCTGCCACCGGAGCGGCTGGCGGCGATGAAGATCCGTGAGCGGATTACGGCCTTGGTCGAGGCGCGGCTGGAGATTGTCGCGCCGCACCGCGAATCGCTGCGCCGTGCCATGGCGATCTTGGCAATGCCGCTCAATCTGCCTGCTGCTGGTCGACTTGGCTGGCGCGCAGCCGATGCGATGTGGCGCTTGGCGGGTGATAACGCGACTGATTTTAATCATTATACCAAGCGCATGACATTGTTGGCGGTTTATGCGTCAACCATCGCCGTGTTCGTCGATGACGACAGCGATGACTATGCCGACACTCGCGCATTTTTGGGGCGGCGGGTCGACAATGTGATGCAGTTCGAAAAGTGGAAGGCTGGGTGGCGCAAGCGCAGCGCACAACGGCCAAGCCTGGCGCGGTTCATCGGGCGGTTGCGCTATCCGCCGCGCTGAGGATTGCGGATCAGAACGCCGTGTTACAACAAGGAAAGCTTGCACCGCGCGGCAAAGTTGCTAATGGTTCGCAAATGCATACCGACCCTTCATTGACCCTTGACCGTCTGGCGATCGGTCAGACCGCACGGATTGTCGCGGTCGAATGGGACGCGCTGCTTCCCGCTGAGGCGCGTCGCTTGCGGGAGTTTGGCCTTGACTGCGGGGTAGAAGTAACACCGCTGCATCGCGGCTCGCTGTTTTCGCGTGATCCGCTCGCGGTGCTGATCGGGGCGATGCGGGTGGTGCTGCGATCAGAACATGCGGCCTGTTTTGCGGTGGAGCCATTGTCTTGACTGCCCTTCCCCCCTTGGTCGCGCTGGTTGGCAATCCCAACTCGGGCAAAAGCTCGCTGTTCAATGCGCTGACCGGTGCCCGCCAGAAAATTGCCAATTACCCCGGCGTCACGGTCGAACGCCATGCTGGCCGCAGTCGCTTTGCCGATGGCCGTCCGCTGGACCTGATCGATCTGCCCGGCACATACAGCCTGACCCCGTCCAGCCCGGACGAGGAGGTGACCCACGATGTATTGTTTGGCACGCAAGCGGGTGAACGTCGCCCCGATGCGATGATCGTGGTCGTCGACGCGGGCAATCTGGCGCATCATTTGCGCTTTGTGCTCGAATTGATGGAGCTGGGCTTGCCGGTCGTGGTCGCGCTCAACATGGTCGACATGGCAGAGCGCGAGGGCCTGACCCTAGATGCTTCACTGCTGGCCAAGGCGCTGGGCGTCCCGGTTGTCGCCACGGTGGCGGTGCGGCGGCGCGGGCTTGATGCGCTGCTAGAGGCACTGGACAGCGTGGTTGCAACCCACGCAGCTCCGGCCACAGCAGCTCCAGCCCCCGCAGCTCCAGCCCCCGCAGCTAGTCTGGCCGAGCGGACCAAGCTGGCGCGGCAGCTAGCCCGCACCGCGATTGTCGCTGAAGCGCCGTCGCGCAGCCTGACCCGCCAGATTGACAGTGTGTTGCTCCACCCGTTGTGGGGGATGGTGATCCTGCTCGCCTTGCTGTTTGTCATGTTTCAAGCGGTGTTTACTCTGGCCGAAGCCCCGATCGGCTGGCTGGAGGCTGGTATGACGATGCTGTCGGATGGCGTAAAACTGGTCATGCCAGTGGGCTTTATCCACGACTTGCTGGTCGAAGGGGTGATTGCCGGGGTCGGCGCGGTCGTCACCTTCCTGCCGCAAATATTGATCCTGTTTTTCTTCATCCTGTTGCTCGAAGCAACGGGCTATATGGCCCGTGCGGCCTTTTTGATGGATGGCCTAATGGGCCGGATGGGCCTGTCCGGCCGGGGTTTCATCCCGCTGTTGTCCAGTTTTGCCTGTGCCATTCCCGGGATCATGGCCGCGCGCGCCATCGCCGATCCCAAGGACCGGCTGACAATCATAATGATCGCTCCGTTGATGACCTGTTCCGCGCGGTTGCCGGTCTATGCGATCATCATCAGCGCCTTCATTCCAGCGCACAGCTTTGGTCCGGGTGTCGGGTTGCAGGGATTGGTGATGCTCGCCCTTTACCTTGCTGGCATTATCGGCGCCATGGTCGTCGCGTTTGTCCTCAGACGAACGATTACCCGCGGATCAAAGGTCGGCCTTTTGATGGAACTACCCCGATACCAGATGCCTCGCGTCAGTGACCTGTTGCTGGGGCTGTGGCAGCGCGCATCGGTGTTTTTGCACCGCGCTGGAACAATCATCTTTGTCACCACCATCATCCTGTGGCTGTTGCTCAGCTTTCCGCGCGTGCCCGTCGGGTCGACAGAGCGCCAACTGGACTATAGCGCGGGCGGGCGCATCGCCAGTGTGATCGAAGTGGTAGTGCGCCCCATCGGGTTTAATCATGATATTGCCATCGCCCTGCTGCCGGCAATGGCCGCCCGCGAAGTCGCGGTGACGGCGCTGGCCACCGCCTATGCGATTGACGCGAGGGACGAAGATGCTGAGGCCAGCCAGTTAAAGACCAAGCTGGCGTCGCGCTGGTCGCTGGCGACGGCATTGGCATTTCTGGCGTGGTTCGTGTTTGCGCCGCAATGTATTTCGACCATTGCCGTGACCCGGCGGGAGACCAATAGTTGGCGTTGGCCAGCCTTCATGGTTGGCTATCTGTTTGCACTGGCCTATGGCGCAGCAGGAGCGACCTATTGGATCGCAGTGGCATTTGGACTGGGGTAGAAAAAGCATGGCTGGCAGCATCAACAAAGTCATATTGATCGGCAATCTGGGGGCGGACCCCGAGGTTAAGTCGTTTCAAAACGGTGGCAAAATCGCCAATATGCGGATTGCGACATCGGAAAACTGGAAAGACCGTGCGACCGGCGAAAAGAAAGAGCGCACCGAATGGCACAATATCGTGATCCAGTCGGAGGGTCTGGTCGGGGTGGTCGAGCGCTATCTGAAAAAGGGCAGCAAGATTTATATCGAGGGCCAGCTTCGCACCCGCAAATGGCAGGATCGCGATGGCAACGACCGCTATACCACCGAGGTTAGCGTTGGCGGCATCGGCGGGGTGCTGGTCATGCTCGACGGTGCGCCAAGTGGTGGATCGGGCGGCGGTGCGCGCTCGGGCAGCGGCAGCAGCGATTGGGCAGCGCCATCAACTGGCGGCAGCAGCAATGGCGAGGGTATTGGCCGATCTGGCGGGGCCGCAGCGGAGGCCGATGATCTGGACGATGAAGTGCCGTTCTAGTGATCCGGCTCGACAGTCGCGCCAAACTCGGGCAGCATGTCTACGCTAGAGCCTGATCCACATTAGTGGAATCAAAAAGTGGCTCTAGTTTGTTTGTTTACCGCCTTTTCCTAGCCGCCGGATGTTTCCATCCGGCTTGAAAAGGCTCTAAATAGCTGGGGGTAAATCATGTCGTCCACCACACAGAGCGCACCGGGCATAAAACTGCTCATCACCATCATCATCGGCTTTATGCTGTCGGTGCCGCTGGCGGCACAGCAAGGGGAGGAAGAGAAATGGGGGGGCGCACAGCAAGCGGCGGCGCCGTGCGCCGCCTCAGCGTCAGCACAATCTTTGTTGGATGCCGGAGATGCCGCAAATGACGATGGTGACTATCCAAAAGCCAGAAGACTATATCGCCTTGCGGCAGCGCAAGGGAATGCTTGCGCTCAGACCAATCTTGGTGCCATGTACTATTTCGGCACGGGCGTGGCTCAGGACTATGCCGAGGCTCTGCGCTGGTTCCGCCTTGCAGCAGCGCAAGGGAATGTCAACGCTCAGTCCAACCTTGGTGCCATGTACTATGAAGGCCAAGGTGTGGCTCAGGACTATGCCGAGGCTCTGCGCTGGTACCGCCTCGCAGCAGAGCAAGGGAATGCCGCCGCTCAGTCCAACCTTGGTGCCATGTACTATGAAGGACAAGGTGTGGCTCAGGACTATGCCGAGGCTCTGCGCTGGCACCGCCTCGCAGCAGAGCAAGGGAGCGCCCTCGCTCAGACCGGCCTTGGTGTCCTGTACTATGACGGCTCGGGTGTGGCTCAGGACTATGCCGAGGCTCTGCGCTGGTATCGCCTGTCCGCGGCGCAAGGGGATGCCACTGCCCAGAACAACCTCGGCCTTATGTACGAGAACGGTTATGGTGTGCCGCAGGACTATGTGCAGGCTTACAAGTGGTTCAGCCTCGCCGCAGATGGTTACGCAGGCCAAACCAATTACGATTTAGTGGTTGCGGACCGTGACCGGGTTGCAGCCCGAATGACTGGTGCACAGATAGCCGAGGCCCAGCGTCTCGAGCGGGAGTGGGAAGCGCAGCAGGAATATCCCGACGCTCCCGCTCCACTTGACTGGAAATAGCTCTAGTGGAGTGATGATTTCAGGTTGAGCCACCACCTGTTCCCCGGCCTACGCCGGGGAACAATTCATTGTGGAGGCCCGAGCCGGAATCGAACCGGCGTGCGAGGATTTGCAGTCCTCTACGTAACCACTCCGCCATCGGGCCTCTCAATGGGTGCGGCGCGGGGCCTAGCCGAGCGATGGCGGCTTTGCAACCATCGCTGCAACCACCTATGGGACGGGGCATGGGCGAACAAGCTGTATTACCCTTGCAATACAGATGCGGACGCTCTATCTATTCCCAGTGGAGTGATTTCAACATTCGCATCGAGCTGGCGGCAAACTTAGGTTTCGCGAATGTTGAAATTAAAACTCCACTAGAAACTTAGTGTTGCTAGTGGTCCTTTTGATTCTGATATTTGCTCCTGACTTGTCCGACAGGGGATGCAAATGGCAGAATCGGACCACTAGTCACAGATTTCCGGGGATGACGCTAAATGTCCGCTGCGCTTGTTGAAGCATTGCCTGCAAAACCTGCTGCCAAAACAGCAGAAGCGGTCGTTCGTCGCACGATGATCGACACCCAGTTGCGCACCAACATGGTGATTGAGCCACGGCTGGTTGCGGCGATTGAGTCGGTTGATCGATCAGCCTTTGTGCCGGACGGTGATCTGGCCCTCGTCTATTCTGATCGCTGTGTCCCGCTTCGTGGCGGGCGGGCGCTCAACCCGGTGCTAACGACAACCCGGCTGATTATGGATGCCGATGTCCGGCCTGGCCAGTCGGTGCTGCTGATCGGCGCTGCGACGGGCTATGCGGCGGCGGTGATTGCCGCGCTTGGGGCCAGAGTGATTGCCGTCGAATCGGACCCGGCATTGCTGGCGCTTGCCAAACAGGCGCTGGCCGGGGTTGAGCTGGTGACCCTGGTTGATGCCGATCTGAACGAGGGCGCGCCGCTCTATGCCCCATATGACCGGATTATTATCGACGGCGCCATTGCCGCTGTTCCCGCAGCATTAGTGGCTCAACTCGCCGATGGCGGGCGTTTGGCAACCGGACTGGATGAGCGCGGCGTCACCCGTTTGGCCCGAGCGGTGCGCGTGGCGGGACAGGACAAAGTCCACCTCGTCGCCTTTGTTGATTTGGAATCTGTTCGCTTACCCGGTTTCTCTCCCCCTCCCAGATTCCACTTCTGATTGGACCTTCATGCGTAATATCCATGTTTCGGCGCTGTTGCTTGCATCGAGCGCCGCCATTTTCCTGACAGCGCCAGCCTCTGCCGAAACGCTGCGCGATGCGCTGGCTGCTGCCTATGCAAGCAACCCGACGTTGACTGCAGCGCGATCAGGGCAACGCGCGACCGACGAGAATGTCCCGATTGCGCGGGCCGATGGCCTGCCCAATGTTGGGGCAAGCGTTGGCTATACCGAACAACTGATCCAGGCATCGAATAGCTTTTTCTCACCCGACCGCATCCTCAGCGTCCAGGGGCAAGTCTCGGTTCCGTTGTATCAGGGCGGAGTTGTGCGCAATGCGGTGCGGGCAGCGCAAACCCGGGTTGCATCAGGACAGGCGCTGCTCCGCGCCACCGAAGCTGCGGTATTCAGCCAGGTGGTCGGTGCCTATATGGACGTGCTGCGCGACGAAGCGAGCGTTGCGCTTAACCGCAACAATGTCGAGGTGCTCAGCGTCAACCTCCAGGCCACAAGTGATCGCTTTGACATTGGTGATCTGACCCGCACCGATGTCGCCCAATCTGATGCGCGGCTAGCCTTGGCCCGCAGCCAGCTGCAAGCGATCGAGGCCCGGCTCATCGCCAGCCGTGAAAATTACATCGAGTTGGTCGGCACCGCGCCTGAGGCGTTACAGGCACCGCCGCCTTTGGCCAATTTGCCCGAGCAAGTCGATGTTGCGGTCGAGGCCGCGCTTGCCGACAACCCCGATCTGGAGGCTGCACATCGGGATGCTGACGCTAGCGGTTTTGATGTTCGATCGGTGCGCGGCACCCGGATGCCCCGCGTGTCTTTGACCACCAGCGCTGGATATTCAAACTTTCTGGGGTCGGTCAGCGCGCCTGCGGCGAGCACCACCACCAGCGCGACCAGCGGCGTGACAGTGACTGTGCCGCTGTTTCAAGGTGGCCGCCCTGCCGCCCGATTGCGTCAGGCACAGGCCCGCCAGAGCCAAGCGATGGAGCGTGCAATTGGCACCGAACGCAACGTCATTGCCCAGACCAGGTCGGCCTATGCCCGCTGGCGCGCGGCCAATGCGGTTACCGAATCGAGCCTTGTGGCGGTGGCGGCCAGCCGCCTCAGCCTCGAAGGGGTGCGGGCGGAAAACAGCGTTGGCACGCGGACAATCCTCGACATCCTCAATGCCGAACAGGAGTTATTGAACGCCCAAGTGCAATTGGTGACTGCGCGGCGCGATGCCTATGTCGCGGGCTTTACCCTGCTCGCGGCTATGGGCCGGGGCGAAGCCGAAGACTTGGGGATTGCGGACGGGGCACGCTATGATCCCGATGCCAATTATCGCCGAGTGCGCACGGACATTTGGGATTGGGACCAGGACCCAGAACCACAGCCTATAGCCAGCCGGACGGTCACCACTACTCCCCAAAATGCGGCCGTTGCCGACGATAGCGTGCCGGTTCTCGCGCAGTAATTGCACAAAGCGGCTGGCCCAATTGGACTGCACCGGCTATGCGCGCTTGACCAATCCGTGCCAATGCGGGACATGTGTGTTGTTTAACAAGACCCCGTTTCACTCCGGTTGAACCATAATGCGGGTCAAGTTTGTTTGTTTTACTGCCTTTTCCTAGCCGCCGGATGTTTCCATCCGGCTTGAAAAGGCTCTAGGGGCGAAGCATGGATGACATGACACGCGAACCGTCGATGGAAGAGATTTTGTCCTCGATCCGCCGGGTCATTGCGCGCGATGAGGATGCTCGTGCTGCGCACGACGGTGGCGGTGTTGATGGCAATGCCGATAATCATGACGAGATATTGGAACTGACCCAAGACATTGTGGTCGGCACCGCGCACGAAGATAGCTCTTTAGCCGATGAAATCGTGGCATCCACCGCCGCTGACGGGTTGATTTCGTCAGTCTCGGAACAAGCATCGCGGCAATCACTGGAAGCGCTGAGTGCGGCGCTCGACAGCGGGAATGGAGCAGCTGCCAAGCCCCAGACCCCGCCTGCTACGGATGTCACTCTGTCTGCGATGGTTGAATCGATGCTGCGCCCGATGCTGCGTCAGTGGCTCGACACAAATTTGCCGCCGCTGGTTGAGCGGCTGGTAGCCCGAGAGATTGCCCGGATCACCGGCAATCGTTTTTAGAGCCGGTTTCGCGAATGTTGAAATCACTCCACTAGAGCGGGATGACATTAAGTTGATCCACCGCTGTTCCCCGGCGAAAGCCGAGGTCCATGGCGCGAGGTTGAAACTGGACCCCGGCTTTCGCCGGGGAACGATCCCATGTAATGTCATCCCGCTCTAGCGTCGCTAGTTAGCCGTTATCAACCCAGCGGTGCAGCAAATGATGGGCAATCGCAAAGGGCGGAGGCGCGGCGAAACGCGCATCGGCCGCGCCGGACAATGCTGCCAGCACATCGCCCCTTGTCACCCACATCGCATCCTCGATCTCGGTTTGATCGAGGGTAATGTCCCGGCCCTGTGCAGTGGCAATACAGCCGATCATTAGCTGCGAGGGGAACGGCCAGGGCTGGCTGGCGACATAGCGGACCTCAGAAACGGAAATGCCCGCTTCTTCGTTGAGTTCGCGCGCCACGGCTTCTTCCAACGATTCGCCCGGTTCGACAAACCCAGCCAGCGCCGAATAATTGCGCGGCGGCCACGCATGTTGTCGCCCGACCAGCACCGCATCATCATGTTCCGCAAGCATGATGACGACCGGGTCGGTCCGGGGGAAATGTTGCGCCTTGCAGGCCGGGCAATCGCGCTGCCAGCCGCCTTTGACGATATGGGTTCTGGTCCCGCAACCGGGGCAATGGGGATGGCGGCCATGCCAATCGACCAGACTGCGGGCTGCGGCATAGAGCGCCGCCTGATCGGCGTTGAGCATCGCCAACACCCGCCAGGCCGTCCGTGATCGCGCATCGAGCTGCATTCCATATGGCGGCAAGCCAACAAAACGCGGTTTATCCTGTTCAAACCCAAGAAACGCCAGCTCCGCGCCCTCATCCGCTTCGGCCAGCGACCCCCACACCAGATTGCCCTGTTCATCCGCCAGCGGATCAATCCCGTCGAGCCGGAGCAGGCGTGCCGATAGCGAAGTCATGGCGTTGGCCAGCATGTCGGGATTGTTGCGGACCTGATCCGCACGATCAATCCTGGCGCCGGTGAAACCCGGCACGCGCTCGGTCACCTGCTCGCCATGTCCGAAAGGAAGACTTCCCCCACCCGCCGCTGAAAATCATAGGCTTGGGCGGGCATGTAATTGGCATAGCCGCCAAACCGGATTTTGCGGACCGGATCGACATAGGCAATCGTGCCCGCAGCTCCGCCCCAGCCAAAAATGCCCGCACCGATCGGTGATCCGGGCAGTGACACCCGTCCGCCGGCACCGAAACCGCTAAATGTGTCGGCCATTGCAACCCCTTGTGGCATCAGGTTGGACATCGCGGTGCGCGCCGCTGCATCCGACAATATCCGCACCCCACCGAGTTCGCCATAATTGCCGAGCATATTGAGGAAGCGGTCATAATCGCGGGCTGACCCGACCAGTCCAGCCCCGCCAAAAGGAAAGGCAGGATGGTCGCGGTATATGCTGGTAGCTGCAGGATCGAGCGGGATGAGGGTACCGCCAAATGGGGCGTAATTGGTCGACAGGCGGCCGGCATGGGCTTCATCTACCTGAAACCCGGTGCTTGCCATCGCCAATGGGGCAAAGATGTGCTGCTGCAGGAACGCATCAAATGGCTGGCCCGATACGACCTCGATCACCCGGCCCATCAAGTCCAAGGATATCGAATAACTCCAGCGGGTGCCCGGTTGATAGACCAGCGGCATGGTTGCCAGCCGGTCGGCAAATGCGGTCAGGCTGGGGGCAGGGTCGGTTCGGCTAATCCCGGGAAACTGCATCCGCGACACTTGGCCAGCAACAATTCCGGCGGCTTCATAGGCGGCCTTGATCGGCCCGTTCTGGATAATCGTATAGCCAAGCCCGGCGGTGTGGGTCAGCAGGTGGCGAATGGTAATGGCACGCTCTGCCGCGACGGTCTGGTCAATCGGAGCATCAGCGCTGGTCAGCACCCGCATATTGGCAAAGGCGGGCAAAATGTCGGACAGCGGCTGGTCGAGCTGCATCCGGCCCTGATCGATCAGCATCATCGCCGCGATGCCGGTGATCGGCTTTGTCATCGAATAAAGACGCCACAGCGTGTCAGCGTCGACCGCCATGTTGCTGTCAAAAGCGATGTTTCCGGCAGCAACACTCTCTAGCCCATTACCGCCTAGGCCAATCGCCGCCATCGCTCCGGGCAAGCGCCGCGAGGTGATATATTCCTGAATATAGGCACGCAGCGCGGGATAATGTTCACCGGCTTGCCCTAACCCTTGGCCCAACCACAGTGCGCGGGCCGGACTCGCCATGCCGACCAGCGCGGCTCCACCGGCGGCCCAACCGAACATCTGGCGGCGGCTGACGGCTGGGCCGTACATGGCCCCGGTTGCATCCATTAGTCCACGCATTACTCTTTCTCCTACATCGCCAGCGAGGCGTCGCGCCGATAGAGCGCTAGTGGTCCGTTTCGTCAAGCCTAGTGGTCCGATTCTGTTCGCCACTTTTATCGCCTCGGTTGCGTAATTAGTAGGTCCTGACCCTAGACTATGGCATGATCGAGGACGTGACGAAACTCCCCGCCAATCCTGCCGCTGCAAAACCCGTGCGCAAGCCGCCCGCCAAAGCCAGATCGACAAAGCGCGCCCGTGGCGGAGAAGCGCGAGCCATTGCCGATTTAGTGCCAGCGATTGGCGACACCGCCTTTCGCAAATTCGGATTTGTCCAAAGTTCGATCATCACCCGCTGGCCAGAGATAGTCGGTGGCCGGCTGGCGCGGGTGACAGCCCCCGAATCGCTGCGTTTTCCAAAGGGGAGCCGCGCCGACGGGACATTGCAGATCAGCGTCACCAGCACCCATGCGGTCATTGTCCAACATGTCATTCCCGACATTATCGCACGGGTAAACCAGTTTTTCGGCTATGCCGCCGTGGCCCAAATCCGGCTGCAACAAGGCCGGGTGGAGCGCCCCGCAGCCGCACCGCCAGCGGGGTTGCCTGCGAGCAAAGCAGAACAGAGCGGCGAGGTTTCGGCGCAGGCCAGCGATGCGCTGATGGCAATAAAAGACCCTGAGTTGCGGGCGGTCCTGGATGGGGTTGCCCGCAGCCTTGCCATGCGTGACTTGCCGCCTAAACTCGGTTAGGCGATATAGCCATAACCGCATATAGGATGGACGATGCAGACCGGGATCAAGGCAAGCACAAACAAGCCGGGACGATTGGGCGCGTTTTTCGCGGCGTCATGTGTCACTGTCGCCGCCTTTGTCGCGGCCATTGCCCCGGGCGGACCAGCCGAAGCCTGGCAGGCAGCTCGCAGCAATTTTGCGGAGCTGGTGACAAGCGGCGAAGGCGGCAGCCATATCCTCGGCAATATCTCCGCACCGACCAAGCTGGTCGAATATGTCAGCTACACCTGTTCGCATTGCGCCAATTTCTCAGTGGAATCGGCGGCAGCGATGCGAACCCGTTTCGTCACTCCGGGCAATCTCAGCCTCGAGGTGCGCCATATTATACGCGACCCGGTCGACATGGCGATGGCTGCGGCAGCCAATTGCGGCGCTCCGGCGCGGTTCTTTTCGCGCCACGAAGCATTGATGGCAGAGCAAGCGGCGATTTTGACGCGAGTGCGGGCGTTGCCGCAAGCGACGGTTCAAAGCTGGGGACAGGCAGCACCTGGACAACGCCTGCGCCGGGTGGCCGACGACAGCGGCGTAACCGCCTGGATGCGTCGTCGTGGATTTACCCCGCTGCAAATCAATCAATGCCTGTCTGACCTGTCGCTGCAACAGCGTCTCGTCGCACTGTCACAGGCCGGCACCGCCGCTGGCGTCACCCATACCCCCAGTTTCGCGATCAACGGGCGGTTGCTGCCAGCCCAAGAAGCGCATGACTGGACCACATTGTCAGCGGTTTTGGCCGCTACTAGCGGACCCGCCCGCTGATAAATTTTTGCATCACAGCCCAATTCGGCAATTCAAGGACAAGCCCCGATGACGATACCTCACTCCTCTCGCTTACTGGCTCTTACCGCCGTCATGGCATTGGCGCTTAGCGCCTGCGGCAGCGGCGCTGGCACAGCCACCACCACCACCGACGCGCTGCCAAAGGTCGCCGCCGCCGCCGGGAGCAGCTGGTCGCAGACGTTTTCCGCCACCGAAGACGGATTTGTCATGGGCAACCCTGATGCGCCGCTAAAGCTGGTCGAATTTGCTTCCTTTACGTGCGGCCACTGCGCCGAGTTTTCGGTGGCATCGCATGAGGAACTGAAACGGGATTTCATTGATACGGGTCGGGTCAGCTTTGAATTGCGCCCCTTTGTTCGTGACCCGCTCGACCTGTCGTTGGCAACGGTGGCGGCCTGTCTGGGCGCAGAGCGGTTTTTCCCGCTGGCGGAGAATATTTTTGCCAGCCATGCAGGGTTGATGGAAGCGGCGCAAACGGCGGCACAGGCGAGCAGCGCACAGTTGGAAAATGTCCAATCATTGCCCGAAGGTGATCGTCTTGCCGCTTTGGCAAACATCTATGCGGTGCCGGATTTCTTTGCCGCACGCGGTATTCCGGCCACTGAAACCAATCGCTGTTTGGCGGACACTGCGGCTGTTGAGCGTCGCACACAGGCAACAACCCGCAATCAGACCCAATATGAAATCACCGGCACGCCGACATTCTTGCTCAACGGGCAGGTCATGGCAGATGCGGGGACATGGGAACAGGTGCGTGACCAATTGCGCAGCGCCGGTGCGCGCTGATTGGCGACAGGTGGTTTGTAGGGTAAAGGGCGCAGGCTTGAGCGATAGCATAGAGCCTTTTCAAGCCGGATGGAAACATCCCCGGCTTCCCCTAGCGCAAGCGCTAGCGCCTCCGGCGGCTCGGAAAAGGCGGAAAACAAACCACCGCGCTGGCCTGCCAGCGGGAAAGGTCAAACAAGGAAGACTAGACCCGCATTTTGATTCAACCGGAATGAAAACGGATCTAGCTGAACGCCGCACCTGGTCACGAGGTGAGCGATGCAGATAACCCGCCTGCGCCTGTCGGGGTTCAAGAGCTTTGTCGAGCCGACCGAGCTGCACATCAATCCGGGCCTGACCGGGGTGGTCGGCCCCAATGGGTGCGGCAAATCCAACCTGTTGGAGGCAATCCGCTGGGTGATGGGCGAATCAAGCCCCAAATCGCTGCGCGGCGGCGGCATGGATGATGTCATATTCGCCGGCACCGCCACCCGTCCTTCGCGTGATTTTGCCGAAGTCACGCTGGTCTACGAAAGCCAGGGCGCAACCCTGCCCGGCTTCATCGATGCCAAGGATGGCGATGTAATAGAGGTGGTCCGGCGGATCGAACGCGGGGCTGGCTCGGCTTATCGCGCCAATGGCAATGACGTCAGGGCCAAGGATGTGGCGCTGATTTTTGCTGATGCTGCGACAGGTGCGCACAGTCCGGCACTGGTCAGCCAAGGCAAGGTCGCGGCGATTATTTCCGCCAAACCACAGGAACGCCGCCAGTTGCTAGAGGAAGCGGCAGGCATTTCCGGCCTGCATGTCCGGCGCAAAGATGCCGAACAGAAACTGCGCGCTACCGAGAGCAACCTGTCCCGGATTGCCGACATTTTGGCCGACATGGACAACCGGACCGCCGCCTTGCGCAGACAGGCCCGCGCCGCCGAACGCTATTCCCGCCTGAGCAGCCAGATCCTGACCGCAGAAGCGCGGATGATCTTTGTCCGCTGGCGCGATGCGGCTTTGGCTGCTGATGCCGCCCGCGCCGAAGCCGCTGCTGCCGATATTGCAGTCGATGCGGCGACCGGCGACCAGCATGGCGCAGCCCAGGCACAAGCGCAGGGGATAGCGACAATGGCGACCTCGCGGGCAGCCGCATCGGCTGAGCGAGAGGCGGACCATGCGCTTGCTGCGCAATTGGCTGGGCAGCGCAGCGAGCAACAGGCTTTGGCACGCCGGTTGGCCGAGCTGGAGCAGGAAGCAGAGCGGATCGCGCACGACCGTGATGCCGAAGACAGTTTGGCCCGCGAAGGGGCGGCGGCGATCGAGCGGCTGGAGGATGCGGCGCGGCAGGCCGCTCGCCAGATGACCGCCCGCGACAAGGATCGCCCGGCGATCGAAACTCAGATGACCAGCGCTACCGATAGCTTGCGTGATGCCGAGGTTTCCTTGGCCCAGGCGCGCGCCGATGCTGCTACCGAAGCTGCCGAACGGCGGATTGCCGAGGCAGTAGCATCCGAAGCACAGCGCCGGTTCGACCGGATCGATGCCGATCTGTCGCGCCTCGCCCACGACGCCAAAGCTGCGGGCGATGGTCCCGCGCTCACGGCGCTCGCTGACCGGCTCCGGATCGAGGCTGGCGATGCCCAACAGGCGATCAATGATCGAGAGGGTGGGGTTGCCGCAGCAGGCTTGGCGCGAAGCGATGCGTTCAAGGCGCGTGATGTCGGCAACGCAGCTCTGGCAGAAGCGGGCGCTGCGCTTGCCGCACTGGAGAGCGAGGCAGCAGCACTCGAACGCTCGCTTAGCGCATCGGCGTCCGACGACGGCCAGATGCTCGATCATCTCCGAGCGGCCCCCAGTTATGAAGCAGCACTGGCGGCGGCGCTGGCCGATGATCTGACAGCGCCGTTGATGCGGGGCGATACTGGCGGGCAGCGCGGCTGGCGCGGGGCGCAGGCATTGCCGGGTGATCCGTCGTTGGCAGATGGGCTGGAGCCTTTGTCTGCGCATGTCGATGCACCACCAGAACTGGCGCGCAGGCTCGCGCAGATCGGGGTTGCCGACCGCGATGATGGGCAGGCATTGGCGGTGGGCCAGCGGCTGGTAACCCGCGATGGCGCGATGCGCCGCTGGGACGGCTTTGTCTCGAACGGCGATGGCGCTGCAACTGCCGAGCGTTTGGCGCGGCGCAACCGGATCGAAACGATTGCCCGCCAGCTTCCCGATGTTCGCGCTGGCTTGGCCCAGATCGAACGGGCGGCGGCGCTAGCGCAGGAGGATGCCACTTCGGCGGAGGCGTGTCTGGTTGAGGCGCGAGGACTGCTATCGCAAGCGGAAGATGCCGACCGGTTGGCTCGCCGTGCGGCGGATCAGGCCGATGCTGCGCTGGAACGCCAGCGTGCGACCAGCGCCTATGTCGCAGAGCGTCAGACGTCGGCAGCGGCTGAACAGGCAGAAGCTGCCATCGCGCAGCAAGAAACCGCAGCACTACTGTCGGCCCAGCCCGACGGAGCGGCGAGCGCGGTGATGCTCGAACAAAGCGACCTAGGCGCGGCATGTGCCCGCACCACGCTCAACAGTTTGCGCGACAGTCTGGGCGAAATTGACCGTGACTGTGCGCGTCTGCGCGAAACCCAGATTGAGGCACAGGCCGAAGCGCGTGGCTGGCTGGCACGGGCGGGAGAGGCGGCGCGGCGGATTACCAGCATGACGCTGCGCTTTGCAGCGATAGACACCGAGCAACAGCAATTAGCCGGACAGCCAGCAGGATTGGGCGCTGCCATTTTGGCAAGCGAAAGCCAAGCCGAAGCACAAAGGCTGAAAGTTGAAGCAGCGATACTCGCAGAGCGTGCCGCAGCAGAGGCGATGGCGGCGCTCGAAGCTAGGCTCGACACAGCCCGTGAAGCACTGGCCAGCGCCCGTGAAGCGCGCGCTGGAGCCGCCGCTAGGGCCGATAATTCCGAAGCGCGGCGGATCGAAATGGGCCGGGTGTCGGGGGAGCGCTTTGCCTGTCCGCCGCCTTTGTTACCCGAAAAGCTGGGGTTCGACGCCGATACTGTGGCCAGCCCACAGCACGAAAGCGCATTGCATGAACGCTTGCATCAGGACCGCGAACGGATTGGTCCGGTTAATCTGGTGGCGGCACAGGAACTGATCGAGCTGGAGGCTGAACATGCCGGAACTGCGGCAGAGGCCGATGAACTGCATCAGGCGGTCAATCGCCTGCGCGGGTCGATAGGCCACCTCAACCGCGAAGGGCGGCAGCGCCTGCTCGAAGCCTTTGAGCGGGTGGATCACCATTTTCAGCGGCTGTTTGCTACGCTGTTTGACGGCGGGCAGGCGCATCTGGCGATGGTCGATGCGGATGATCCGCTAGAGGCAGGTCTTGAAATCATGGCCCAGCCGCCCGGCAAAAAACTGGCGAGCCTGACCCTATTGTCGGGCGGGGAACAGGCGCTGACCGCCATCGCCCTGATTTTTGCGCTATTCCTGACCAATCCGGCCCCGATTTGCGTGCTCGACGAGGTTGATGCGCCGCTGGATGACGCCAATATAGAACGCTTTTGTGACTTGCTCGATCATATGGTTGCGGACACCAGCACCCGCTATCTGATCGTCACCCATAATGCGGTGACGATGGCGCGGATGCACCGATTGTTCGGGGTGACCATGGTCGAGCAAGGCGTCAGCCGGCTGGTGTCGGTCGATTTGGGCGGGGCCGAGCAACTGATGGCAGCGGAGTAGCCCCTCATCTAGTGGTCCGGTACTAAACCGCCCGTCCATGCGCATCGAAACGCGCCTGTGGCGGCACCTCGACCGGCGGCGGCGTTTCTTGCATCTGGCGCTCAAGGCTGAGAACAAAGCCCATAACCACTGCGACCGCCAGATAGAGATCTTCTCGAATGGCACTGCCGGTGCGCGATGTGTAATAAATCGCCCTGGTCAATTCGGGATAGCTTAACATCGGCACTTGCGCCTCCTTTGCCAATTGTCGCACGGCCTCGGCGTTGGCCCCGCGAGAGCGCGCCACGACTATCGGGGCGGCATCCTCACCCGGACGATAGCGCAGAGCCACCGCAAAATGGGTCGGATTGGTCAGCACCACGGTTGCGTCCTGCACCGCCTTGCGGGTCGAGTTGTTCAGCACTTCATACTGGCGACGGCGCACTGCGGACTTTAGCTCTGGCGAGCCTTCGCTCTCGCGATTTTCCTGTTTGACTTCCTGTTTTGTCATCATCAAGCGTTGCCGCCGGAGCATCATCTGCGCCGGTATGTCGATCATCGCGATCACCACCAGCCCTGCCATCAATATCCATAGCGCAACGATCATCGACCAGCCGGTCTGACTGATCGCTGTTGCAAGTTCAAAACCGGTAACTCCAGCCATGGCGGTAATGAAATCCGCCACCACCCAAGCAGTAATCCCGCCCAGCAGAACCACTTTGGCTATCGCCTTGACGAGTTCGATCAGCCCGTGCCGACCGAATATCCGCCCGAGGCCAGACACCGGGTTGATCCTACTGCCCTTGAACGCCATCGCGGCGGTACGAAAGCCCAGCGAACCAAGCATCGCTACCGATGCAGCCGCAGCCAGTACTGTTACCAGCAAAAAGCCACCGAGCAGTGGCACAATCCTCAGAATCATGTCGGTCATTGCGGTCATCGGATCAAACCCAGCAATCATCGCAGGATCGATGGTCAGGCCACGGCGCACCACATCAGACAACGCAGCAAACATTTCGCCCCCCATAATCGTGAACCAGCCCATTGCGGCAATGGTGATCATCGCCACCCCCGCCTCACGCGATTGGGTGACATCGCCACGCTTGGCGGATTCCTGTTTGCGCTTGGCGGTTGGCTCTTCGGTTTTCTGGCTCTTGTCAGGCTTATTAGTCATATCAGCCGCCTTGCCCCAAAGCGATCAATCCTGATTGTTCAAGTCCGGTGCGCGCAGCGGCCAGCAAGGCATCGCTCATCGCCGGCAAAAAGATGATCATCAAGACCGTGCCGACCAGCATACCGAGCGGCAAGTTGACCGAGAAAATGTTGAGCTGTGGGGCCGAACGGGTCAAAATACCCATGGAAAGCTGCACCAGCATCATGCTGGCTACGACCGGCAGGGCAATCAAGAAACCTTGGGCAAAGATAAAGCCGCCGAACACCACCAAGCCCCAGATTTGTTCAAATCCGATCCACGCCTGTCCCGGCGGCATCGATTCATAGCTAAGCTGAATGGTCGCGATGAAGGTGAGATGACCGTCGGTCGCCAGAAACAACAAGGTGGCAAGGATCGACATAAAGGTGCTGAGTGTCGGTGACCCTTGGCCGCTCGCCGGATCAATCGACGCCGCAAAGCTAAGGCCCATGGCGCTGCTAATCAATTCCCCGGCAAACAGCGCCGCTGCCGCCGCGATCTGGAGCGCAAAGCCCATGGCCAACCCCCACAGCACTTCCGAGACGATCAGCAACGCTCCGGGTGCTGACAATAACCCCGATGTCGGTACAGCATCGCGCAGCATCGGCAGCATCGCGACCCCGATCGCCACCGACAGCAGGATGCGCAATTGCACGGGGATTTGCGCCGCATTGAAAAAAGGAGCCGCGACAAAGGCCGCGCCTGGACGGATCATCGCCAGCAACAACAGCGAGAGGGTCGCCTCAAGCTCGGCAAAACCCGATGGAATCACCGCGTTACTTCCGGAATTGCAGCAAATATTTCCAGCGTGAAATCGGCAATCAATCCGCCAATGGTCGATCCGAACAGGGCCAAGCACAGGATCAAAATTGCCATCTTTGGGACGAAGCTGAGGGTCGCTTCGTTGATCGAAGTAGCGGCTTGGACCATCCCGAGAATGAGTCCGGCGAGTAATGCCGGAATCAAAATCGGGGCGCTCGCCAGCATCAGCACCCGCAGTGCCTGTCCGGTAAAATCGACAAAGGCTTCGGGGTTGTTCATCGTCAGCCGCTGCTGGCAAATGATTGCGCCAGACTGCCCATCGTCAGCGCCCAGCCATCGACCATGACAAACAACAGCAGTTTGAACGGCAGCGAGATAATCGAAGGCGAGAGCATGACCATCCCCATCGCGGTCATCGTCGTCGCCACCACCAGATCGATCACCAGAAACGGCAGGTAAATAAGGAAACCGATGATGAATGCGGTTTTTAGCTCGCTGGTGACAAAGGCGGGCAGCAAAATCGTCAGCGGCACATCTGCGGGCGTTTCAAATTTCCCCGCATCGGCCATTTCGCTAAACATCGCCAGATCCTGCTCGCGGGTTTGCGCCATCATAAAACGGTGCAGCGCACGGGTCGATTGCTCCACCGCTTGTCCGGCCGTGGCCCGCCCCTCGACATAGGGGGTATAGGCGGTGCGATTGATGTCATCGAACACCGGGCGCATGATGAACATCGACAGGAATAGCGCCAAGCCGACCAGCACCTGATTGGGCGGGGTTTGTTGCAGCCCTAGCGCTTGGCGCAAGATCGAAAGAACGATGATGATCCGGGTAAAACTGGTCATCATCAACAGGATCGATGGCAGGATGGTCAGCACGCTCATCAGCAAGATGATCTGCAAAGATGTCGATAACGGCTGCCCGTCCTCCTGCAACCTGGCAATCGCCTGATCGACACCGGGGGCTGCCCATGCCGGAGCGGCGCTGAGCAGCACGGCGAGCAGCAGCGCGGCTAGCAGCAACCAGCGTGGCTGGCGTGCAGCTAGAGCCTGTTTGTTGGCCATTATTGTCCTGCTTTTCTGGTCGCGGCTCTGGGCCGACTAGTGGCCTTGCGCCGCACCGCCTTTTCTGGCGCCTGTTCTGGCGGCTGTTCTGGCGCCGGGCGATATGCTGCTGTGATCTTTCTGAACAGCTCGGCAAAGGTCACAGGCAATTTCGCTAGTATGGTGTTTGGGTTCGCCTCCTGCGGTGTGGCCAAAGCCGTGGCCTCAGGATCGCGGCTCGATAGTTCGCCGACATGGAGCAACTGGACGCCAGACTTGGACGCAGATAGCAACAGATTGCGCCCCTCAAACGACAGGGTGATGATTTTGGCATTGAGCCCCAATGGCAGCGACTGGACGATTGCCATCGGCCGGAACCCGGCAACGCCGCCCAACCCTTGGCCTGATTGCAGCCGCTTCCACAGCCACAATGAGCTAACCGCCATCGCCGCGACTAGCATTAGCAGCAAAACCAGATTGACGAGATAGCTGGTCATTATTGCCGCCGCTCAAGCCGTCCTGCACCCATCCCGGTATTGACCACTTCGAGGATGCGGACGCCAAACCGGCCATTTACCGCAACCACCTCTCCGCGCGCAATCAATGTGCCATTGGCCATGATGTCGAGCGGCTCATGCGCTTGGCGGTCGAGTTCCACAACGCTGCCTTCGGCCAACTCCAGCAGCTGCGATAATTTAAGCGAACAGCTCCCCACTTCGACCGAAAGCCGCACCGGCACATCGCCCAGCGCAGACAGCGCCCCAGTTGCCCGGACCTGCTCAACTTGCGAGTATTCCGCAGCCTTGGCCATATCGTCGAGGGCCTGTTCATCGAGTTCCTTCATAATCCACTTTCCCGTACCAATTGGGTGATTTTAATCGAGGCTTGCCCCGCCTGTTCGCCGACAACCCCCCAGGCGATGATTCTGTGGTCAACCGTGAGCGGGAGCCGGCCCGTCGCGTTAATCGCAATAATGTCGCCAGGCTTGAGCGTGGCCAATTTGCTAAGCGGTAGTTCCGGCCGCGCCAGCACTGCGCTGGCTTTGAAGGAGACCTGGCTGACCGCCTGACCAAACTGTGCGCGCCAGACGCTATTGCCCGTACCGCCATCATCCAGATCAGCGCCGCTGCTGAGCAGCCGCTGTGCAGACATCAGCATCGATGCCGAATAGAGGATTTCGATCACTTCTTCGTTGAAATGGCCGCCGGAAAAGACAAAACGGCACACCACCACATCTTCATCACCTGTCCCGATCGCGGCAAAGGCGGCGCGACTTTCCCTGCCGCGCGGAACAGCTTCTACGGCTATCGCGTCCGACCAGCTATGCGCCAGAGCAGAGATAATCGACTGGGACAAACGCTCGGCGAGCTGGTCTTCGCCCGGCGTCATTTCGCGGTTAAGCGCGGCTGCCACACCAGCACCGTCGCCGCCATAATAAAGGTCGACCAGCCGGACGATGCATGCAGGATTAATCTGGATCAGCCCCAGCCCATCTAGTGGCGGCAGTGCAAACTGGCTGACGCAAGAAGGCGTCGGCTGCTGCGCCTGCCAAGCGGAAAAGCGCTGGGTGTCCACCCCGGCCAGCCGCACCTCCAGCTTTGCCTTTGCCGTCTGTGACAGGACTATCGACAGCCGCCGGACGCACCTCTGGTTGAGCCGATCAAGTTCCGGAAAGACCGCATTGGTACGGGCAGAGGCGCTGCCGACACAAAATGGCGGAAGCGCTGTCGCAGCGGATGCCGGATGCGCTGTCGCGGCGGATGGCGGGGCCTGTTCAGGAGTGGTTGCCGCTGGGGTTTCACTATCCTGTGACGCGGCGGGATTTTCAGCGTGCGCCGCATCCATCACCACCGCTGGCGACGCATTTGCCCGCTTGCTAGCCATGGCAGCCTCTGGCTTTGCCGGGGGTTTGGCCGCGCTCATTGGGTGACAAAGCTGGTGAAGTGGACTTCATCAATGCCGCCAAAACCTTCGCGTTGCTGCAAAGTGCGATTGATTTCATCTTTCAGTCTGATTTGCATGTCATGACGTCCGGCGGCGGACGATACGGTGATCGGATCCAGTTCCGCCAGGGTCATCAGCACCGTCGAACGGATCGCCAATTTATGCGTTTCAATCGCCGCGAGCACCCGCTCGTCATAAAAAGTGGACAGGGCAATCCCGACCTGCACATAAGAGCCGGTGTTGCCCATGTTGACGGTGAAGGGATCGGCAATCGTGACGTAACTGGCGCTAAACAAGCGCGGGTCTGGGCGTGCACCGCTGCGCAGCCCCCTTTCCACCGCTACATCGTCCGCACCTTCACGGACCACCAGTTTTGGCAAGTCGACTTCCGGCTCCCCGTGCGCCGCCCCGCCAATGCCGAAATAGGCCAGAGCGTCGGCCCCGACACCGAAATAGACCATAGCGCCGAACCCCGCGCCGCCGAGCACTAACGTGCCCAACAGAGCGATGATGACCAGCCGCATTTTTTGCGCTTTGGCTTGGGGGTTTCCAGCTCGGTATTTGCGGCAACTGCGCTTGCGCTTTTGGCTCGGCTCATGGTCAAAACTCCTATGCGTATCGATCTGAAGATGGGCGATGGCGGCTACCCGCTTGGCTGGCGTTAGTGTCCTCCTCCGAGCGGTTAAAATTACCTCGCATCGCAGCGGTTGGTTGGTGCTGCTGCCCATGGCCCAGCCCCTGGCCCGGCCCATGGCCTAGCCCCTGGCCTTGATTACCCGCAGCATTGCTAGAGGCCGGGGATTGTTCCACGGTGACGCTGGAGACCGTCACCCCATGGCTGCGGGCTTCGGCAATGATCCGCGCTTGGCCATCGGCAATGGCGTCACGTGCCATCGCATTCTGAGTCATCATACGGACATCAAGTCCGGCTTCACCGCGCTCGATGCGCACCGCCAAATGGCCAAGCGTTTCGGGGGAAAGCCTAAAGCGCAGTGTTCCGCCGCCTTCTGCCAGCCGTTCGATGTCGCTGCTCAATTGGCTTAGCCAAGCATCGCCAGCGGACATGTCGAGGATCGCCGCATGGGTCATTTGGGACAGGTTGGGCGCGGGCACAGGCTCTGGCGTGGCAAGTAGGTTGGCCATATTGACCAGCGGGGCCAGCATCGTCGGCGGCCCTACTGAAACTGACGTGGTGTTCGACGCGGTGTCAATCATCGGAGCGCTGCCCGCCGCCGTGTTATTGCCCTCTATCCTTTGCCTGACATCGCCGTGACCCCTATCGGCGCGTGAAGGGGCTGATTGCGGAGCGGACTGCGGAGCCGTATCGGCGCGGTCATCCGCCACCAATTGCTTGCTCGCCTTGCCCTTAGCGGGGGTGAGGGCTGAGCTGCTTTGCACCGACGTCAGATTGATCGACCAACTGGGCGCAGCCGCCAGTGCAACCGCCGGGGGCGAGGATGGACTGGCCAGGTTCGCGTCCGGACCGAGGTCCGCATTGCCGTTGCTGGTGTCGCTGGGCGATGGCTCGTCCACTCTGGCTTCCCCTAGCGCAAGCGATGGCGCGTCCACTCTGGCTTCCCCCATCGCAACCGTCTGGGGCAGCGGCTGTGGGGTGGCCAAGGCTGCTGATTGCGTCCCAGTCCCCGGCCCAGGCCCGATGTCCATCAGGGCGGCAAAGTCTTGCCCGCCGCTTGCGCCCAGCAGCCCGCCTGAGGCGCTGGCGCTTGCGCTAGGGGAAGCCAGAGGAGAGGCGCTAGGGGAAGCCAGAGGGCGCCATCCGGCTTGAAAAGGCTCTGGCATCGCATCAAAGTTCGGGGATGGCATCATCATTTGTCTCCAAGCCTCTGCCAGAGCTGGCGCTGGGTGGCGCGGTGGGGTGGGGATTGGCGGACTGCGCGATCTGCAAGGGCACGCTTGGCATCGCGGCTGGTGCGCTGATAGAGGCGGTCAGCCGCCTCCTGCTCGATCCTCAACACAAGCCGATCGGCATCCTGTTGGGCAATTGTCGCAGTCAAATCATTCACTGCATCGCCAAGCATTGCTTGGGCATCGTCCAGCCGTTGTGCCAGTTCGACGGTGCGGGCAAAATCCACAGCGACACGACTGCCGACGCTCAGCGCCAGTGAGCGATGCAGTTCCGCCACCACCGACTGGTTTTGGTTCAGTTTGCCCAGCGCCTGACGGCTGGCAACAACCCGTGCGGCGACGATCTGGTGCATGATTTTGCGCGCACGGGCGATCCGCTGCATACTTTTTGCCCGCGTGCTCATGCGCCAAACTCCGCCGTCAGCTCTGCAATCGCATCCGCGACAGGGACCACTTGATCTGGTGCCTGATGCAGAAAATCGAGCATCGCTTGACGCTGCCTGATCGCCTCGTCAATCACCGGGTCGCTGCCCGCCGCATAGGCTCCCATCAAGATGAGATCCCGATTGCTTTCATAGGTTGACCACAAGCGGCGATAATTGGCCGCAGCGGCATGATGTGCCGGTTCAATCACATCATGCATGACCCGGCTGATCGAGCGCCCGACATCGATTGCGGGAAACACCCCCTGTTCGGCAAGGCTGCGCGAGAGGATGATGTGCCCGTCACAAATCGCCCGCGCAGCATCGACAATCGGGTCATCCAGATCATCACCGTCCGCCAAAACGGTATAAAAGGCGCTGATTGCGCCACCGCTTTTTGCATCATTACCAGCGCGCTCGACCAGCGAGGGGATGAGGCCCAAGGCCGAGGGCGGATAGCCCTTCATCGTCGCCGGTTCGCCCAACGACAAACCGATTTCGCGCTGCGCATGTGCGACGCGGGTCAGGCTGTCGATCAACAACAGCACCTTGCGTCCCTGATCCCGGAAATATTCGGCAATCGCGGTAGCCCGCATCGCCGCGCGCAGACGCAACAGCGGCGCGTGATCGGCGGGAACCGCCACCACCACCGATTTGGCGAGCACCGCGCTCGGCAGACGGGTCGCCACAAAGTCACTGACTTCGCGGCTGCGTTCACCGATCAGTCCGACAACAACGACATCGGCCTTTGACCCGGCGATAATCTGTCCCATCAGCACCGATTTGCCGACGCCGGAACCGGCAATGATCGCGATCCGTTGCCCGACACCGCAGGTCAGCAAGGCGTTGATGCCACGCACTCCCACATCAAACGGCGCTGTGACCCGCTCACGGTTCAGCGGGTTCGTACGATAGCCGGTGATTGGCCATCGGCGCTCGCTCGGCATTGGCCCCAATCCGTCAATCGGCAGTCCGCAAGCGTCGATAATCCGACCCAGCAAGCCCGGCCCGACCTCCACGTCACTGGCATAGCGGGCGGGAAACACCATCGCCCCGGCCGCCAGAGCGCCAATCCCGCCGGTGGTGATAATCAAGCTGCGCGCCCCACTAAAGCCGACCACTTCGCCGTAGCTCGATTGGCCATCTGCGCAGGCAATGCGGACCGCAGAGCCAATCGCAAGCACCAGCCCGGTGACTTCGAGCATCACCCCGTCAAAGGCGACAAGGCGGCCGAGGTGTTGCGGCGCGCCCTGTGGCACTGCAATTTGGCCAAGCATGTCAGCGGCACGATCACAATACGCCATGCTCATTGTTCCTCAGCCATAGCGTCAAGCGCGTCTCGCAGCGCCGCCAGCCTGATTTCAGGGCCATCGGCGATCCAGCCATCCCCGGTTTCGAGCAACAAACTGCCGCGCGCTCGCGCCGCGTCAGGCACCAGCTCAAGACCGGGCCGGGCGGCGCTGACAATGGCCATATCATCGGGATGAAGATGCAAGCGCACCGGCTCCATCGCTGATGTGATCATATCGGCCACCACCGCACAGCGACGCGCAAGAAATGCGGGGTCCACGGCTAATTCGCCAACGACCTGCTCCACCAACCGGCTAACGGCTTGGGCGAGGACCATCGCCAATGCGCGGGCGGGTTGCGGGGTTAACTGCGGCAACTGGGTCAACATCGCCTTGAGCGCGGCCTGATCCTCCGCCCATTGCAAGGCGCTGGCGGCCTCGCCCCCGGCATAGCCGTTCGCATAGGCATCGCTGAGCGGATTGCCCGACACCATCGTTGCTTCGGTAGTTTCATGGCCAAGCGGATTGGCAGCCTTGAAGCTGTCATCATCCTCGAACAGCGGTCGAAGCTGAAAATCGGCGATATGCAGCCACTGGGTCAATAAATTGACCCGCACCGCATCTGAAAAACCTGTCGAGCCGGACGGGTCAGACATAGTCGTCACCCCTGCCAGCGAGGATCAGCGTGCCCGCATCCGCCATCGAGCGGGCGATTGTCACCATCGCCTTTTGCGCTTCGAGCACCTCGGCGAGGCGGACCCCGCTACGCTCTGCCATTTCATCGCGGATAGTATCGGCAGCACGGCTCGAAATGCAGCCCAGCATTTGCTCGCGCATCGTCTCGCTGGCACCCTTGAGCGCCACCACCAGCGTGTCATTTTCGACTGCGCGCATCAAAATCCCCATATTCTTTTGATCCAGCCCGGCCAGATCATCGAAGATGAACATCTCATCCTGCACCCCTTGCGCCAGCTCAGGTGACACTTCGCGCAGTAGCGCCAATATCTTTTTGTCATGCCCCGGGCGAGTGTTGTTCATGATTTTAGCGGCTTCGCCGAGGCCCCCGCGCGCTGAGGCAGGAGCCGAAGAGACAATCGCGAATTGGTAGAACAACAGTCGCTCCAAATCCTCCAGCGCTTCTGAGGTAACGCTATCGAGGCGAGCCACGCGGGCGATGGCATCGACTTGCATCGCTTCGGGCAAGAGTTGCAGCACGTCGGCCGCCACCGGACCGCCCAGATGCGCCAGAACCAGTGCCGCGATTTGCGGATGCTCATGCTCAATCAGCGAACCGATCGCCTTGGCATCCATCCATTGCAGCATTTCCAGCGCACTGCTGCGGGTCTGCGGGGTGATCCTCGCGAGCATGGTATTGGCCCGATCCGGACCAAAAGCCTGTTGCATCACCGATCGGATGCGCGGCGCAACACCAAATCCCAATGTCGTGCATTCGCGGGCGCGCTGAAGAAATAATGTCAGGACAGTTTCAATCTGATCTTCGCGCACATTGGCGACTTCGAACATCGCCTTGCCAAGCATCTGCACTTCGGACGGATCGAGATGGGTCAGCACCTGCGCTGCGCCATCATCGTCGAGCATCATCAACAGGATAGCAGCAGCGGCTGTGCCCTTTATCTCTGGCTGGGGCTTGTCGCGGGTCATCACGCCGTCATCACCTGGCTCGCTCATCATTACCTCCCCTCTTTTCCGCCGGTCCCGATCAGGTCGCGCACCACCACCGCAGCACGGGCCGGATCCTGACGGACAAAGCCCCGGATCAGGCTGGCGCGGGTTTCAAAATCGCGATTGGCGTCAATCAGGTCGAGGCTGATTTTTGTTAGCGACGCGGTTTCGCTATGGGTCGATCTGGCCACCCCTAACGGCGCGTTACTAAGCGCCACGGCAGCGTGATCTTTCGTGGCTGCCCGCCATTTCAGCAATGGCCGCCCGAGACCAAAGATAATCATCGCGCAAACCACGATAGCGGCCAGATTGCGCAGCAACACCGCCAGCCATGGATTGTCCATCCAGTTGCTTTCTTCGCTGGCGACAGGCGCGAAACTGCGGGCATCGATCGTCACCACATCGCCGCGCTGGAGGTCATATCCGACCGCGCTCTGAACCAAGCGCTCTAGTGCTTGGATTTCCCGAGCGGATCGGCGAGCGCCCGCGTTGCGCACCGCAATCGCGACCGTCACCCGGCGGACGACAGGGGCATGCTGGCGAGTTACCGACACTTCCCGGCCCAGCGCGAAATCGCGCGAATAATTTTCAGTGCGCCGACCTTGACCCCCCGCACCTAGCGCGCCTGCCGCACCTAGCGCACCCGGCGGGGTCGGGGTCAGGGTTGCATCCGGCTGCGCAGAAACCACAGAGGCAGGCGGGACTTGATTGGACAGCGCGCCCGGCACGCCGCCAATGGCGGTCGTATCGCCGCCATCGCTCGACAACTGCCCTTGCTCGCTGCGCAATGCGCGTTGTTCAGCAGGAAAGCCTTCGCGGGTGGACTGGACTTCGGAAAAATCGAGATCGGCATGTACTTCGGTGGTAAAATTGCCGTCCCCCAGCACTGGGGTCAAAAGTGTGATGATCGCTTGGCGATAACGGTCTTCGACGGCTATCTGGGCCGCTAAATGCGCCTGTGATGCGCTCGACAAACCGGATTCGCCGCCGCCGCTCAACAACCGCCCATTTTGATCGATGAGCGAAACATCATCGGCGGACATATTGGCTTGCGACGATGCCACAAGGTGGACAATTCCGCGAACTTGGGCGTCGGTGAGTGTCCGCCCCCCTGCCAGCACGACCATCACCGAGGCTGCCGGACTGCTATTAGCGCGGACAAAGGCGCTGCGGGTTGCATCGGCGATATGGACCCGCGCACTGCGGACCACATCAATCGCCTCAATGGTGCTGGCCAAATCCTGTTGACGGGCCAAACGCAAGCGTTCGGCCTCAACCGCCCGGCTCGCCCCCATGCTCATATTGCCGAGCATCTCGTCGGCATTAGCCGTGCCCTTGGGCAGCCCTTCGCTCGCCAGCAGCATCCGGGCCTGATGGTAATTGTCCTGCGCTACGGTAATTGCCCCGCTGCCAGGTTCGATTGAATTTGCAATCCCCGCCTCTTGTAGTGCCTGTGCCATCGCCGCACGGTCGGCCTCGGAAGCGCCGGCAAAAATTGGGCGACTGCCTCCCCCGGCAAGCATGCTCCAGCTAAGCGCCACAATCGCCACAATCGCTAGCACACCCAGCAAGGGCAATGTCCGCATCACGGCTGGCTGCGCCACCAGTCGCCGAGCCTGATGTTGCCAATACTGGATCGGGCCAACACCGCTACCCGATGCGATTGGCACGGGCAGATTGGCTGTAACGGACAAGTCTGTCGTATCAGCCATCTTACACCGACATGCTCATGATATCGCGGTACGCTGACAGCAATTTGTTGCGCACTTGCAAAGTGGCTTCAAAGCCAATCGAGGCTTGCTGGCGCGCCAGCATCACGCTGGCGATGTCGGTCGTCTCCCCGCGCTCATATGCTTCACTCACACTCGCGGCTGTCGCTTGCATTGTGTTCACCTGTTTCACAGCATCGCGCAGGGCATCGCCGAAACCGGTAACACCACCGTCCGTCTGCTCCGCAGCGCCGCGACCAGCCGCCCGCGACAGCGCGGTATTCTGGTCGATTATCTGCGTCCGCAAAGCCATCAACTGACTGACATCCATGATCGAAACACCGTCCCTTCAGGTCCAACAGGCACTTGCCAGCGTCATGCGCCACACCCACCGCAATCATGTTTTGTTAAGCAAACATTGTGCCAAGCATGATTTATATCAATATATCATATACTTGATGCACGCACCCAGGGCGCCGACGCGAAAGGCGCGGGTTTTTTCGTCATATTTTCGACAGGGGAAGCAAATGTCAGAACCGGACCATTAGTGGAGCGATTTCGGGGCAGATTAAACCCGCTAAGGCTTGCCTTAGGGGAAGGGCAGAAAAACACCCGCTGGCGCTTGCTCTGGGCGAAAGGTAGAGTAAACATCGCACGGCATACAAAAAGGCAGACAACAGGGTAACCGAAACAAAATGGGGCAAGCCCCAAGTTCAGCGGGTGTAGCTCAATGGCAGAGCAGAAGCTTCCCAAGCTTACGACGAGGGTTCGATTCCCTTCACCCGCTCCAGCTTTCGCAGCCGTGATAGCGAACCCTCGATTCCCCGTTTGCGCTCCGCCTTCGGCTGCGCTGGTGGTTCGATTCCGTTCGCCCGCTCCTGCTTTCAAAGCCACGATAGCGAACCCTCGACCCCCC
>JBCKXT010000008.1:0-54837 GCA_038921085.1 Sphingopyxis sp. | reverse complement strand
ACATCATCGCGGTGCAGGGCAAACTTGGCCGCAGCGAGGGATGTTTTGCAGTGCGCGAGGAGGATATTGGGCTGGCGCTGGCGCTGCTCGGTGATGGCCGCCTGATTTACGCCGACCGCGCCTGAACCTAGCTAGGCCGCCTTGCGCAGCTTTAGCAGTTTCTTGAGGACCATGTCGCGTTTGAGCTTGGTCAGATGGTCGATGAACAGGATGCCTTCAAGGTGGTCATGCTCATGCTGGATGCAGGTCGCCATCAGCCCGGTCATCCGCTCGCGGTGCGGCTTGCCATCCACATCCTGCCAATCGACGGTAATTTGCGCGTGGCGGGTAACGTCGGCATATTGTTCGGGCACCGACAGGCACCCCTCGGAATAGACGCTATACTCGTCCGAAGGGTCGGAAAAGACGGGGTTGATAAAGGTGCGCGGGGTGCGGATGACCCGCTTTTCCTCCGGGTCGTCGGGGTCGCTTTCCTGCAAGTCGATCACCAATATCCGCTGCGCAACCCCCACTTGAACCGCAGCAAGGCCGATCCCCGGCGCGTCATACATGGTTTGATACATGTCGGCGACGAGCGTTTTGAGCGCGGCATCAAACACCTCCACCGGCGTGGAAATGACGCGCAGCCGCACGTCGGGAGTCTCGATGATCGAAAGAATAGCCATGACTGTCAGTTATGGTTGAGGGCGCAATGCGTCAAGGGGGGGGGGGGCGCCGCGTTCGCCTGCGAGGAGCGTAGCAAATTCCCTATCCTCGTCACCCTGAACTTGTTTCAGGGTCCATGGTCGGCCCTTGGGATAGGATCGGGTCATGGATGCTGAAACAAGTTCAGCATGACGATATAATTTTAACTGCGGCGTAACACCCCCATCACCCCACCGGCCTCTGCTGACGCTGGGCCACGGTTCAGACAGGGGGCTGCGGTTGACGCCCTAGCACCACGAAGCCACGTCCAGGAAAATGCGGTTTAATGATGCCATGAAAATCTTCCATTAGAGAGGCGCACATAACAATGTTCTGTTCGGTCATTCCTTTGATCTGAACAATAATGCTATTCAAATTCGCTCTAAAAGGAGCCAGCGATAGCAATTGATCTTTCGTAAGTTCGTAATTTTCTATCGCGCCCTCAATTTTTTTTGGTGCAGGAAGCTTGCGCTGTAAATCGAAATATAGAAGTTTATACTCGTCCATGGAAATAAAAATGGACCTCAATCTATCGCTGACAACGAGGATGTCATTCATTAATTTAAACTCTTTTAAATCCGACAACAGAACGAGATATTCTTGCTTAACATTTCCAAGGTGATCTTTTTCAATCCCGATCATCGGCGTAATTACGGAACTCGGATTCTCAGAATCAAATCTGCGATTTTCCAGCTCTGGGTGAACATGTTGATGCACCGTCTTAGTCAGATTCGAAATTATCATAATCGAAATACCGATCTGGTTTGCGATGGCTCGTTTTCGCTCGAGGTCGTCACGTCGGCGATTACATTCTAAGATGAAATATCCCAGCAATGCTACAATTACAGCAGCAAACGACGCGATACCTGCAAACCAGTCGGCCAAACTACCCGAGTCCATATTGATCACCCCACCGGCCTACGTGCCCTTAGCGCCTGAGCCAGCGTCCCTTCGTCGAGGTAATCCAGCTCGCCGCCAACTGGCAGGCCATGCGCCAATTGGGTGAGGCGGATCGGCAACCCCTCCAGCCGGTCAGCAACGTAGTGCGCGGTGGTCTGTCCCTCCAGCGTCGCGTTCATCGCCAGCACCACTTCGTCAATCCCGCCAGCAGCGACGCGGCGGACCAGTGATTCTATCGCCAGATCATCCGGCCCAATGCCGTCGAGCGCAGAGAGTTTACCGCCCAGCACATGATATTGGCCGGGAAACAGGCGCGAACGGTCGAGCGCCCACAGGTCGGCGACTTCCTCCACCACGCACAAGGATCTCTGGTCGCGGCGCGGGTCTATACAGATGCCGCAAGGGTCGATTGTATCGACATTGCCGCAGGTCGAACAAGTCACCAGCGTGTCGTTGACCCGGCCAAGTGCTGCGAGCAGCGGTGCCATCGCCACTTCGCGCCGTTTGATGAGATGCAGCACCGCGCGGCGCGCACTGCGCGGGCCAAGGCCGGGCAGACGCGCCAATTGCTGGACGAGGGCTTCGATGTCACTGGATGCCATGAAGTGTGACCTAGAGACAGAGCCAGTCTTGCGCAATATGCCTCCCCTCCCCTAAAGCCGCTGCCATGCGCATAATCTTCATGGGAACCCCCGAATTTGCGGTGCCGACGCTCAATGCTTTGGTCGATGCCGGGCATGAAGTCGTGTGTGTCTATGCCCAGCCCCCCCGCCCTGCCCATCGCGGCAAGCGCGAAACGCCATCGCCGGTCCATGCCCGCGCCGATGCGATGGGGCTGATGGTCCGCACCCCGACCCGTCTGAAATCAGCGGATGAGCAGGCTGCGTTTGCTGCCCTGGGCGCCGATGTCGCAGTGGTTGCCGCCTATGGCCTGATCCTGCCGCAAGCTATCCTCGATGCGCCGCGCTATGGCTGCCTCAATATCCATGGCTCGCTGTTACCACGTTGGCGCGGAGCCGCCCCGGTACAGCGCGCTATCCTCGCAGGGGATGCTGAAACCGGCGTTGCCATCATGCAAATGGAGGCAGGGTTGGACACTGGCCCGGTGCGGCTGGAGGAGCGCACTGCGATTGCGGGCAAAAGCGCAGGGGTGCTGACGGACGAATTGGCACAGCTTGGTGCGGGCTTGATGGTGACGGTGCTGGGTGATCTTGATCGCTACCCGCCTATCGCGCAGCCACAAGCTGGGGTCACTTATGCCGCCAAGATCAACAAGGATGAAGCGCGGATCGACTGGAACTTGAGCGCGGTGCAGGTGGAACGCACGGTCCGCGCCTTTAACCCAGCGCCCGGTGCATGGTTTGCGGTTGGCGAGGAACGGATCAAGCTGCTCGCGGCAGAGGTGATAGCGCCGCAAGATGCGCCAATCGGCACGGCTCCAGGAACCGTTATCGACGATATACTGACCATCGCCTGTAACCCCGGCGCGATCCGCCCGACCATAGTCCAACGTGCAGGGCGCGGGGCGATGACGATGGCCGATTTGCTGCGCGGATTTGCCATTCCTGCTGGAACCAGGCTCAGTTGATGGTGCGCTTTCGCGTGACATTGGAATGGGATGGGCGCCCCTTTTTCGGATGGCAGCGCCAGCCCGACCGGCCATCGGTGCAAATGGCGTTTGAAACGGCAGCGGCGGCGATTGTCGGCGCGCCAGTCACCGCCATTTCTGCGGGGCGCACCGACACCGGGGTCCATGCCCGCGCTATGCCGGTCCATTTTGATGCGGCAAAACCGCTCCCCGCATTTCGGATGATGGAGGCGCTCAATGCGCACCTGCGGCCACATCCGGTTGCGGTGATCGCCTGTGCCATTGTCGAACCGGATTGGCATGCGCGATTTTCCTGTCTTGGCCGGGTCTATGACTATATTATCATCAACCGACGGGCGCCGCTGACGCTGGAGCGCGGCCTTGCCTGGCAGGTTTTGCCAGAGCTTGATGCCGATGCGATGCATGATGCCGCCCTGCGCCTGGTCGGCCAGCATGACTTTACGACATTCCGCTCGGCGCATTGCCAGTCCGCCAGCCCGGTGAAATCGCTCGATGTTCTAAAAGTGGTGCGAAGTGGCGAGCGGATTATGATCCGGGCCGAGGCGCGCAGCTTTCTGCGTCACCAAGTGCGATCGATGGTCGGTTGCCTGATGATGGTCGGTCGCGGGCAATGGAGCGCGGATGATCTGGGCACCGCATTGGCTGCGCGTGATCGCGCCGCGCTGGGGTTCAACGCGCCGCCCGACGGGCTTTACTTTGTTGGCGCACGTTATTGATGCGTGTTTCTCTCGCTTCCCCTAGCGCAGGCGCTAGCGCGTGTTTGTCCGCTTCCCCTATGCCACGTGTTTATCCCTCTCCCCCCTTCGACTGCCTGCAAGGCAGGCGCTCAGGACAGGCTCGTGGGAGAGGGATGCGCAGACTTGGCAGCGTGCTGCCTAGTCGAAGCTGGGTGAGGGGTGCCGCCCTGCCGTTAGCAAAGCAACCCCTCATCCAACTGCGCCTAAGTCGCGTCCTCTCTCGCTTCCCCTACGGTAAACCGTAGCGCGTCCGCGACCAAGGCTCCATATCCTTCTCCCTCAAGGGGAGAAGGAGTAACCCACCCTAAATCCCGAACAGGCGTTGCAAACTCTTTTCCAGCATAAAGAATTGCCAGATCTGGCGGCCATGGTCGGCACTGCCTGACTGGTGCGCTTTGACCAGCGCATCGAGCGCCTTCATCTCGAACCAGCCGGTCCGGGCCAGCGTCGGCGACGCCGCAAGATCGCGCGCTTGCTGTGCCAATGGTCCGCGAAACCAACTGCTGATCGGCGTGACAAAGCCCATTTTGGGGCGATAGAGAATATCGTCGGGGAGATAGCGCTCCATCGCCTTTTTCATCAGCCATTTGCCGGTCGCGCCGCGCACCCGCATTTTCGCAGGCAGCGATGCGGCAAATTCCACCAGATGATGGTCGAGCAACGGCTCGCGTGCCTCTAGGCTGACAGCCATGCTCATCCGGTCGACCTTGGTCAATATGTCGCCAGGAAGCGCGATTTTCATATCGGCATATTGCGCCCGGTCGAGCGGTTCTGATGCGGGCGCACCGCGCATCGCCAGCCACCAGCGTTCCTCGGCGGCATAGCCCGACAGTGCGGCACGGGTCGCGTCTGAATAGAGCGAGGCGCGCATATCCGGGCCGGTCACGCCCACGGCCAGCGCATAGGCTTCTTCGCCTGACCGGGCGAGGCCAGTCAGCGTTGCCTTGGCCCGCAGCGGGCGCGGTGCCCAGTCCATCTGCGGCCAAGCGGATGCCAGTGGCCCCAATATCGCACGGCGAAAGCCGGCTGGCAAAAACCGCCGCACACGCTCCTCCTGATACTGGAACACCAGCCGCCGATAGCCAGCAAAGGCTTCGTCGGCCCCATCACCCGACAGCGCCACCGTCACTTCTTCGCGTGCGAGCTGGCTAACCCGATAGGTCGGCAGCGCCGAGGCATCGGCAAAAGGCTCATCGCAATGGGCCGCCACCAGATCAGCCAGCGCAAAATCATCTGATGCAACAATCCGGGTGCGATGGTCGGTCGCAAAGCGGCGCGCAACAATGTCAGCATAAGTTGTTTCATCAAGCAGCGCGTCATCAAAACCGATTGTGCAGCTATTGACCGCGCGGTTGCTCGCCTCGGCCATCAGGGCGACGACGGTGGAACTGTCGACCCCGCCCGACAGGAACGCGCCCAATGGCACATCTGCGACCATCCGGCTGCGCACAGCGGCGCGCAGCAACTGGACCAAATGCTCCTCAGCCTCGCGCACGCCAACGCTAATCCGGCGGGTAAAGTCGAGATCCCACCATTGCACCGGGGCCGCAAGCGCCTGGCCACGCCGGATATGCAGATAATGTCCGGCCGCCAGTTTCTCGACACCTGCGATAATGCAGCTATCATCGGGGACATAGCCAAAGGCGAAATAATCATCCATCGCGGTCAGCCGTGCCTCGACCTTTAGCGTCGGCAGGGTCAACAGCCCCTTTAGCTCGCTGGCAAAGGCGATGCTGGCATCGGGCAATGTCACGTAGTGGAGCGGCTTTACGCCAAATCTGTCGCGGGCCAGAAACAGGCTTTTGTCCGCCGCGTCATAGATGGCAAAGGCAAACATGCCGTCGAAGCGCGACAGGCAATCCGGCCCCCATTGGGCATAGGCCGCCAGGATGACTTCGCTGTCCCCCATGGTGCGAAACTGGTGCCCCATGCCCGCCAGTTTGCTGCGCAGCGCCTGAAAGTTGTAGATCTCGCCATTGAAGCTCAGCGTCAGCCGACCATCTGCCGAGTGCATTGGCTGCGGCGATCCGGTGATGTCGATGATCGACAAGCGCAGATGGCCCAATACCACGCCGGGGACGCTCCATACCCCGCGCCCATCGGGACCGCGATGGTGCATCGGCACCAGCATTGCTTCGACCCGCGCAGCATCGAGCGGACGTGGTTGCTCGGGATGATAAAGACCAGCGATACCGCACATGTTAGGGACAGGACCACCATATTAAACGGCTGAGGCGGCGAAATGGAGCAGATATGGAGCCAAAATGGCCGCCGGACATAGTAGCACTATGGGCAAGGGCATTTTGGTTTAAGATCAAAGCCATTTTGCCGTCCTACGGATTTGACCGATTTTGTCCATTGCTCAATTTTCCGGCCTTTCCCGCCGGAAAACCGGCGCGGCGTCGGCAATCCTTGCAATATCGACATATGACTGCGGCTTGCCTCCTTGCACTGAACAAAATCGCTGCAAACCTCAGCCGTGTAATATGGTGGTCCTGTCCCTTTGCCCCTCGCGGTTCAGTAAGGCTGCGTCAAGCCACCATCGTCATTGCGAGGAGCCCGGTTTCTTTCTCACCTCTCCCCCCTTCGACTGCCCGCAGGGCGGGCGCTCAGGACAGGCTCGTGGGAGAGGGAAGCGAAGACTTGCGAACTTGTTCGCTAGAGTGATTTCGAGTGAAATGGAACATTTCACGGCTCGGAAATCACGGCAACACAACAGACTAGAGCCGGATTTTGATTGGCATCAAAATCGGACAGGCTCTAGTCAAAGCCGGGTGAGGGGTTGCTCCCTCACGATAGCCACCAACCCCTCATCCAACTGCGCCTAAGTCCCCCGGATCAAGTCCGGGATCCTAAGGCTCCGCTATCCTTCTCCCCATGGGAGAAGGGATTATAAGCAAGCGGCTGAACATGGCTTCGATTCCCCCGCCAGCCTCGACAAAGGCCGCGACCTGCGCCCGCCCACCGATGCCGGGTCGCGATTGTGCCGACAGGATGATCGCATAGGCGCGTTCGTCGCCGCCGCTCAGCCGCGCCTTGAGTACTGCCAGCTTTACCCGCGAGCCGCTCGCCGTGATTGTGTCGCCAATCCGATAGACGCTCAGCACTTCGCGCACGGAGCCTGCGTTAACGATGCGATCAACCCGCGCCGGTCCGATGGGGTCAAGACCCTCGCCCCAGCGCCAGTCGCTATCGGGATCGACCGCGCCTTGACCATAGCCGACCAGCTCCCTGCCCTCCTCCTGCCGCGCATAGCCGACAATTGTGACATCAACACCATAGCCCTTAGGATTGGTGAAATGCAGGTCGCGCCGAACATCCGCGCCATCAAACCGCGCCCGCCAAGCCTGTTCTGAGCGAAGTCGAAGGGCCGGAATATCGCTGGCACCGGGGCTGGCAACGGGGCTAACCTGGGTCCAACCGGCGATGCTCGCCGCCTTGGCGATGACCACAGGGGGCGCATTGGCCGCGCCAATCGCTGCCAGCAGCAACGGCGATGCGGCGGCCAGCAGGGCCAGCGGCATAGCCAGCACCAGTGCAATGCCCCTGCCCGGCAGAAAGATACTCAACTGGGCCGCATCGACCGGCACAGCGTCGGGCGCACGGTCAAACCATGGCCACGCAACCAATCCGATCACCGCCATGACAATGCCAAAAAAGAACCAGCCATAAATGAGATGATCGGCCCCTACGGCATATTCGATGCCCCAATGCTCGGCCATCCAAATAGTGCCAAAGGCGCGCAAGCCATTGGCCAGCACCGACACGATCATTGCGAAAGTTATGAAGATTGCGCGCCGCCGCCAGTTGGCAAAGCATAAATGCGCCGCCAACACGCTCAGCGCCGCCATCGCGACCAGAAACTTCACCCCCGAACAGGCCTCTGCCACCGCGAACAAACCTCCCGGCGTTGTGATGAAAATCCCTTCAATATGCGCAGGAATGCCAAATAAACGCAGCAAAACCATCGCCATATCGGCGGTGAGCATTTGCATCGGCGGCACCAGTTCCTCGCCAAATGGGACAAGGAACAGGCTGTAAAATAACGGGAAAAGCAGCCCACGCGCCACTTGCGGGCCAAGCAGCGCGGGGACCAGCCCCTGGAGCATGACGATCAGGCCAAGCTGCCGAAACAGGGCAACGCTGGCGGCATCGCCGACAAACCACAGCGCAGCTCCGCCAAGCACCCACAACAGCCCCGGCAGCCAGCAGCGTGGGGTCAATTTGGCCAGTTCATCGGCTCGTAACCACACCAGCCAGCCAAGGATCGGCACGATCAACAGGCAATGGCTATAGGTCGAGCTGGTCCACCACAGGCTGGTGAGGTGGAAGGCATCGCGGGCAAACAGAGCGATGATGACCAAGGCGGCAAGCGCGACCGCCGCCAAATGGCTGCGCCAGTCGCCGCTGGTCAGGCGGGCTGGCCAAGCGGAACGGGTGGCTTTGGCGGTCATGCCGCTGGCTCCGTTATGCCCAGAATGCCGGCCAGCGGTGCCAATGTCGCATCCCAGCCATAGCGGGCAGTCATCCGGCGGCGCGCCGCAGCGCCAATCGCGTCGCCGCGTTCATGATTGGCGAACAGCTCGGCCAACATATCCGCCGTCGCCTGCGGCCCATCGGCGACCAGCAAATCGCTCCCCACCACGGCATCAATCCCCTCAGCCGCAAACGATGAGGCAACGACCGGTCGGGCCATCGCCATCGCTTCGAGTAGCTTGTTCTGAACACCGCGCGCCACCGCCAAGGGCGCGACCACTGCGTCGGCTGCGGCCAGCCAAGGCCGGGTATCGGGCACTTCGCCGGTAACAATCACGCCGGGGATTACCGCCAAAGCAAATACTTCTTTGGTAGGCGCCCGCCCGACAATCGCAAAGCAGGCATCGGCGATCCGCAGGCGCAACAGCGGCAATATGTCGCGGGCAAAGCGCATCACTGCCTCGACATTGGGGCGATAGTCCATCTGGCCGGTAAACACGGTCATCGGGCCTGCAGGCCGTTCGCCCGCAGCCAGTGGCACCCAATCGCCATCGGGCGAAAAACGGTCAAGGTCGATACCATTGCCGAGCGCACGAACATCGCCCGCCACGGCCCCGGCGCGGCTGCGAAACAGCGCCGCCTCTGCCGCGCTCACGAACAAGCAGGTGTCAGCCCGCGCCGCGATCTGGGCTTCATAAGCGGCAAGCAACCGTCCTTCGCGCGCATGGACCCAGCGCATCGGGCCGGGCTTGTCAGCGGCGGCATAGGCTTCGAACTTGGCTGAATCGACATCGACAAAATCCATCACGAACGTCCCGCCATAGCGCTCGGGAACATACTGCCCCATCTGGATCGAAAAGGCGACGATGTGGGTAATTCTCCCCCCCGCCAGCAGGGCCGCAACATGGCCGCGCAGCGCTGTATTGGCGAACAGAGGCAGCGACGCAGGCTGCCCGCGCACCAGCGCCATTGCCATGGCTGGCACGCGCCCAACGCTGCGTTCGACTATCATCATGCTGGCCGCCAGCGGCTCCAGCTTGTCGCGAGCGACCCGTGCCTCGGTCGCATTGTCCGCAAGCGCAGCCACATGCACCGGCGCGAGCTTGCGCAGCGCCTCGAACAAATGCCACGAACGGATGCGATCACCGCGATCCGGCGGCCATGGGGCGCGATGGACCAGAAACAGGATTTCTGGGTGCGGCATGGCTAGGTCACCCCAGTTGGCGTGCGATGAAGGGGCCAATGCGGTTGGCTATTGGCAAGGGCAATCTCTTCCACGCCCGCACCATCAATTGATATTTGCCGCTGGTCGGGTTCATATCCCGCACCACACCCGTGCGGCTCCACCGCGCATAGCAAAGCGGCTCGGCATCAAAACCCCAGTTGCGTTTATAGGCTGCCGGACCGCTCCCCGCTTTTGAGCGGCCAAAGTCAAACCGCGCCATGCCGCGCTGGCGACCATGCTCCATCAGGCTGAAATACATTCTCTCATTGGCACGCAAGGCCCGTGCTTCGCGGCTCCCCCCGCCCCAATATGGCATCACCGCCCCCTGCCAATACAGGCTAAGCACGCTGGCCACCGCTTTGCCACCATGGCGGACGGTGAGAATGTCGGCGGCATCGCCAAACTGGTCGAGCACCGCAGCAAACAGCTGCTTTGGAAACACCGGTGTGCCCAGATTGCGGACACTGGTGGCATAGGTTGCAAAATGGGCATCGCGGTCAGCCGCGCCCCGTCCAATCGCCACATCGAGCGGATTGGCCAGCGCCTTGCGCACTTCGGCGCGATGCCTTTTCGGGGTGGCGAGCAATTCGGCTTCGCTATCCGCCGCCAAGGCCCGGACAAAACCGAGGTGGCTCTCGCTATCGAGCGCCCATCCCGTTGGGCATTCGCCGCCGCGCAGTTCGATGTTGGCCACGCCCAGATCATCTGCAAGCTCAATCGCTGCTACGGCCAGCGGCATAATTGCGCTTTGGTCGCTCACCAAAATACCACCATCAACCGCGAAACCGCTGGATACCAGAGCCGTGCCAAACAGGCGGGAGCGGATATGATGCAGCGGCAAGACGCCGACCAGCCGTCCGGCAGCATCGCGTGCCCCCAGCATGTGCCAGCGATGGCCGCACGCCTGTTCAATCGCCCGACCCCAGGCGGCGGAGTGAAATGGAGTTGCGCCCGATGTGGTGTCGAGAAATTGCGCCAGATCACTATCACAGACATCATCGCCGACATGGATTGGGCCGGTCGTAACTGAAAGGCTGGCCGTTGCGTTCATGCCGCCAGCCCCGCAAGCGGCGCGGATGCGCTCGCTCGCAATGCAGGCACCAGATCGCCAATCCGCCCCCAGCGAAAATCGCCTAGCAGGCGCTCCAGCTTGGCTTCCATCACCGATAGTCGGCTATAATGGCGTAGCCGCGATTTGAGCGGCGCATGAGCCACACGCGGCTGATCGACATCGATTTCCCACGGGTGAAAATAGAGGATCGCTGGCTGTCCCTCGCCATTCACTTGGCGGATCGCCCAGTGCGAAAAACGATAGGGCAACATCCGGAAAAAACCACCGCCGCCAGCCGCCAACGTCCGCCCGCCCAGCCAAGTGCCAAGCCGTGCAGTGGTCACCGGCAGTTCGATAAGCGGCGCATCGGCCAGCGGCCGCCAAGCATAACGGGGACTATCGGGCCAGCCATAATGGTCATGTACCACCGGCGCGACGCTCGATGAATAGGCATAGCCCGCCTCTGCCAGCACCGGGTGCGCCCAGGGGGTGCGGGCATCAATCGAAAAGCTCGGCGCGCGATAGCCGGTCACCGCAACCCCGCCCGCATCCTCTAAGATGGCGCGGGCGCGCAGCAAATCGGCGGCAAATTCGCCGCGATCCATCAGAAACACCCGCTTGTGATCATAGCCATGGCTGGCCAGTTCATGGCCGGCATCGACAATCCGGCGGATCAGTGCGGGTGCGCGCTCGGCCACCCAGCCGAGGGTAAAAAACGTGGCCTTTACCCCGGCTCGGTCAAACAGCGCCATGACCCGGTCGGTGTTGGCTTCGACCCGGCTTTCCAATCCCGGCCAATCGCTGCGATTGATGCAGTTCTCGAACGCCCCGACCTGAAACCAATCTTCTATATCGACCGACAAGCCATTGATTATTGGCATTTGTCCATCAATCTGAGCCACAAATTCATCCCTAAATTTACGCTAGAGCCATCACGGTCTTTGTTCAGGCAGCGCGTCCGGGCGCGGCAAATACAGGCATTTCATCCTGTTCGACCCATTGAATCAACAGGCCAAGCACGCGGCGAATCGCCGCATCCTGTTCATCGCAGCGCGCTTCCAGATCGGCCACCCGGCTGCGCAGCGCAACAAGTTTGCTATCGTCCTGGACTGCGGCGATTTCCTCATCCTTGCTCAATTCATAGCGGGGCATGGCAGTAACCGCGCTCGCCGCTGCAATCGAAGCGGTGAACGGCGGCTCTGCACTATGGCCAAACTCTGCCCGATCCGGCACTTGAAACGCCGGGCTTGAAAAGCCGGGCGAAGGAACATCATCAACAGCGACTTCGGCGATGACAGGGATGGGGACGGGCTGCGCATCGGGCACGAGTGTTGCAACGGGTGCCGGGGCCATCGGGGCCATCGGTGCCATCGGTGCCAATGCAGCTTCGACTAGCTCGTCGGGTGATAGCCCCATATCAAACACCACCATCCGGACATCTTCGCCGTTCAGCTCATGCTTTTCCTCGACCGCGCCATGCAGCAACAGCCGGTTGGCTATGCTATTGACCCGGCGCGGAATCCCCGCACTGGCGCGCCACATCTCGTCGAGCAGGTCGGGGGTAAAGCTGGGGTCTTGTTTCCATCCAACCAAGCCCAGGCGGTGCGCCAGATATGGCTCCAGTTCCTCTGGCAACATCGCTTCGAGGTGGTGGGTGGCGATGACCCGCTGGCGCAGTTGCTCAAGCTGTGGCGACGCCAGGGTTGCACGAAACTCTGGCTGAGCCAGCAGGAAAATTTGCAGGAGAGAGGTTTCGCCAAGCTGAAAATTGGACAGCATCCGCAATTCTTCGAGCGCGCTGACCGCCAGATTCTGGGCCTCATCGACAATCAGCAGGGTGCGGCGACCGGCCCGCGCTTCTTCGTGGAGGAAGTTTTCAATTCCCTCCAGCGCATCGGACTTTGCAGGCCCGGCAAGGCCAATGCCAAAGGCAGAGGCCACCATCCGCAACAAATCGGCATCGGCAACCTGGGTCGAGACAAGCCGCGCAGCAGCGAGCCGCATCGGATCAATCGATTTCATGACATGGCCGACCAATGTCGTCTTGCCCGATCCGACTTCACCGGTGATGACAATAAAGCCTTCACCCTGCGATAGACCATAGCCCAAATAGGACATGGCGGTGCGATGCGTCGCGCTTTCAAACCAGAAACGCGGGTCAGGAGTTAGCTGGAACGGCCGAGCCGTAAATCCATAAAAACTGTCGTACATGGCCCCATCTTATCCTTTTTTATACGCTTCGCCCATCCCCTCCCCTCTGCCCATTTGGTCAGAAGGAATAGCGCAAGCCGAGCAGTGCCGATCCAAACACCCGAGAGTTAAACCCATCCTGGTCAATCGCGTTGAGCGAGACTGCTGCATTGCCTTGTAGTCGCGGCAGGAACGCGTGACTGAGCGAGGCCGAGGCCCCCGCAGACAGCGCGTTAATCCCCAAGCCACTGTCGAAATAGGTGGCATAGCCACTGGTGCCAAAACTGGTGCGTTGCGACAGCGCCCGTGACGCCGAGAGATAGGCAAAGAATGTCTCGTCAACCGAGCTGTCGAGTCCGGGGATGGAGACAAGCCCGCTCGCCACATAGGTCCGCCTGTCATAGCCCATCGCCACGCCAAGGCTCCAGCCGCTGATCTGGCTCGACATCGACAGGATTGCGCCGCGATTGCGAAAGGCAAAGCCGGAGAGATTGTTGAGCGCCGGGGTCAGGCAGGTGCCGCCCGCCGAGCCAAATGCGCAGCCGCCAATCGACCCGTCAACCCCATTGCGGAACACGTCAAAGTTGGTTGGCAAGGCCGCAAGTCCGGCCGACAAGGACCGCCCGACAGTGCTGAGATTGTCATATAGGCCCAATTGATAGGCGGTGTTGCGGCTGGCTTGCCAGGTCGCACTGCCGGTATAAATGGTATCGCCATAGCGGCGACCGACGCGGGCTTCGGCTGTCACCCGGCGCGATGGACGCCAGACAACCCCCGCATCATAAATCAAACCATCGGTTTCAAAGGCGATGGTGCGTGGCAAGGCCGGGTTTACGACCAACCGGCCATTGGCATCGGTGACGGGCAGCCCGCCCGCCGTCAGCAATGGCGGACGATAGCTGACCTCAATGTCTTCATAGCCCACCCCGCCTACAAGGGCCAAGGTCGGGGACACCGGCAGGGTCAGGTCGAGGCGGCTAAACAGGCCCTGATAGCGCTGGTCGAGCTGGCCGCTATCGTCGCGGTCCCAACCACCCGACAGCCGCCATCCCAGCGGCAGCCGACCCGGTGCCATGCCAATGCTGGCAATCGCAGCATGGTTGGTGGAATCTTGAAAGCTGCCGACCGGCACCGCTGCCCCGCCCAGCACAGGTCCAAACTCAATTTCACTGCGCGAATAGCCAAAGCGATAGGCACCCCCGACATCGAAATCGCCAAACCGGCGACCAAAGGTCGGACCGGCATAGACGGAATAGATGTTGGCGGTATTGGACCGGTCACCAGCCCCGAAATCAGCGGTGCCACCGCGACCGTCAACGCTGGCCCGCGATGCCAGTGCGCCAGCTTCGAGCGCGAGCCCTTGGGTCAGGTCATAACGGCCGCGCAACAGTCCGGAAATGACATCATTGTCGAGCAGCGGATTGTCCCAGCTAATCCGGCGTTCATAGCGGATGTCTGCTGCCAGTTGCGCACGGCGCGTAGAGATGCTGGTTGCAACCCCGACCGCGACGGTCGAATAGGTCAGCACATCGCCGCCGTTGCTAAGCTCTCCAGTCAGCACCTGTCCGACCTCGATATAGGGCGTCACATCGACGCGCGGACGGTTGCTGGCTGTTTGTTGTTCGTCACGATCACGCCGCGATGTGCCACGCCGTGTCGATGGCGGCCCGCTGCGTGCGCTATCCGTCCCGCCATCACCGATCTCCGGGGCATTGGCGGGCAGGCCAATATCGTTGCTGACGATCTGTGCCTGCGCCGTGTTTGCGGTCAACAGCAGCGCCAGCGCGGTGCCGCCGAGCAAGCTGCGGGTTGCGGGAGAGCGTGTGGTTATATGGGGCATGTTAGCCTCATTTTCCATAATAGCTGCCGAACCGGCGACCTTCTGGGGTAAAGCGGACCCGATTAAGCAGCAGGGATAGTCCATGATGTTGGCCGATCAGGCCAATGGCGTCGCGCAGGGTGGCTTCGCGGGTCACGTCAGCACGAACAACGATTACGACCTGTCCGCATAAATGGGCCAGCACACTGACCGACGACGCGGCCAGCAGCGGCAATGAATCGAAAATGATGATACGGTCGGGCGCTTCGGCCTCCAAAATGCTGAACAATTCGAGCATCCGCGCCGAATTGAGCAGCTCGGTGTCGTGCGACGTCGATGTCCCCACCGGCAGCACCGACAGTTCGGGAATGTCGGTTGGAATGACGCAATCAGCCAGATCGACCGACGAATCGGCCAACACGTCCAGCAACCCTAGCCCTGGCACTATGCCCAGACGTTTTGGAACCTCACGGTGCACAGAATCTCCATCGACCAACAGGACCGACAAGTCATGCTCTGCCGCCAGCGACAGGGCCAGACAGATTGCGCTATAGGTCTTGCCCTCAGCAGGCTGGGCGGACGTAATCAAAATGCGGCGTCCCGCAGGCGAACCGCCCGCCGAATGCAACAATTGCCGCTTGATGATCCGGTATTCCTCGGCCAGCACACTGACGTTGCTGTCACCATGACTGAGCTCAAGCTCAGCCAGCAGCGACGGGTCAATCGGCTGCATCGGCGCACGCGATTCAAACCGTCGCCGTGCAACACCTTTGCGGACATTAGCGAGCGCAACTGGGTTTGCCCCGGCAGGCTGGTTGCTGGACGCTCCAGACGCAGTTGCAACCGACGCGGGCGCAGCGACGGGTTGTGGCGGTGGTGACAAAGCGCCCGCAACCGCAGCGGCATCACCAGACACCGGCTCGTTTGCACCGGGTCTGCGAGGGGCGGATATCCGTTTGGCGGGCCGCGCATCGAGCACCGGCCCATCGCCCAATGTCGCGGGATCGAGGCGACGAAGCTGCCTACCGAAATCGAAACGCGAATCGGCACGTTCAAGCAGCGACCCCTTGCGCTTTACGGGCTTCATCTCGCTCATCTTGTCATCGTCCTTGCTCATCCGCCTGATCAACCCACCGTCATTCGCTGAGCGAATTCGACCATCAAAAGCACAACATAGAACAGCACCAATCCAGCCCCGGCAAAGGCAAAGTGGCGCAGTCTTTGCCTGCGGGCAAAGCGCAGTTCGTCGGTCAATTGTTCGGTCACTGATCCGATCACCGGCAAGCCGCTGGCGCGGGCAAGCCGTGCGGCAGTCGGATATGTCGTCTGCACCTGGCTCACCGCAAAGGCCGTGGCGATACCGCCCGCCAATCCTGCAAACAGCACCGCAAACAGCAACAGCGGTTTGTTCGGCATGGCCGGGGTGGTTGGCGAGGTCGGTTGATCCAGCACCGTAATCCGCACCGCATCGGCCGTGCTTTCCGCAGCCCCGCGCATGCGAACCTGTTCGCGGCGAACACTCAACCGGTCATTCTGGTCCTTGAGCACATTATAGTCGCGATTGAGGCGGTCATACTCCACCGCTACTGCCGGTTCGCGGATGCGAAGCGCCATGATCGAAGCAACTTCCCCGGCCAGCTGCCCGCGCCGCGACTGCAACGCCCCGCGCTGCGCCGCCAGACCGGCATAGGCCGGGTTGGGCTGAACATTGGCACTTGAGCCGCCAGTCGGTTCACGCGCTGCTTGCACCCGCAGCGCTGAGATTTGAGATTGCAACGCTTGCACGTCCGGATGTGCCTCGGTCAGGCCGCGCGCACGCATCGACGACAGTTCAACCTGTGCCGAGGCCAGTTGCTGGCGCGCCACCCCAACCCCGGTTGACTGCAGGCCTGGGGTCGTGATGACCTGCGGTGTCGCTGCCAATTGGCTGCTCACAGAAATGAGCTGGGTATCTATCTGTGACAGCTCAGCCCTTGCCGACTCGATCCGCATTGCCGGAGAGCCTGCACCGGGGAGCATCCCCAAATTGCGGGCTTCAAACCCAGCCCTAGACGATTCTGCCTGCGCCAATTTGGTCTGCACCTCGGTGATCTGGGCATCGAGAAACCGCACCGTCTGCTGAGCATCGGCAGCGCCACCGCGTATCTGTTCATCCCGGAAAACCGCAATCATATTCTCGACCACGCGAGTCACCAGTGCGGCGTTTTCGGCATTGCTGCGGCCACCGCCACCCAGCACGGTCTTGATTTCGATGATTTGATTGTCGGGTGCCGAGGTGATGTTGGTCGCCTTTGACAATGCCTGTGCCGCTGCCGCGCGGCTCGACTGATCTGCGGTGCGATCAATCATGCCCGAAGCCACCGCCACCTGTTCCAGATTGCGGGTCGAGGTCATGGCTTGTTTGAGCTGGTCGAACCGGCGTTGCTGATCAAGCGGATTGCTGGTCGCATCGAGCACGAATTCGTTAATTTCGACCTGAATCCGAGCACGCGATTCATAGCTGTTGGGGATCAATGCCACCACCAGCCAGCCGAGCAAGCACAGGGCCCAAGCGACCGCCATCGCCAGCCAGCGATGTTGCCAAATACCGTGCAGGGCAACTTTGAATTCATCGAGCAAGGATGTCATCAGAAAGCGCTCTCCGGAATGATGATGACATCGCCCGGCTGGAGCCGGACATTGGCGCTGGTGTCCCCGCGACGGATCAGGTCATTGATCCGCAGCGAAAACTCCTGCTGCCGTCCAGTGCCGCGATTGGTGCGGATCAGACGGGCACGATTGCCTGCGGCATATTCGTTGAGGCCGCCGACCGCGATCATCGCATCTAGCAGGGTCATATTGGCGCGAAACGGCAGCGCAGCGGGCTGTTCTGTCGCGCCGATAATCCGCACTTGCTGCGAATAAGTGCCCGAAAACTCATTGACGATGACGCTGACGATCGGGTCGTTGATATAGCGCGACAGTTGCACACGGATGTCCTGCGCCAACATCGTCGGGGTCTTGCCGACAGCGGGCAGATCGGAAATCAGCGGGGTCGAAATCCGGCCATCGGGACGCACTTGCACCCGGCCGCCCAGTTCGGGATTACGCCAGACAAAGATGGTCAACTGGTCAAGCGGGCCGATGATATATTCTTCGCCTGGCCCTTCTTGTGGCGAGACAAAGGATGCGGAGGGCAGTTCCGGGGCGCCGCCATAGCCGCCGCCACAACCCGAAAGGGACAAGGCAACGATGCTGGCACCGGCGATCAATCGCTTGCGCAAAGCACTGTTTATCATAGATTTCACCCTTAGAATGCCGGAGAAAGTGCCAATCTGGCACCCCACCCACCTCTGTCCTAAATGCCAATAAAGGGTAAATATTGCGTTAGGAGTGAATATAACCTGACCTACCCGATCACCAGCTCCAGCGCCGCCGGGTGGCCCAGAAATGCCGCCGGGCTAGCGCTGGCACCATAGGCTCCGGCCAAGAACAGGGCGACAAGATCGCCTGCGTTGGCGGGGGGCAGCGCAACCTGATCGCCCAAGCGGTCGAGTGGGGTGCATAAACAACCCACGACATGCACGACCTCGGACGGATCGGCATCAAAGCGATTGGCAATCGCGATAGGGTAATTACGGCGGATGACGGTACCAAAATTGCCCGACGCGGCCAGTTGATGATGCAGTCCGCCATCCACAACTAAAAACACCTGTCCGTGACTGATTTTCCGATCAACGATCCGGGTCAAATACACCCCGCAATCCGCCGCGATATAGCGGCCAAGTTCGATGGCAAAATGGGTGCCAGCAGACGACAGCGCACTGTCGCCAATCGCCTCGCCCAGTGCCGCGCCAATCGGCGCTATGTCGAGCGCGCGATCCGCTGGGAAATAAGGCACGCCAAAGCCACCGCCCAAATTGACCAGCGGCGCGGGCACCCCGACGTCAGCGCTCAATTGTCCAGCAAGCGCAACGGTTGCGGCCTGCGTCTCGATAATCGAGGCGGGATCGAGGGCCTGACTGCCGGCAAAAATGTGCAACCCGCGCCAATCCGCGCCCGCAGCAATCAAGGTCTTGATGAGCTCGGGTACAGCGGCAGCATCGACCCCGAACGGTTTTGCCCCGCCGCCCATCCGCATCCCTGATCCTTTGAGGTCAAAGTCAGGGTTAACCCGCACCGCGAGGCGTGGGGTGATCCCCAACCTATCGGCAATCGCCAGCGCCCGCAGTGCTTCGCCAGCACTCTCAAGATTGAGGGTCGCGCCCGCACAGATCGCGGCTTCGAGTTCACGGTCGCGTTTTCCTGGCCCGGCAAAGCTGATCGAATGGGCTGGCATTCCGGCATCCATGGCTTTGGACAGCTCGCCGCCCGAGGCAACGTCAAAGCCATCGACCAGCGGCATGACTGCCCGCAGCATTTGCGGCAGTGAATTGGCCTTAATCGCGTAATGGATGCCAAGCCCATCGGGCATCGCGGCGCGTAGGCCAGCCATCCGTTGGCGGACAATTGCCATGTCATAGACAAACAGCGGGGTATCCCCGGCACGTTCCACCAGCGCATCGACGCGCTGGTTGCCGATCAACATCATGCCGTCGCTGTCAGCCGCGAAATAGGGCGGAATCGGCCCGTGCGGTTTTGCGGTCAAAGGCGCGCTGTTTGGCGGATTGCTCATCGGCTCAGCTCCTCTAGGGCATCTGCGCAAATCGCAACCCTGTCCAGCTTGCCATTGGGATTACGCGGCAGATCGGCATGGATCAACACATAGCGTGGCTGCATGAAATTGGGCAGGTCTGTCAGCAATCGCGCCCGCAGTTCGGTGTACAAACTGGCTGCATCCACCAATGGAGCAGGCCTGACGACAATCGCAATGGCGTGGCCCAATCCCGCATCGGGCACGCCAAAGGCCACCGCCTCAGCAATCAAGCCGGTTGCCTCGCAGGCTTCTTCCAGCTCGGTCGGGCTGACCCGATTGCCGCTGGTTTTGATCATCGCATCATCCCTGCCAACAAAGCTGAGATAGCCATCGCCGTCGCGTTTGACCGTATCACCAGACCAGACCGCGCTGCCGCCATAGTGGCTGTGGGCAGGGGCTGGGCGAAAGCGCAATGCGCTGCGTTCACTATCCTGCCAATAGCCTTGAGCCACCAGCGGGCCGCAATGCACCAACTCGCCCGGCTCATCCGCATCGGTCGGCGAACCATCGGGGCGGACCACCAAAATCTCCGCATGGGGAATGGCTTTGCCGATCGATTCAGGGCGGCTGTCGATCAACTCGGGCGCTAAATAGGTTGAACGAAATGCTTCGGTCAGGCCATACATCGCATAAAGGTCGGCTACCGGGAACATCTGGCGCAGGCGTTGCACCATAGGCCGGGTCAACGCCCCACCGCTGTTGGTCAGGCGGCGCAGCCTCGCGGCGGTTTGGGGTGGCCATTGGCATTCAAGTAATTGCACCCACAATGGCGGAACCCCGGCCAAAGTTGTCACCGCAAAGCGTTCGATCGCCCGCACCACTTCGCCAGCGGTCAGATAGTCGAGCGGAGCAACGCTGGCCCCGGCATACCAGGCCGAGAGCAATTGATTCTGGCCATAGTCAAAACTGAGCGGCAAAACCCCGAGCAAGCGGTCATCAGGTGTCAGTTTGAGATATGTCGCGACAGATTGCGCGCCCAGCCACATGTTTGCCGATGACAGCATCACCCCCTTTGGTCGCCCAGTTGACCCCGATGTGTAGAGTATTGCAGCCAGCGCGCCGGGATCGCCCGATGATGCTGGCAACATCTCGCCATCCGCCTCGACCAGCGTCGCCAGCGACGCATCGTCGAGCAATGCGCAATCTTTTGCCCGGTCGCTAGCTTGCAGTGAGGCGCTGCGGCTGGGGTTGGTTATTAACAAGTGCGAGCCGGAGTCCGCCAAAATATGCGCCACCTGCGCCCGTTTGAGCAGCGGGTTGACCGGAACATGGACCAGACCGGCGCGCACTGCGGCAAGCGGCATCAGACAGGCCAGCCAGCTTTTGTTGAGCCATGTCGCCACCCGATCACCGCTCTGGCTCTTGTGCTGCTGGCCCCCGTGCTGCAACAGCCAAGCCAATCGCCCCACCCTCCGGTCCAGCTCGGCAAACGTCAGCGTCGCGCCCTTGAGCAACAGCGCCGGTGCATCAGCCGACCCTCGCAGAGCCAGATGATCGAGCGGCATCGACAAATTATTTACATGATTGAGCATAAATAGGGTGCAAGACTTCAATGAATCGGTGGGTAACCAGTTTGACGGGCATGATGACGATAGGATGTGAATATCATTCTAACTTTGCGGCTGCACGCGCAAGTGCTGGCGGCGCATTGGGGCGTGTAACATCCGAAGGACAGGGGCAAACTGACCTGTTCAATCGCCTCGACTGGTTTGCCGCGCTGCATACGGCCTGTCTGTCCGACCAATCCCCGCTGATCGCCGAAGCACACAATGGCAGCGGCGGGCGGGCATGGATGGCGATGAGCCGAGATAATCGTCATATTCGCTCACTGGCCAATTGGTATAGCTTTACTTGGCAACCGATCTGGGCTGGATCCGCCAATAGGCCCGTCAGGGACGCTTTGCTGCACACAATGGTCAGCGGGCTGCGAGAACATGGCTGCAGATTGACCTTGTCGCCGGTGCCACAGGAAAATGGCACCGCAGCGCAATTGGCCGCAGCGCTCCGCAAAGCTGGATGGGTCGTGGATAGCAAAGCCACCAGCCGCAATCACTGGCTCGAAACCGATGGCCGCAATTTTGCAGATTGGTGGGCCGACCGCCCCGGTGCGCTGCGTTCCACAGTCCAGCGCAAAGCCAAAAAGGGACTAGTGGCACTGAGCATCACCGACCAATTCAGCGAGCGCGACTGGGACGATTATGAAAGCGTCTATCAGCAAAGCTGGAAACCAGCCGAAGGGTTCCCCGATTTCCTGCGCGACTGGGCCCGCAGCGAAGGCGACGCTGGGACATTGCGGCTGGGTATCGCCCGGATTGACGGCGTCGCAGTCGCGGCGCAATTTTGGTCCTGTGACAATGGCACCGCCTATATTCACAAGCTGGCCCATGTCGCGGGCCATGACGCGCTATCGCCGGGAACGCTGCTGACCCATGCCCTGTTTGCCCATGCCTTTGACGTTGATCGGGTTCGCCGCATCGACTTTGGCAGCGGTGATGATGGCTATAAACGCGACTGGATGGAACACAGCGCAGGATTGATGACGATCTGGGCATGGAACCCCAAATCGCCTGCTGCCTGGCCTTCATTGGCCCGGCATTACCTATCACGGCTTGCAGCGCGGGCGCGGGGACGCTAGCGGCTGTAGCGACACCAACCAAAGCCTATTTCGGGGACTAATATGGCTGACAATGCGCAAATGGTCGAAGCTGTGCTGCGTGCGACACTGGTCGATATGCTCGGCCTGTCGCCCGAGCGCGTCGCCGCATTCGAGCACGGCACACCGCTGTTTGGGGCGCTGCCCGAACTGGACTCGATGGCGGTTGCGACATTGCTGACCGAACTCGAAGACCGGCTGGGGATCTCCATCGACGATGACGAGGTAGATGTCGAAATGTTTGAAACCTTTGGCGCGCTGTTGCAATTTGCCACAGCCAAGGCGCTCAATTGACGCCGCTGTGACCGGCGAATTATGTCTGCACATGGCCGCAACCGGCGATAACGGGGACGGGCATCCCACGATCATCATCATTCCGCCGCTGTTTGACGAGGCCAACCGGATGCGCCGGACCCTGGTGCTGATGATGCACGCTCTGGCCGAACGCGGCCACGCCAGCATCCTGCCCGACCTGCCGGGCCAGAATGACAGCATGATGCCAACCCAGCAGGCGACACTCAGCCAATGGCGCGGGGCGCTGGCAAGCATCGCCGCATCGCGCCGCGAAGCTGTGCTGGTCGCAAGCTGGCGCGGCGGCGCGTTGATCGACGATGCCGCGACCGGCGCGATCGGTTGGTGGCGGATGGCACCGCAGGCAGGTGCCAGCATCGTCAAGACCTTGATGCGGGCACGGATGGCCAGCGAACGGGAATCGGGCCAGCCAGCGACCCTCGACAGCTTGCGGGCGATGGCCCAGGCGGGTTCGATTGCGCTTGCCGGAAATCGCCTCAGCGCATCGATGATCGCCGAACTCGAAGCCGCACAGCCCGCCGCTGTGTCACCGCTGCGGCTGGCGACGTTGGGCGATGCCGAGGGGCAAGTCGCTGGCAGTCCGCTGTGGCTGCGCGCTGAACCGGGCGAAGATGCGGCGATGGCAACGGCAATGGCGGGCGATATAGCGAGATGGGCTGGGCAATGCGTCGCTGGTTGAGCTTTGATGTCGCGGGCAGTCGTTGCGCTGCTACGCTCGACACGGCGGATGGGGCAGATGGGGCGCATGGGCTTTTGATCGTGTCGGGCGGAAACGAGGTGCGTTCTGGCGCGCATCGCGGCATGGCGGCGCTGGCGGCAACACTTGCTGCGGCAGGCCACCCGGTGATGCGCTTTGACCGGCGCGGGATCGGCGACAGCGAGGGCAGCAATGGCGGATTTGAATCCTCCGGCCCGGATATTGCCGCAGCGCTCGCGCTGCTGCGCGAGACTTGCCCTGCCCTCACAAAAATCACCGCCTTTGGTAATTGCGATGCGGCCACCGCGCTGCTTTTATATCATCAAGGCGCTGGCATTGATGCCCTGGTCCTTGCCAACCCGTGGACGATTGATGGTCCCGCTGACTTGGAGGAAGCCGGTGACCTAGCACCCTTCCTTCCCCCGGCTGCTGCAATCAGGGCGCGCTATATCGCCAAATTGAAAGACCCCGGTGAATGGCTGCGTCTGCTTGGTGGCGGGGTCAATATCAGCAAAGTATTGCGCGGATTGCGAGCCGCGGGTGCCAGTGTACCATCGCTGCTGGGGCAACATGTGGCGGACGGCATTGCTGGCTTTGCCGGACCGGTCACCATCCTGATTGCCCAGCGTGATGGCACCGCCCAGGCGTTTATGGCTGAATGGCAGCGGGCGGGGTTTGCTCCTGCACGAAAACTGGCCGAGCTACGCCCGTTTGACACCGCATCCCACAGCTTTGCGGACGATCAAGCGCGGGTGTGGCTAGACCAGCAACTACTCGCGGCGCTGGCGTAATGTCGCCAGTTTAACGGTCGAAGCCAAAATCCAGAAATCCGGGGACCGGACCGTTCCAGCCGTCGTCTTCGCCCTCGTCGCCCCCCGCTTTGGCTTTCCCCTTGGTCGCGGCCGCTGGCGTGCGGTCTGGCGCGGGCGCTGATTTGGGCACGGGCGCTGATTTGGGCGCAGGCTGTGACTTTAGAACCGGTTCAGGTGCCGGAGCCTGAATTGGTGCTTGTGGTGTCGGAGCCTGCATTGGTGCTTGTGCTGCCGCTGGTGGTGTCGGCGCATTGTCCGACGGACCTGCTTTTGCTGGATTACTGCGCCCGGGACGTTTGCGTGAGGCTGATTTTGCCGCTGCAGGTGCGTTGTCATGGGCGCTGGCATGCACGTCGTCATTACCGCGTTTTGGTGACGAACCGAAAGCATCGCTCGTATTGCGCTGTGGCGATGATCCAAAGGCATCGCTCCATGGGATTTTGACCCCGATCAGCTTTTGGACATCGTTGATCGCATCCATATCCTTGTCGGTCACAAGCGTATAGCTGTGCCCCTTTGCACCCGCACGTCCGGTCCGGCCGATGCGGTGGACATAATCGTCCGGGTGCCATGGCGTGTCGTAATTGATGACATGGCTGATCCCTTTGACATCGAGTCCGCGCGCCGCGACATCGGATGCAACGAGCACGTCGATTTTCCCCGATTTGAAAAAATCCAGTTCGGCAATCCGGCTCGGCTGGTCCATGTCGCCATGAATTTCGCCCGCACGAAAGCCGTCGCGCTTGAGCACCTTGGCAAGGTCGCGCACCGTCGTCTTGCGATTACAAAAGATGAGGGTTTGCATGTTCGCTTCGCTGCGCAGCAATGCGAGGACCACGTCCTGTTTCTTGCGCTCGTCAGTCTTGATCAACGCTTGGGTGATGTTGAGGTTGGAACTGGCCGGACGCGCCACTTCAATCGATTTCGGGTTGGTCAGAAACTTGTCGGCCAATTTCTTGATCGGCGGCGGCATGGTCGCCGAAAACAGCAAAGTCTGACGCTCTTTTGGCAGTTTTGTGCAGATTTCCTCGATGTCGGGGATGAAGCCCATGTCGAGCATCCGGTCGGCTTCATCGATCACCAGCAAGTTGCAACCGTTAAGCAGTATCTTGCCGCGCCCAAACAGGTCCATCAACCGTCCCGGCGTCGCGATCAGCACATCGACGCCCTTTGCCAGTGCCTTTAGCTGATCGCCCATCTGCACCCCGCCGATCAGCAGCGCCATCGACAATTTGTGATACTTGCCATATTTCTCAAAGTTCTCAGCAACTTGGGCCGCCAGCTCGCGGGTCGGCTCAAGGATCAGGCTGCGCGGCATCAACGCCCGCGCCCGGCCATTGGCCAATATATCAATCATGGGCAGGACAAAGCTGGCGGTCTTGCCAGTCCCGGTCTGGGCGATGGCGATCAAGTCGCGCATCATCTGGATCTGGGGAATGGCGGCGGCTTGGATGGGCGTCGGCTCGGTATAGCCCGCTTCGGTGACGGCGCGCAGCAATTCGTCAGACAGGCCGAGTTCGGCAAAATTCATGCAGTGTGTGTTTCCGGAAAAAAAGAGCGGCTCGTCGGTTCGGACCCGGTTGGACCTGCCTCGGCGGCGAGAGCGCCTAGTCACCAAAGGGCGAAAAAGTCAAGTCAAATGCCGCAACCACACCCTGCAACAGGCTTTGACAGGCGCACGATGGTTCGGGCAAAGTGGCATTATGGCTGTAAAACCCATGTTGATCGAGCAATTGTCCAAACTACTGGGGCCAAAGGGGTTCACCCAGGACGCCCAAACCATGGCCCCGTGGCTGTCTGACTGGCGCGGGCAAGTACATGGGCGAGCCAGCGCGATGCTATCGCCAAGCTGCGTTCACGAGGTGCAGGCTATCGTTCGTTTGTGCGTCGCCCATGGTGCAACCCTGACCATCCAGGGCGGCAATAGCGGCCAAAGTGCAGGCGCAACCCCTGACGACAGCGGCGATGCCTTGTTGCTGTCGCTGCGCCGGATGAACCAAATCCGTTCGATCGATGTGGATGCGATGCTGCTGCGGGGCGATGCCGGAGTTATTCTTGCCCACGCCCATGACGCGGCGGCGGCGATTGGCCTGCGCTTTCCTCTGACCCTCGGTGGCAAGGGGTCAGCGACATTGGGCGGATTAGTCTCCACCAACGCAGGCGGCACCCAAGTGCTGCGCCACGGGACGATGCGGGCGCTGACGGCGGGTCTGGAGGTAGTGCTGAGCGACGGCAGCCTACTCGACCTGATGACGCCATTGGCCAAGGACAATCAGGGACCAGACCCCAAACAACTATTTATCGGAGCCGAGGGGGTATTGGGTATCGTCACCGGCGTCACTTTGCGGCTAGTTTCCGAAATAGCTATGCGCGCTGTCGTCTGGCTCACGCTCGACAGTCCGCACCGGGCGCTGGCGATTCTGCGGGCGCTGGAAGCGCGGCTAGGCAGTGCCATGGAGGGATTTGAAATCATTCCGCAGGCAGCGCTGGAGGCGGTGCTGGAGCATATCCCCGGCACCCGTTCCCCCACTACAAGCGCAGCGCCTTGGCATGTGCTGGTCGAAGCGGTTTCGAGCAACGGGGAAGCTGACCCGAGCGAAGGCTTGCAGGTAATTTTGGCCGAATTGATCGATGCCGGACAGATTATCGATGCCGTCATCGCCAGCAGTGAGGCCCAGGCCGAAGCCTTTTGGAAACTGCGCGACAGCATATCAGAGGCGGAGCGCGCCAAAGGCCCCGCGTTGCAGCACGACATCAGCGTGCCGGTGGCGCAGATGCCCGATTTTATCACCTTGGTCCCAGAACAGATCGCTGCCGCCTTTCCCGGCGCGACCTGCCTTGCCTTTGGTCACTTGGGCGACGGCAATGTCCATTTTCACGTCCGCCCGCCTGCGCAAGCCGCGTCCGCCTGCGGACAGGAAAGGCCAGACAATAAACCAGCCGCGTCGGCCTGCCGACGGGAAAGGCCAGACAGTAACGTCCGCCCGCCTGCGGACTCGGCGAGCTGGATTGCCGAATTTGGCACAGCAGCAAGCCGGATAGTCTATGATGCCGCAGTGGCGATGGGCGGGTCGATCAGTGCCGAACATGGCATTGGCCGCACCAAGCGCACCCTGTTGGGCCAGATTGGCGATCCGGCGCGACTGCACCTGCTCAGGGCCATGAAAGTGGCGATGGATCCAGACGGGTTGCTCAATCCAGGAGTGCTGATACCCGACTGACCTTGCGCCGCGCCACGTCTATCAATAAAGGCGCTCCCACACCCGCCGCATATCAACATTGTTACGGAGTTTACCCGATGGCCACCGTGCCCAACCTGCCGCTGTTTTTTAACGACCTGGTTCCGCTGTCGACCAACCAACATGCCGATTACAAGATCAAGGCACAGGAGACCGCACCGTTTCTGGTCAACAACCATGCCGTGCCGGTGACGATTGACGAATTTGTCTCGACCGCACGGTTCTTTCCGATCGTTTTTTCGTCGGGGGCCCAGTCGGTGCCATTGGCGCTGATGGGTCTAAACGAGGGCGTCAATGTGTTTGTCGACGCCGATGGAAAGCTGAGCAAACCAGTCTATGTCCCGGCCTATGCGCGGCGTTACCCGTTCCTGCTCGCCAAACTGCGCCCGGACAGCGAAGAATTGTCGCTGTGTTTCGATCCGACCGCTCCTGGCGTAGGTGCCGATGTGGACGGCAGCCCGCTGTTTGATGGCAGTGAACCGTCACAGGCAACCAAGGATATCCTCAACTTTTGTGAACAGTTTGAACAGGCCGGAGCGCGCACTGCAGAATTCATGGCAGAGGTCGAGAAACTCGAAATCCTGATGGACGGCGAAGTCTCCATTCAGGTCGAAGGCACTGAGCAGCCCTATATTTATCGCGGGTTTCGTATGGTTGACGAAGAAAAACTGCGCGACCTGCGCGGCGACACGCTGCGCAAAATATCGCAAAACGGGATTTTGCCGCTGTTGTATGCGCACCTGTTTTCGATGCAGCTAATGCGCGAGATTTTCGGCGAACAAATGAACCGGGGCCAAGTGCCAGCCATGACCGAACTGGCAAAAGTCTGATTATCGTTTCTAGTGCGGCGGATTTGAAGTTCGTTCACCCCATGCGGCTAGCGCAGGATCGAACTTCAAATCCAATAAGCCACACTAGGATATGGTTTTCTAGTGTCCTTATCGAATCCGAAGTTCGTTCAGGGCGCGCAACAAGAGAAGCGAACTTCGAATTCGGGACACTAGCGCTTGAAACCGGTTGAGGCATAGCCTATATTTGCTGGGTCACTGCTGGTCGGATCCTCCCCCTTTCTTGGCCCGGTGACGGCACCTTTGTTGGTGTCTCCTCCCTGGACCCTGGCCGCTCCGTGCAGTAAAACGCACGGGGCGGTTTTTTATATGAGTCGCGCTTTTCATCCAGCCCTATTCGGCCGCCTCGCGCCAGCCGGGATCATTCATCCCGAGATAGCGCTCGGCACTAGCAGCTAGCGCCTCCACCATATCCGTCATCCGCCTCACCGCGTCGGCATCCGGTCCAAAATCAGCGCCCAGATACAGCGATCGGTCAATTTCGATCTGGACCGCCTCGGTCGCTCTGCTGCGGTCGGCATGGCGCTCTATTGTGTGAGCGCCGGCATAGGGGGCGTTGCGACAGGCGCTTAGCCCCTGCCCTTCGGCCAGTGCAAGCAACCCGTCGACCAGTTGCAAGGATGCGGTCAATCCATAGCGGTCGCCCAAGACAAATTGAGGCTCCCCGCCCGGCTGTTTGGGCATCGAATGCAGGTCGATCAAAATCGCACGGCCAAAGCGCTGGCGGGCAGAGGCAAGCGCATCGGCAATCGCGGCATGATAGGGCTGGTGGACCTGGGCAATCCGCTGGCACAGATCGGCATGGTCAATCCTGCACCGCCAAAGCTCGCCAACCCCATACAAGTGGCGCGGCACCAGCCCCAGTCCGGCGCGAACCCGCGATGGTGACGGGTGAACTGGTCGGCCTCCTGCTACCAAGCGGCTGTCCCATTCGCTCTCGTCACGATTGAGGTCGATATAGGCGCGGGCATAGCTGGCGCAGATCACCGTATAGCCGCACCCAATCACTCCGTCGGCCAGCTTGTCAACGTAGCGATCCTCCAGCCGTTGCAGCACCGATGGCGCAACCCGCGCCGCGTCTAGCACCGATTGCGGATAGTGGCGGCCGGCGTGGGGAATGGAGAATATGACCGGGTATTGTGGTTCAACTGGGCCATATCGGACAAAGGGCGGCGGCGCTCCGGTCGATGATCCAGCCCCTGATATTGCTCCGCTCATCGTCAACAGATGCACTATTCAGCCACTTGCTGCAAATTATCGCTAGTGGAGTGATTTCAACATTCGCATCCCGCTGGCGGCGAATCCGGTTTCGCGAATGTTGAAATTAAAACTCCACTAGAAACACCGCCGCGTCGGCCTGCCGACGGGAAAGGCCAGACAAGATAGTGTTGCTAGTGGTCCGGTTCTGACATTTGCTCACTACATGTCCGACAGGGATTGCAAATGTCAGCATCGGACCACTATGAAATGTTAAGCTGATTTGGTCTAATGCTGCCAAACAACGACGCTCGCGAATGGACGAAAATGCAATGATCCGTATCCTTCTGGCCGAAGATGATGAATCCATGCGCAGCTTTTTGGCCCGCGCATTAACGCGCAACGGCTATGATGTGACCACCGCTGCGACTGGGCTGGAGGCGCTGGGATATGTCGAATCGGGCACTTTTGACCTGCTGCTGACCGATATTGTCATGCCCGAAATGGACGGGATTGAGCTGGCGCAAAAGGCACAGGCACTCGCGTCCCCGCCCAAAGTCATGTTCATCACCGGCTTTGCAGCGGTCGCCCTGCATGCCAATGATGCGGTGCCCGACTCACGGCTGTTGTCCAAGCCCTTTCACCTCAAGGATTTGGTGGCCCATGTCGATGCCATTTTTGGCGAACAGGACCAGCAAGGCAGCGCCTGATTGCCCCAATAGCCGGAGCAGTTTTCACGATTAGAGTCTGCTTCCACTATCGTGGAATCGGCACCACCCTCCGCAGCCTTTCCAACGATGCTACGCATCGCCGGAACCTTTGGCTGCTTCGCCCACTCCCCCTCCCGGCCACCCATACAATACACTGCTGTGGGAGGCCGGTAGGGGGAGCGGGCTGGCACAGAGCGTTCAGTGTAACTGAAACAGAGTCTAGCCGCTTGCCAATCAGGGATAGCATCCCTAAAGGCCGCCACTCGCGTGGGCGTGTAGCTCAGTGGTAGAGCACTGTGTTGACATCGCAGGGGTCGCAAGTTCAATCCTTGCCACGCCCACCATTTTCCCGAAAAATCCGCAAGCGCAAGCGACGGGGCTCCATCGCACATTTGAACCGCCCATTTGATAGCACTACTGGATTTTTGGTTCCAAAAAATGGTGCTGCTGGGGAGGATTGAACTCCCGACCTCACCCTTACCAAGGGTGCGCTCTACCACTGAGCTACAGCAGCGCCGGGCAAGGCATAAAAACCCCGCCACAGAACAGGCGCGGCCTATGGCTGGCGGACCCCTTCGCTGTCAAGCCGATGCTTGCCTAACTGGCGGCCAAGGCGCTATCGCTCCTTGGTGACCGACCAGAAACCCGTCGATGCCCGCACCGCCCGCCTCTCCGAGCAACTGCGCGCCAATTTGCGCAAGCGCAAGGCACAGGCGCGCGATGCGCAAAACGCAAAGCCAAAGGTGCAGGATTAGCTGGGTGAGACGGCCACCCGGCGGACTGGCACCGGAATGTTGCATATATCTGCGCCGCCTGCCGGTCGGATGAAGAATGCATCGCGCCGGTTCGCCCGCGCATCGGCATATCGGATGAAGCTGCCGCTATTGGTGCCGAGATACTCAAAGCGCGGCTGATCGGATGCTGGCAATTCGGTCGCCAGCCGCACCGAGGCAATACCCACCCGCTCCTCTGCCGTTTCATAAAAGCCCAGAGGTCCGGTCCCTCGCGGCAGGCTGGAGAGATGCTCTATTCCCTCAACCACCCGGCCGACCAGCGCGATATTGGCATCGAGGTGACGCGGGGCATGGCCGATGACGGTATATAGCTCCGCACCCGTGCCGGTGTCGGGCGACAGGTTGCGGCCAACCCCGACCATGCCATAGCAGTGGGTGGGCCAAACGCTATTTCTGGCGCGCAACCCCGTGCCAACAAACCGCGATGCCACCGGCCAGCCGTTGTAAAACTCGCTCGTGGCATAGGGATCAGGGCCCCTGCTAACGAAATTGGGCGATGCCGTACCATAGGGAGAAGTCGAAAATCCCTGCCCCTGCGCGTCCGCTTCATACTCGCTCTCCGCCATCACCCGCAGCCCATCGGGCAGCGCCCGTGCCAGCGCCGCATCCTCTCCATCGGCATCGCCCCACTGCACGACATAATTGTCCTGCACCCGGTTGACGCTGAGGCCATCCCACCAATGCGCGGCGGCCAGTGTGCGGATGTTCGCCACCCAGCCTTCACTGAACGGCGGCGGCATCAGCTGGATGATGACTTGCCGCGCACGACCGCGTGCATCCGGCGTTAGCGTCATCACCAGCAGGTCAGCCGGGGCAATCGCCACCCAGTCGCTGGCGGGCGCATTGGCGACAACCTGTGACGGCGACATCGGGCTGGTGGTTGGGGCTGGCGGCGCGGTTGGTGGGGGCGTGGGTTGCGCCAGCACTGGCAGAGCAAATCCGACGGCGAGCGCAAGCGCGGGTGCGATTAGTCTGTGTTTCATGGGTAACCTTGTGCCATCTCATTCGATGATTGCAAGCGCCGTCGTGCCCGGCCATAGCCTTTTTAAGTGAGATGGTGACATCGAACGGCTCGAAAAAGGCGGTAAAAAAACACACTAGACCCGAGACCCGCATTTTTTGGTTCAACTATAGTGCAACAGGGTCTAGGGCCGCGTCTTCCAAAACAGGTATGCGGAGCGGTGGCCGAGTGGTCGAAGGCGCTCGCCTGGAAAGTGAGTATGGGTCAAAAGCCCATCGTGGGTTCGAATCCCACCCGCTCCGCCAAAATTCGCACTCAGCACCAAGGCGCACTATGGCTTGCCTTAGGGGAAGCGAGGCCAGCCGCTATCGCTTGCGATAGGGGAAGGCCTGACAAGAACCTCCGCGCTACGGTTTACCGTAGAGCCTGCCCCGCTCCATGAAGCCCCGTTTAATGAGACGAAGTGACCGGTGCTGGTGCTGCTGGTGACGGGGCTGGCCGTAACATCGGCGTCACTGACCCGCGATGGCAGCTATAGCAGCTGACGCGCGGCTGGGTCAGCCCCTCAATAGCGGCCAGCGATTGCGTATTAATCTGCCACGTCATGCGCATCATGGCGCGAGCAATGGCTTTTTTCGGATTGGCGTCAGAGGCAAAGTCACGCGCGGCCAGCGGCACGTCTTCGCCGCCAACATGGCAGTAACTGCAAGTCACCCCCAGGCCGTTGGTAAAGGCGATCATCGTCCCGCGCAGTCCATCCGCGCCAATGTCGGCGGGCAATACCAGTCCGTTGCGCAGCGTCGAGGGCCATTGATAGGGCGCAGGTGGATTTTCTGGTGCCGTGGCCGGTGTTTGCGCCACTGATGGTGCAGTCAGAACAACAGCTGCCGCCACAGTCCATGCGGCACGTGTAGCGCGGTGACACAAAGTGATAATGTTCATCGATAGCTCCTGACCTTTGGAACAGGTTAACCTGAAACCGCTCTGCAATCTAATGTTTTTGTGCCATCCCGTGCCGTGCTGCATTGCAGCAAAGGCAACCTAGGAGTAGGACATGGTCCCCATGAGTCCTTTTTCCGTTTTGGGAGCCACCACCATGTCCAATCCCGCCCCCGACGACATCGTCTTTCTGTCCTATGCCCGCACTCCAATGGGCGCGATGCAGGGAGTATTGGCCGACGCCAGCGCCACCGACCTTGGCGCAACCGCAGTCAGGGCAGCGGTCGAGCGCGCCGGGATCGACGGCGGCGATGTCGAGCGCATCTATATGGGCTGCGTCCTGCCAGCAGGGCTAGGACAAGCCCCGGCACGGCAAGCGGCGATCAAGGCGGGCCTGCCGACATCTGTGCAAGCCACCACGGTCAATAAAGTATGTGGGTCTGGGATGCAGACCGTCATCATGGCCGCAGAAGCGCTGGCCGCAGGTTCGATTGATATGGTGATTGCGGGCGGGATGGAGAGCATGACCAATGCGCCTTATCTCCTCAAAAAGCACCGCTCGGGCGCGCGCATCGGCCATGACACCGCCTATGACCATATGTTCCTCGACGGGCTGGAGGACGCCTATGAGGCGGGCCGGGCGATGGGCACATTCGCCCAAGATACCGCCAACGACTATCAACTGACCCGCGAGGCACAGGATAATTACGCGATTGAATCGCTACGCCGCGCCCAGGCCGCCATCGCCGATGGTGCCTTTGTCGCCGAAATCGCGCCAGTGACGATCAGCGGTCGCGGCGGCGATACCATCATCGATACCGATGAAGCCCCCGGCAAGGGCAAGCCAGACAAAATCCCGATGCTCAAGCCCGCTTTTGCCAAGGACGGGACGATCACCGCCGCCACCAGTTCCTCGATTTCCGACGGGGCGGCAGCGGTAGTGCTGACCCGCGCCAGCGTCGCTGCGGCCAAAGGCAAGGTGCCCATTGCACGCCTTGTTGCCCATGCCGCCCATGCCCAAGCGCCAAAGGATTTCACCACCGCCCCGGTTGGTGCAATCCAGTCCTGCCTCGCCAAGGCTGGCTGGAGCGTTGCTGATGTCGATTTGTTTGAAGTCAACGAAGCCTTTGCCTGCGTCGCGATGTTTGCGATGCATGACCTGGGCATTCCGCATGACAAGCTCAACGTCCATGGTGGCGGCACCGCTTTGGGCCACCCGATCGGTGCATCGGGCACCCGGATCATCACGACCTTGATCGCCGCACTGCAACGCCATGGAAAAAAGCGCGGCGTGGCCAGCCTGTGCATCGGTGGCGGCGAAGCAACCGCCGTCGCGATAGAGTTGGTGTGATGCGCGTCGGCCAAATCAATTACTTTGACGCAACCACCGGCTTCGACAGGCTCTAGGCCGCGCCGTCGCCCCAGATGCCGTCCGCCGCGATCCAGCCATAGCGCCCGCTCACATCAAATTCGCACCAGCCATTGCGGCATTCGCCCAGCCGTCCAACAACCCCGGCCTCAGCACGATATGAGGCCACCGATTCAGAATCTGGGGCTTCGTGCATCGGCTGCAAATCGCCGGTGACAATGGCGGTGCGCTGTCCGCTGAGCAGGCGTTTGTGCATCCAGCCGGTGACACCGCCCGGGTCTTGCACCTGGCGCCAATCCTCTCGCACCGCGATGATCCGCAGCGGCAGACCGACCCGCCGATAGTCCCACATCGCCCGCATCTGGGTGGACGGGCCGCGCCGCATGATTGCCTCTGGCCGGTTGATTGAGGCCCAATATGGCGGGCGGCGGTCCTGTGCGATTACTGGCTGGGCCAAGGATACCCACAGGCTGGCCGCCACTATCGCGGTGGCGCACAGCCAGCTTGCAGTGCGCGCTAGCGACCACTTGGGCTGCTCAACTATCTGGATATTCCCCGCCATAATCCGCGACCATTACAGACATTACTTGCCAAATCCAGCCCCGCCAGCGGGATGCGAATGGTGAAATCACTCCACTAGCAAGCGCAGCTTGACCTGCTGTGTTGCTTTTCACTACCATGCGGCATGCCCGACACCGCCCCGCGCCCGCGCCGACCGCGCATATTGGTTACTCGCCGCCTGTTGCCGGTAATCGAGGCCCGGATGGCGGAATTATTTGATGTCACCCTGTCGCCCGATGATACGGCAATGACCGCCGAACAGCTCCTCGCTGCGATGCGCAGCAATGACGTGCTGGTGCCGACTGTCACCGACCGGATTGATGCTGCCCTGATTGCAGGCGCTGGCCCCGACCTCAAACTGATCGCCAGCTATGGCAATGGGGTCGATCATATCGACCTGGTGGCCGCACGCGCCGCCGGGATTATCGTCACCAATACGCCGGGGGTGTTCACCCAAGACACCGCAGATATGACCATGGCGCTGATTCTGTCGATACCGCGCCGGGTGGCAGAGGGCGACAGACTGGTGCGGGCGCACCGCTGGCTTGGCTGGACCCCGACCCACATGCTGGGCCACCGGGTTGGCGGCAAAGTGCTGGGGATTATTGGCATGGGTCGGATTGGCCAAGCGGTGGCGCGGCGGGCCAGCGCCTTTGGCCTGTCGCTCCATTACCACAACCGCCACCGGCTGCCAGATGCGGTTGAAGCGGAATTGGGCGCAACATGGCACGCCACGCCCGACACTTTGCTGCGGGTCGCCGATATTGTTTCGATCCATTGCCCGCATACCGCGCAAACCCACGAAATGGTCAACGCCGAGCGGATCGCCTCGATGAAGCCCTCCGCCTATCTCATCAACACCGCGCGCGGTGAAATATGTGATGAAGAGGCGCTGATTGAGGCGCTGACCGCTGGCCGGATCGCCGGAGCGGGGCTCGATGTCTATAGCCATGAGCCTGCGGTTGACGAGCGTTTGCTGGCGCTGGGCAATGTCGTGCTGTTGCCGCATATGGGTTCTGCCACTTTTGAAGGGCGCGAAGATTCAGGCGCACGGGTAATTGCCAACATTCGCGCCTGGGTCGATGGCCACCGCCCGCCCGATCAGGTGCTCGAAGAATGGGTCTGATGCAACCCGCTTTGTCATTCCCTCCAGCCGCTTCGTCATTCCCGAAAAGGCGGGGATCCGTGGCTTGGCCGAGCGTCTCTATTGGGGTAACCTAGATTGACGAACGAGCAACAGGGGAAAAGCTGCATGATCCGTCCAGTCATCCACAGCGCCAGTTTTGCAGCTTTGGTAGCAATCGCACTATCCGCCAGTCCGGCACTGGCAAGCACCGTGACCGGGGTCGCCATTGATCCCGCCACCATCATCATCCCCGACAGCGGCGATAGCGCTTGGCATTTTGCCAGCCTGTTGATCGGCGTATTGACCGCGATTCCGGGCATCATCCTGTTCGTTGCGGGCAGCCATACGCGTGCCGCGCTGCTGCGGATAGTGACGGCGGCAACAGCGGCGATGGCGCTGGCGACGATGCTGTTCTTTCTGATCGGCTATAGTCTGGTGTTCGACCCGGCGGGTTCAACTTGGATCGGGGCAGGCAGCAACTGGATGCTCAATCTGATGGGGACAGTGCGCGATGGCACCACGGTTCCAGAAACCGGATTTGTCCTGCTCCACTGGGGCTTTGTGATGATCGCCGTCACCCTGTTGGCGGCGCTGCTGGCCCCGCGCGCAAGGTCCGGCTGGCTGCTGGGCTTTTCCGCGCTGTGGCTGCTTTTGGTGCAGGTGCCGATCATGCGCTGGATGTGGGGCGGCGGCTGGTTGATGGAAATGGGTACGATTGATGCAAGTGGCGGGCTGACCATATTTTTGACGGTGGCCAGTTCCGCGCTGGTCGCGATGGTGTTGATTGGTCGCCCGCTAGAAACCGAAACGGTGCCCCAAGACAGACTGATGCGATTGTCCGGGGCGCTGCTGTTGCTGGTTGGGATGACGGCATTGGCTGGCGGGGCAACCCTTGGTGCCGGGGACGATGCTGCTGTGGCGATGCTGGTGATGGTCACTGCGGCAATGACTGGGGGGTTGACTGCGGCAGCGCTTAACCGCTCTATTTGTGCAGGAGCAATGGCGAGCGGTCTGGTTGCCGCCATCGTCGCGGTTACAGTGATGGGCGATGGTGTGTCGATTGGTGCGGCGTGGCTGACCGGCGCGCTGGCAGCAATCGCGGCGCATTTTGGCCCGCGTATGGTTCCAAAACTGCTCACTTGGCCCGACCAGGGCGGGATTGCCACCAGCCTGGTGGTGGCGGCCACAATCGGCGGTCTGCTCACCGCGATTTTCCTGTCGTTCAATGATTTCGGCGGCTCCGGCTATGCCGAAACGATGACCATGACCAGCCAGTTAGTGGCGCAACTGATCGGGATTTCGGCTATTTTAGGCTGGTCAGTGTTCGGCACGATTGTCGCTGCGCTGATGGTCGGCATGTTGCTGCCGATGCGTGACGAAGCGGCTTAGACTCTGTTTCAGCTACACTGAAACTCTCTGTGCCAGCGTGTTTCCTGTCCGCTTCCCCTACGCCAAGGCGTAGCGCGTTTCCTGTCCGCTTCCCCTACGCCAAGGCGTAGCGCGGCCCCCCGTCATAACCGGCCAAAAGCCCAGAGCAGCACCGATTTTTGCATATGCAGCCGGTTCTCCGCTTGCTCCCAGACCAATGATTGCGGACCATCGAGCACCGCATCGCTAACCTCATCGCCGCGATGAGCAGGCAGGCAGTGGAGAAAGCGTGCATCGGGCCGGGCCGCTGCCATCAGCGCTTCGTTGACCTGATAGGGCATCATCGCTGCAATTTTGTTGTGGACATGGTCCTGGCCCATCGAAACCCAGGTGTCGGTGACAACAATATCCGCCCCCGTCACTGCTTCATGCGCATCGCGGGTGATGGTGATAGTCGATCCGGCGTCCTGTGCCTTTGCAACGAAATCTGTGTCGGGTTCATAGCCCTGCGGCACCGCTATCCGGACATCAAAGTGCAACAGGCCCGCAGCTTCAACTATGGAATTGAGGACATTATTGCCGTCACCCAGCCAGGCTAGAGTCAGCCCCGGCAGTGATTTGCCCGATTCGATAATCGTCAGCAAATCGGCCAGAATCTGGCACGGATGCGACAGATCGGTCAGGCCATTGATAACGGGCACACTGGCATGAGCCGCCATTTCTTCGATCTTACCATGGTCATCGGTGCGGATCATGATCGCATCGACATAGCGCGACAGGACGAGGGCAGTATCGGCAATCGACTCCCCGCGCCCCAATTGCATAAATCCGGCATCCATGACGATGCTGGTGCCGCCGAGCTGGCGGATCGCCATGTCAAAGCTAACTCTGGTGCGGGTGCTGTTTTTCTCAAACACCATGCCCAGCACATGGCCGGCCAATGGCGCGTCGGCGTCAACCTGACCCTTTGGCCAGTCACGACGAAGCGCCTTGCGGTCAATCGCATCGGCGATCATCGCCGCGATGCCATCTCCGCCCGCGTCCGACAGGTTGAGGAAGTTTCTGGTCATGGTTGTGGCGGCACATAGCTTGCCGCGCCGGCCGACAGTCTCTCGACGAATTCATCGATATGCGCTTGCTCGATGATCAGCGGCGGCAGGATCCGTAGCGTATTGTCGCCCGCAGCCACCGTCAGCAGTCCGTGATTATCGCGCAGGTGGGCGACAAAGGGGCGGGATCCATGGGTCATCATCAGCCCCAGCATCAACCCCTTGCCACGCACTCCGACAAACAATTCGGGATAATTGCCGATGAATTGGTGCAGCGCCGCCTCTATCTTGCTGCCCATCGCGGTCACATGATCGAGAAATCCGTCTTCGCTGATGACATCCAGCACCGCATTGCCCGCCGCCATCGCCAATGGATTGCCGCCAAAGGTCGAGCCATGGCTGCCCAGGGTCATGCCGCGCGCCGCCTTTTCCGTCGCCAGACACGCTCCCATCGGAAAGCCACCGCCAATCCCCTTGGCGGACGCCATGATGTCCGGGGTGATGCCATAATGTTCATGGGCATAGAGCTTGCCGGTGCGGGCAACGCCGCATTGCACTTCATCAAGAATCAGCATCAGGTCATGCTGATCGCACAAGGCGCGCAGACCCTTCATGAACGCGTCTGACGCCGGGCGCACCCCGCCCTCACCCTGAATCGGCTCGACCAGGAAACCCGCGGTCATCGGCCCAATTGCAGCCTTTGCCCCGTCCAGATCGTCGAAATCGACATATTTGAAGCCGCCCAGCAACGGCATAAAGCCCTCGTGCATTTTCTCCTGATTGCTGGCCGAAATCGTCGCCATCGTCCGCCCGTGAAAGGCGCTTTTGAAGGTGATAATCTCGAACCGCTCGCTGGGGCCGTCAGGATTGTTTGGCGACTGGTGATAGGCGCGGGCGGTCTTGATCGCGCACTCGACTGCTTCAGCGCCAGAATTGGTGAAAAACACGGTGTCGGCAAAGGTCGCATCGACCAGCCGCTGGGCATAGGCTTCGCCCTGCGGGCTGCCATAGATGTTCGATGTGTGCATCAAGGTCGCGGCTTGCTCCGCAATCGCCTTGGTCAGATGCGGATGGCCGTGACCGAGCAGATTGACCGCAATGCCGCTGGCAAAATCGAGCGCACGGCTGCCGTCCTCGCTAATCAGATAGGCCCCCTCGCCTCGCACCGGGCGAAACCCGCACCGTGGGTAAACGGGCATCAGCGGGGTGATGGTCATCGAAAGGCTCCTTGGGGTTTGGCTAGGCTATTGGCGTCAAAAGCAATAAAGCGGCCCGCAAGGGAGCCGCTGTTTCTAAAAGCCAAGTATAATCGGGGGAAAACGGCAAATCAATGCCAGTGATTTGCGCCGCCGATCAAAAACAAGCCCTCCTCTCCTCCCGCGGGAGAGGATACGTCGGACTTATGACCCCGGACTTGATCCGGGGGAATTAGGCGTAGTTGGAGAGGGGGGAGTGGGGCACAATACGGCAACCTAAAAAATCGCTCTAGCTGTCCTTTTCACCAGCGTCCTTGTCGCGGCGGGCATACATCAATGCCGCGATGATAGCGGCCGATCCCAGTCCAGCGGCAGCAGCAGTTTTCCAGCCGATCTTGCGCTCATCCTTGGCTTGCGCGGCGCGGGCGCGCGCTTCCTTGGCCAGCCGGGTTTCGCGCAGCACCTCATTTTCTTCGGGTTCGTCATCAGTCCCGCTGCTGTTGTCGTCAGGCATCGCTCGTCCTTCCTATACTGTCGCTGTCGCGGTCACGCCAACGCTTCGCTGACGCTAACATAGGGATGGCCGAGCGCCTGCGCCACCGGTTCACAGGTAATTTTTCCGTCCCAGACATTCAGTCCGGCAGCCAGATGCGGGTCGGCACGTAGCGCCCCTTTCCACCCCATGTCAGCGATGCGCAGCGCGTGCGGCAGGGTGACATTGTTGAGCGCATAGGTTGACGTGCGCGCCACCGCACCTGGCATATTGGCAACACAATAATGGACAATGCCGTCGACCATATAGGTCGGTTCGGCGTGGGTGGTCGCATGTGACGTTTCGAAACAGCCGCCCTGGTCGATTGCGACGTCGACCAGCACCGATCCTGATTGCATGGTTGCCAACATGTCGCGGGTCACCAGATGCGGCGCGGCAGCCCCTGGGATCAGCACCGCGCCGATCACCAGATCAGCATCCGCGACGCATTCGGCGATATTCGCCTTGTTGGAAAAGCGCGTTTTTGCTCGCGATTCAAAATGGATGCCGAGTCGTTCCAGCACTTCTGGGTCGCGGTCCAAAATGGTCACATCCCCGCCCAGCCCGACCGCCATTTGCGCGGCATTGAAACCGACCACGCCGCCACCGATGACACAGACTTTGCCCGGGGCAACCCCTGGCACTCCGCCCAGTAAAACCCCGCGTCCGCCATGCGCTTTTTCGAGCGCGGTCGCTCCGGCCTGGATCGACATCCGTCCCGCCACCTGGCTCATTGGCTTGAGCAGCGGCAAGCCACCATGTCGCCCGGTCACGGTTTCATAGGCGATACCGACCACGCCAGCGGCCAGCAATGCGTTGGTTTGATCCGGATCGGGAGCAAGGTGCAGATAGGTATACAGGATTTGCCCGGGGCGCAGCATAGCGAGCTCCGCCGCTTGGGGTTCCTTGACCTTGACGATCATTTCGGCCTGGGCAAAAATGCTGGCTGCGTCCGCAAGGATTTGCGCCCCGGCCGCAATATAATGCGCATCCGAAGCACCGATCCCCAACCCGGCTCCACTCTCGACCAACAGTTGGTGGCCATGCGCCACCAGCTCGCGCACGCTTTCGGGGGTCAGTCCGACCCGATATTCATGGTTCTTGATCTCGCGAGGGCAGCCGACGATCATCTTTACTCTCCACCAGTTAGCCAGTTTCGCGACATGGCGCGCCAAACAACGCCTGCGCCTGTTGCGCAATAATGTTTCAAGAATGGCAAGAATAGTTGCCGCTCACGTTAACTTACTTTGGGCAACGTTGCTAACAGGAAATTAACCATGCGCGTCTAGTGATGAGCTTGAGTATGCCCGCATCAGGACCCGTCATTGCTATGGAAACCAAATCGCAAAAGCGCCTCGCCTTCACCGATGTAGAACCGGTGCAGATTGCTGAAAAGCTGCCCTATTTCGATCCGGATCAGGATCTGACGGCGCGGTGCCGCCGGGTTTACGCCATATTGCAGGGCCACAAACGCGAGCTGTCGGAACCCTATTGGCGCGAGCACAACCGTCGGGCACCCGCCGAAGGCCGGGTCGAAGGCGAATTGTACGAAAAGGCTGTGACTGAAGGCATCGCTTATTTCGAAGCCAAGTTTGAAAACCCGTGCGACCAGCAATGGGCAAATACTGCCTGCAAATATGCCTGGCGCGCTGTTGCCAGCGGCAACGATCTGGGCTTCATGTTCGCCTGCATGTCTGCTACACATGCCAAGGTTATGGAGCTTTTGCTAAAATCGAACGTCGCGAGCACCGAAGAAATGGCTGATTTGCTCGCCACCAACACCCATATGGTGTTGCTCGAAGCCGAATTGATGACCAGCTACAAACAGAAACTCAACGCCCATTTGACCAGCGAAGATCGCCGCGAAATCGCCAAAGCGTTCGAATCGACGATCGCTGGCGACATGCTCAGTGCCCAAGCGGTCGGCGCCCAATTGGGCGGTCAAACCTCCGAAGCGGCGGTGGCTGCGCGCAGCATGTTGAGCAAAGCCTCCGAAGTTGCGGCGGCCGCAGAACAGTCGGCTCTTGCCATGCGCGAAGCAGCGCAAACCGCCGCAGGGTTGATCCACGCCATCGACAACACCCGGCACGAGGTGGAAAAAGCGGTTATCATTGCCGACCGGGCCAGCGTTCAGGCCACCGAAGCGCTAGAAATTTCGGTCGCATTGTCCGACCATGCTGAAACCATCGAATCGATCCTTGGCCTGATCCGCGATGTCGCGGGCCAGACCAACCTGCTCGCGCTCAACGCCACTATCGAGGCTGCACGTGCAGGCGATGCCGGTCGCGGCTTTGCAGTGGTCGCGCAGGAGGTGAAAAGCCTCGCCAATCAGACCGCACGGGCGACCGACGACATCGCCAGCAAAGTCGCGGCGATCCAGTCTGCTACCCGCACCACGGTCAGCGCCAACAGCTCGATCCGCGAAACGGTGGAAGAATTGAAATCCTTTGCCGAACGTATTCGCGAATCGATGGACGAACAGGCGCACACCGTCACCATCATCACAGCGGCAGTGGACGAAACCGCGTTGGCCGCCGATACGATGTCGGGCACCATCACCGGGATCCGCGAAGACACTGATCGTGTCGTCACCGAAATCACAGCGTTGGAAAGCGGTTTTGGCAGCATCAACGACAGCTTTGCCGCACTTGCCAAATCGGCCAAAGAGTTCACCCGAAAAATCGCCTAACGCCACACACAAGCTATTTCCCGACCAGACAATGCTGCTACTAAGGCGGCATGATGACCAACATCCTTTTGACCGGTGCCAGTCGTGGTATTGGCGCTGCTATCACTACAGAATTGCGCCGTGACAATATCAGAATTGTCGCAATCTCAAGCGTCGACGGCGACCTATCTGACCCCAATGTCCCTGCGCGACTTTGGGCAGAGGCGCTCGATCGCCTGAATGGCGAAATTAGCGTCCTGATCAACAATGCCGGCGTGTTTGAAGCCAATCCTATCGACAGCGACGATGCCGACTGGCTGGCCAGTTGGGACCGCACCATGCAGATTAACCTGACAGCCTCAGCCGATCTGTGCCGACGGTTTGTTCGACATCGGCTGGATAGTGGCAGGCCAGGCCGGATCATTAACGTTGCGAGCCGCGCCGCCCATCGCGGCGACAGCCCGGCGCATTGGCACTATGCCGCATCAAAGGCAGGCATGGTCGCCATGACCAAGACGATCGCACGGGCCTATGCCGCTGATAGCATCTATGCCTTTGCCGTCTGTCCTGGCTTTACCATGACCGGCATGGCTAACGATTATCTGGAAAGTCGTGGGGGCGAAAAATTGCTCGCCGACATTCCGTTGGGGCGGGTTGCAGAGCCTGCCGAAATCGCCAAGATCATCGCCTGGTGCGCGCTCGAAGCGCCGCCGTCGATGACCGGCGCGGTGCTCGACGCCAATGGAGCAAGTTATGTGCGTTAGGTGGATCGCAGCCGCGCTGCCGCTCGTAATGCTGGGTTGTGCGCCAATCACGCTGCCATCGCCGCTGCGCGATGCGCGCGCGCAAGGTTCGGCACTTGCCACCGCCTGCGAAGGCCGCGACGGCTGGAGCGATGTAGCACCGCCAGCGCGCATTTACGGCAATGTCTATTATGTCGGAACCTGCGGCATAACCGTATTGCTGATAACCTCGCCACGCGGGCATGTGCTGATCGATGGCGCAACCGCAGAGGCGGTGCCGTCGATCCTCGCAAATATCCTCAGCCTTGGTTTCGATCCGCACGACATCGCGCTGATCGTCGGCAGTCATGAACATATCGATCATATGGACGGATTTGCGGCGCTAAAGGCAGCGACGGGTGCGCAGATTGCGGTGAGAGCGCCCGCACGCGCAGCGCTCGAAAGCGGGCACACCGATCCCGCCGATCCGCAGACGGGCGCGATTCCCGACATGGCACCCGTCGGCGTTGACCGCATCATCACCGACGGCGAAGTGGTGAGGGTCGGCGACATCGCCCTGTCCGCCGTCGCGACGCCGGGGCATACTGCGGGCGGCACCAGCTGGACATGGCGGTCGTGCGAACAGCGCAGCTGCGCAGCGTTCGCCTATGTCGATAGCATATCGGCGATGTCGGCGCAGGGGTATCGCTTTACCCACCATCCCGAGCGCGTTGCGCCATACCGCACGACATTCGAACTGGTCTCTGCGCTGCCGTGCGACATATTGATTACGCCGCATCCCGGTGTCAGCAACCTGTTCCAGCGGTTGCGCGGCACAGAGCCACTGATCGACCGTGAGGGGTGCCGACGATTGTCCAGTGACATGGAGCGTGTGCTCGACCAGCGGCTCAGCCAAGAACGTGCTGCCGCGCAATGAGCGACAGTTGGAAACTCACTCTGCCATGTTCGCGCGCGAAAGCCGAGGCGGTGTCGGCAGATCACCCCGCGCTGGCCCATATCGAGCCGCCACCGGTGTTCGTCGCTTCAGAGATTGATGAAGAACTCGATCATTGGCAGATCGACGCCTATTTCGAAGGCCGCCCAGCGCGCATAGCTATCCGCGCTATCGGCAGGCTATTGGGGCTGCGGGACGGGCAATTGCCAAAGCCCAGACTGGTGGAAAATGCCGATTGGCTCACCCTATCACAGGCGGGCCTAGACCCGGTGCGCGCAGGCCGATTTTATGTTCATATCCACAATAACGAGCCGGATGAGCGTCCGTCCGTAGTCAATTTCTGCATCGATGCCGGTCGGGCATTTGGCACCGGCCACCATGCCACAACGGCGGGGTGCCTGACTGCGCTCGACCGGCTGGGCGCTTTGGGCAAGCGGTTTTACAATATTGCCGACATCGGCACCGGCACCGGATTGCTCGCCTTTGCCGCGCTGCATCTGTGGCCCCGCGCCCATGCCATCGCCAGCGACATTGACCCGGTCAGCATCGCGGTCACTGCCGAAAATGCCGCTGTGAACGGGGTTTCATTGGGCAATGGTCTAGGGCAGCTTGGCCTAGTGATCGCCGATGGAACCGCGCACCCCGCAATCTGTGGCAATGCCCCCTATGACCTGGTGATTGCCAATATCTTGGCCGGGCCGCTAATCGCGCTGGCACCTGCGCTGGCCCAGATCACCGCACCGGGCGGCAGATTGATTCTGGCGGGATTGCTAAGCAGCCAACGCCAAATCCTTGCTGGCGCATATCGCCGCGTCGGGTTTCAACTGATCGATAGTGGCGGCGATGGCGAATGGCCGGTGCTGCAATTTCGTCAGCGCCAACGCTTTGGCTGGCGAAGGCCGATCCGCGCGCGCGGCGGCGCGGGGCAACCGACCGGCGATTTTGGTAGCTTGTAACGGCTAGTGGTCCTTTAGATTCTGGCCTTTGCGCTGGCATGGCCCTGAGTGCCGTGGGTTATCAGCCGATCCCCCTCAACCAGTTGCGCCACCGCAATGTCCGGCAGCACTTCCAGCCGCGCATAGAGCGGCGCGAAATCAGTTTCGAGGGTCGCGCTCAGCAATTGCTCAAGACTGTCGATGACAAAGTAGTTTTGCTGGTAATCATCGATGCGATAGTCAGTCCGCATAATCCGTTCGAGGTCAAAGCCAATCCGGTTGGGACTGGGATCGTCGAGCGCAAAGATGCTTTCGCCATAGCTGGAGACAATCCCCGCGCCATAGATGCGCAGCCCATCACCCTGTTGGACCAAGCCAAATTCGACCGTATACCAGTATAGCCGCGCCAGCTTATTGAGGGCGCCGAACCCCAGACCGCGCAGGCCGCCCTTGCCATAGGCTTGCATGTAATCGGCAAATATCGGGTCGGCGAGCATCGGCACATGACCGAACACGTCGTGGAACACATCGGGTTCCTGCAGATAATCGAGCTGATCGGGCTGCCGGATGAAATTACCGCTGACAAAACGGCGGTTCGCCAAATGGTCGAAGAACACGTCGTCGGGGACCAGGCCGGGAACAGCCACGACCTGCCAGCCGGTCGCCGCCATCAAGCGCTGGTTGAGTTCACTAAAATCCGGAATGCCGGGACGTTCCAGACGCAGCACATCAACCCCGCGCAAAAAAGCGTCGGCGGCGCGTCCCGGCAGCATTTCTGTCTGCCGCGCAAACAGCGTGTCCCAGACACCATGGTCCACACTGGAAAATCGTCCCCAGTCCTGATCTATTGTCCAGTCAGAATTTGCGCCGGGCGGCAACGTGCTGTGAACATGGCTGTCAGTCTGGATGCCCATAGCCGCTGTATAGCATGGAAATTGGTTTCCAATAAAACTATCTTTGCTTGCCGGACCTCCACTTGGCCGGACCTCCGCTTGGCCGGACCTCCACTTGGCCGGACCTCCACTTGGGTTGACAGTCATGCTGGATTGACTAGTGGCGGACGCGTAATGTCATAGCTACACTGATCGATACAGGATCGTGCCCTGGCGCATGGTTCAAAGCTGCAGTGAATAGGGGCAACCAAATCATGAGAGCAGCGCGAACACAGGTTTGTGGACCCAGCGCGCCATGACCAATCCGCAGCAATCCGCCGCCCAACCTTTGCATCAATTGCGCTTACATACTGTGTTGACACGGGCATTTGTGCTGATTGGGTTATTGGGCGTGGCGGCGGCCTTGCTCGCGGTGGTCTGTGCCGTCCAAATAGTCAGCGGCGGTCAGGGGGTTGGCCGGTTGATCGTAGCCATCATCGTTGGTGCCGTATTGTGCATCATCGCCATTGCGCTGGGGACAATCGTGCTTGTCCGCTATTTTAAGCGGGCACTGATAGTGCCATTGGGAGCGATTGCCGAGGTTGCCCATGCGGTGCGCGGGGATGGCCAGCTTGACCGTCGCGTGCCCAGCACCCAAATTGCCGAAGTCAATGAACTAGCCGACTGCTTTAATACCTTGCTCGGTCAGTTGGAGGACTGGCAGGGACAGGCGGCCAGCACTCACCAAGCCCTGCTCCACCGCGCCAGCTATGATCCCTTGTCCGGCCTGCCCAATCGCACAACCTTTGTCGAACGGGTCCGCGATGCGGTGCGGGCGGCACAGCGCAATGATGATCGCTTTGCCGTGCTGTTCATGGATGGCGACGATTTCAAGCAGACCAACGATCAATACGGCCACGCCGCTGGCGACAGGGTGATTACCGAAGTCGCGGCGCGGATATCCCCGTTGCTGCGCGTTGGCGACTTGGTTGCGCGGATGGGCGGCGATGAATTCGCCATCTTGGTTCATCATCTTGAAAAGATCGAAGACGCCCAGTCGGTAGCAACCCGCGTCGATGAAGTCATGCAGCAACCCATCAACGTGACTGACCATTGCCAGGTCACCGTGGGCATCAGCATCGGCATCGCCATTTATCCCGATGATGGCAGCGATGTTGACACTTTGATCCAGGTTGCCGACGACCGGATGTATGTGAACAAGCACGCCCGCAAAGCTGAGAATGACGACCCGTAATCAAGGCCATTAGAACTCATTCCACAGGCTGCTATTTTTCGACCTTGCGCGTCCACGGGTAACGCAGTTACGCCCAATATCCGTTGGGAACCCGTTCAGAGACGCCGTAATTTTCCGGCCAGCGCCCCGGCGGCAGGCCGACGCAGCGAGCGCGCTGTTCCCCGGCGAAGGCCGGGGTCCAGGATGCAAGGTCACACGGCTGGACCCAAGCCTGCATCAAAGATGCAGTTTATCCTGAGCTACTGGATGCCATAATGATTGCCCACTCATTCTCATCGATAACCCGAATGTTCAATGCCGCCGCCTTTTTCAGTTTCGACCCCGCGCCCGGTCCCGCCACCACTAGGTCGGTCTGGGCGCTGACCGAACCGGCGGTGCGTGCGCCTAGCGATTCGGCCTGCGCCTTTGCCTCATCACGGCTGATGGTTTCCAGCTTGCCGGTAAAAACGATGGTCTTGCCGCTCCATTGGGTCGTGCGCACAGTGGAGACATAGGCGGGAGGATTCACTTCGGACAGCAGATCATCCCACAGCTCCACATTGTGCGGTTCATGGAAAAAATCGCCCAATGCTTTGACCACAACCGGCCCGACGCCGTCGATGGCGGACAATTGCGCCAGTGCCTCAACATCGCCCGTATGCGCGGCCGCAGCGACGGTGCGGAGCATCGGCAAAGTGGCAAAGACCTTCATCAAATCCTTGGCTGTCACCGCACCAACATGGCGGATGCCCAGGCCGAACAGCAATCGCGCAGCATCCGGCGCACGTTTAGCCTCTATCGCCGCGAGCATGGTATCGACCGACTTTGCCTGCCACCCTTCGCGCAACAGCAACGCTTCGCGGTGCGCACTCAGGCGAAATATGTCGCCGGGCCGGGCAATCCAGCCCAATTCGAGAAACTCGGCAATGCTCTTTTCACCCAGCCCCTCGATGTCGAGCGCGACGCGGCTGACGAAATGCCGCAGCCGTTCAAAGCGTTGCGCGGGACAGATGAGGCCGCCGGTGCAGCGGACATCAACCTCCCCCTCCTCGGCCACCGCTTCGCTGTCGCATTGCGGGCAAAGCTTGGGAAAGACATAGGCTGGCCGCCTCTCGTCTCGCGTCAGATTCTCGACAATTTGCGGGATGACGTCGCCCGCCCGCTGCACCACCACCCGGTCGTCGAGGCGGAGCCCGAGCCTGAGCACTTCATCGCGATTGTGCAGCGTGACGTTGGAGACAATGACCCCGCCAACCCCGACCGGCGTCAACCGCCCGACCGGGGTCAGCTTGCCCGTCCGCCCGACCTGAATGTCAATCGCCACCAGGGTTGTTTGCGCACGCTCGGCGGGAAATTTATGCGCAATCGCCCAGCGCGGTGACTTTGCGACAAAGCCCAGCCGCGTCTGCCAGTCGAGCCGGTCCACCTTGTAAACCACCCCGTCGATGTCGAACGGCAAGTCAGCGCGAGCACGCTCTACGTCCGCATAATGGGTCAACGCCGCTGCCGCACTATCGGCCCGGATCAGCAGATCGGCAACCGGCACCCCCCAGCTAGCTATCGCCTGCATCACCCCATATTGGGTGTCGGCAGGCAGCGCAGACACCTCTCCCCAGCCATGCGCCAAAAAGCGCAACTTGCGCGCCGCAGTGATGCTCGCATCCTTTTGCCTGAGCGATCCGGCAGCCGCGTTACGCGGGTTGGCGAACGGTTTTTGCTGCGCCAAATGCTGCGCAGCATTTAGTGCAGCAAAATCATCCTTTGCCATGTAGATTTCACCACGGATTTCAAAGATGTGCGGCACATTAGCTAGCCCCTCCCCTTGAGGGGAGGGGTTGGGGTGGGGGCTATCCTGCACACCTGAACTATACGCAGAATCCCCACCCCCGGCCCCTCCCCTCAAGGGGAGGGGTGACAGGCGTTGCGGAACATCCCCAATCGTCTTGACATTGGCGGTGACATCCTCACCCACCAAGCCGTCACCGCGTGTCGCCGCCCGCACCAGCACGCCATTTTCATAGCGCAGTGAGCAAGACAAGCCGTCAACCTTTGGCTCGGCGGTCAGCGCGACCGGCGTATCTTGGGCCAGAGCGAGAAAACGCCGCACCCGCGCCACAAACTCCGCCACCTCCTCGCCCGAAAAGGCGTTGTCGAGCGACAGCATCGGTTTGGCATGGGGGATTTTGGCGAGCGCGGTTGTCGTCGGCGCACCGACTAGTTTTGACGGCGAGTCCGCACGGATCAGGTGCGGAAACGCGGCCTCCAGCGCTGCATTTTCACGCACCAGTGCATCAAATTCGGCGTCCGAAATCTCCGGCACATCGGCATCATGATAGAGGCGATTGTGCCGCGCAATCTCCCGAGCTAGGCGCATCAGGCGGTTGGCGGCTTGGGCTTCTTCAACGTCGGTGATCACACCGCCTCCAGCAGCCGCTCGGCCTGTGCCCTCGCCTCGTCAGTGATATTGGCCCCCGACAGCATCCGCGCAATTTCCTCGCGTCGCTCGGTTTCGGAAAGGGCAGCAACGCCGGTTGTGGCAACTGTGCCGTCGCTGGTCTTGGCAATCAGATAATGCTGTGTCCCACGCGCCGCTACCTGTGGGCTATGCGTAACGACGAGCAGCTGGCGCGTGTCGGACAGGCGGGCGAGACGCTCGCCAATCGCGCTCGCCACCGCGCCGCCGACGCCGCGATCAATCTCGTCAAAGATGATGGTGTCGGCACCGCCAACTTCGGCCAGACAGACTTTGAGTGCGAGCAAAAAGCGCGACAGTTCGCCGCCAGAGGCTATTTTCACCAGTGGCGCGAACGGCGCGCCGGGGTTGGTCGCGATCAGAAATTCGACCTGGCTGGCCCCATGCGGACCCCAGCCTGTCTGTTCCAACGGATCAACCCGGGTCGCAAAGCGCGCCGCATCCAGTTTGAGCGGTGCCAGTTCGCCAGCGACCGCCGCATCGAGCCGGGCCGCCGTAGCGACACGTTCGCTATGCAATGTCTGCGCTGCCGATTGAAATGCATCACGCGCATCCGCCAATGCCCGGTCGAGCTGTGCCAGCCCCTCCTCGCCCGCATCTATCGCGGCACGGCGGACCGCGAGATCGGCCAGCAATGGGCCCAGCGCATCCGTCTCGACCCGGTGTTTGCGGGCCATCGCGCGCAGATCGAACAAGCGGATTTCAATCCGGTCCAGTTCAGCCGGGTCGTGGCGCAGGGCATCGGCTGCGCGTTCCAGCCGCTCCTCACCCTCGCCAGCTTCGATCAGCGCCCGGTCAAAGGCGGCCAATGCCTGGACAAACAGTTCATGCTCACCAGACAGCCGGTCGAGCCGCCGGGTCGCACTGCGCACCTGTGCCAGTGCTCCATCCGACCCGCCGAGCAGCGCAGTGATCGCCGCCATATCGTCGGACAGCCGCGCACCCTTTTGCATCGCAGAGCGCGCTTCGGCCAGCGCTGCATCCTCGCCCACTTGTGGAGCCATTGCGTGCAATTCAGCAATCGCATGGTCGAGCCATTCGCGCTCTGCGGCATCACTAGACAGCCGTTCGCCAGCCTCAGCCAGCGCGGCAACGGCGGAGCGCCAGTGGGCAAAGGCAATCGCCACAGTTGCGGTGTTGAGCCGCCCAAAGGCATCGAGCAAATTGCGATGGCCGCGTGGGTTGAGCAGCCCACGTTCATCATGCTGGCCGTGGATTTCGACCAGGGTTGCCCCGACCTCGCGCAGCAAGGCCGCGCTGGCTGGCTGGTCGGCGATAAAGCCGCGACTACCACCATCACGCCGGACATCGCGGCGAATGACCAGCGGCTCACCCGCTTCCAGTTCGATGCCCGCGTCGTCGAGCAGGTTAATCGCGGCATGGCCCAGCGGCAGAGGTGCAAAGGTCGCGGCCACCCGCCCGCGCTCGGCACCATTGCGGACCAATGCGGTATCGGCACGGTCGCCCAGAGCAAGGCCCAGAGCATCGAGCAAGATCGATTTGCCAGCGCCGGTTTCGCCGGTCAGCACCCCCAGCCCCGACGTGAAGTCGAGGTCCAGCGCCTCAATGAGGACAATGTCACGGATGGACAACGCCGTCAGCATGACGAGCGACCAACATCGGGCATCGTCAACATGGCGATCCAGACCTCTCCCGTTCAGTTCCCGACCGTCGCGGCCTGCGGAACATGCTCGTTAATCAGGCCATAGGCCCGCTCATACCATTGGGACCCCGGATAGTTGCGGCCCAGCACGGCTGCGGCCTGCACCGCTTCGTCGCGGGCGCCCAGCGACAGATAGGATTCGACCAGACGATATAAAGCCTCAGGGGCGTGACTGGTGGTCTGATACTGGTTGACTACGGTGCGGAAACGAATCGCGGAGGCAAGCCAGCGCGACGAGCGCTGATAATAGCGGCCAATATCCATTTCCTTGCCGGCCAGATGGTCATTGACCAAATCGATTTTCAGGCGGGCATCGGATGCATATTCGCTGTCGGGATAGCGGCGGATGACTTCGGACAGGGAATCGAGCGCTTGCTGGGTGATATGCTGGTCGCGGGTCACGTCGCTGATCTGCTCATAATAATTGAGCGAAATCAGATAATAGGCATAGGGCGCATCGCGGTTGCCGGGGTGCAGTTGCAAGAACCGCTGCGCCGACGCGGTTGATTCGGTATATTGCTGCGCGGCATAATGGTTGAAGGCACTCATCAACTGGGCGCGGCGGGCCCATGGCGAATAGGGATGTTGGCGTTCCACTTCGTCAAACAGGGCGGCGGCAACCCGATATTGCCCAGCATCCATGCGTGACTTTGCTGCCAGATACAGGCTGTTAACGTCGCGCGCGACATAGCGAGTATCACGCGGCCCGGCGCTAGTACCCAAGATTCCGCCCAGCGTGCCGCAACCGGCAAGCAGCATCGATGGGGCTATGACAGCGGCGATCAAAAGATTTTTGCGGTTCATAGCTAGGCTATAACCACCCATAGCCTGAACGCCAAGCGAACAGTTATTGCCCGCGCCGCAATTTTCGCCGAGCGCAGCTCAGGCACTAGCCCCGACCGTAAGACACGCCAATCCGACCAGAAACCCAGCCATCCGGTTGGAACGAAACCGCGCCAGCGCTGATGTCGCATCGTCCAGGTCCAGCGTCATGGCCTGCCAGACCAGATGAACCGCTGCTGGAACCAAGGCTGCCAGAGCCAGCGCATCAGGACGCACCTGCCAAAATGCCAGCGCCCACAAGGCAATCGCCACGGCATAGCAAGCCGCGACCCCCGCGCGGACATGACGCCCCAGCCGCCGTGCACTCGAACGGATGCCGACCAGCGCATCATCTTCGACATCCTGTAGGGCATAGATGGTGTCATAACCGATCACCCACAGCACAGACCCACCGAACAGCGCCGCTGCAACCCCCAGCCGCGCATCGCCCGCGACCGCTGCCCAGCCGACCGCTGCGCCCCAGCTAAAGACGATGCCCAGCCAGACTTGCGGCCACCATGTGATGCGCTTCATATAGGGATAAGCCGCGACCAGCAGCAGGCTGGCCAGCGCCACCAGCCGGGCCAGCCACGACAACTGCAACAACACGACAAGACCAATACTGCACAACAGCAACAGCCATATCCATGCAGCCTTGAGCGACACAGCACCGCTGGCCAAGGGACGATTGCGGGTGCGCTCTACCTGACGATCAAGATCGCGATCGACAATGTCATTATAGACACAGCCAGCCCCGCGCATGACAATCGCGCCCAGCAGGAACCACAGCAACAATCGCCAATGGCTGATTGCACCGCCCGCCAGCGCCACCGCCCAGACGCATGGCCAGAACAACAGCCACCAGCCGATTGGCCGGTCAAACCGGGCGAGCAGCGCATAGGGCGCAAACCACTTCGGGATGACGGCCATCAATCCGCGAAGTTGGGAATCGGGTGTGACGACAGGTTCGACAGGCGCTGCGTTCATGGTAAGGGCATCATATGCCCGCAACCCCCGCATGGCCACTACGAAGCGCGCCGCGACTGTTCGTCGAACCGACGCTGGTTGCCGGACAACAGCGCAGCATCGATGGCAATGCCGCCCATTATCTGGGCCAAGTGATGCGCGTCGCGGTGGGCGACACCATCATCCTGCTCGATAATGCGACTGGCGAATGGGTAGCACGGATCGAGCGCGTCGCGAAACGGCGGGTTGATGTGACCGTGACCGAGCGACTACGACCCCGCGCCACAGCGCCCGATTTCTGGCTGTGTGTGGCCCCGATTAAAAAGCCGCATTTTGATCTGGTCGTGGAAAAAGCCACTGAACTGGGGGTTGCCCGGATTGTTCCGGTGCTGACCCACCGCTGTGTCGTGGACAAGATCAACCTAGTGCGAATGCGAGCCATTGCCACCGAGGCCGCCGAGCAATGCGGGCGGACTGATTTGCCGGACATAGCGCAGCTAGTGCGGCTGCCGCAGCTGCTGGCGGGTTGGCAGCATGGCAGGGCTTTGTTTCATGCCGACGAGCAAGGCGGTGCGCCCGCCGCTGCCGTCTTTGTCTGCAATCATGGACCGGCGGCGATCCTGATCGGGCCGGAGGGGGGATTTGATGACAGTGAACGTGCGGCGATACAGGCGCTGGCGGGCGCGCGTCCGATCACTCTGGGACCGCGCATCTTGCGGGCGGAAACAGCGGCGATTGCAGCAACCGCATTGTGGATGGCGCATGCAGGGGATTGGGATGCCTGACCTTGGCAGTTGAGCGGCAGATTTAACCGGATTTTAGCCTTGTTCACTTACTCCGGTGCCAGATTATGCACTATTGGACCACATTTCCAGCGCGCTGTGCCGCAATGGCCACTGGCCTAGCCCAAGCGCTCGCTATGCGAGGACTGGCGATGGCTTGCCTGCTGCTGGTGACGCTAGGTGTTTGTGCCAGTCCGGCCAGCGCGCAAACAATCCAATATACCAACACCACATCAGGCGCGATCAATGACGTAACCTGTGGCACTGCCGACGTCCTCACCCGCACATTCGTGGTCGGCACCAGCTATGTGGTCAGCGATGTCAATCTGGGCGTTTTGCTCAACCATACCTATCGCAGCGACTTGCGCATCACCTTGACTTCGCCGGACGGAATGAGCGTCAACGTCATGCTCAACACGGCTGGTCAAGGTAACAATCTGAACGATCTATTCGACGATGAGGCCACAGCCAATATCAGCACCCATAACGGCAACGCAGCTGATCCAGCAACATCTGCACCGCCGTATTCGCACAGCTTTCAACCGTCGAGCCTGCTCAGCGCCTTTGACGGCCAGGACGCACTTGGCACATGGACGATGGTGATTTGCGATTCGGCGGCAACGGACGTTGGCACTTTCACCCGTGCCGACTTGTATCTGACCCAAACCCCAGCCACCTTTGCCGACTTGTCGATGACAAAGACGGTCAGCAACGCTATGCCTGCGTTCGGAGCCTCGATCAGCTACACCCTGACGGTCACCAATTCCGCAGCGTCCGCGCTCACCGCCAACGGTGTGACGGTGCAGGACACATTGCCAGCCGGCGTCACCTTTGTCAGTGCATCGGGTTTTGGCACTTACAACAGCGGCTCCGGCGTCTGGACCGTCGGCTCGATTCCCCCCAACACCACCCGCACCCTGACCATCAACGTCACAGTGTCGGCCACAGCCGGTGCGACCATCACCAACACGACAGAGGTTTCGGCATCTTCGGCGGTGGATTTGGACTCCACACCT
>JBCKXT010000007.1:0-56742 GCA_038921085.1 Sphingopyxis sp. | reverse complement strand
AGGTGGAAGTGCTGGCGGGGAATGCCGTTGTAGCTGCGCAAATGGCGTAATCGCCCTTATCGTAGGCCGCGACTCCATCCTCCAAGGGCCCAGCGTGTGCAGTAGGCGCAAAGCCCAGCCCCATAGTGACGGCTATGCCCAAAAGCACTTTGGGAACAGCATTGGGCCCTAATTGCATGATGGATTCTCCATATGTTCTTTTCAATCTAACCAATTAATTCACGCATATCAAGAATAAAAAGTGACCAGTCGGCCGGCCTTGTTCGCTTCCCCTACGGTAAACCGTAGCGCGTATTTATCCCTCTCCCCTTGAGGGAGAGGGTTGCGCAGACTTGGCAGCGTGCTGCCTAGACGAAGCTGGGTGAGGGGTGCCCGCCCTGTCGCGAGCAAAGCAACCCCTCATCCAACTGCGCCTAAGTCGCTGTGCGACCAAGGCTCCATATCCTTCTCCCACAAGGGGAGAAGGGAGGAGAGCACCCTTCGACAATCTCAGGTTGAGTGCGTTCTTTCTGCGCTTTCCCCCACCGCGCTCAGGTTGAGCCTGTCGAAACCAAGCGCGGCGGGTCTTCGACACAGTCCGCCCACTTGACGTAAACGTAAACCCCCGCCACCGTCTCTCCAAACACAGGAGAGAATTGATGGCCCTGAAAACCCGCATCACCGAAATGTTCGGCATCGAACATCCGATTATCCAGGGCGGCATGCACTATGTCGGCTTTGCCGAACTGGCAGCTGCGGTGTCCAATGCCGGTGGGCTGGGGATCATCACCGGTCTGACCCAGCGGACGCCTGAACTGCTCGCCAATGAAATCGCCAGATGCCGCGACATGACCGACAAGCCATTCGGGGTGAACCTCACATTCCTGCCGATGCTCAATGCCCCCGATTACCCCAGCTATGTACGGACGATCATCGAAGGCGGGGTCAAGGTGGTTGAAACCGCAGGCAATAATCCGGTCGCCGTGCTGCCATTCTTTAAGGACGCCGGGGTCAAGGTGATCCACAAATGCACCTCGGTGCGCCATTCGCTCAAGGCCCAATCGATCGGCTGTGACGCGGTTTCGGTCGATGGCTTTGAATGCGGCGGCCACCCCGGCGAGGACGATGTCCCCAACTTCATCCTGCTGCCGAGGGCCGCCGAGGAACTCGATATCCCCTTTGTCGCGTCGGGCGGAATGGCCGATGGCCGCAGCCTGGTCGCCGCTCTGGCTCTGGGCGCCGAGGGGATGAACATGGGGACGCGGTTCATGGCAACCAAGGAAGCGCCGATACACGACAATGTGAAGCAGGCGCTGGTCGCCGCATCCGAGCTGGATACTCGGCTGGTGATGCGGCCATTGCGCAACACCGAACGGGTATTGACCAATGCTGCGGTTGAACGGTTGCTTGAGAAAGAACGGGCGCTGGGGGCTGATCTCAAATTTGAGGACATCATCGAGGAAGTCGCCGGGGTTTACCCCAGGATCATGATCGAAGGCGATATGGAAGCGGGGGCATGGAGTTGCGGTATGGTCGCGGGCCTCATCCACGATATCCCGACCTGCAGGGAATTGATTGACCGGATCATGGCCGAGGCGGACGCTATCATCAATCAGAGGCTGGCTGGCTTTCAAGTGTGAAACGCAAAACAAGTGGAGGAAAACCAACATGGCCGGACCACTACAGGGCGTGCGAATTATCGAGTTCGCAGGGATCGGACCCGCCCCCTATTGCGGGATGATGCTGGCCGATCATGGCGCAGAGGTTATCCGCATCGACCGTCCGGGCGGGATGTTGCTGCCAAAGGATGTGCTGGCGCGCAGTCGCCGGTCAATCTGTCTCGACATCAAGAACCCGCAAGCAGTGGCGATTGCACGCGACCTGTGCCGCACCGCAGACGGGATCATCGAGGGGTTTCGGCCCGGGGTGATGGAACGGCTGGGGCTGGGGCCGGATGTCCTGATCGCCGACAATCCCCGGCTGGTTTATGGGCGGATGACCGGGTGGGGGCAATATGGCCCCTATGCGCAGGCGGCGGGGCATGACATCAATTATATTGCGCTGTCGGGTGTGCTGCACGGCATCGGGCGGGCGGGTGAAAAACCCGTGCCGCCGGTCAATTATATCGGCGACTTTGGCGGCGGCGGAATGATGCTGGCGTTCGGCATGGTCAGCGCCATCCTCCATGCCAAAACCGGCGGCAAGGGTCAGGTGATCGACTGTGCGATGACCGATGGTTCGGCGCTGCTGGCGGCGATGACATGGGGTTTTCATGCCATGGGGATTTGGCATGACGAGGCCGGGGTCAACCGGCTGGATGGCGGCGCGCCCTATTATGACACCTATGTCTGTAGCGACGGTAAGTTCATCTCCATCGGGTCGATTGAACCGCAATTTTATGCGTTGCTGCGGCAAAAGACTGGCTTGGACGCCGACCCCGATTTTGATGCGCAAAATGACCAGGCCAAATGGCCGCTGCTCAAGCAAAAGCTGGCCGAGCTGTTCGCCAGCAAAACCCGCGACGAATGGTGCGCCATCATGGAAATGACCGACGTGTGCTTTGCCCCGGTGCTGAGTCTGGCCGAAGCCCCGCTGCATCCGCACAATCTGGCGCGCGGAACATTCATCGAGGTTGACGGGACGACGATGCCGGCACCTGCTCCGCGATATTCGCAAACGCAAAATGATAGGCCACGCATGGCGGTTGCAGCGGGGCACGACAGCGAGGCAATCCTAGCGGGCATCGGCTATGGAGCAGATCGCATTGCCGAGTTGAGAACTGCCGGTGCCATGGGTTAACCGATCAAGTCGCTCTTCGCATAAAAATCTCTTTGTCCACCGGCTAATCGCTGGCATGGCGTGTGCATCTCCGGGTTTCGCAACTCCGGGTTTCGCAAACAGGATAGGGCGGTAATGCCAACGGCACAGTTCAGGGGATTTGCAAATACTCGCCTGACGGCCCAGGTTCGGGGGGACGAGAATGGCCCGCCAGTGCTGCTGATCCACGGCATTGGCCAGACCCACAAGCATTGGGACGAAGTTGCCGCAGCGCTTGATCTGACTGGTCGGCGCGTCATCAATCTGGATTTGCGGGGCCATGGCGACAGCGAATGGCCCAGCGACGCTCGTTATGATTTTGACGCTTTTGTGGATGACATTAAATCCGTGCTTGCCCAATTGGGGGGGCGACCGGTTGTCATCGCCTCCTCGTTTAGCGGCTGGCTCGCGGTCGCGGCGTTGGGAGAGGCCGCAGGTGATTTGGCGGCGGCGCTGGTGCTGGTCGATACGCCGCCAAATACCGGCGTGGACGGGGCCGGAATGATTGGCGACGAGTTGCACAAGGCGGGGTTTGCGCAAAGTTCCAAGGATTGGGATCCGCTGGTGATCGAGCGGATCTGCAACACCATTGTGCCATCGCGATTGGAGGCCGCAGCCGCAAATTTGAAACTGCCGGTGCTGGTGGTGCGGGGCAATCAAGACCAGGCAGAAAAATCCGCCACCGCCATAACTTTGCACGCGGCAGTGCCACATGCCGAGATTGTCGAGATTGTCGAGTTTGAAGCCCCCCTGCACCTGGCGGCATTGGACAGTGCCGAGGCATTCAATGGCTTGCTGCTCGATTTTCTGGAACGCAGAGCGCCGCTGGCACCGCCGGAATATCGCGAAGGCTCCGATGCGCGGACATTCCGTGATGCGCTGGGCTGTTTTGCTACCGGAGTGACGATCGTAACCGCTTTTTCTGCCAATGGGGAACCGATTGGCCTGACCGCCAACAGTTTCACATCGGTGTCATTGGACCCGCCGTTGTTGCTGGTGTGCATTGCCAAAAATGCCGGCACTGCTGCGGTGTTGCAATCATGCCAGCAATTTGCCGTCAATGTCCTGCAAATCGGGCAACAGCCTACTTCAAACCGCTTTGCTGGCAAGGGCGAGGATCGCTTTGCTGCCACCGATTGGTCGGTGGGTGAATATGGCACTCCGGTCGTGTCGGGTTCGCTCGCCAGTTTTGAATGTGAACGCCACGCGCTGCATGATGGCGGCGATCATTTTATCCTGATTGGTCGTGTGCTAAAGGCGATGTTTGAACCGCGACGCGACCCATTGCTGTATTTCCGGGGGAAATATCGCCGCCTGCACTTTGCCTGATACTATCTAGTGTTCTCTGCGCTTCCCCTAGCGCAGGCGCTAGCGCGTGTCCCCCCGCGCTTTTGAATTATGCTCGACATATCGCAATCCGGTGATAACTTTGCCTAACACGCCCGCAAAGCTTGCCCGCAATACGAGGCTGTGTCGGGAAGCTAGGGCCGGGGGGGTCGGAATATGGTACGTAATAGTTTTGCGTTGGTTGTAGCAGCTATGTTGTCATTGTCGGCCTGTTCATTCGGCACGAGCAGCAATACGGCGATCGTTGATGACGAGCGTCTGGCCTCTGCGGCGCAACATCCCGAAGAATGGATCACCCACGGCGGCACCTATGAAGAACAGCGTTTCAGCCGTCTCAATCAGATTACCAGCGAAAATGTCGGTCAGCTTGGCCTTGCGTGGAGTCATGAGTTTGACACCAACCGAGGACAGGAAGCCACCCCGATTGTCGCGGACGGTGTACTATATACCACGACGGCATGGAGCAAAGTGTTCGCCTTTGATGCGCGAACGGGTCGCGAGTTGTGGAACTTTGACCCGCAGGTTCCCGGCGAAACCGGGTTCACTGCCTGTTGCGATGTCGTCAATCGCGGGGTCGCGGTCTATGCCGGCAAAGTCTATTTCGGCACCCTCGATGGCCGTTTGATTGCGCTTGATGCCACCACCGGGAGGCAAGTCTGGTCGGTGGTCACGGTTGACCAGAACCGTCCTTATACCATCACCGGCGCGCCCCGGATCGTCAAGGGCAGGGTGCTGATCGGCAATGGCGGCGCTGAATATGGGGTGCGCGGCTATGTCAGTGCCTATGACGCCGATGATGGCGATCTGGCTTGGCGGTTCTACACAGTTCCCCCTGGCCCCGGCGCGCCTGCCGATGGTGCGGCTTCTGATAGCGTGATTGAGCGGCAACGTGCAACTTGGTCGGGCGACTGGAGTGAGTTCGGCGGCGGTGGAACGGTGTGGGACGCGATTGTCTATGACCGCGACTTTAACCAAGTGCTGATTGGGGTCGGCAACGGCAGCCCGTGGAACCACCGGATTAGGTCACAGGGGCGCGGCGATAACCTGTTTGTGTCGTCGGTGGTCGCACTCAATGCCGACACCGGCGAATATCGCTGGCATTATCAGGGCACTCCGGGCGAGACGTGGGACTTTACCCAGACTCAGCCGATTATCCTCGCCGATCTGACCATCGAAAACCAGCCGCGCAAGGTGATGATGCAGGCCCCCAAAAATGGCTTTTTCTATGTCATCGACCGCAGCAACGGGCGGTTGATTTCGGCGCGCAATTTTGTCCCGCAAACCTGGACGACGGGGGTGGATATGGCCACTGGTCGCCCGGTTGAAACTCCTAATGCGCGCTATCAGAACGGTCCGTTTCTGGCCTTTCCTTCGGCATTGGGCGCGCACAACTGGCACCCGATGGCGTTCAGTCCGGACACTGGCCTCGTCTACATCCCGGCGCAAGAAGTGCCCTATGCCTATGCCAATGATGCCAATTTTCGCGGGCGTACGGGCGGGTGGAATGTGGCGATTGATTTCCTCGCCAATCCGGTGCCGGACGACCGCGCCCAGTTTGCGGCGATCCGCGCGCTGCTAAAGGGGCAGTTGATCGCTTGGGATCCGATCCGCCAGCGCGAGGTTTGGCGGGTGCAATATGACGGCCCGTGGAATGGCGGGGTGCTGGCGACCCATGGCGGGCTGGTATTCCAGGGCAATGCCAAGGGCCAGTTCCAAGCCTTTGCCGCCACCGACGGCCGTGCATTATGGTCGTTTGAGGCCGGCACCGGGATTATAGCACCGCCAATCAGTTACAGCATTGATGGCGTCCAATATGTCGCGGTGATGGCGGGCTATGGCGGGGCATATCCCCTGTCGTCGCCATTTGTCGATAACCCGCGGCCGATGCCCAATGGCCGCTTGTTGGTGTTCAAACTGGGCGGAACGGCACCCTATGAGGTCGCAGAGATACCTAATCCGCTTGGCGTCGTAGTGGCGGGCAGTTTCACGCCCGCTCAGATCATACGTGGCATGCAACTGTATGAATCGACCTGTAGCGTCTGTCATGGTCCGGCGGGCATGTCGTCGGGTGTGCTGCCTGATTTGCGGCGGCGGGCCAGCATCGCCGATGCCGCAATATTCCGCAGTATTGTCATCGACGGTGCACTCAAGATCAACGGGATGATTAGCTTTGCCCGCTATATGTCGGCTGCTGATGCGGAGGCTGTGCGAGCCTACCTCGCTCAGCGGGCGGGTGTGCTAAGGCGACAGGAGAGCGCGGGGCGCCGTCCTACTTCGTCACCCCGGACTTGATCCGGGGTCCATGCCCAATCCTATCCCAAGGGCCGACCATGGATGCTGAAACAAGTTCAGCATGACGATGAATGGGGAGACGGAGTTCGCTTTAGATTCACCCATCACGGCAACACCAAGGGCTGTTCCCCGGCCCTTCGGCTGGCTTGCAGCCGCTCAGGATAAACTGCATCTTCGATGCAGGCCGTGGGGAAGCGAAAAACACCGCCTGTGTCGCAAATCTGGTTGACGGTAGTTGATAGTAAAACAGGGGGTAAAACACGGCCGCCTGCGGGTTACAGAGCGCCAGCCGTGGTGTGTTATCAACCATATACAGCGGCGTGAATTTTGGGCGGACGCGTGAAAGGGCGGAGCCGAAACGGACACCATGGCGCAGCCGACCAGCGGGAAGCATCGCCGGGGCAATACGATGGTTGTGGAAAGGTGATGCAGCGCTGACCATTGTGCACTGATACACTATGCACGGGCTGTAGGAAAATCGATTCGCTGCGGTCAACGCTCCGGGTCAGCGACCCGCCGGGAGCCTGAGTACAGGGGATGAGCCGTTCCCCGGCTTGTGCCGGAGTCGCAAAGACGGTGGCGGTTGGCCGATGGCTGATCGTCTTTCGACAGGCTCAGGACGAACGGATGGATGAGCCGCCCGCTTGAGCGCCAGGTTGCCATAGAAGCATCTCAATTACTTGCCTTTTTCAACACGCCAAGCAGCCCGACGCCATCTTGATCGAACTTGAAGATCACGCTGTAGCATGTTTGTATATTGAATAAATCTTTTCCAAATTTACTCATTATCTTACGCAGCTCTTCCATTGAGTTCTCAAGGTCGTCGTATGTTACATCAGGGAGTTGCCTAGCCCCTACGGCATGATCCATATCTTTGTGGGCAATCGCCTTATTTCGATGAATTCGCAAATTTTGCACATATGAATCTAGTCTACCCAGTGTATGATCCAACTCATCCAACGATATTTGATTCAGGCGGGGCTTTGCTTTGGCCAGGAAATTATTGATGCTCGCATTTTCTTGACCCGATGACTTTTCTTTGTCAGTCAACCTTGATAAGGTCAGTATTGTGTTATCTAAGATCAGTTCTTGAAGGATTTGAAAAACATTTGAACCGTTGGTGTTCAACAGAAGTAAGTTCTCCTCTCCGCTATCGAAAAGTTGGAGAAATATTTTCCATCGATACGAAAGCTGAACGACTTCTTGGTTGATACTTACGAAAAGAGGGAGTAAATCTGTATTCATTAGATGATCTCTATAGTCGGTGGATGGCTAACGTAGAGCTAAGCGGCGGCGCAGCCGTCCGCTTGAGCGCCGGGTTGTGGCCTGTGCAGTAGCGCATGCCAATCAATGTACGGTCCGAGAGTTGTAAGAGCAGATGAATCAATGTAGCGCTTCTTCAATTCTCGTTTGCAGTCATCAACATGCCCACGTACGATGCTGTATATTGCATCACTTGTTCCTTTTACTGGTATTTCTTTCCTAGGCACTAAATCCCTATACGAGGGCATTAAAACTTTCTTTCTGGTGCGCACAATTCGCTTGCGATTGACGCACCAGTACTCTGCTCGCACTTGTGACCCGAAAAAATGTAAGCGGAGAAACCCAATGATTTCATTGTAGCGCCACGCGCCACCATACGACTCGAGCAAGTGTTCGTGCACAAATGCGTTATGTGGGGGCAAATTGGAAGCGGTAGATGGATTTGGCGGAGTTGTGGGCAATGTCATGGTCGAGTCAACTTTGGCATTGCGTTCCGCGTAGTACCGATCTTCTGTCAATCGGTATATCCGGAAGATCAAGAAGATAAAAAGAACGCCGCACCCGACACCTCGCACTGTTCCCCGGCGGAGTCGAAGATGGGCGTAGCCCAACGCCGTGGTCCAGCCTTTGTCCCATATTCTGGACCCCGGATCAAGCCTGTCCTGAGCCAGGTCGAAGGGTCCGGGGAACTGCTCATCCACATGTCATCTCGCCAACATACCGCCCCTCTCCCGCCGGTCCAGTTGCTTTGACAAGACCCTGTGTCGATGATAATCGATGCTATCTCCCAAGCGTAGCGTCCAATCCAATAGCGGAGGCGGGCATGGCAACGAAACCGACTGACGTTGGGACTCTTCTCTCGATCTGGCGCTACCCCGTCAAATCAATGATGGGGGAGGAATTGAACGCGACCCATGTGGGAGAGTGGGGCATACTTGGCGACCGGGCGCGGGCAATGATCAACCAAGCCGACCACAAGGTCGCCAGCATGAAGAACCCGCGCAAGTGGCCGAACCTGTTCGATTTCCGGGCGCGGTACTTGGACACGCCCTCGCCCGGACAAAATCTGCCGCCCGTCCGCATCAGCCTGCCGGATGGCGCGGAGGTCGACAGTAATGATCCCGACGTCGATACAGTCCTCAGTCGTGCCGTGGGCAAGGACGTCCGCTTGGAGTGTCGCGAACCTGGGCAGGAGGAATTACTCGAGGCCACGTTTCCCAACCCATGGACGCCTAGTCTGGAGGAATATTGGCCTGACATAGAGGGCTTAGCTTATCGGGATGAGGTCACTGACGAAGCGATGCCGCGCGGGACTTTTTTCGATCTGGGGATATTGCATCTGCTCACTACCGCCACACTGGACCAGTTCAGATCCCTCAATCCTAGCGCCCGCTTCGAGACACGCCGCTTCCGGCCCAACCTCGTTGTGCAGCCGGCGGACGGGCATTCCGGTTTTGTCGAGAATGACTGGATCGGGAAAACCATCCTTATAGGCGACGACGTGCGGCTCGAGATCACCGGCCCATGCCCCCGCTGCGTGATGACAACTCTGCCGCAGGGCGACCTGCCAAAGGACACGAGTGTTCTCCGCACGGTGGCTCAGCACAATGAAGTCAATGTCGGCGTCTATGCTTCGGTCGGTCATGGCGGAATGGTGCGGCGCGGAGATAGGGTCCGGATCGAGTGATCTTTGGGGGCCGGGGCCGCATCCGCTGCTGAACAATAGGGGTAACCGCCCGCTGGTCGGGGTGGCGGCGGCGTGTGTGGCGGAGCCGGAACGGGTCGGCGCGCTGATTGATGCCTATCTCACCCAGACTCGCGCCGCCGACGAGCGCTGGGCAGACGAGCGTTCGCCGTTTGCGCCGGGGCTGGAAAAGCAGCTTGGCATGATCGTCGATCGGGCGCGCGAACTGGGTTACGCGGTGTAAGCAAGATAAAGGCAAAGTTGGCTGTTTCCGCGCCGCATTTTAGGCCGCGCGCAGCGCCGCCTGTGCCGCATCGGGCAAATGCTCAATCACGCTTAGATAGGCCGAAGCAGTCGCGTCGGGCTGGCGACGGCCTTGCTCCCAGCCTTTAAGCGTTGCCAGTGGGATTTTGTAGGCGCTGGCAAAGGCTTGCTGTGACAACCCCAGCCCCTCGCGGATCGCACGTGCATCGACCACCTCAACCACATGGGTGCGCGCTGCCTTGGAAGTGCCTTGCGCGTGTGCCGCCGCTTCTTCCATTGCAGTGATCAAATCCTGTCCGAATGTCGTGCTCATCATCTGTTCCTTGCTCATTTACCTTGCCCCTTGGCCCTGTCCCTTGATCACCGCAGCAAAAGCGGCCACAGCTCGCTTCTCGTCCGCACTCATATCGCTCGCCTGCGCCTTGGCATAAGCCAGCAGCAAGTAGAGGGGCCGATCCATATCGTGGTAGAAATAGATCAGCCGTGCGCCGCCACGCTTGCCACTGCCAGCACGACCCCAGCGCAGCTTCCTCACCCCGCCCGTGCCGGGGATCACATCGCCGGCTTCCGGGTTGCGCGCCACATAGTCCACCAGCGCCGTGCGCTCGTCTTCGCTCCATATCTTTGCAGCAGCCCGCTCAAACATATTCGTCTCAAAGACGGTGATAGGACGGGTTTGCATCAAACGCCTATACGTCAATGACACCTAAAGGTCAAGTGTTACCTTGATCGCACGCAATCCCGCACAACAAGTATCGGTGGGCGCAGTGGCGCGGGCAGTTACACGGTGCGCAGCGGCGACACGCTGCAAAGCATCGCCCAGAGCCTCTATGGCGATGCGAACCTGTGGTATAAACTTGCCGAAGCCAATGGCCTGGCGGCAGGCACCAGCCTCACTGAGGGCCGCCGCCCATTGCTGCCGCCCTTCGAGCGTTGATGGCACGCGCCGGCCGGTTGGCGCTGACCACGACCGGTGCCTATCTGGACGCGCATTTCCGCGACTCAAAGCTGAAGGCCGTTTTGGCCAGTCAATGGATCGCCTATGGCGAGGTACCGTCGAAAAGCGCCTTTGGCATGCACGCCGCCGTCGTGCGCCACTATATGCAAGGCGGCTATTTCCCGGACGGTGGCGCGGGGCAAATCGCCGGCACGATCGCGCCGGTTATCGCCCGGGCAGGCGGCGCCCTCCTCGTCAATCATGAGGTCACAAAGATCATTGTAGAGAACGGCCGTGCGGTCGGTGTCGAGGCCAAAACCCGGCACCGCGGCGTCGATGTCACAAAGGCATTCCGCGCGGCACATGTCGTTTCGGGTGCAGGGGCCTATACGACGTTTGCCAAATTGCTGCCGCCCGAGGTCGGAGCGGGATATGCAAAACGCCTCAAAGGGTTGCTGACACCCAACAGCGCCGTTTCGCTGTATCTCGGTCTCAAGACGGACCCGCGAACATTAGGATTTGCCGGGGAAAACCACTGGATATTCGATGGTTACGATCACGAGGTGCACCCCAACGGCGCCGGGCTGATGGCCGGACGGGCAACGTCGGGCCATTTGTCGTTTCCGTCATTGAAGAACGGCAAAGACGGTCCGCACACTGTCGAATTCTTCGCCATGGTCGAATTTGACCAGTTCAAGGATTGGGCCGACCAGCCGTGGAAAAATCGCGGCGCGGACTATGAGGCGCTGAAGGCGCAGATCAGCGCCGGCATGCTCGACTTGATCGAACAGCGCTATCCTGGGTTTCGCGATCTTGTGGCGTATCAGGAGCTGTCGACGCCGCTGTCGGTGGCGCATTTTACCGCCCACCCCAACGGCGCAATTTACGGTTTGCCAGGCGTGCCGGAAAAATTCACCGAGCATGCTCTCAAACCACGCACCCATGTGCCGGGCCTGTATTTGACCGGCGCCGATATTTTATGCGTCGGCATCGTCCCGTCGTTGCTTACAGGGGTCGCGACAGCCGGCGCATTGATCGGCCCATTCGGTTTTCCGCGCGTGCTTGGCGCGGTCATGCGCCGAAAAGCAAGCGCGTGACGACCCAGCGGCAGTCAAATAAACGCAGGTGCCGGACGGGAACGCGTAAGCCGATTTCTTCTTCGACCAACTCGGTTGCCAGTATCTCGCCAAGGTCGCCAGAACGCGCCTTCGCAGTCTGTGGCAGCACAGCGTTCAGGATTTTAGCTGCATCTACATATCCGAGACGCGCGACGTCTTCGGCAATGCGCTCAAGCCGATCATAGTGAGAGCGCATAGTTTCGGTAAGGCCGTCACGAATGTCATCGCGACCCTCTGCCTTCTCGACAAAAGACCAATAATGCTTGCGACCTTCCTTCTCTTTCGTAGTATCGCACCACTCTTTATACAGAGTCACTTGCCCCACTCCACTTGGCCGCAAAAGCGGCATGAGGCATGAGGAACGCGGCGAGATCCCTAATCACATCCGCGAGATCTCCGGGATTGAGAGCAACATCCTCCACGAAAGCGCGCCATTGCTGTTTCTTTTGCGCGTCAGCCGCGAAGGAAGGAGACAAGGCGTCAGGCAGTTCGTCCGGGATTGGCGTTCCACGACGGGCGAAGGTAGCGGCGATAGCCCGAGGCAGCCTGTCATTGTCGAAAGCGAACGACCGGCTCAATATCCAGATGTCGTAAAAATCCTTCATCCGGCTGTTGGCACGTCCAAGCGCGACCATAGCCTGAAACTTCTCGGCGATAACCGTTTCGCGCGCATAGGCGCGCAGGCGGGGTGGAGGAAGATCCAGCATAGAGGGATAGTCGACAAACTCGGCTTTCGGCTCGACGGCATCGCCAAAACCAATGTCGATCGTCACTTTGATCTTGGCGCCGCTGATCTCGGCGGTCGTGCGCAACCGCAGGCCGCCATATTCAAGCTCTTCGCGAATGCGATCAACGCGTAGCGCAGCAGCGTCGAACTGGACGCCGTCGCCAGCATCTTGCGTCAGTATCTCGCGAAATACAGCGAGCATCGCGTCCGGATCGGGATCGCCAAAGCCCAGCAAGTCGAGATCGCGCGTGCCTCGATACGGATCGTCGAACCATGTCATCATCAGCATCGCGCCTTTGAGCACGAACCGATCCGCATGCGCTGACTGACCGAGACGGAAGAGCAGCCGCTCAAGCGCGAAGCGCGTGAGCACCAGATCGAAGCTCTGCCCACTCGCCTTGGAAAGGCTCAAGAGCCGTGCGCGCACCGAAGCGCCGATGTTCTTTTTCTCTTTAGCCATTGGCCGTGAGTGCCTCGAGATAGGGACGGATCACCGTCGAGATGCCGCCATACTCAGCCTGGCGCGCGATCTCGCCGGGCGTGGCTTTGCGCTGCCGCAGCGTCTCCTGAAGCCCTTCGATGGCAACCGACAGGCCGACTTTGCTGCGATGCCGGAAACAATCAGCCACCGTCTTTGCTGCGCCGAAGACCCTTACCGGCACGCCCTCAATCACATGCGTCTCAACGCTTTCAGACAGCAGTCCTTCAGTGAAACGGACGATGCGGATTGGCATGCCGTCAGGCTTGGGCGCCCAGTCCTTCTTGCCGATGGCGAGCCACACCTTCCTCGGAAGCTGATCCGTCAGCCCGTGATAGGCGAGAGCTGAGACGAGACAGACGACGCCCTTCGGCAGTCGCTTTGCTGCCTCCGCGAGACTATGATCGGTATCCAGCGGCGCGTCGGTGAGTTGATAAAGACCCCGCGCGAGCCGCATCACCTCGCCGTCCCGAACCATGCGGCTGACCGTGGCCGCCGTCACGCCTGAGCTCCGGAACTCAGTCAAGCGCACGATTCCCCGGGCAGCCATGACGGTGCGGGCAATTTGGCGCTGGGAATTTGGCTCGATCATTGATACAAAGACTCAGAATACAGGGGATAAAGTCCGAGGTTTTGTATCATAGATGGGTTTCAGCGGATAGCGAAATCCAACACCCTCGGATCCAGCCTTCCCGACATGGCCCACACGACAACCGCATCAACCGCCGAACCCAAGCTGCCCAAATAATTCACGACCATTTTATCCCCGAAACGACCAAAATCCTGAAACGATAACAAAGCTAGTCGATATCTGATGCCCCGCTGGGACCCCGCCGTGAGGCGGACATTTCCACGATCCGTCTAAGTCATTGAAATTATGGTGCCGGCTGCAGGATTCGAACCCGCGGCCCCCTGATTACTAATCAGGTGTGTTAACCACACTATTGAATGAAAAAACTTCACCGGCCTAAAAACCGGCCTAAAATGAAAAACTAGGCCGGTGAAAATTTCGCGTCGTCAACTAAATTTATATCTCTCAATAGCTTATATGGTGAGCCCTGCTGGGCTCGAACCAGCGACCTACTGATTAAAAGTCAGTTGCTCTACCGACTGAGCTAAGGGCCCCACTCGTGCGCTGGATGAACGTCTACGGCGCGGATGCGATGCCCCCCTAAGCAAACCGGCTGCATTGGTCAATCATTCGCTTTTGCGGTTGCCCGCTGGTGTCGCGCCAATAGCTGCCTGACCGTCCGTCCGCTGACCGGATCGCGCCAGTCAGGGACAATCTGGGCCATGGGTTTGAGCACAAAATCCCGTTTGTCCCAAGCGGGATGCGGTATTTGTAAGGTCGGGTCAGCCCACAACCCGCCGCTCCACAATATGATGTCGAGGTCGATGACGCGGGCCGCCCATCTTTGCCCCGAGCGGCGACCAAATTCGCGCTCAATCTGTTTGAGCACCGCGAGCATGTCAGGCGGGACCAGTTCGCATTCGACCAACCACGCCGCGTTGGCAAAACATCGACGCGAGGGTCCGACTGGCGTGGAAGCAAGTATCGGACTGGATTGCACCACCGCGACGCCGAGCGCGCAAAGCCTGTTTGCAGCGGCATCAACAACGCACGGCGGCCGCCCATGTCTGTGATGCGGCATGTTGGAGCCGACAGCTATGACGTAACGGTGCAAAGACGAGGCCACTTGCGGGGTCACAGTAATCGCACAAACTCATCCACCAGGGAGGTATAGAGTGTCCGTTTGAACGGAACGATCAAATCGGCAAGGCGCGATGGCTCGACCCATTGCCATGCTCGAAACTCGGGGTGTTCGGTTGCGATATTGATGTTGTCGTCAGACCCGGTAAAGCGCATCAGATACCAATGCTGGCGCTGTCCGCGATAGCGTCCGTCCCACATTTTTGGCACCAAATGGACAGGCAGGTCATAGTCATAGGGTGCCTGACTGCGCGCAATCATAATCGCGTGACGGGCGGCAATCCCGGTTTCTTCGGCAAGTTCGCGATAGGCAGCGGCGTCAGGCTCCTCGTCTGGATCAACCCCGCCCTGCGGCATTTGCCACGCTTCGCTGCTCGAATCGAGCCGCTGGCCGACAAAGATCAACCCATCCTGATTGGCCAGCATGACGCCGACACCTGGACGATATGGCAAAGCGGCCGCGTCATTCATGCGTCTGCAAAGACCTTTGCCAGCATCAATTTTAGCGCCGTCATGTTGCCGGTAATATCATCTTGTGATGACGGAATGATTTTGCGAAAATTGATATGGCCGTGAATATTCCCACCGGCGCTGCGATGTTCTGCGTGGACACCGGCTGTCAGCAGAGCTTGGTAATAAGCGATGCCTTGATCGCATAGGGGGTCGAGGCTGGCGGTCGTCACCAGGCTGGGCGGCATTCCGCTTTGATCAAAATTGAGTGGGGCTCCCCGAAAATCGCTTCCCTCCGAGCCGTAAGCCGTATGAAAATAAGCCATCGTATCTGCTGTCAGCAAATACCCATCAGCAAAATCGATCATACTTTGCCATTCTGCGCTATCTGTAACGACCGGGTAAATGGGATGCTGGAGCAAAACCGGCACCGCTGCCGGATTGTCCCGCAGCGCCATGGTGGTGACAATCGTCAAATTGCCGCCTGCGCTGTCGCCCGACGTGATCAGGCCGGTGACTTTGAATCCTAAATCCGCAGGACTTGTGGCGACCCAGCGGGTTGCTGCTTCACAATCTACGGCTGCTGCAGGAAAGCGATGCTCAGGAGCAAGCCGGTAATCGATAGCAATGACCGGCAGGTCGAGCTGGCGGGCAACCTCCGCACAATAGGGGCCGTGCGTATCAAGGTCACCGATGACAAAGCCACCACCATGATAGAATGTCATAACCGGGGTTTCAGTGCGGCTTTCGCGACTATCATAAAGGCGGGCAGGGATGATCCCCGCTGGCCCGGGAATCGCCAGATCACGTTCCACCGCAATCTCACCCACTGGCTGTTCAGCAATGGTGCCCATTGCAATCATCATCGCCCGCGCATCGGCGGGGGACAACTCGTGCATCTTTGGGCCAGGCTGATTGTTCAAAAAGTCGAGGAAGATGCGAACGTCCGGGCGGACGAATGGACCGGGGGTTGGGGTATTGTTCATAGCAAATGCTCCACTGGCTGACCCGGATGCGAATCATTCGGTCCTTTTGCGGTTATTTTTTTACGTTGTGTAACAAAATCTATTTGGCCTCTTGGCTCAAGGGCGCGTAGGAACAGCCAGCAAAGCAAAACTGGGACAGGAAGCCAAGAGAATGGCGTCAGCCACACAGACTGTTTCAGATAGTTCATCCCCCCATAGTTCATCAACCGACGCGGTAGTCGTTCGCTTTGCCGGGGACTCCGGTGATGGGATGCAATTGACGGGTGGGCAATTCACCCTGTCAACCGCCCTGTCCGGCAATGATCTGGCGACTTTCCCGGACTTTCCGGCGGAAATCCGTGCGCCGCAAGGAACATTGTTTGGGGTTTCGGCATTCCAGATCAATTTTGGCTCAGAACAAATTGATACCGCTGGCGATGCGCCGGACATTTTGGTGGCGATGAACCCGGCCGCACTCCAGACCAATGTGGATGCGCTGAAACTTGGCGGCCTGATTATTGCCGATGTCGGTGAGTTTACCCCCCGCAATCTGGCCAAGGCGAAATATGCGGCTAATCCGCTGGAAGATGGCAGCCTGGCCAAATGGCAGGTGATTGCGATCAACATCTCGCAAATGACCCTCGAAGCGGTCAAGCCATTTGGTCTGGGCAACAAGGAAGCGCTGCGTTGCAAGAATATGTGGACGCTGGGGCTGGCGCTGTGGATGTTCGACCGCGACCGTCAGCCGTTGATTGACTGGCTCAATGCCAAATTTGCAAAAAAACCTGAATTGGCGGCGGCCAATATTGCCGCGCTCAATGCCGGACACGCCTATGGTGAGACGGTCGAGCTGGGTGGGCAGTTGCACCAGCAGCATATTGGGCCAGCTCCAGCGGCGCCCGGCCTATATCGGACGATAACCGGCGCAGAGGCAGTGGCGCTTGGCTTGGTTGCAGGCGCGCAGCTGGCTGGCATCAAGCTGTTCTTTGGCGGCTATCCGATCACGCCCGCGTCGGCGATTTTGCACTATCTATCCGGCCTCAAGGAATATGGCATCACCACATTCCAGGCTGAGGATGAAATTGCCGCGATCACCAGCGCAATCGGTGCCAGTTACGCGGGGCAATTGGGCGTCACCAGCTCGTCCGGACCGGGGATAGCCTTGAAAGCTGAGGCGATGGGCCTTGCGATCATGACCGAATTGCCACTGGTCATCATCAACTCCCAGCGCGGCGGACCGTCCACCGGATTGCCGACCAAGACCGAGCAATCGGACCTGTATCAGGCCGTCTATGGTCGCAATGGCGATGCGCCGATGCCGGTTATTGCGGCGTGTTCGCCCGGCGATGCCTTTTACTGTGCGATCGAGGCTTGCCGGATTGCGACCCAATATATGACCCCAGTGATGCTGATGACAGATGGCTATATCGCCAATGCTGCCGAGCCTTGGAAAGTGCCGGATGTCAGCAGCTTAGAGCCGTTTCCGGTCAAGTTCCTGGACAAGGTGCCACAGGGCGGATTTCTGCCATATGCCCGCGATAATAAGCTGGCGCGGCCGTGGGTGAAGCCGGGAACCCCGGGTCTGCGCCACCGGATTGGCGGGATTGAAAAGGAGCTAGGCACCGGTAATATCGACTATTCGGCGGCCAATCACCAGGCGATGACCGACATCCGTCAAGCCAAGGTTGCGGGGATTGATGTGCCCGATCAAGAGGTGCTGCTCGGTGCCGCCGGAGCAAAGCTGGCCGTGGTCGGCTGGGGCTCGACCTATGGCCCGATCCATCAGGCGGTGCGACGGGCGCGGGCAAAGGGTTTGGATGTCGCCCATGTCCACATCCGTCATATCTGGCCGATGCCGGGCAATCTGGGCGATCTGCTCAAGGGGTTTGGTAAAGTGATCGTGCCAGAAATGAACACCGGCCAGCTTAAGACATTATTACGCGACCAGTTTTTGGTCGATTGCCGCCCGCTCAACAAAGTGTCCGGGCAACCCTTTACCATCGCCGAAATTGAAGCAGCGATTGCGGGGGCTTTGGCGTGAGTTATGGATAGCCGGACAATCATTGGATTGCTTGAAGCCGATGGCTGGAAAAGAGTTGCGCAGCGCGGCAGCCATCATCAGTTTCACCATCCAGACAAATCTGGTAAGGTCACTGTGGGGCATCCGTTAAAGGATATTGCACCCGGCACATTAAAGAACATCGAAAGACAATCAGGTTTGAACTTGAAAGGTAGATCGAAATGACCCCGCGCCATTATTATGGTGTTATCGAGGCATCGGATGGTGATGGCTTTAGCATCTATTTCCCTGATTTTCCGGGCTGTGCTTCTGGCGGTGAGACTATCGATGATGTTATTGCCATGGGAACCGAGGCACTGCAATTTCACATTGACGGTATGGTTGAGGATGGCGACATCATTCCTCTGCCCTCAACAGTGGATTTTGGGGCAGAGCGCGCAGATACGCCCGAGGCTAAAATTCATGCGCTTGTTGCAATTGCCGTTAAAATTCCTGCCTTTCCAGACACAATTTCGGTTTCGATGAAAGCCTCAGTGATCAGGGAAATTATGGAAAGTGTAAAAGGTAATTCTTCTAATTTTTCGCATAGATTATTTTTGGAACGTGCGGCACGCAATGAAATTGAGCGTCTCAAAAAATCTGCCTGAAAGATTTAGCAATGAACGAAATGACCCCGATTGTACGCGAAACCACGCCCAAGGATTGGGAAAGCGACCAGGAAGTGCGCTGGTGCCCCGGTTGCGGCGACTATGCGGTATTAAAGGCGGTGCAACGGACCATGCCAGTAATCGGCGGCACCCCTGAAAATACCGTATTTGTCTCCGGCATCGGCTGTTCGTCGCGCTTTCCCTATTATATGGATACCTATGGTTTTCACACCATCCATGGCCGCGCCCCGGCGGTCGCAACCGGGATAAAGCTGGCCAATCCTGACCTTGATGTCTGGATCATCACCGGCGATGGCGATGCTCTGTCAATCGGTGGCAACCACACATTCCACCTGCTGCGGCGCAACCTTGATTGCCAGTTCCTGCTGTTCAACAACGAGATTTACGGCCTGACCAAGGGGCAGTATTCGCCGACCAGCGCGGTCGGCACCCGCAGTCCGTCGACACCCTATGGCTCGGTTGACCGTCCGGCTCAGGCATGTGCCTTTGCACTGGGGGCTGGCGCGCGATTTGTCGCCCGGGCGATTGACGTGTCAAAGCATCTGCCCGATGTGCTGATCGCGGCTCACGCGCACAAGGGCGCAAGTTTTATTGAGATATTTCAGAACTGTATTGTCTATAATGATGATGTGTTCGCAGGTTTTACCGATAAAGCCAATGCCGGACATCAGTTGTGGCTGAGGCATGGCGAGCCGATGCTGTTCGGCAATCCCAAACTGGATGAGCACAAGGGTATCGCGCTCGACCTTGAGCGGCTGGAACTGAAAGTTGTCGATGTCGTCGATGGCGACTGGCAGACAGCGGGGGTGCTGGTCCATGACATCACCAATCGCAGCGTCGCGCACATGCTGGTTGAGATGAAATTTGGTGAGTATCCGATGGCGCTTGGCGTTATTTATGATGATCCGCGCCCGACTTTTGACGATGCGGTCGCGCAGCAAAATGCCACAGCGTCGGTGGGTAAAACCCCCAATCTCGCCAACCTGTTGCAGCGCGGGCAAAGCTGGACTGTCGCATAGGGTTGGTTGCGGGGTTTAACCGCGATAACCTATTCCAATCAGTGACAGCGCCAACTATCCTGTGGTTCAGCCGCGATCTGTGATTGCCTTCACTGCGGCCATGCGCCAGAACCATTCCCATGAATGCACCCATGGAACAACGCACACTGGGCCTTGCCGGTGTGGATCGGGTTTTGGCCGATAATACCAGCCTGTTGGCTGGACTGGTCAACCGGCTGCCATCCGCCATTTTCCATCGGTTTTTGGACCGGCTCGACACGGCTTTTGGCTATGGGATGATCGAGGTGCATTTACCCGACGGCAGCGTCCGGATCATCGGTGGCCGTGGGCCTGGACCCGCAGCACGGATCAGGCTTCATAGTTGGTCGGCGCTGGTGCGATTGATGCTGTCTGGGTCGATTGGCTGGTTTCGGTCGTGGATGGCGGGCGAATGGGAAAGCGATGATCCGGTCAGCCTGTTCGCCGCATTTTCGACCAATCGGGGGGCATTGGCAGAGGTGGGGAGGGCGCGTGGACCGCTGCGCTGGTTATACCATATCCAGCACTGGAGGCACCGCAATAGCCGGAGCGGATCGCGTCGCAACATCCGCGCCCATTATGATCTGGGTAATGACTTTTACGCAAGCTGGTTGGATCGGCATATGGTCTATTCGGGCGCGATCTTTGACCCTGACAATCCGGGTGAGCCGTTGGAAACCGCGCAATTGCGAAAGATTGATGCTGTGCTCGCTCGGCTGGGGTTAAAGCCGGGTGATAGCTTGCTAGAAATCGGTTGTGGCTGGGGCGGGCTAGGCGCTCGCGCAATCGAGCAATACGACGTCCAATATACCGGGCTGACGATCAGCGAGGCACAGGCGGATTGGGCACGGCGGCAAGTTGCGCCGGATGGAGCCATAGTGTTACAGGATTACCGTGATATTGCCGGGCAGTATGACGCGATCGCCAGCGTCGAAATGGTCGAAGCGGTCGGTAAGCAGTATTGGCCCGACTATCTGGATGCCATTGCCCGCACGTTAAAGCCCGGTGGTCGTGCGGCAATCCAATATATCGCCATCGATGATGCGATTTTTGAGCGTTACGCCGTCAGCTCCGACTTCATCCAGAGCTATGTCTTTCCGGGCGGCTGCCTGATTTCAAGCAGCCGGTTTAAGGCCTTGGCCGAGGAGCGCGGCTTGCACTGGCAGGATCAACGCGAAATTGGCTTGGACTACGCCTTAACCTTGAAACGATGGCGCGAACGCTTTGACGCAGCGATGGAAATAAAACCGCTGCCCGCCGAGTTTTGTCGTCTTTGGCGCTATTATCTGATGTATTGCGAGGCGGGATTTCGAGGTGGCGGCATCACCGCTGCCCAAGTGACTTTGGAAAAAACACAGGGATAGATTGGGAGCAGAATGATGCGCAGAAATACAATTTTCGCAGCAGCGGTGCTGGTAGCTGGCGTCTTGACGTCGTGCACATCCACGACTGCGCCAGTGCAGACGGCAGCGCCGCCGCCCGCAGTAGAACTGCCGCAAGACGCCAATGTCCTGTTTTGGACTCAGGCGCAACGTGACCTTGCGTTCCGCATGTTTGAGCGTGTTTCGCCCACCAACACCGTAACCGGCGGTGGCCGGGTATTGGCGCTGCCACAGGGGCGTCCGCTTAGCGTGACGGTTCCGCTGGACGGCGGCAATCTGTCCGTTGATGATTATATGGCGCAGCAGCGGCTGGCGGGGTTGATCGTCATTCAGGATGGGCGGGTGCGGCTGGAACGCTATGGTCTGGGCTTTTCGGCTGAGGGACGCTGGACCAGCTTTTCAGTGGCAAAATCATTCACTTCAACCCTGATCGGGGCGGCAATTCAGGATGGTCATATCGCCAGCCTGTCCGATCCAGTCACCCGCTACATCCCCGAACTCGTTGGCAGTGGTTATGACGGGGTAACCATCGCGCAATTGATGTCGATGCAATCCGGGGTGCGCTGGAACGAGGATTACACCGACCCAAACAGCGACGTCGCACTGTTCAATTTACAGCAACCAGAAGGCGGGCTGGACCCGGTCACTGCCTATATGCGGCGCTTGCCGCGCGCGGCACAGCCGGGAACGCGGTGGAACTATAACACCGGGGAAACCAATTTGATCGGGGTGCTGGTCGAGCGGGCAACGGGTAAGACGGTGTCGGCTTATCTGTCGGAAAAAGTCTGGCGACCATTCGGGATGGAGGCGGATGCTGCCTGGTTGCTCAACAGCGGCGGGCGCGAAATCAGCGGCTGTTGCATGTCGATACGGCTGCGCGACTATGCCCGATTTGGCATGTTCGTGCTTGGCGGCGGACAGGCGGGAGGACAGCGCGTCGTGCCCCAAGTCTGGTTTGAAGCGGCGGGCCATAAGCAAGCGGACATTGGCCGCCCCGGATTTGGCTATGGGCATCAATGGTGGACCTATGATGACGACAGCTTTGCTGCTCAAGGGATATTCGGGCAGGGGATATTCATCGATCCCGCGAACAAGCTGGTGATTGCTGGTGTTGGCAACTGGCCTACTGCGACAGGCGCGCAGTTGGGCGGGCAGCGGCTGGCTTTTTATCGGGCGGTGCGCGCCGCTATTGTCGCCGAGGGAAACGGCGGGCGACCATCGGCATACTGATGGCGACAGGCTGCGCTAACGACCTAGCACCACAAATTCGGTGGAATCAAAGTCGCGGCGCAGCAGCTCGATGATGGCATCGGCGACGACGGCAGGGTCTTTGAGCGTCGCTGCATCTTCGCCCGGAAAGGCGCGAGCGCGCATCTGTGTCCGGGTAGCGCCGGGGTCGATGATCGCGGTGCGGACATTCGACACGCTGCGCATTTCCTCGCCAAATGCCGTCACCAGATTTTCCAGCGCCGCCTTGCTCGCGCCATAAGCGCCCCAATAAGCACGCGGGGTCCGGGCCACGCTAGATGTCATGGCGATCACCCGGCCTTGCTCTGCGCGACGCAACAACGGCTCACACGCAGCAATCGTTGCATGCTGCGCCAGCACATTGAGGGTGAACAGCCGGTTTAACTCCTTGGTGTCAATCGCGGCAATGGGCGACAATGTCCCCAGCGTTGCTGCATTCAGCACCAATATGTCGAGGCGCTTCCACCGGCTTGCGATTGCGGCCGACAGTTTGGCGATATTGTCTCCATCGGCCATGTCGAGCGGGGCGATGGTGGCGCTACCACCGGCGGCATGGATTTCCTCCTCGACCAGTTCGAGCGCATCGGCGTTGCGCGCGACCATGACGACATGTGTGCCCGCCCCGGCCAGAGCCTTTGCAGTTGCCGCGCCAATGCCTTTGCTGGCCCCGGTGACGAGCGCAATTTTATCGGCAAAAAAATCGGTCATCAAACTACGCGCTTGGCCAGCAACAGCAATTGGTTATCGCCGCTTTGCTCATCATGGTCGGTCAACGATGTGGGATAATCGCCGGTAAGACAGGCGTCGCAATATTGCGGCTGCTCGCGGTTGCGATTACCTTCTCCGACCGCACGATAAAGGCCATCGATGGACACAAAGGCCAGACTGTCGGCGTGCATGAACGCCCGCATTCCTTCTACATCGTGTTGGGCAGCCAGCAGTTTGCTGCGTTCAGGGGTGTCGACTCCGTAAAAACAACTGTGCATCATAGGCGGACTGGCAATCCGCATATGCACCTCTGCCGCTCCGGCATCACGCATCATCTGCACGATTTTGAGACTGGTGATGCCGCGCACAATGCTGTCATCGATCAGGACAATGCGTTTGCCGTTGACCAGGGCGCGATTGGCATTGTGTTTCAACCGCACGCCTAGGTGGCGGACCTGTTCGTTCGGTTGGATGAATGTCCGCCCCACATAGTGCGAGCGGATGATCCCCAGTTCAAACGGTATCCCAGAAGCCTGAGCAAAACCGATGGCTGCAGGTGTGCCTGAATCGGGCACAGGAATGACGAAGTCTGCATCTACCGGGCTTTCAAGCGCGAGTTGGGCGCCGATTGCCTTGCGTACCGAATAGATCGAAGTTCCATCGACAATTGAATCGGGGCGCGAAAAATAGATGTGTTCGAAAATACATGGCCGTTTTTGGACCGCTGGAAACGGACGGATCGAACGGATTTCACCATTTTCAACGATGACAAGTTCACCCGGTTCGACGGTGCGGACCAGTTGTGCGCCAACCACATCAAACGCCACGGTTTCCGAAGCAAACAGCCAGCTATCGCCCAACTTGCCCATAACCAGCGGGCGGATACCCAATGGATCGCGGCAGGCAATCATGCCCTCGCTAGTTAGACAGATCAGAGAATAGGCTCCCTCGAGCTGGCGCAGGGCATCAATGAACCGGTCTAACAAAGTGCGATAGGATGATGTCGCCACCAAATGGATGATGACTTCGGTATCGCTGGTCGATTGAAAGATGGAGCCACGGCGCACCAATTGACGCCGCAACATATTGGCATTGGAGATGTTGCCATTGTGCGCCACGGCAAATCCGCCCGACGACAGGTCGGCAAACAGCGGTTGCACATTACGCAGGGCTGAGGCGCCGGTGGTCGAATAACGGACATGGCCAACGGCATGGGTGCCGGGCAGGGTTTCGATCACCGCTTCGCTGTCGAAATTACCCGCGACATGGCCCATCGCCCTGCGTGCGTGAAAATCCGCTCCATCGAAACTGACAATGCCGGCGGCTTCCTGTCCGCGATGTTGCAGAGCGTGGAGGCCCAGCGCAGTGACCGCCGCTGCAGTCTCTCTGTCAGTAATCCCGAAAACACCACATTCTTCGCGCAGCTTGTCATCGTCAAACGGATTGGTTGTTAGCATGACGGGCCTATAGAGTGCGGATGCGGGCTTGTCGCCCCCGCCATCGCGCATTTTTTCCAGAGAGCCAATGCTTGACAAGCTGTCCTGTGAAGCAGTTAGAGTCAGAACCATGACCATGGCCATGACCGACACGCCAGAAGCAGCGACGCGGCTACAGCCAAAGTTTGATGCCAACGGGCTGGTGACGGCGGTTGTGACCGATGCCAACAGCGGCGCAGTGTTGATGGTGGCGCATATGAACGCCGAAGCTATCGCTGCCACCTTGTCCACCAATTTCGTCCATTTTTATTCGCGCAGCCGACAGGCTTTGTGGAAAAAGGGGGAAACATCTGGCAATGTTTTGGTGGTGAGCGAGATCAGGGTTGATTGCGACCAGGATGCCTTGTGGGTCATCGCACAGCCTGCCGGTCCAGCCTGCCATACCGGTGTCGATAGTTGCTTTTACCGACACGTCTTGCCCGATCAGGGGCTTGAACCAGTCGGATGAGAATACTCCTCCTGTCGGCGGTTACTATGTGCATATTGATGGGCTGTCGCGCTGAACCAGTCGACCAACTGCCGATCAATGCCGACAATCCCTTGGATATTGCCGCAAGCGAGGCCAATCTGATTGTGGATCCCAACACGGTGCCGCCGGTCGGCCTGTATCAGCGCAGCCATGTTGCCGGGACTGACGGACTATGCGTCGCGGATGCCGGGTCGGACAATCTGCGGTTTGGCATAGTCATGCATTTTGGTCCGACCTTGGTGTGCGAAGGGTCGGGCACCGCGCAGCATGATGGGACCACGCTGACGCTGGCCTTTACCGGGGCGGACTGCAAGATTGACGCGGACTATGACGGTCAGTCGGTGCGGATACCTGGCGTGGTGCCAGCGGGCTGTGCTGCCTTGTGTGGGGAGCGGGCATCAATGTCGGGCGGTGCGATGCTGCGGGTCGGCTGGGCCGATGCCGATGCAACCCGCTTGCGCTCGCGCAGGGATGTCCTCAACGCGCGCGCACCACGGCAATTGTGCATCAACAATCCGACGCCGTAGCGGAAATATCATTGACGTTAACGTGAACGTCAATTACCTCGGAGTGATGCAAAGCGAATATGGACAGTCACACATCGATACGGTTGATGAGGCCGGACGCGATAATTTTTCGATCACCGACCTGTCTGCCGAATTTGATATTACGGCTAGGGCGCTGCGTTTTTACGAAGACGAAGGATTGATTGCACCATCCCGCAAGGGAATATCGCGGATCTATTCGCGGCGCGACCGGGCTAGATTGGCCTGGATATTGCGCGCCAAGCGCGTCGGTTTCAGCCTCGCCCAGATTCGCGAGATGATTGACCTGTATGACCTAGGCGACAACCGGCGCACCCAGCGCCAAGTGACGATCGAAATGTGTCGTGACCGGATTACCTTTCTCAAGCGGCAGCGCAGCGACATTGACAGTTCCATCGACGAGTTGGAGCAATTCATTACGGTTGTCGAGAACGTCAAGGCGTCGCTATAGTCGGTTGCGCTTGGCCACAAGGTTTTTTGCTTAGACATGGCGCCGGATTTGTCGGCAATGCAGGAGGATAATATGCCAATTTATAAGGCTCCGATTACCGACTCGCTGTTTATCCTCAACGATGTCATCGGCCTTGAGCGCTATGCGGATTTGCCCGGCTTTGCGGCGGCAACCCCCGATATGGTCGAGGCCGTTTTAACCGAGGCTGGGCGCTTTTGTGAAGACGTGCTGTTTCCAATCAATCGGACGGGCGATCTGGAGGGCTGCACCCGCCATGATGACGGCTCGGTGACAACTCCGACCGGATTCAAGGCAGCCTATGACGCTTATTGCGCGGCAGGCTGGACGACATTGTCCCAGCCAGAGGCATTTGGCGGGCAGGGGCTACCGCATGTCTTGGGATTTGCGGTTGAGGAATACCGGATGGCCGCCAATCAGGCATTTACCATGTACCCCGGCTTGACCCAGGCGGCGGTATCGGCGCTGTTGGTCAAAGGCTCCGAGGAGCAAAAAGAGACCTATGCGGCGCGGATGATTTCGGGCGAATGGGGCGGCACGATGAACCTGACCGAACCGCAATGCGGCACTGACCTTGGCCTCATCCGGACCAAGGCGGAACCGCAATTGGGCGGCAGCTATGCGATTACGGGGACCAAGATATTCATCTCGTCGGGCGAACATGACCTGACCAGCAACATCATCCATCTGGTGTTGGCCAAAACCACCGACGCGCCCGACAGCGTCAAGGGCATCTCGCTGTTCATCGTCCCCAAATATCTCGTCAACGCCGATGGTAGCCTGGGTGAGCGCAACGGTGTGAGCTGTGGTTCGCTGGAGCACAAGATGGGCATTCACGGCAATTCCACCTGTGTCATGAATTATGACGGCGCGACCGGTTTCATGCTGGGCGATGAGAATAAGGGCTTGGCTGCGATGTTCGTGATGATGAACGCGGCGCGTCTGGGTGTCGGCATTCAGGGATTGTCACAGGCCGACATCGCGTTTCAGAACGCGGTCGCCTATGCCAATGATCGCCGCCAGGGCAGGGCGCTGACCGGTCCTGCAGAGCCAGAGCAAAAAGCCGATACATTGATGGTCCACCCCGATGTGCGGCGGATGCTGATCGACGCCAAGGCTTTGACCGAGGGACTGCGGGCATTGTGCCTCTGGGGTGCACTACAGGTCGATCTCGTCCATAGCGCGGCGAGCGAAGAAGAACGCCAATTGGCCGACGACCTCGTCACCCTGCTTACTCCGGTCATCAAGGGCTATGGCACCGACAAGGGCTATGATGTCGCCACCAACGCCCAACAGGTTTTTGGCGGCCATGGATACATCGAGGAATGGGGCATGAGCCAATATGTCCGCGATGCCCGCATCACGATGATCTATGAAGGCGCCAATGGGGTGCAGGCAATGGATCTGGTCGGTCGCAAACTCGCCAAAAATGGCGGTCGTGCGGTGCAGGCGCTGTTTGCCATCATCGATAGTGAATGCGCTGCGGCCAAGGGCGATGAGCGATTGGCCGATTTTGCCTCGCGCCTGGAAAAGGCCAATGCCGAGCTGAAAACGGCAACCATGTGGTTCATGCAAAACGGCATGACCAATCCCAATAACATTGGGGCGGGTGCGCACCATTATATGCACATCATGGGCATTGTCGCCTTGGGGCTGATGTGGCTGCGGATGGCGGTGGCGGCACAGGCCAAGCTCGATGCTGGCGGGGGTAATGCGGATTTCTATCGCACCAAGCTGGTCACTGCGCGCTATTTTGCAGAGCGGATCATGCCTGATGCGGGATCGCTGCGGTGCAAAATCGAAGCCGGGTCAGAAGCGATTATGGGAATCAGCGCCGACCTGTTTGTCGCGGCCTAGCGGCGCATGCGTTTTTGTTGTGCTTCCCCTACGGTAAACCGTAGCGCGTTTTGTGGATGCATCACGGCTAACGCCGCATGCAATATGTGGATGCATCACGGCTAACGCCGCATGCATTTTGTGCCCATGCATCACGGCTAACGCCGCATGCATTGCATCGGCTGATCGCGGCGAAACTCGTCACAATTCCACAGCGCCCGTTCCAGGCTGCGCGGTTCATCGCGCAAATAGCTAAAACTCATCGCTGCCCTTGCCATATCGCTCATCGCCTCGCTGTTTGGGGTCAGTTGCGGGTTGGTCCAGCCCATGACTTTGCAATAGGTTCGGGTGCCGCAAGCAGCCTCAGCCAGCGCCGGAAAAGTCTCCGGCGGTTGCCCGCGCTCAAGCGTCAGGATGATGGTGTCGCCCAGCATCCGGTTCTGGCGCGGAACGACCGCAGAAATTGCTGCTGCGACTGCGGCATCGTTGACCGGTATGGTAATTTCGCTCGCAACCGGCAGGCCCGCTGCCAGCGCATGGCTAGTGGAGAGCACGGCCAAGCGTGCGATGGCTGGTTCTTGGCCATTGCCAGTGCCGCGATAGGCAGCAGGAGACCCCCAAAATCCGGGCCAACGGAAAAACAAATGGGTGCCGACTTGGGTAATTTTGTCGAGCGACGGGCTCCAATAGGGGCGGACCCAGTCAGTGTGATAATGGGTGGCAAGCCCCACCGGGCGATAGACCGCGCCATTCAGCGCATCAATCGCGATCCCGCGTGCGCGGTGCCAGACTGGCTCGCCATAGCGCCGACCCAGCGCGCCATCGCAGGTAAAGGTGAACTGGCAACCGGTGCTGCGCTCGCTGCCCTGAAACACCACCCCGCAGATCGACTTGGGAAAGGCTGGGTGGCGGGCGCGGTTGATGACCACCTGGGCTACTGCACGTTGCCCGTCGGCATCATCACCAGCCTCGTATAACACCGCTGCGGCCAGACAATCTGCGGCGCGAGCAGCGTTGGCGGCGTCTCCCGTAAAGCGAAATGGCGCGGCTGACGCGATCGGTCCGGTGACAAAAGGCTGGTCTGTATTAGCAACCCGTGCATCGGCAAGCGACAGTTCCATCAGCCGGACCGGCTCTATCGCTGGTGGCCTGGCAGCGGACGGCATAACCGGACCAGTCGTCCGGAGCGCACCGATAACCACCGCCAGCACCACCAATATAACCGGGATAGCGGCATAAAGGATCAACAAGATGCGTTGCCGTCTGGCACCTGCTAGGGTCAATCGGGCAGTCCCTATATTTCCGGCAGAAAGTCGGGAACCGACAAATAACGCTCTCCACTATCATAGTTGAAGCCGAGCACCCGGCACCCATTTGGCAACAATGGCAGTTGTTGGGCGATCGCGGCTAATGTTGCGCCTGACGATATTCCAACCAACATTCCTTCTTCGCGGGCGGCGCGGCGCGCCATCGCTTTGGCGTCGTCGGGATCAACCTGAATCACTCCGTCGAGCAATTGGGTATGCAAATTGGCAGGGATGAACCCCGCTCCAATCCCCTGAATGGCATGGGGGCCGGGCGCTCCGCCAGAGATCACCGGGGATAAGGTTGGTTCGACCGCAAACACTTTCAGCGCAGGCCAATGCTCTTTCAGCACCATCGCCACGCCGGTAATATGGCCACCGGTGCCGACCCCGGAAATCAGCGCATCAATCGGCGTGTCAGCGAAATCAGCCAATATTTCCTGCGCCGTGGTTTGCACATGCACTGCTATATTGGCCGGATTTTCAAACTGTTGAGGTATCCACGACCCCGGCGTCGTGCTGGCCAGTTCGATGGCGCGTTCAATCGCTCCCTTCATCCCCTTTTCACGCGGGGTCAGGTCAAATGTCGCACCATAGGCCAGCATCAAGCGCCGCCGCTCCAGTGACATCGATTCGGGCATGACCAGCACCAGCCGATAGCCCTTGACCGCCGCGACCATGGCAAGGCCAATCCCGGTATTGCCGCTGGTCGGCTCGATGATGATCCCGCCGGGTTTGAGGCTGCCGTCAAGCTCCGCCGCCTCGATCATGGCCAGCGCAATGCGATCCTTTATGGACCCGCTCGGGTTGGTGCGTTCGGACTTTATCCAAACCTCTGCATCGGGGAATATCCGCTGCATGCGGATATGCGGGGTTTGGCCAATGGTTTCGAGGATGTTTGCAGCTTTCATCGCTCTTTGTCCTTAAATTGCGGTTCAAATGTGCGGGCGTTGCGCAGTTCGGGAAATATCTTTGCCCAGATGCCTGTTACCAAGATAGCCCCGATGCCGCCAAACACAACTGCGCCGACCGGCCCCATCAGCGCAGCGGCGATCCCCGATTGCATTTCTCCCAGCTCATTGGATGCCGAAATGGCAAGCCCAGATACGGCGCTGACCCGGCCGCGCATGTTATCAGGGGTATTGAGCTGGACCAGAGTGCCGCGCACATAGACCGAGAACATGTCGGCTGCCCCAAGGATGACCAGCGCCGACAGCGACAACAGAAAATTGGTCGACAGGCCAAATACGATGGTCGCAAAACCAAACAACACCACCGCCCATAGCATTTTGACGCCGACATTGCGATTGACCGGAACAAAGGCGAGGAACAATGCAACGGCGGATGCCCCCAGCGCGGGGGCTGCGCGCAATTGTCCAAAACCTTCTGGCCCGACGTGCAATATGTCGCGGGCATAGACCGGCAACAGCGCGGTCGCTCCCGCCAGCAGCACCGCGAACAGATCAAGCGTGATGGCACCAAGCAAAAAACGCTCACGAAATGTATAGCGCAGCCCCTCTGCCATCTGTTTGAGCGGATGCACGGCTTGATCCTGCGGCGGCGGGTATACCGGGCGTACCCGTCCGATCAACAGCGTCGCCAGCAGTAAGAACGCTGCCGCGATCCAATAGGGCAATTGCGCATTAGAACCGTACAGCAATCCGCCAGCTGCTGGTCCAATGACTGATGCGGACTGCCAAGCAATCGACGACAGGGCGATAGCCCTCGGCAAGGACGCAGCAGGAACAATGTTGGGGGCAATCGCACTCATCGCCGGGCCGACAAACACGCGGGCAATCCCGTGAGCTGCGGCAAGCGCGAACAGGATCGGCAGGGATATCATGTCATTTGCGGTAACCAGCGCGAGGGTAATGGCGACGCCGCAATCGACCAGATTGGCAAGTTGGGCCACCCGCCGCCGTTCAAAGCGATCCGCCGCCCAGCCTGCAACCGGCGTCAGCAGGGCAAGCGGGATAAACTGAATCAGGCCGAGCAGGCCGAGCTGAAACGCTGCCTCACGCGGTGACATGCCATAGTCAGTGCGGGCGGTATCATAGACCTGCCAGCCAATCACTACGACCATCGCCATGGTTGCTGCCACGGCGAAAAACCGGGCCAGCCAATAATAGCGGAAGTCTACGAATGACAGTGGATGCGGCGACGGAGCTGCCGCTTGTTCGGTCATGCCTGTTCCTGCCCCAGAGTCGGATCAATCCGGTCAATCGCTTCAAACAAGGTGGCCAGTGCCGCGCGGTCTGCCTCGGGTATTTCTGGTCGCCAAATCTCGAACAACAAGATGGTGCGGTCACTGGTCCCGCGATTCCACGCTTCATGCTCGATGCTGTCATCAAATATTAGCAGTTCACCAAAGCACCACGCCCTCGTGTCCTGCCCCACCCGCAGCTCGCAACCATCCGGCGCAACCAGCGGCAGGTGACATATCAGCCGCGTGTTCAATAGGCCATGATGCGGGGCGATGTGGGTTCCGGGACGCAGCCGCGAATACAGCGCCATCGGGGAGCGTCGTTTGATCTGCGGCATTCCGCTATCCGCCAGCGCCGTTATGGTGACCGGTGCTTGCTCGCCCAGTTCCGTGACGCTGCCATCACGCCACAGATAGGCCGCGCCCCAAGACAAATCCTCCAGCAGCGGATTGTTCGGGGCGGGGCGTTCCAGGCTGCGCGCGACATAGGGGGCAAATGGCTCGCCCGCCGCCAGCAGCGCCAGATACTCGTCGCGCATCGCCTCGGCCCCTGCTTCGAACGCCGCACTCCAAGCAAACTCGTCACGCTGATAAAATGTGCGCTGTGGCAAACCGGGGTAATAAAACATCGAGGGCTGTTGAAGATAGAGCTGGCTTTGGCCGGTCAGCAGATCAAGCGCGTGCTTGAATGCGGGTGAACCTGCCTGCGCCACCCCAGATCGGCTGATTTCACTGTTGAGATGTTCGGTAAAGCGGGATTGTGCCTGTAGGCAAAATGCCTCGGCGCGCTGGAGCATCGGGATAATCTGTGCTGGCGGCGGTGTCAGGCTCGCTTGGCGAATGGCCAGTTGAAACCACGACATTGCCGCGCGGTCGTCACCCTTGCGGACAAACACCTCTCCCATCGCCAGCAATCCACCCAGATCACGCGAGGCATGGCGCAGAACGATGTGCAAGGCCGCAGCCTCTGCGTCGGTCTGTTCAAGCCGTCGACAGGCTTGGGCCAGCAACCATGCGCAGCGATAGTCGAGTTCAGCGCCGTTTGCCGTCGCTGCATCAATCAGTTGCCGCGCATCGTCGGATTTGCCCTGGTGCAACAGCCGAGCCGCATCACTGCCTAATTGGTCGAGGTTGGGCGGGGTGGCCATGCGCATGCTTTAGCGGTAGCAAAGCGTGAAGGGCAACCGATGATAGCTTGGCAAGCCAATGGCGCCGCTATCCGGCAAGGGTCACAAAACTGTCGATAATGGATTTGGCTCCGGCGCTATCAAACTCGATTCCCAGCTTGTCGCCGTCAACCTCGCTGACGCTGCCATAGCCGAATTTCTCGTGGAAAACCCGGGCGCCGATGGCAAAGTTGCTGCTGCGCGGCTTTGCTGTGGAACGGGCCGACCAATTGCTTTGCCACAGCGATTTGCTGCTAGCGCCGCCACCATCAAGGGTATTTTCCTGTTCGATATGCTCGTCGGGCAATTCCGCGATGAAGCGCGACGGGATGGCGCTTTGCCACTGGCCATAAACCCGGCGATTGGCCGCGTGCAATATTGTGCAATTCTTGCGTGCGCGGGTGATCGCGACATAGGCAAGCCGCCGCTCTTCCTCCAGCGACTTGAGGCCGCCTTCATCCAAAGCGCGCTGCGAGGGGAACAGGCCATCCTCCCATCCTGCCAGAAACAGTTGGTCAAACTCCAGCCCTTTGGCCGCATGGATGGTCATGATCGTCACCGAAGGGACATCCGAATTGGCATCATTGTCCATCACCAGACTGACGTGATCGAGAAACTCGCCAAGCGTGTCATATTCCTCCATCGCCCGGACAAGCTCGCTTAGATTTTCAAGACGTCCGATCGATTCGATGCTGCGGTCGGCCTGGAGCATCGCGGCATAGCCCGATTCTTCGAGGATAGTCTGGGCCAGCGCTGGATGCGCAACCGCAGTCGCCAGTTCCCGCCAGTGCATAATTGCCGCTGCAAAACCGGTCATGCTGCGTCGCGCCTGCGGGGTTCCCTCATCACTATCGGCAACCATTCCGGCAGCGGCGAGCAGAGGGATTTGCCGGTCACGGGCAATCCGGTGCAGTCCGGCCATCGCCTTGCTGCCAATCCCGCGTTTTGGCGTGTTGACGATCCGTTCAAAGGCAAGGTCGTCAGCGGGCTGATTGACCAATCTGAGATAGGCAATGGCATCGCGGATTTCGGCGCGTTCGTAAAAGCGAAAGCCGCCGATCACCCGATAGGGCACGCCGATCTGGATAAATCGTTCCTCAAACTCGCGGGTCTGGAATCCGGCGCGCACCAATATCGCCGCATCGTCGAGCGAGACATGGTCGCGGATCAATTCTTCGAGTTTTTCGCCGACCCGCCGGGCTTCTTCGGGCCCGTCCCAAACCCCGATTACCCGCAACTTGTCGCCATCTGTGCGTGCGGTCCACAGGCTTTTGCCCAAGCGTTCGCCATTACAGGCAATCAGGGCAGTAGCAGCGGCCAATATATGCGGGGTCGAGCGATAATTTTGCTCCAGCCGGATCACCTTTGCGCCGGGAAAGTCGCGTTCAAAGCGCAGGATGTTGGCAACTTCGGCACCGCGCCAGCTATAGATTGACTGGTCATCATCGCCGACCACGGCGATGTTACACCGCCCCTGGGCGAGCAGCCGCAACCACAGATATTGGACCGCGTTGGTGTCTTGATATTCATCGACCAATATGTAGCAAAAGCGTTGCTGATACTGCTCAAGCACCGCCCGGTGGCTGCGCAAAATCACCAGCATGTGCAGCGACAGGTCGCCAAAATCGCAGGCGTTCAAGGTCCGCAGCCGGTTCTGATACAGGCTATAGAGCTTTGCGCCCTTGCCATCGGCATAGCCGTTATCATCGCCGGGTTGAACATCCGACGGGGTGAGGCCACGGTTTTTCCAGCGATCAATCAGGCCCGCGAGTTGGCGCGCAGGCCAGCGCTTGTCATCAACTCCCTCGACCGCGAGCAATTGCTTGATGAGACGCAATTGGTCATCCTGGTCGATAATCGTGAAATTACTCTGCAACCCGATCAGCTCGGCGTGGCGGCGCAGCATCTTGGCGGCTATGGCATGAAATGTGCCGAGCCAGGCCATGTCTTCGCCCGCAGGGCCGATCAAGCGCCCAACCCGCTCTCGCATTTCGCGCGCCGCTTTGTTGGTGAATGTCACCGCGAGAATCTGTGATGGATAGGCGAGGCGAGTGTGGACAATATGCGCCAGACGTGCGGTCAGGGCCGAAGTCTTGCCGGTCCCTGCGCCAGCTAGAATGAGCACCGGTCCTTCTGTCGTCAACACAGCTTCGCGTTGCGGCGGATTGAGGCCGCGAAGATAGGGCGGGTCACTGGGCTGTGACGCGGCGGCGTCGGCACGGGGCAGATCGGGTTCGGTGCGTGGTGCGGGCAGTTGGGTCACCCACGAACGATTAGGGAACGTGGCGTCGTGGCGCAACTGTTAGAGCGATTTTTAATCAGATTAAACCCAGCAGCCGCTAATGCTTGCATTAGGGGAAGGCCAGAAAAGCCGCTAATGCTTGCAATAGGGGAATGCCAGACAGCTGTGTCGGCCTGCCGCGGGAAAAGCCAGAAAAACACACACAGTCAATTAGCTCCGCTGGCACCTCGTGCCGAAGCGACTCTGGTCGTCGATTGCGGGGCATAGGGCACACGCGGCCAGCGCCCTTGTGCAAGCTCGCTGCGGGTCACCGGCGCAATACCATTTTGCTGTTCGTATATCCACAAATTGCGGAGCACCGTGCCGACATAGCCACGGGTTTCCCAATAGGGGATGGATTCGATGTAGAGCAGGGGATCGCCATTGTCGCGAATCTCGCTATTCCAGCGGGCCACCGGGGTTGGGCCGGCATTATAGGCCGCAATCACTTTTGGCAGCAGGCCGCCGGTAAACGATGAATCACGAAGATATTCGATATAGGATTGGCCCAACGCCAAATTTACTCGCGGATCTGTCAACCGTCCACCAAGCGCTGCAATGCCCATATCTCCGGCGGTTCCAGGACGGACTTGCATCAGTCCAACCGCGCCAGCCGGGCTGACGACATGGGAGCGGAATTGCGATTCCTGCAAGGTATGGGCAAACACCAGCGCAGGGGCAATCCGCCAGCCAGTGGCCGGCACCCATTGCGGCATAGGGAAACGTGCAAGCATGTCTTGGCGCTGCCCGCCTGGCGCATTGTGGGCCAGAAAAAATTGGGTTTCGGGCAGGTTAAGCTGTCCAGCCATGCTGAGGATTGCGGCATGGTCTTGCGGCAAGCCGATGCGGGCCTGGTGACGCAAAGTTTCATCGGCCAGTTTCAATTCGCCCATCGCTGACAAGGCCGCGGCAGCGCGGACATTGCGCAGCACGGCGACGCGGCGGACGCCATCTGGATTGGCAATGCCCGGCGATGGTTGACGAATGGCCAAAGTCTCTGCGGCCAATTGCCCATAGAATGTTTCGCTCATCGCAGCGGCACGGCGCAGCGCTGGTTGTGCCTCATGTGGCCGAGCGCAAGCGGTTGCGGCGCGGGCAAACCAGAAATGACCCGCCGCTTCGAGTTCGCTTTCACTGGCGCGGCCTGCAACATTGCGAAACCCAGCCATCGCCGCCTCACAATCGCCTGATCGCCAGCTAGCCAGCCCTTGCGCCCAGTCTGCTTGCGCCAGCCAGACCCCGGTTCCCCCCTGAGCCAGCGTCGCGACACGGCGCGCATTGGCGTCGTCATTTTCGATATAATAGGACCATGCAATGCGATAGCGCCACTCAGTCAGCGCGTCTGAACTCAACCGGGCTTGTGCGGCAGTGAGTAGTGCCTCGGCACCCGGCGGATCGTCGGCAATGATCCGGTCCTGAATCGAGCGCGACAGTCCGCCCAGCGCCGGATCTTCGATTGAGCGCGGATTGCCGCGTCGTGGCGAACCGCCGGCCCAAGTCAAGCGCTGTTCAGCGGGCAGCGGGGGCAGGCCGGTTACGCCGCGCCGTTGTGCGAGGCGTAGCAATTGTGCTGCTTGCGGTAAATCCGGGGCTATGGTCAACAATGCGAGCAGTTCGGACCCTTCGGCTCGCGGGCTGTTCGCCGCCAGATACAGCTCTGATCGCGCAAAATTGGCCAAGTCACTATCGCGCATGGCATTGATTTCAGCGCGCGCACGGTCCCATTGGCTCGCACGAATGGCAGCGATAGCATTGACAAAATTGCCAGATATGGATGCTTGCGGCGGCGTAGCTGGCTGCGGCGCTGGGACATAGGCCATGATCTGTTCGGCCTCTTGTGCATAGCCTGGCTGCGCAGCAATCAGCCCAATCGCTAGGGCCGCCAACGCGGGTCGCCCAAAGGAACGCTGTTGCTGATTGCTCAAACGAAAAAATATAGCCTTCAGCATAGCTTAAAACGACTCCTTGATGCGCTTCAAAACTTCCCATGCGTGTCGCTTTAATTGCGGGCGTTCGAGCAGCATGCGCGGATGATGGATAGCGAATATCGCCGTTTTGGGGTTAATATGGTTAAAAAATGGTTGATTCTCGGCTGGCGGGATAAACGAGCGGCCGAGCATAGCGTCAGAAGTGTGTGATCCCAGCAGCAGCAGCGACTTGGGCTGGACCAGCGCGATCTGCTTGTGCAGCAATGGCAACAGGGCCGCGATGTCGGTTGCTGACAGTCGCCGCGCAAGCGGTCGGGTCATCGCAATCGACGCCAGTCGCTGGGCAGTGATGTCGAGGCCGATTGCTGCCAGCATAGCCGCGACCAACCTTCCTTGTTCGCCGCCAAACAGGGGTTGGCCCGGCAGGCCGCTCACGTCGGGGCTCTCGTCGGGAAAATCCGAAATCAGCATGATCTGCGGTTTTTCAGGCCCGCTTGGCAGTGCCGGATGGGGCGAGTATTGGCGAAACGCTTTGGCTTGGGCTGCGGCTAACCATGCGTCAAAGGCTGCGAGCGTGTCCGGCGCATCTGCGGGCGACATCGCGCCCAGCCCGTCTGGCAGCCCGTCTGGCACGAGCGCAGCGGGGGAGGCGATTGCGCGAAGGGGTGGGGCGCGGTGGGGTGAAGCACTAGCATCGCTCGCTGGCATAGACGCCTGTGACTGATGTGCTGGTACAGCGGCCAGCCAAGAATTGCTTTCGTCGCTCACCGCGTCAATCAATCCGGCATCCTGCCACCAGTCCAAATAGCTGGAAATTATGGATTGGGAGGCTGTTTTCACCCGTTAATCTGAAACACCTAGTTGACCTATGGGTCAATTGAGGGGCATCGGTAATATCGACCAATGGTGTGTGGCGTGCGGTGACGGGTTCCCATGCAAAAACGGATGAAAGGGCGGCACGATGAGCGAGCGGGAATCAATGCCCTATGATGTGGTGATCGTTGGGGCAGGTCCGGCGGGTCTGGCGGCCGCAATCAGGATAAAGCAATGCGCGGCACACACCGGAACGGACATCAGCGTGTGTGTGCTGGAAAAAGGCTCCGAAGTCGGCGCGCACATATTGTCCGGCGCGGTTATCGACCCTATTGCCCTAGATGAATTGCTGCCCGATTGGCGCACCATGGGGTGTCCGCTGGCAGACACACCGGTGACCGATAACCAGCATTGGTTCCTGACCCGCGCGGGAAAGCTGAACGTTCCGCATTTTCTGACGCCGCCGTTCCTCAACAACAAGGGCACCTATACCGGCAGTCTGGGCAGCCTGTGCAGCTGGCTTGCCGAACAGGCCGAGGGACTTGGGGTCGAGATTTTCCCCGGATTTGCGGCAGCGGAGATACTGTATGACGACAGCGGCGCGGTCAAAGGTGTCGCGACAGGCTATATGGGCATCACCAAATCAGGCGAACATGGCCCGGATTATGCGCCGGGGCTGGAATTGCACGCCCGCTACACGCTGTTTGCAGAGGGTGCGCGCGGCCATCTGACCAAACAGGTCAAGGCCAGATTCGCGCTTGATGCTGATGTTGAACCACAGGTCTATGGTTTGGGACTCAAAGAGTTATGGGACATTCCTGAGCAGCAGCATCATCAAGGCCGAGTTATTCATACCCAGGGCTGGCCTATCGATGATGACGACGGGTTCGGTGGCGGTTTCCTCTATCATCAGGCCAATGGTCAGGTGTCGTTGGGCTATGTGGTCTGGCTCGGATATAGCAATCCGCACCTCGCTCCGTTTCAGGAAATGCAGCAGTGGAAAACCCATCCGGCGATTGCCGAGATTCTGCAGGGCGGCAAGCGCGTGTCCTATGGCGCACGGGCGATTTGCGATGGTGGCTGGCAGTCGGTGCCAAAGCTGACCTTCCCCGGCGGCGCGTTGCTTGGCTGCGGAGCTGGGTTTTTGAACGTGCCGAGGATCAAGGGCAGCCACACTGCAATCAAATCGGGGATGATGGCCGCAGAGGCTGCGGCTGCGGCAATCGCTGCCGGACGGGCGCAGGACGAATTGACCGACTATACTGCGGCCTATCAAGCGAGCTGGGTGTATAAGGAATTGCGGATGGTCCGCAATTTCGAGCCGGTGATTGCTAAATTCGGCGGAATGGTCGGCACCCTGATTGCCGGGTTCATGCTATGGCTCGAATATCTGGGCATTCGCATGCCATTTACGCTGGGGCATCGCCGCGATTGCGACACTCTGCTGCGCGCAGATATTGCCCGCAAGATTGTCTATCCAAAACCTGACGGCGTACTCAGTTTCGACATATTATCGTCGGTATTTCTGTCCAATACCAATCATGAGGAGGATCAGCCATGCCATTTGCAATTGGCCGATTCTGCGGTGCCAATCAGCTATAATCTGCCGCTTTATGATGAACCGGCACAGCGTTATTGCCCGGCTGGGGTTTATGAAGTGATCGGCGAGGAAGAGGGAAATCCGCGATTCCAGATCAACCCGCAAAATTGCGTCCACTGCAAAACCTGCGACATCAAAGACATGACCCAGAACATCAATTGGGTCGCGCCACAAGGCGGTGGTGGGCCAAACTACCCCAATATGTGACCGGGGTGCATTTGCCTGCTACCCTTCCGCTCGCCCTGAGCTTGTCGAAGGGCTGTCTGCTCCTTTCGAAGTGCAGGCGTGGTTTCGACAGGCTCAACCCGAACGGTTTTTTATAAGTCATCCGATGTACACCGAAACCGCCTATGTCAAAATCAACCTTGCGCTGCATGTCCGCGCTCGGCGAGCGGATGGCTATCATGACATCGAGACGCTGTTTGCCTTCGCCGACCAGGGTGATGTGCTGACGGTCGAGGTCGCCAGCAATGACAGCCTGACCATCACTGGCGAATTTTCAGGCTGTCTGTCAGCAGAGCCGGATAATCTGGTCATGCGGGCGTTGACACTGGCGCGCGAATTGGGTGCTGATGTTCCGCCCTTGGCTATCTCGCTTGAAAAAAACCTGCCGGTGGCGGCTGGGCTGGGCGGCGGGTCTGCTGATGCCGGGGCGATGCTGCGCCTGATCTTGCGCGAATGGCCAAAGCATTTGGACGAGGCGGCAGTGATGGAGGCATCGGCTTTGCTCGGCGCTGACGTTCCGGCGTGCGTCGTCAGCCGGACGGCGATGGGACGCGGTATCGGTGACCAACTTGAGCCAGTTGCCGTGGAACTCTCAGGGCAACCAGTGCTGCTCGTCAATCCGCGCCTGCCGCTGTCCACAGCTACGGTATTTGCGGCTTGGGATGGGGTGGATCGCGGCGGACTTGATCCTGCGCAATGGCGGACTGCCCGCAATGACTTGGCAAATTCGGCTACCATCCTCTGCCCACAGATTGATGACGTCATGGCGCTGTTGCGGGCGCAATTGCCCGTGGTTGCGCGGATGTCAGGCTCTGGCGCGACATGTTTTGCGATATTTGACAGCGATGCCGCGATGCAAGCGGCGGCCAATCGCATCGCTGACGATCAGCCAGACTGGTGGGTGATGGGCGGGCAGTTGCGCTGAGCAAGACGTGGCCATGTTATCATCTGCCTTGAAATCGCGCTGGCGATGACGCATCGGCAATAGCGCCTCTATACTACGATACAGGAACCGTGACTTGACCCAGCGCTTTGACAAATCCCGCCTGCCCAGCCGCCATGTCTCGGTGGGGCCGTCGCGCGCGCCGCATCGCAGTTATTACTATGCGATGGGCCTGACCGAAGAAGAGATTGCTCGACCATTTGTCGGGGTTGTCAGCGCAGGCAATGACAGCGCGCCGTGCAACACCGCGCTCGATGCTCAGGCGGACATCTGTAGGCAGGGCGTCGAGGCAGGTGGCGGGATGCCGCGACGGTTCAACACCATCACCGTGACCGACGGTATCGCCATGGGCCATCAGGGGATGAAGTCGAGCCTCGTCAGCCGCGAGGTCATTGCCGATTCCGTCGAACTGAGTGTGCGCGGCCATTGCTATGATGCGTTGGTTACCTTTGCCGGTTGCGACAAGTCGCTGCCGGGGATGATGATGGCGATGCTGCGCCTCAATATCCCGTCGATATTTGTCTATGGCGGCTCCATTTTGCCCGGCCGGTTTAATGACAAGGACGTGACGGTTGCTGATGTGTTTGAAGCGGTTGGTCGCCATGAGGCAGGCAATTGCCCGCTCGCTGAACTGATTGCGCTCGAAAAAGTCGCTTGTCCCGGACATGGCGCGTGCGGCGGGCAATATACCGCCAACACCATGGCCTGTGTCGGCGAAGCCATCGGCCTGTCACTGCCGAACAGCAATATGGCCCCAGCCCCCTATAAATCCCGCGAAGCTGTGGCGCGCGCGGCGGGAGCTCAAGTGATGGAGTTGCTGGCCAGCAACATCCGCCCGCGTGACATTTGCACCCGCGCCGCCTTTGAAAATGCTGCACGGATAGTCGCCGCCACCGGAGGATCGACCAATGCCGTGCTGCATTTGCCCGCGATGGCGAGTGAGGCTGGGCTGCATTTTGACCTGTTTGATGTCGCCGCCATCTTCAAATCGACGCCCTATCTCACCGACCTCAAGCCTGGCGGGCAGTATGTCGCCAAGGACATGTATGAAGCGGGCGGGGTTTATATGGTTATGAAAACCCTGCTCGACGAAGGCTTGTTTGACGGCAATTGCATGACCGTTTCGGGTAAAACGATTGGCGAAAATCTTGAGGAAATCACTTGGAATCCTGACCAGAAAGTGATCCGCGCAGTCAGCAACCCGTTCAGCCCGACCGGCGGGGTTGTCGGATTGCGGGGGTCACTCGCGCCCGATGGCGCGATCGTCAAGGTTGCCGGTATGGAGCGATTGCAATTTACCGGCCCGGCGCGGGTATTCGAGTGCGAAGAAGACACATTCGCAGCGGTCGAACGCCGCGACATTGCAGCAGGGTCGGTGATCGTCATCCGCTATGAGGGGCCTCGCGGGGGGCCGGGGATGCGCGAGATGCTGTCAACCACTGCGGCGCTTTATGGGCAGGGAATGGGAGAGCAAGTCGCATTGATTACCGATGGACGTTTTTCAGGCGCAACCCGCGGTTTTTGTATCGGCCATGTAGGTCCCGAAGCGGCGCTAGGCGGACCGATTGCGCTGATCGAGGATGGCGATATCATCAGCATCGATGCCCAGGCGGGGACAATCGACCTGCTGGTTGACGAAGCTATTTTGGCCAAGCGGCGCGCATTATGGCAGCCGCGCAGCCATGATTATCAATCCGGCGCGATATGGCGCTATGCGCAAAATGTCGGGCCAGCTTCGCAAGGGGCATTGACTCATCCCGGCGCTGCGGCAGAAACACACGTGTATGCTGATATCTAAACAGCGACTTTTTCAGACAGCGTTGTTGGCCGGACTGTTGGCGGTCGGTGGTTGTAATCGCGCTCCTGATAATCAGGCGCTGGCGAATGCAGAGTCCCAGCAATTGCGCGAAGCGGCTGAGTCGGGCCGGATTTTATGCGCACTGGCGGGAGCCGATGGCTTTCGCATGGATTGCACGATGGATCGGCTGGTGACTAGAGACGGGCCGGTTGTGTTACTCGGCCGCGCTGATGTCGGCTATCGGCGTTTCCGGATCGCCACCGATGGTCGCGGGCTGGTCGTGGCTGATGGGGCTGAACAAGCCCGGGTTACCGTCATCGACAATGGTATGATCGAGGTCGCAGTGGCTGATGATCGCTATCGTTTGCCCGCAACTTTGCGGCAATAATCTGGCACAGGGCGGTTGGCTTAGCCCTCACCTTCGCCTAGCAAGGCCCATGATCTTGGGTGCCCCGATATTGACCGCATCGCAAATGCGTGTCGCCGAGCAGGATGCTGCAAGGCACGGCCTGTCGCTCAGCGCGTTGATGGATGCTGCGGGGACGGCGCTTGGCGACCTAGCTTTTCGGGCTGCGGCAGGACGGACGATCCACATCATCGTTGGCCCCGGCAATAATGGCGGGGATGGTTATGTTGCTGCGGGTCGGCTGGCGGCTTTGCGGACGGATGTGGTGGTCTCGGCGCTTGCAGAGCCTGCAACAGAACTGGCCAAGGCGGCAAAGGCGGGTTGGGCTGGACCGGTTGGTTCGCTGGCTGATCCAGCCATTGCGGGTTCGGTGCTGGTCGATTGCCTGTTCGGGACCGGTCTCAATCGCCCGATTGGCGACGTTACTGCAGCCCATCTGGAGCGCCATGCCTATGCTGCCAACCGGCGGATAGCAGCCGACCTGCCCAGCGGATTGAGCAGCGATGACGGCCTATTGCTCGGTTGCCCATATCGCGCCGATGTGACGCTGGCGTTTGGCGCGCTCAAGCCTGCGCATGTCCTGTTTCCCGCTGCGGCGCACTGCGGCATTGTCCGACTGGCGGAAATTGGCATCGGGGCGCAATCAATTGTCCGAACCATTGCCATGCCTGCGCTACCCCCGCCCGATCACACCAGCCACAAATATCGGCGCGGGCTGGTGGCGGTGATCGCGGGGGATATGGCGGGAGCAGCCGAATTGGCAGCGCGGGCAGCAGCACGAAGCGGTGCGGGCTATGTCCGGTTGATTGGCGGAAAATTGCCCGCAACCGGGCCATTTGCGATTGTCCGGCGCGGCTGGCGGGAAGGACAATCGCTGGACGATGATCGCATCAGCTCAATCGTGATTGGTCCGGGGTTGGGCAGCTGCGAGGGGGCCAAACAACGCCTGACCGCAGCTCTATCCACCGGAAAACCACTGGTGCTTGATGCTGATGCGCTGGCGATGTTGCCCAGCGAACCCTTTACCCAGCCGGTCATTCTGACTCCGCACAGTGGCGAATTTGACCGGATTTGTCACGGTGGCGGCGACAAAATCAGCCGGACCCGTGCTTTGGCCGAGCGAACCGGCGCGGTGGTTCTGCACAAAGGTCCGGACACCGTCATCGCTGCGCCCGATGGCCGGGTTGCTGTCCATGCGCCGGGCAACTATTGGCTGTCGAGCGCGGGGACCGGCGATGTGCTGGCGGGGATATGCGGCGCGATGCTGGCGCGGGGACTTGAGCCGTTCGAGGCCGCACAAGCTGCTGTGTTGCTGCATCAACGTGCCGCAGATCGGGCAGGGCAGGGGTTAATCGCCGATGATTTGGTCGATGGGGCAAACTGGTTGTGAACGATGGTGATAGAGACCCCATAGTCCGGATTGCGGCGCGTGGCGATGGAATTTCCGCTGCCGGCCACCATGTGCCGCACTCGGCACCGGGCGACTGGCTCGATGCTGGGGGCAATTTGCACCACGGGCCGCACCGGCAGACCCCGCCATGTCCTCATTTTACCCGCTGTGGTGGATGCACGTTGCAGCACGTTGATGACTGGGCGCTCGCCCAGTTTTGCACATCACGGATTGAAACCGCCCTCGCCGCCCATCAGCTGACAGCAGGAGAGATGCGGGTGCCGCATCTTTCGCCAGCAGCGTCACGGCGCAGGGTTAGTATGAAGGCGCAACGCATGGGCAATAATGTGCGGCTGGGCTTTACCGAAGCGGGCAGTCACAGGCTGATTGACATACGGCAATGCAATGTGATGCGCCCTGAGCTGGAGGCATTGCTTGTCCCACTGCGGCGGTTGTTGCTGAAATTGATGGGGCCGCGCAGCGCAGCAACTTTGCAAATGACGGTGATCGATCAAGGGGTTGATGTGCTGCTGACCGGGGTATCGGGACTGGGGCTGGAGGCGCATGATGCGATCATCGATTTTTGCGCAGGTGGAGGCATCGCTCGGTTAGCGATTGACGCTGGCGACGGCCCGCAGGATCGCTGGGCACCCGAGCCGGCGAGTGTGACGATCAACTGTGTTGCTGTGCCAATCCCCTATGCTGCTTTTTTGCAAGCAACCAGCGATGGGGAACAGGTTCTGATCGATGCGGTGCTGGCCGCAGCTAGCGGGGCGGAGCGCATCGCCGACCTGTTTTGCGGGATTGGCACTTTCGCATTGTCTATGCCCGCCAATTGCCGTGTCCATGCGCTCGAAGCATCGCGCGATGCCCTGTTCGCGTTGCAAATGGCGATCAACCGTTCGCAGCGGCTAATCACCGCCGAGCACCGTGACCTGTATCGTCGGCCGCTGACGGCAAAGGAACTTGCGCGGTTTGATGCAGTGGTGATTGATCCGCCGCGTGCCGGGGCCAAGGAACAGGTCGAAGAGATTGCGGCGAGCAACGTCCCCACTGTCGCCTATGTCAGTTGCAACCCAACAAGTTTCGCCCGCGACGCCGCAATTCTGGTGGCTGCGGGCTACACCATCAAATGGGTGCAGCCGGTCGGTCAATTCCGCTGGTCAACCCATGTTGAACTGGTCGCTTGCTTGGTACGATAGCACTTGGCGATAAGGCTTGGCGATAGCGTTCAGGCTATCCGATTGCTTTGTCGACGACGCCCTGCTTGGACCGGCGGTCGACGGTCAATTCGAACACATCGGGGCGCGCATAGTGGCCGTCGGTGTCCAACGAGGCCAGCGCCGTGCGCCGCATTATGGGCGCGCATTCGGCAAAAATCGTCTCTGCAGCAGTGCCAGCCTGCGCCAATATGTCGGCTTCGGGGTCGATGATCATGCTGCCGCCAAATTGCAGTTGCGCATTCGGCATGGTTTCAATCAGAGCTTGGGCATCGGTATTGCCGCCAACACGGTCGAGGCCGCCCAACAGGTCGTCACGGTGCATGACCGTTCCTGCGGCCAGGACAAAGCACCGGCCCTCAAACGCATAGTGGCGAGACGCGATGGCATAGGTTTCACGCACCGTCGGCCATGCGGCGACGTGGATCACTTCGCCGGCATGGTGCATCGCTGCACGCGCCAGCGGCATCCAGTGTTCCCAGCAAATTAGCGATCCTATTGGGCCAAATTTGCTGTCATGGGTTGCCAGCGTTGACCCGTCACCGCGTGCCCAGATCAACCTTTCACCGTGCGTCGGCACCAGCTTTAAGTGGTGCAGCGGCGGCTGTCCGGGTCGCAGCAGCATCTGGTCATTGTACAGGCTGGCACGCTTGCGAAAATGCGCACCAATGGAAATTAGCACATCATGATCGTCTGCCAATGCTTGGAGCGGAGCCAATCGCTCATCGCCGTCGATCACCGCTTGTTCGAGCAAGATTGCGTGGAGCGCCTTTGTCCCCGGATGGTCCCACTGCGCAGCACCTGCGGCTTCGTCGAGCCATATTGGGTAGCCGCCCAGAAATGTTTCGCCAAACGCGATCAGCTGCGCACCACCCTCGATGGCCGCACGAACATGGTCCACCGCAGCCTCAATTCCGCCAGTAATCGCGAGGGGAACAGGTGCAGCCTGGACGATGGCAACCCGGATTATGGTCAATGCAGTACAGTTAGAGCCGCATGAACAACCAGCATGATGAGCGCGATTGACGACAGGATGAAGATGCCAAATCGCACGATAACGCGGTTCGACAGTATCTGCACCAGACTGTGCGCAATCCGCAGCCCGACATAGGCCCAGGCGATAGTGGCATTCACCCCGTCACCCTGTCCCATGATCGCGAGCGACAGGGCTATGGCGTAAAACACCGTCGGAGCCTCATGCAGGTGGTTATAATTGTCGGCCACCCACGAAACCCGTTCCTCACCCTTGGCAACAAGATCGTCACGCAAGCTCCGTCCAGTCGAGCCGACCATCGTCTTGCCATCAATGCCCGCACGATTCATTGCGGGGATGCGGGTGACATACATCCACAGCCAGACCACCATCGTCCAAGCCGCCAGCGCGACAACCGGCCCCATTATCGCGGGAATATGTTCATAACCCATGATGACTTTCCTTTTTTTAGGAGAGCGTCAGCATTACTGCCTTTATCGTTAGACCCATCAGGCAAAGCGTTGCTAAAATGAACAATGTGAAGCGCACCGGAATGCGGTTGACGAGCGCCTGCCACAGGCTGTGGACGATCCGCAGCGCGACATAGGCCCAGGCAAGTGCGACGGTCAGCGGCGTCGTGCCGCCACCGATTTGCAGGATGATGACGATGGCATAGAACAGTGTCGGCTGCTCCAGCAAATGGGTGTAATTATGCGATTTCCAGTTGACCGACGGCGGCAAAACCGGTTCCAGATCCACGCCGCGACCGCCCGGCGGCGCGGTTTTCAAATCCAATCCGGCCTTGGTTATGGCCGGAAGACGGGTGCTCGCCATCCACAACATCATCAACAGCGTCCAAAGCGCCAGCACCGCCGCTGGTGCCAATAGAGCCAATTGTCCCTTATCCATTGCGAAAACCCCTGCAAACGCCGACGGATGTCGGTCAGTTGCGGGGGAGACTAACCAATTGGTTCCCATTTGCAACCATTCTTGGCGTTGATCGCTAAAATAATTTGGTCACCGTCGCACTGCGCTTTTCGGGCATGGCAGCGGCAGTGTAGAGGCTATCCATCGGTTCGTCATAGACGATCGCGACTTCCTCGGCACCGAAACCGTTGAACCGCGTCCGCATCGCGCAGCCATAGGCGCCAAGCATACCGATCTCGATGAAATCGCCAGCCTCCACATCATCAGGCAACACAAATGGTCCGGGCATATGGTCGAGATCATCACAGGTTGGCCCATAAAAACTGAACGCGGTCATGTGTGATCCGCTATCGCGCAGCAACTCAACAGGAAAACGCCAACCGACATGCGCGGCATCAAACAGGGCACCATAGGCCCCATCGTTGATATACAGCTCATCGCCGCGACGTTTCTCCACCCGCACCACCAGCGAGCTATATTCTGCGGCGAGTGCGCGGCCCGGTTCGCACCACAATTCGGCGGAATAGCTGATCGGCAGGCTCTCATAGCAGCGGTGGATAACGTCGAAATAGGCCGACAGCGGAGGTGGCTCCATGCCCGGATAGATGGACGGGAACCCGCCGCCGACATCGACAATATCGACCGTCACCGATGCTTCGACAATCGCGGCGCGCACCCGCTCGAGTCCCAGAGCAAAGGCATGCGGGGTCATCGCCTGACTGCCAACGTGGAAACAAATGCCAAGCGCATCAGAAGCCTGACGCGCTGCGACCAGTAATTCAGCCATTTCAGATGGCTCTGCACCAAACTTTGCAGCAAGGCTCAGCTTGCTGTGATCCGAAGAGACCCGAATGCGCACCAGCAGGTTGAGGTCCTGTGCAGCTTTTGTGGCGCGGATGATTTTCTCCAACTCGTCCTGAGTGTCGAGCGAGAATGTCCGCACCCCATGTTTCCAATAGGCTTCGCTGATCGCTTCTTCGGCCTTGACCGGGTGCATGAAACATTGGGTTGCTGTGGGCAGAGTTCGCGCAACCAAACGCACCTCGGCGATGGAGGCAACATCATAATAGGTGATGCCAGCACCCCACAATATGCGCAGCAGGTCAGGCGAAGGATTCGCTTTTACCGCATACAGCGTTTTTCCCGGAAAATGGTCTGCGAAAAAGCGAGCCGCCCGACTGGCAGCATGCGGCCGAACCAGGGTGACAGGATCTGCCGGCTTGCAGTCGCGAACTAGACCCAGTGCGCTATGGTGTGCGCTATGATGATTGTGCAATTCAAGGGACCCCCAAAACGGTAGTTAGATGTCAAAGGCTGCCTTGCGGTTATTGGAAGTCCCCCTGGGGCAGCGAGGGTCATATATGGGCAGGGGGTCGGGGTGTAAAGATGGTTTTGCAATTTTAATACTGTTGGTACGCCGCTTTAGCATGCACGCCGCAATTGATGCGCAATTTATGCAGCGCCGCTAGAGTTTCATGGTGCCGTGGGAACTAATTGCCACGACTACGGTTGCGTTCAGTAGCGCGGTTAGCGAGTTGCATCGCTCCAATAGCGTCCTGTCGGGCACCGACGCTGGCTATCACGTCGGATGCCAGCACGAGTCGAGAACGATGTGGCTCCCATTGCTCAGGAAATGCCGAGCTGTTGATGAATACGAGCACCACCGCAGCTTCGACGCCAAAATCCACCTCGGTGCCACCGCCTCCGTACGGACCGGTTATGCGCATAGTCCGATTTGTGAGCGTGCGCGCCAACAGGATAAAGCTGTCCTTGTCTTCACGTAGGGCATAGGTCGCCGCCGCCAGCATGACCAATTCATCGGCAGTGGATCGGGAACCGGATTGGGTGCCAAATCGGACCGTTCGGGTATCGCCATCGTCATCGCGGACAGGTGCCTGAGAATAGCCTAATTCGCGTGGTCCTAACATGATACCGTCCGCTGCCCGGCCAAATCTTGGATACTGTGCGAGTGTTTCGACTTCCGGCAGCAATTCAATCAGGTCCGCCGAGGACAGGACTAACAATGAGCGCTCAAAGTCATCTCGTATGCGATTTGCGATAGGTCTCAATTCTGCGCGTGATGCGGGGTGATGCTCCATGATGACATTGATCAAGTCAGGTATGATTGGAAGGTGGCGCAGCGCCGCCATCTTCTCGGAGCTGAGCGTGTCCGGCGATGCATTGAACGTTATTTCGAGACGCGCGATAATTGCTTGACGCCATATGAGCACCGCTCGCCGCAGCTCGGACACCGAGCTTGCCCGCGCCTGCCAATCTCTAAGCGTCGAAGCTCGAACTGGGCGACCTGGTGTGGGTCGGGGTTCTTGGCCGACATAAGCATCTATTTGTGCGGTTGCCCTTGCAAATGCGGCTTCTGACCCCGCTCGGTTTCCCAGGGCCGCACGAATATATGCGGTGAGATAGTGAAACTCGATCTCCTCGGACAGACGATTGAAACTGTCTGAACCGCCGGTCACCGTCCATCCGTCGATCATCTTTGGTTGCACGAATTGAACAATGCCAGAAATGGCGTCCGCACCGGCCAGATCGCCAGTTAAAAAGCGTTGATAAAATAGCGAACGTATGCTGCTTGGATCGACATCCATCCGGCCAGCCAGCCGATGCCGAAAACTCTCCATATCTCTGTCGATGGAAAGCTGTACGCGATCAATGGACGCTTGGACAACCAGGCTGTAGCGACGTACGCGCCGTGCGTCGTCGAGCAGGGCCAACGCTTCTTCGCGCCGACCGGTGCGGTTATACACCAATGCCCGGATTAGCGCGTTGCCGAGGCCAACGCTGCCAGAGTGAATGAGCGGGTCGTGCCCTTCAACACTGGAGTCGCTTAATGTGAGCGACTCTAACGCGGCGGAATCCTGACCCCTGAAAAATTGCGCCAAAGCACGCGTTTGCAAAAACTCCGCGCGGCTTTGCCATGCATTGCGGTTGGTGGCGATGTCCGACAGGGCGCGGTCGCATGCGGCCAATGCGCTAATCACTTGATTGACCGAACTGCGATTGCCACAGCTGCGCGCGTCGTCACGCATTTCACGTCTGGTGCGCGGTGAATCCGACGTCGCGGCTGCGCTCGTAGCCACCACGCTCGCTACACCTATGACGAGCATGACGTGCGCCAGCCTATTCATTCCCATCATTCGCCCCTTCTACACAAAGTTTCTTGCGGCGAAAACATTCCACTGATTTTGCCAAAATGCAATGCCGTAACGACAGTTCTGATTGATAGGCTTTCAAGAATAGGACGCGCTATTGCTGAATGGTGTCATAAAAACGCAAATCTAACTCAGTCGCCGTTTGAAATCATCATAGCCAAACTGCCGGATTAGCTTCAGTTCGTCACTCTCGCTGTCCCACAACCAGATCGACGGCAGCGGGACGCCGTTGAATGTATTGGTCTTGACCATCGAATAATGGGCTTGGTCGAGCAAGGCAAAGCGCTGGCCGATCTGTGCGCCGCCGGGCAGGCGGTAATCGCCGATGACATCGCCCGCGAGGCAAGATGGCCCGCCCAGCCGGGTTGCTATGCCGTCTGCGGCCTCATTCAGCATGGCGGGGCGATAGGGTGCCTCGATGACATCGGGCATGTGGCAGGTCGCGCTGATGTCGGTGATGCCGATGGGCATGCCATTGTCGAACAGGTCGAGGATTTCGCCGACCAAAATCCCGGCATCAAGGGCAATCGCTTCGCCCGGCTCGATCATCACGGCGCAACCGGTGGTTTCGCGGACCTGCCTAAGAAAGGCGATCAGATCTTCGGTCTGATAGTCGGCGCGGGTGACATGATGACCGCCGCCGAAATTGATCCACTTCAACGATTGGAAATGGGGGCGCAGCACCGGCTCGACCGCAGCCCATGTTCGCTCCAGCGGCGGGAAATCCTGTTCGCACAGGCTGTGGATGTGAATGCCATCGACGCCATGGAGATGTTCGGGGCGCAACTGGCTGAGTGGAAAGCCGAGCCGACTGTGCGGCGCGGCTGGATCATATTTGGCGACTTCACCTTCGCTATGCTCAGGGTTGATGCGCAGGCCGATGTCAAAGTTTTTGCCCGCAGCCCGCTGGGCATCAAGAATGGGTTTGAAGCGCGCATGCTGGCCGGGAGTGTTGAAGATCAGATGGTCGGACAGGGAGCAGATTTCGGGCAAGTCTTGTGGTTTGTATGCGGCGCAATAGGTCGCAACTACACCGCCATATTCCTCCCGCCCCAAGCGCGCCTCAAACAGGCCGGATGTGCAAACCCCGTCGAGATAGTCCGCAACCATTGGCCCGAGCGACCACATCGAAAACGCCTTGAGCGCGGCCAGAACCTGCGCCCCGGATGCATCACCGATGTCGCGCAGGATGGACAGGTTGGCTCTTACCTTTGCGGCATCGACGACAAAGGCGGGTGAAGGTACCCGCGAAAGGTCAAATCGGGCAAATGCTCCCGGATCACCGGCACGTGTTTCCATACTTTCTCCCTCTCCCCTTCAGGGGAGAGGGCCGGGGGAGAGGGGGAGTTCCTCAAAGCCCGGCCCGTAATTTAATGTCTTAGAAGACCGATGATCCCCTATCCCAACCCTCTCCCCTGAAGGGGAGAGGGGTATTCTCAAAACCCCACCGGCCCGTCGAGCTGCTTAACCTGCCACGGCAAGCCATGTTCGCTCAGCATCGCCATGAACGGGTCAGGGTCCATTTGTTCGATGTTAAACACGCCCGCACCCGACCATTGCCCGGTGACCATCAGCGCAGCACCAATCATCGCGGGCACGCCGGTGGTATAGCTGACCGCCTGATTGCCGGTTTCGGCATAGGCCTCCTCGTGGTCGCAGATATTGTAAAGATACAGCGTTTTCGGCTCGCCGTCCTTGCCCACACCGGTTGCAATAACCCCGATATTGGTTTTGCCCTTGGTGGTTTCGCCGAGGCTGGAGGGTTCGGGCAGCACGGCCTTCAAAAATTGTAGCGGCACGATTTCTCGCCCCTCATACATGACCGGATCAATCCGGGTCATCCCGACATTCTGGAGCACCGTCAGGTGGGTGAGATATTGCTCGCCAAAGGTCATCCAGAAACGGATGCGTTGCAGCTCGGGGAGGTGCTTGGCGAGACTCTCCAACTCCTCATGATACATCAGATACATCGTCTTGGGGCCGACCGCTTCAAAATCAAACGCGACCTTGGTCGCCATTGCTGGCGATTCAATCCATTGCCCATTTTCATAGTGGCGTGCGGGCGCGCTCACTTCGCGGATGTTTATTTCGGGATTAAAGTTGGTGGCGAAATGCTGGCCATGCTCGCCGCCATTGCAGTCGAGAATGTCGAGCGTGTCGATCCGGTTGAAATGATGTTTTCGCAGCCACATCGTAAACACGCTGGTGACGCCGGGGTCAAAGCCGGAGCCGAGTAGCGCCATCAGTCCCGCCGCAGCAAAACGATCCTGATAGGCCCATTGCCAGCCATATTCGAACTTGGCCTGGTCACGCGGCTCGTAATTGGCGGTGTCAAGATAATGCGCGCCGGTTAGGAGGCACGCGTCCATGATGGTCAGATCCTGATAGGGTAGGGCCAAGTTCACGACCAGCGTCGCGCCGGTCGCACGAATCAGCGCTGATGTTGCGGCCACATCATCGGCATCGATCTGGGCTGTGGCGATGGTCACACCAGTGCGCGCCTTGACCGACTCGGCAATCGCATCGCATTTGAATTTGCGGCGGCTGGCCAGGGTTATGTGCGAAAAAGTGGCCGGGTTCGCTTTGTGGACTTGGGCCATCTTGTGGACCGCAACCGAACCTACCCCGCCCGCACCAATCACCAAAACCTTGCTCATCTCAATCTCCTGACGGTAACGCGCTGCTTGTCATGTTCGCAGCGGCCTATAGGATGAAGCGATGACAGGCCATAGCCCAGAATCACTGCTCGACCCATCGTGCCTCGACTCATCGCTGCTCGACCCCGCCCGGCCGCCCAGCCGGGCCGGGGTTGAACGCGCCGCCCTGAAAATCGCGGCGATTCTGCCGCCGACGCCCTTGTTGCCGCTGGAGGTCGATGGACGGACCATCTGGTGCAAGGCTGAATGCCTCCAGCCCGTCGGTGCATTCAAGATTCGCGGGGCGTGGCACCGGCTGAGCGATTTGACTGCCGACCAAGCAGCAAAGGGCGTGATCGGTGTGTCGAGCGGCAACCATGCACAGGGCGTGGCATGGGCCGCAAAACGCCTGGGCATTGCCGCAACCATCGTGATGCCCAGCAATGCGCCGGCAATGAAGCTGGCGGCGACCCGCGCGCTCGGGGCACAGGTTGTGCTCTATGATCGGGTAACGGAATCGAGAGATGCGGTCGCGGCACAATTGCTGGCCGAGCGCGGCGGCACGCTGGTCCACGCTTATGGCGACCCGTGGATTATCGAAGGGCAGGGCACAGTCGGCATCGAGTCCATCGCCCAGTTGCGGGCTATGGGCATTGATGGTCCGACCCATGTCATTGCTTGTTGCGGCGGCGGCGGGCTGTCCGCAGGTTTGGCGCTGGCGTGCCGCGATGCGCAGATTTTTGCGGTTGAACCCGAAGGCTGGGACGATGTGACGCGATCACTTGCGGCTGGAAAGATATTGCCGGTCGATGACCTTTCCTATCCCACCGACTGCGATGCGTTGCAGACACCGGCCACCTTGCCAATCAACTTTGCGGTCCTCCAGGCGCGCGGCGTGCGCGGAGCGGTGGTGACGCCAGCCGAGGTGCATCACGCGATGCGCGTCGCCTTTGAGCGGCTGCATGTGGTTGTCGAACCGGGCGGTGCGGTAGCACTGGCGGCAGTATTGGCGGGCAAAGTGCCCATCGGGCCATCGACTTTGGTCACATTATCAGGCGGAAATGTCGATGTGGAGGTATTTTTCCGCATTTTGGCGGGTCTTGAACCTAGTAATTCCGCCTAAAGTGACAAAAGTTGCGCTAATTCGTTAGTCGCTTGTCTCCTTTGTCGTTTTATGCTCTGGCTTTTCCCGTTCGCAAGCGAACGCAGCTGGTCTTCGCTTCCCCCTAGGCAAAGGTCTAGCGCGGCGTTCTTGTCTGGCCTTTCCCGCTGGCAAGCCAGCGCGGCTTTGGCTTTTCCCGTCACCACCTAAATTCGTCATGCTGAACTTGTTTCAGCATCCATGGTCGCCCCTTGGGATAGGATTGGGCCATGGACCCTGAAATAAATTCAGGGTGACGAAAGGGAGGTGGTGACGGGGCGGGTGAGACAGCCATGCCCCATAGAACCATAGCAGAGCCATAGTAGGAAAGAGAATATTGCGCGCGAGGGCGCCCTAGTGGCCCTCAACCATATGCACGGGTGCCCAAAATATTCCGGAATATGCGCATTTAGTAAACTGTCACCGTAACTCTGTCCGTAACTCAACTTCCGAAAGGGTGACTTCGTATCAAGCAGGAGGGCGACTACATCAATTACGCAACGTCACCGTAACCCAACCCAAGGCCAAACGCACCCACCAAGGACGCTAATACTGAGAAGTACAATCCCGCCCCCGCCCAGGATGCAGGGCCAACACATATTTGGACGCGACGCTTTCACGGCACTAGAAAACCCGGGGAAGTTGCGAAAGCATTTGTCAGTATTATGTTGGCTTGATGCTTGGCGGATTGTCGCATTGCGATCGAAGTCCGGGCACCCGCTACATAGAACCACCAAAGATAGAGCGCATGGAACATCCATGCTCCATTATACTCCCAGTCCGAATCTGCTCCGTCACCTCCGGCACCGTACATCGATCCCGCCGGGAAATTTCCATTGTGCGGCTTATTGCCGATGTGTCGGGCCTCGTGGACCAACACGCCGGCGCGGGAAATGACGTCCTCGGTCCCTCCGCCTGCGGGATAGAAAAACTGCAGGTACAGGGTGACGTGCTGCCCGCCGCCCACGGTACCATACCAGAGCGTGCAGGCGCCGACCGCGACCAAACCCCAAAGAGTGCAAAAAAACCGCTTCACGACCGACCAAACCAAGCACAACCACCGGACTAACCAGTGCCATGATCGGCAGTTACGCTTGGTTTCCTCATAGCCTTGCGTGCAGCGCCATTCGTTCCATTGGCGCGCCTTTTGACAGCCTGTCGTTCTGGCGACCGCGCTACCATCACCGCAGTCGGCACGGAGGTCGTCGTAATGTTTGAGTTGCTCCCGAACATAGCGTCCTCCCCAATGGAGCGCGTCTGTATTCCAGCCGTCATTCTGATAATCGTCGGCCGAGTAAGTGAGCAACCACATGGCATTTAGGCATCGGGCCAACGGTTTGCGAATATTGCAGCAGTCATCGTATCCCCAACCATCTTGCCACCAAGCGTTATTGAAGCCGTGTGTAGGCCACACCCAATTGACGAACGGTTGGTAGCAGATCCGAGGCCCGTAGAGCGCATCGCCACTCGCCTGGAGGTCAGGTACGCTGTAAGTGCAGTCGGCCATGCCCTATCTCCCCTGGATCGTTGGTGCGCCGTGCTCGGCAGGAATAGAGCTACCAGGCCGACGGCTCTGGCGGGTGTCTTCCGGGGGTCGTGGACCGCCTTGTTCCTTTCCCGCTAAGTACTCTCGAGGATCATCAACTTGAGGGACCTCCGAAATCGATGCTCGCCTGAATTGGGCTAATGCGCCGAACTCGCGAGGCAGTGCCGCTTTTGCCTGTTTGAGCTGGTCTTGTCGGTCAGGCTTCGCTCCCAGAGCGGTCAAGGCTACGGCGCGCACGGCGTTTGAATTCACGGCCGCGGCTTTGACGAGCGCTTGAAGTGCCTCTTCATGACCGTCGTCAGCCAAGAGTTCAATACCTTCCAGAGCATCAAGCGCGAGTATCGTTCCAGCTTCGATCGCGCCCGCTGTGTGGATTTCGAGCGAGACGCGACGGCTGGGACGATCGACCGGTGCGAGGGGCTGCGGATTGAGCGCGATCCGACTGAGAAGGTCGAGCGCTGAAGGTTCCCGGAGGGCTGTCAGCGCTAGGAGAGTTGAGTGTCGAATTGAGAAGGAGGCCTCTGACTCTTGAGCCAATATGCGCGACGCCTCCTGAATGACGTCTTCCTTGGAGGACCTCAGTTGCTCCAGTGTTTCAATGTAGGAAGGGTCCTTTGTGTCATTCACGGAATTGACTGTTTCAATGAATTTGCTGAGCGCCGGGCCTATTCTTACGTTCGACGGCTCAATTTCCAGTACGGTTGTTTTTCTGGCCATGGACAAGAAAGCGGCAGCGAAAATCGCGACGACTGCGACTGCGGCGAAAAGACTCCACATAAGACCCTCCATCCAAATGGAGGACAATTGTCTCGAAATGTTTCCAGCGCAGACTCGTTGGCCGCCGAAATTGAGACACGCCTCCTCGACCCAAAAGCCTTGAAAGACTTCAGGACCGACCGGTTAGTTCGCGGGCACTCTTAAGTAGCAGTGTCTGCCGTTGCACTTTTAGAGTCAAGTAGCTTTTATTCGCGGGCCCGGATGGGCGCTCCCGCAGTCTACCTTGTGGAATTTCGGGGATATGAAAGTTCCGGGGTTACGGTGACAATCAAGGCCCCACCGCCAGTCCATGACCTCGAAGACAACCATAGCGATCCGGGCAAACAAAAGGGCAGGCCAGTGAAATCAATTAGACAACAGTTTACATAACCCCTTAACTCCAAGT
>JBCKXT010000006.1:0-61455 GCA_038921085.1 Sphingopyxis sp. | reverse complement strand
GGGTATCCGCGACGGCATGGATGTGGCTGGGCACATAAACGCTTGGCTCCAAGTCAATGTAACAAGGGAAAGGGTGGCCGCATGAGGATATTTTCTAACAGACAACGCACCGCATTTACGGCTTTGGCAATCGCTCTTTGCTTTGCAGCCCCTGCCGCTGCGCAGGATCAGCCCGCAGCCGCAGAGGTAACGGCGGACTATGCAGAGCAACCTGATGCAGCGAGAATGGCCGCTGCGGACGCCCTAGTGAGCATGATAGTACCGACGGGCGGCGAAGAGGCAGAGCGTTGGGCCGAAAGTTTCGCGCTGCCCGCGTTTGACAACGCGACCGCTGGCATGATGGACCGTCCCGAAATCAAGACCGCGCTGCGTCAATTCCCCCGGATGCGTCAGATAACTGAAGGCTTCATTGGCCAGATGCGAGCCATCGCAGTGCAGTCCATCACCAGTGACTTTGCTGCGTTCCGCACCGCCATGTCGACCGCCTACGCCCGCCGCTTCACGGTGGACCAACTGACAACGATTACTGCATTCCTAAGCACCGACACTGGTCGCGTCTATAACGACCGCGCGTCGGAAATTCTGTCCGACGACGGAGTTACGGCGTGGCAACGTGCAGTGGCCGAACGCACCAGAACAGCGATGCAGCCGCTGGTCGAACGGTACATGGAACAAGTCGCCGAATTGGTAACCAAGGCCGAAACTAATGGCGGCGAATAAGCACACAGTGCAGTGACCCATCATTTCCCCACCCCCGAACATGCCAGGATGGCCGAATACGGCATGTATCGCCCCGACTATGAGGGCGATGCCTGCGGCGTTGGCCTGGTCGCTGCGATTGACGGCAAGCCGCAGCGCCGGGTTGTCGCGGCAGCCATCGCTGCGCTCAAGGCGGTGTGGCATCGCGGCGCGGTCGATGCCGACGGCAAGACCGGCGATGGCGCGGGGGTTCACCTTGACCTGCCAGTGCGCTTTTTTGACGATGCGATTGCCAATTCGGGCCACACCGTGTTGCCCAACCGGCTCGCTGTCGGGATGATTTTTCTGCCACGCACCGACCTTGGCGCGCAGGAAATGTGCCGCACCATAGTCGAAAGCGCGATCATCGATGTCGGCTACACCATCTATGGCTGGCGGCAGGTGCCGGTCGATGTCTCGGTAATCGGCGAAAAAGCGCAGCGCACAAGGCCCGAGATTGAACAGATCATGATTGCCGGACCATTGCCCGAGGAGCAATCGGCGGAGGAGTTTGAAAAGACTCTCTATCTGGTGCGCCGCCGCATCGAACGGCAAGTGGTGGCGGCACAAATCGCTGACTTCTATGTCTGTTCGCTGTCGTGCCAGTCGATCATCTACAAGGGGTTATTTCTGGCCGAGAGCCTGTCGGACTTTTTCCCCGACCTAAACGACGAGCGCTTTGAAAGCCGGGTCGCGATTTTCCACCAGCGCTATTCGACCAACACCTTTCCGCAGTGGTGGCTGGCCCAGCCATTCCGGTGTCTGGCGCATAACGGGGAAATCAACACCATCCGCGGCAACAAGAACTGGATGAAAAGCCACGAAATCAAGATGGCCAGCCTCGCCTTTGGCGAACAGTGCGAGGAGATAAAGCCGGTGATCCCGGCGGGAGCGTCCGACACCGCCGCACTCGACGCAGTGTTTGAAACCATCTGTCGTTCTGGCCGCGACGCCCCGACGGCAAAACTGATGCTGGTGCCAGAGGCGTGGAATGCCGACCGCGAAATGCCCGCAGCGCACACCGCCATGTATCAGTATTTCGCCAGCGTCATGGAACCATGGGACGGACCAGCAGCGTTGGCGATGACCGATGGCCGCTGGGCGGTGGCGGGAATGGATCGCAACGCACTGCGCCCACTGCGCTATACCATCACCGACGACCAATTGCTGATCGTCGGTTCAGAAACCGGGATGGTGGCGGTGCCCGAACAGCATATTGCGAAAAAGGGGCGGCTGGGGCCGGGGCAGATGATTGCCGTCGACCTGCTCGAAGGGCGGTTCTATTCGGATCGCGAGATCAAGGACCGTATCGCTGCCGAGCAACCCTATGGCGAACTGGTCAAAGACTTCCGCTCGCTCGCTGATCTGCCCCCTGCCCCCGCACCTTGCGAACCAGCGATAACCGGTGAACGGCTCGTCCGGCTTCAGGTTGCAGCAGGCCAGACGATTGAAGACCTAGAGATGATTCTCGCGCCTATGGTCGAGGATGCCAAGGAAGCCGTCGGGTCGATGGGGGACGACACCCCGCTGGCGGTGATTTCTGAAAAACCCCGGCTGATCCATCAATTTTTCCGCCAGAACTTTAGCCAAGTGACCAACCCGCCGATTGACAGCTTACGCGAACGCCATGTCATGTCGCTCAAGACACGTTTTTCCAATCTCGCCAATATCCTCGATACCCAAGGCCAGAACGCCCATGTGCTGGTCATCGATTCGCCGATGCTGCTCAACGATGATTGGCATCTTTTGCGGGCCCATTTTGGTAAAGCCGCCGCCGACATCGACTGCACCTTTGCGCGCGGTTCGGGAACGGCTGGCTTGCGCGAAGCACTGGTCCGGGTCCGCGCCGATGCCGAAGCCGCTGTTCGTGCCGGTCGATCAGACCTGTTCCTGAGCGACGAGCGGATCAGCGGCGAGCGGGTCGGGATAGCGATGGTGCTGGCGAGCGCTGCGGTCCACACCCATTTGGTGCGCAAGGGGCTGCGATCCTATGCCTCGATCAATGTCCGCTCGGCCGAATGTCTCGACACCCACAGTTTTGCGGTTTTGGTCGGAGTCGGCGCGACGACGGTCAATGCCTGGCTGACCCAAGCGTCGATTGCCGACCGACAGGCGCGCGGCCTGACGGGGGAGCGCAACCTTGGCGAATGCCTCGCCAATTACCGCAAGGCGATTGACGAGGGCCTGCTCAAAATCATGTCAAAAATGGGGATTGCGGTCATCTCCAGCTATCGCGGCGGCTATAATTTTGAAGCGGTCGGATTGTCGCGGGCGCTGGTCAACGAATTTTTCCCCGGCATGCCCGCAAAAATCTCTGGCGAAGGATATAAGTCGCTCTACGTCAACGCCTCCGAACGGCACGAAGCGGCCTATGACCCAGCCGTCATCAACCTGCCGATCGGCGGATTTTATCGCCAGCGCCATGGTGGCGAAGCACATGCGTGGAGCGCGCAGTTGATGCATATGCTGCAAACCGCCGTCGCCACCGACAGCTATTCCACCTACCTCAATTTCTCGCGCGGTGTGCGCGACGGGCCGCCGATTTATCTACGTGACCTGATGGAGTTCAACGAAATCCGCAAACCCGTCCCGATTGACGAGGTTGAGGCTATCACAGAAGTCCGCAAGCGCTTCATCACTCCGGGGATGAGCCTAGGCGCACTGTCGCCCGAAGCCCATGAAACTTTGGCGATTGCGATGAACCGTATTGGCGCAAAAGCGGTCTCAGGCGAAGGCGGCGAAGACAGCGCCCGTTTCAAACCCTATGCCAATGGCGACAATGCCAACAGCGTCATCAAACAGATCGCTTCGGGCCGGTTCGGCGTCACCGCCGAATATCTGGGGGCGTGCGACGAGATCGAGATAAAGATCGCACAAGGTGCAAAGCCCGGCGAAGGCGGCCAATTGCCCGGTTTCAAAGTGACCGAGATGATCGCCCGGCTGCGCCATTCGACCCCCGGCGTGACCCTCATATCGCCGCCGCCGCACCACGACATTTATTCAATCGAAGATCTGGCCCAGCTCATCTATGACCTCAAACAGATAAACCCGCGCGCCCGGGTGTGCGTAAAGCTGGTGTCATCGGCCGGGATTGGCACCGTGGCTGCCGGGGTTGCCAAGGCGCATGCCGATGCAATTCTGATATCCGGCCATGTCGGCGGCACCGGCGCATCTGCACAGACCAGCATCAAATATGCTGGCACGCCGTGGGAAATGGGGCTGTCCGAAGTCAACCAGGTGCTGACGCTGAATGGCCTGCGCCACCGGGTAAAACTGCGCACCGATGGCGGGCTAAAAACTGGCCGCGACATCGTGATTGCGGCGATTTTGGGGGCCGAGGAGTTTGGCATCGGCACGCTGAGCCTGGTTGCGATGGGCTGTATCATGGTCCGGCAATGCCACAGCAACACCTGCCCGGTGGGCATCACCACCCAGGATGAAAATCTGCGCAAAAAGTTCACCGGCAACCCGGAGAAAGTCATCAATCTGATGACCTTTATAGCCGAGGAAGTCCGCGAGATTTTAGCGCGTCTGGGCTTTCGCAGTCTCGATGAGATCATCGGTCGCACCGAATTGCTGCGCCAAGTCAGTCGCGGGGCTGAGCATCTCGATGATCTCGATCTCAACCCGATCCTTGCCAAGGTCGATGCTCCCGACACCCAGCGCCGCTTTGCAATCGAAGGGCACCGCAACGAAGTTCCCGACAGCCTCGATGCCCAGATATTGCGCGACGCAAAACCGGTGTTTGAACGGCGCGAGAAAATGCAGCTGACCTATACCGTCAGCAATACCCATCGTGCGGTTGGCACCCGGTTGTCGGCGGAGGTGACCGCCAAGTTCGGCATGTCGACGCTCGCCGACGGCCACATCCATATCCGGTTGCGCGGTAGTGCGGGCCAGTCGCTCGGCGCATTCCTGTGTCAAGGGATCACGCTCGAAGTGTTTGGCGATGCCAATGATTATGTCGGCAAGGGGCTGTCGGGCGGGCGGATTATCGTGCGGCCAATGGTCAAGTCGCGATTGGTGACCAAGGACAACAGCATCATTGGCAACACCGTGCTGTATGGCGCGACATCTGGGCGTTTGTTTGCTGCTGGCCAAGCGGGTGAGCGTTTTGCGGTGCGCAATTCGGGCGCACAGGTTGTTGTCGAAGGCTGCGGTGCCAATGGCTGCGAATATATGACCGGCGGGATCGCCGTCATATTGGGCAATGTCGGGTATAATTTCGGTGCCGGGATGACCGGAGGCATGGCATTTGTGCTGGATGCCGATGGCTTGTTCGAAGGACGCGCCAACCCGGAAAGCATCATATGGCAGCGGCTGGAATCGGCGCATTGGGAATCACTGCTCCACGCGCTCGTCACCGAACATGCTGATGAGACCGATAGCGCATGGGCAAAGGAGCTGTTGACCGACTGGTCGCGCTGGCGCGGGCGATTCTGGCAAATCTGTCCCAAGGAAATGCTGGCGCGACTGGACCATCCGCTGTGCGATGCTGTGGCCCTGGAAGCTGCCGAATAACAGGCGGGCTGCCTTTCTAAATCGCTGCAGCATCATTCAGCATAGTGAAAGTTAACAGCCCCTATTGGACCCTTATTGGCGGCCCGACCGCTTGTGTGTGCTTAAGGTAGTTGCCCATGGTTCGCGCTTTGAGATTTGCGGCTTTGTCCGCTGCTCTTTTTGTAACCCCCGCTGTTGCGCAGCAATCCAGTCCTGCAGAACGCACAGAGCAATATGGTTTGGCTCAGTTGCAAGACCCGGCAACGGCAGATGCCATCGCATCGGTTGCCGAAGCTCTGGCACGCAGTCTGCTCGCCATGCCTGTGGGTCAATTGGCGAATAGCGTCCGGCGACTTGACCCAAACTCAAGGCGGGCAGACCTGCCAAGCGACACAACGCTTGGCACCTTGGTCGGAGCGGATGACGGCGACGCAGAGCGGCTGGGTGATGATGCCCATGCGGCCGGGACAATGGCCGCAGGACTTTCACGGCAAATGGCTGTGATGCTGCCGATGCTGTCCGCGATGGCCCGCGATATGGCAGCGCAATGGGATGCCGCGCGGGATGCTGCGGGACGCGAGAGCCGTCGCCGTTAAAAAATCCCGCATATCTGAACACAAAAATTGAATTTGGTGAAGGCTTGGCTTGTCCATGCCTCGACCAGAAAGGCCCTTCTGGTCGCATCGAAGGGGAGGATGTCCGGCGGCATTTTGCTGCCGGGCAGTCTTTGGTTGCGGCCTCGCCCTTGTGCGGTTGACCGCGCCTAGTGGAGTGATTTCAACATTCGCATCCCGCTGGCGGCAAACTAGGGTTTCGCGAATGTTGAAATTAAAACTCCACTAGAATCATAGCGTTGCTAGTAGTCCTTTTGATTCTGACATTTGCACATGACCTGTCCGAAAGGGGATGCAATTGTCAGAATCGGACCACTAGGGTAAGCGCAATCACATGTGGCAGCTCTATCAATTCCCATTATGTCCATTTTCGCGCAAAGTGCGACTGTTGCTGGGGGAAAAGGGCATAGCCTATAACCTGATCAACGAGCATCCATGGGAACAGCGGCCCGGTTTTCGGGACATCAACACGGTTGGCTGCACACCCGCGATGCGCAACGCTGAGCGTGACATTATTCTGGCCGATTCGGTCGCGATTTGCGAGTATTTTGAAGAAACCGAGCCAACCAAGCCGCTCTATGCCGGCAGCGCCATTGTCCGCGCAGAGATCCGCCGCCTGACCGCCTGGTTCGATAGCAAATTTTACGCAGAGGTCGGTGCCCCGCTGTTGCAGGAAAAACTGATCAAACGGATGTTCCACCGCCAGCCGCCCGATGCCACGGCACTGCGTTTGGCGATGCGCGCCGCCAATGACCATATGGAAATGCTGGGGTCGTTGCTGGACCATCATCGCTGGCTGACCGGAGCGACAATCACCATGGCCGATTTCGCCGCAGCCGCCCATCTGTCGGTCGCCGACTATCTGGGTGGGGTTGACTGGGTCGGCCATGAAGGCGTCCATGACTGGTATGCCGCGATGAAATCGCGCCCCAGCTTTCGCCCGCTGTTGGATGAACGGATGGGGACGATGATGCCCCCTGCGCATTATGGCGATGTCAATTTCTAGAATCAGATGACATTGCCCAAAATCCTCCCCTGCAGGGGAGGATTTCCTGGCGGTCAGCCCCGCACCAGCACCGCCAGATAATTAAGCGCAGTGCTCCCGCCCGCACGAAAGCTGCGGGTGCCAAAATCAAGCGATAATCCAGTAATATCGCGGACAACCAGTCCGGCATCGCCAGCCAATCCGGTCAGTTCATCCGGGGTGATAAAGCGGTTCCAATCATGCGTCCCGGCCGGCACCACGCCCAGCCGTTCGGCGGCTTCGACCAGCAGCAATCTGCTAGCCAGAGTGCGGTTGGGTGTCGATACAATCATCAATCCATCATCCGCCATCCGCGCCGCCAGTGCTGACAGGAACACCCCCGGATCGGCGACATGCTCGATCACCTCCATCGAGGTGACAAGATCAAACTTGCCCAATGGTTCAGCAAAGGCGGGATCAGCGATGTCGCCGTGGCGATAGTCGATGGAAAGACCCTGCCCCGCCGCGTGCCCCGCCGCAACCGCGATGTTTTCAGGAGCTGCATCGACCCCGATCACATCAGCCCCCATCCGCGCCAATGGCTCACTCAGCAACCCGGCTCCGCATCCTGCGTCCAGCGCCCGCTTTCCAGCCAATGGCGCACGCATTGTCCGGTCAAAGCCCCAATGCTGGTCAATCGCATCGCGAATATAGGCCAGCCGCGCCGGATTGAGCCGGTGCAGCATTGCCGATGATCCCTTGGGGTCCCACCAGTCGGCGGCCAGAGCACCAAAATGGGCGGCTTCTGATGGTTTGATCGTGCCGGTGTTTGTCGCTGTCATATGGTCTGTCTGGCAAGTTTGCAGCATCGACGCAACCTCTTGCTATCCCCATCCCCCCAGATTAACAGGCCGCAGCCGCAGAAAACTGCGAAAAATAGTTGCAATTGCAAGTAATAGGGAAACCGGCGGCGATGGCCCGGATCGTGATGAAATTTGGCGGAACCTCAATGGCGGGGACAGAGCGTATCCGTAGCGTCGCAGCGCTAGTCAAACGCGAGGTCGAGGATGGCCATGAAGTCGCCGTGGTGGTGTCGGCCATGGCTGGCGAGACCGACCGGCTGGTGCAATTTTGCCGCGAAGCCAATCCTGTCTCTGATCCGGCTGAATATGACGTTGTCGTCGCATCCGGGGAGCAAGTGACCGCCGGCCTGTTGGCGTTGACGCTTCAGGCGATGGGAGTGCCTGCCCGCAGCTGGCTGGGCTGGCAACTGCCAATCCGCACTGAGCAAGCGCACGCAAAAGCGCGGGTCGTGGACATCGAAACCGACGCATTGATTGCCGCCGTGACAAATCACCAAGTCGCTATTATCCCCGGATTTCAGGGGATTATGGCGGATGGTCGTGTCGCCACATTAGGACGCGGCGGTTCGGACACCAGCGCCGTTGCAATAGCCGCAGCCATCAAAGCTGACCGGTGCGACATCTATACCGATGTTGACGGCGTTTACACCACCGACCCACGCATCGTCAGCCGTGCGCGCAAGCTAGACTATGTGACCTATGAAGAAATGCTGGAGCTGGCCAGCGTCGGCGCAAAAGTACTCCAGGCGCGCTCGGTCGGCCTGGCCATGAAGATGGGGGTGCGGGTGCGGGTGCTGTCCAGTTTTGTGGATGCCGACGGGCCGAAAGAACCATCAACCATGCTCGGAACCCTGATCATCAGCGACACAGAACTTGAGGATTTACAAATGGAACGGCAACTGATCACCGGCATCGCCTATGACAAGAATGAAGCAAAGATTACCCTGACCCGGGTGCCCGACCGGCCCGGTACGGTGGCGAACATTTTCACCCCGCTCGCGGATGCTTCGATTAATGTCGACATGATCATCCAGAACGTGGCTCGCGACAAGGGCGAGACCGACGTGACCTTTACCGTCCCACGTTCCGACTTGGCACGCAGTCTGGAGATATTGGAGTCAGCAAAGGAGGCGATCGGCTATAACCGGATCATCCACGAATCCGGGGTGGCCAAGGTATCGGTGGTCGGTGTCGGGATGAAAAGCCATGCTGGCGTCGCCGCTACTATGTTCAAATCACTGGCCGACCGTGGGATCAACATTCAGGCGATTTCAACCAGCGAGATCAAGGTCAGCGTGCTGATCGAGGAAGATTATACCGAACTTGCGGTCCGGGTGCTGCACACCGCCTATGGCCTCGATGCGCCGGAAGCGGCTTGATCGACCGGGGAACAGCCGGCATCCTATTATCGCTTGATTGCGTCAGATCGGCGCATAGTGCCCCCAAACAAGTTGCAAGCGCGGCATTGGCTTGGCATGACGAAGATCAGGGTGATTTGAATGAGAGGATAGCCGATGTCTCGTTGGGCAAAGCGGATAGGCGCAGCAGCGCTAGTGTTGAGCGTGGCGGCTTGCACTCGCCCTGCGCCACCAGTGATTGTCCGGCCACCACCGGTCGTCGTTGCCCCGCCAGCGCCCCGGATGATGCCGGTGCCGCCGAACAGCTCCGCACCGACGCTGAACATCCCGGCCACAGATTTAGCCGGGCGGCGCCTGACCCCCAATCTCGACCTGTCGCCCGAACAGGCGCTGTGGCAGTTGCGGATTGCCCTGAACGTAGCTGCGCTCAATTGTCGCGGCCCTGACGAAGCGGTTCTGGTTGCCAATTACTCGCGGTTCCTGGCCAGCAATCGCGCCGTAATCTCGAGCGCTGAACGCTGGGTGATTGCCGATCAGGGGCGGCGTAACCTGAGCAATGGCATTGCCGCACGTGACATTTTGTCGACCCGTCTCTATAATTATTTCGCACAGCCGCCGGTTGTCGCTCAGTTTTGCCGGGTTGCCACTGACATCACTGCTCTGGCCGCTCTGGAACCGGCCGCCACTATCCAGGCATTTTCCACCCTAAAGCTGCCGGAAGTTGATCGTCCCTTTGTAGAATTTTATGCGGCTTATGACCGGTATCGCACCGACTTGGCGCAGTGGCAGGCCGAACATCCCCAGCCTATGCCAACTCCGGCAACCGCACCGGCAATGCCTCCGCTGCGCTGACCAGACGCAAAGGTGGCGGCTGACTGTGCGATCTGGTAGCAGTCAGCGCCAATGACTGATGCCCCCCTCCCCCCCAGCGTTGCCGCCCAAGCAGCACGCGAAATCTTGCGCCGTTTAAACAGCGTTATGACTGCGAACACTGGCGCTCAGGCCAAGCTGAACAATATCGTCCAGATGATCGGCGAAGCGCTGAATAGCGAAGTCTGTTCCATCTATCTGCTCCGCAAAGGAGTGCTGGAACTGTTCGCAACCCGCGGGCTCAATCAATCGGCGGTTCACGTCACCAAATTGGCACTGGGTGAGGGGCTGGTGGGGACAATTGCGGCCCATATTGAAACCTTGAACCTCGATGAGGCTTCGGCCCACCCCGACTATGCCTATCGCCCCGAAACCGGCGAAGAAAAGTTTTTGAGTTTTGCTGGGGTGCCTATCATTCGCCGGGAATTGGCGGTCGGCGTATTGTGTGTGCAACATGCCGCATCGCGAGGTTATGACGACATTGAAATCGAGGCACTGCAAACCGTATCGCTGGTGCTGTCGGAACTCATCGCCAACGCCAATTTGATCGACGAACATGCCAGTGCGGGCGGCGCGATGGATCAATCACCACAGAGCCTGCCCGGCCTCAAGCTGGTGGATGGGATGGGCAGCGGGGTTGCCGTATTCCACCAGCCACGCATCCTGATCGAACATATGGTTGCCGAGGACATCGAGGTCGAGCGGGCGCGGGTCTATTCAGCCTTTGATAAAATGCGCGAACAGATCGAACGGATGGCCAACCAGGTTGAATTTGGCGGCGGCGGCGAGCATGACGAGGTGCTCGAAACCTACAAGATGTTTGCCTATGATGAAGGCTGGTCGCGGCGGATTAACGCTGCAATCGATAGCGGACTGACCGCAGAGGCGGCGATTGAGCGGGTCCAGCAGCGCACCCGGATGCGGATGCGCGAAATTGACGACCCGTTGCTACGTGACCGGATGCATGACCTTGAGGATCTGTCTAACCGGCTGATCCGGATCGTCGCGGGCCAGATGGGCACTGCAGCCCAAATGGGATTGCGTCAGGATTCCATCCTGATTGCCCGCAACCTCGGGCCAGCCGAATTGCTGGAGTATGACCGCAGGCGGCTCAAAGGGGTTATTCTTGAGGAAGGCTCGCTGACAGCCCATGTCATCATTGTGGCGCGGGCGATGGGGATTCCGGTGCTTGGGCGGGTGAATGACATCCGCCACAAGGTTAGTGAAGGCGACCAGTTGCTGCTCGATGTTGGCCGCGCACTTGTCCATATTCGTCCGAGCACCGCAACCCAAGAGGCCTTCGACACCCAATTTTCCCTCAGCCAGAAACGCAAAGAGCGCTTTGCTGCCATGCGCGACAAGCTGCCGGTTTCGCTTGACGGTCAGCGTATCGAGGTGATGATCAATGCCGGCCTGCGCGAAGACGTCACTGCGCTTGATCTGACCGGGGCAGACGGAATCGGCCTGTTCCGCACCGAGTTTCAGTTTCTGGTGTCGGCAACCCTGCCCCGGCGTGAGCGTCAGCAGCGGTTATACCGGGATATTCTCGATGCTGCCGGTAATCGCCCCGTGATTTTCCGGACGCTGGACATCGGCGGGGACAAGGCGCTGCCCTATATGCGCCATGACAATGAGCAGGAGGAAAATCCGGCGATGGGGTGGCGCGGCCTGCGACTCGCCCTGTCACGCGATGGCTTGATGAAGGCTCAGGCGCGCGCCCTGCTCGAAGCAGCCGCGGGCCGGACCTTGCATATCATGTTTCCCTTGGTCAGCGAAGCGTGGGAGTTTCACCAGGCCCGTTCGATCATCGTCGATCAGCGCGAATGGATGGCCAAACGCGGGAAAAAACTGCCAAAGGCGATTCGCTATGGGGTGATGTTGGAGGTTCCAGCACTGGCGGAAGTGCTGGATATTCTGTTGCCTCACCTCGATTTTATTTCAATTGGCACCAATGATCTGACGCAATTTCTGTTTGCCGCCGACCGCGCCGACCCGCGTCTGGCTAACCGCTATGACTGGCTGTCGCCGGCGGTCCTGCGGTTCCTCAAGCGGGTAATTGATCAAGCCGATGCTGCGCAGGTTGCGATTGGCGTATGCGGTGAAATGGGTGGCCACCCGCTCGAAGCCATGGCATTGATTGGCCTTGGTCTAAAGCGGCTGTCGATCACTCCGGCCGCCGTTGGCCCGATCAAGGCGATGGTGCGTTCTTTGGACATTGCCCAACTGCAACCAGTGATGGACAGGTTGGTAAAAACCGGAGCCAGCGATGCCCGGGCGCAGTTAAGCGAGTGGGGGCAGGAACATGGCGTCGACCTAGGGCTGTAACGGCTAGAAATCCTTTTTGCCTATGGCCTTGCCCCTTGAGTCAGCACATAATAGGGTGTCCCAAATAATATGGAGCCAGGCTACACAATGGATGAGGTCGCACCTGAATCCGGACCAGTTGAAAAAACGGCCGGACAGACGCTTCGCGCCGCACGCGAAACCGCGTGTAAGTCGCTTGAGGATATCGCCAGACAGACAAGGGTTCCGCAGCGCATGCTTGATGCGCTTGAGCGCGACGCCCTTCACGAGCTGCCACCCGGCCCCTATGCTGTAGGTTTTGCCAAATCTTTCGCCCGCGCCCTGAACCTAGACGCCAATGCGATTGCTGCGCAGGTGCTTGGGATCCAGCAGCAAAGCGGTGCAGTCTACACTCCGACTTTTGTCCAATATGAACCCGCAGATACAGCGCGCATCCCAAGCCAGGCATTGGCCTGGACGGCGGCTGGAATAGCGCTGGCAATGGTTATTGCTTATCTGGTCTGGAAATCATTACTGATGAACCCAAGCCCATTAGCCAATGCCAACCCTGCACCTATGGCTGCATCCAGTGGCTCTGCAACCAGCAGCGCAGCGAGTGCGCAGCCGGCTGCGCCTGCTGTTGCCGTGCCGGGCAACACCCCGATCCGGATAGCAGCCAGTGCGCCGGTCTGGTTCAACCTCGAAGACCAGAATGGACGCAGCCAGTTTGACCTGACATTGCAAGGGGGAGAGTTTTATACGCTAAAGCCTGAGCAACGGGGACTGCGGCTGCGCACCGGACGGCCACAAGCGCTGCGTGTCTTGCTGGGCGAAGACAGGTTGCCGCAATTGGGCGCAGATGATGCCATTGTCAGCGGCATTGTGATGGACACAGCCTCGCTTAGCCAGCGAATGAATGCAACGGCAGTGCCAGCCGCATCAACCGACCTTCCCGCAGCACCGACAGCGCAACGATGACAGCTATTGCCATGATAAAGCGAGTTATGTTGCTGGTTGCCGCTGCGCCGCTGGCGTTGCTGGTAGGCGCTCCGACATCGGCCCAGGACAGCAATACCAGTGCAAATACCAGTGCAAATACCGATGCCGCCCGCCGGATCGAGCGGCTGGAGCGCGAATTGCGGGCGGTGCAGCGCAGGGTGTTTCAGGGCAGCGAAAGCGGCTTGTTCACCCCGGAAGTACAGCCACAGGATAGTGTGACGGCTCCTGTTGCGCCCAATTCCTCCACCCCCGTCGGCGATTTGTCGGCGCGGATCGACGCGATCGAGTCCCAATTGGCGAGCCTGACCGGACAGATTGAGCAACAGGGGTTTCGGCAACGCGAAATGACGGCGAGTATCGCCCGCCTGCGCAGTGAATTGGGCGCACGGATTGACGCCCTGTCCGCAACCAATCCCGTTGCTCCCGTGGCACCTGCGGCGGTGGGGAGCACTCCGGCTCGTGCGACTTCCACAACCCCGCGCACAACCCTAGCGTCAGCAGCTGCGCCTGCTGCTGCGCGCACCACTCCTGCACCAGTTCCCGCAGCAGCGCGCACCACTCCTGTAACCGCAGCGGCGCGCACCACTCCCGCGCCGCGTCCTGCCACACGCCCCGCGGCAACGGCGCCAGCCCCGGCGGCGGCGAATGCAGCGCGTCGCACCCGGGTCGAAGCGATAGAAGTGCCCGCATCCGGCAATGCTGCCGAGGATGCCTACCTCTATGGCTACCGGCTGTGGGAAGCACAGCTTTATCCCGAGGCACAGGCGCAGTTGCAGCGGGTGCTCGAAACCTATCCCAACCACCGCCGTGCCAGCTATGCGGGCAATTTACTGGGCCGAGCCTATCTCGACAATAATCAGCCGAGCCTCGCGGTCCAGGTGCTGTATGACAATTACCGCACCCGTCCTCGCGGGGAGCGTGCCGCTGACAGTGTCTATTTTATGGGCATGGCGCTGATCCGGCTTGATCGCCGCCCCGATGCGTGCCGGACCTTTGAAGAATTCGACCGTGCCTATGGAGCCAGCGCCAGTCAGTCACTGAAAGATCAGGTAGCCGCTGGCCGTGTCCAAGCCCGTTGCTAATCCAGGACCTTCGATCGATCCGCAGCGCTTGGTTGCAGCCACCGCCGCACTGATTGGCGCAACCCCGGCATCAACCGCACGTTTTGGCCTGGCAGTGTCGGGCGGGCCGGACAGTCTGGCGCTGTTATTGCTGGCCAATAGCGCTTTTCCCGGACGGATAGCCGTCGCCACAGTCGATCATCAGCTCCGCCCCGAAAGTGCGGCTGAGGCCGCTTTGGTTGGGCAATGTTGCGCGCAGCTAGATGTGCCGCATTTTGTCCTGCTGCCGCCGGTGGCGATCACCGGCTCGATCCAGTCGGCTGCCCGCCAGATGCGCTATAGCCTGTTGGCCGAATGGCGCGTTCAGCAAAGCCTCGACTGGCTAATGACCGCGCACCACGCTGACGATCAGCTTGAAACAGTCGTCATGCGCCTCAATCGAGGCAGCGGGGTTGCCGGTTTGGCAGCAATCCGGGGACGACAAGGCCATGTGCTGCGACCATTGCTGATGGAACGTCGGGATGGCTTGCAGGCGTTGGTGGCGCGACATGGCTGGCAGGCAGTTGATGACCCATCCAATCACGATCAACAGTTTGACCGGGTGCGGGTGCGCCGTGCCCTCGCCGGCAATGACTGGCTAGACCCGGTTGCCGTGGCGACCAGCGCTGCTGCACTCAATGATGCGGAACAAGCGATCCTGTGGACCGTGGAACATGTGCTGGCGGAGCGCATTGTTGCCGATGGTGATGGCATCGCTGTCGATACTGCCGGACTGCCACGCGAACTGGTTCGACGATTGATTATTATGGCATTGGCGCAGCTTGAGCCAGACCGCCCTGCACCGCGTGGTGCGGCGCTGACCCATGCCCTCGACACTGTCGCCCACGGCCAACAGGCGATGCTGGGGGATACTGTGCTGAGACACGCTCCCGGCCGGCCTGGCACCATCCTGCTGAGCAAGTCCAAGGGGCAGCGTCATTCCTGATGGCGTGCAAAGATGGCATGGCGCAAATGCTTGTCGGCTGCCCTTGCCCTCCCTACATAGAGTTTCAAAGCTGATTTGGAGTAGCACAGCGTGGGTGACGACAAACAACCGCAGAGCAACCCTTTGCTGAAAAGCCTGTTAATTTGGGCGGCGATCATCCTCGCGATGGTGATGCTCGCGTCCGTGATCGGTGGTGGCGGGGCGTCCGCTGGCCAAGCACTGCCTTATTCCGAATTCAAGTCGCGGATTGCTGATGGCAGCGTGACCAAGGTAGAAATCGGCGACACCCGCATCACCGGCCAATTAAGCAATGGCGAAGCCTTTACCACCAACCCGGTGCGAGACCCCGACCTCAACAAGTTGTTGACCGAGAAAAACGTCGAATATGATGGTCGTGCGGTCGAACAGCCCAGTATCTGGACATATCTGCTGATCCAGGTTCTGCCGTTCGCGCTGATGATCGGTCTGGGCATTTTTATCTTTCGCCAAGTCCAGAAAAACAGCGGCGGCGGTGCGATGGGGTTTGGCAAGTCCAAGGCAAAGCTGATGACCGAGCGGTCCACCCGGGTCACCTTTGACGATGTTGCCGGTATCGAAGAAGCGCGTGAGGAACTGGAGGAAATTGTCGAATTTCTGAAAGACCCCACCAAGTTTTCGCGTTTGGGCGGGGCTATCCCCAAGGGGGCTTTGCTGATCGGAGCGCCAGGCACCGGCAAGACCCTGCTAGCCCGCGCCATTGCTGGCGAAGCAGGGGTGCCGTTCTTCTCAATCTCTGGTTCCGATTTTGTCGAAATGTTCGTTGGCGTCGGCGCGAGCCGGGTGCGTGACATGTTCGAGCAAGCCAAAAAAAATGCGCCGTGCATCGTCTTTATCGATGAAATCGATGCGGTCGGCCGCCATCGCGGGGCCGGACTTGGCAATGGCAATGACGAGCGCGAACAGACCCTCAACCAATTGCTGGTGGAAATGGATGGCTTTGAGCCCAATGAGGGGATCATCATCATCGCCGCCACCAACCGGCCCGACGTGCTTGACCCTGCCCTGCTCAGACCCGGCCGGTTTGACCGTCAGATTGTGGTGCCACGTCCCGATATTGAGGGGCGGGTCAAAATCCTTCAGGTCCACACCCGCAACAAGCCGATGGCCCCCGACGTTGACCTGCGCATCATTGCCCGCGGCACTCCGGGGTTTTCCGGAGCGGATCTCGCCAATTTGACCAACGAAGCAGCCCTGCTGGCGGCACGGCGCGGCAAGCGGATGGTGGCGATGGCCGAGTTTGAAGATGCCAAGGACAAGGTGATGATGGGCACCGAGCGGCGCTCGATGGTGATGACCGAAGACGAAAAGAAAATGACCGCCTTTCACGAGGCTGGACATGCACTGGTCGCCATTCACGAAGCCGCATCGGACCCGATCCACAAGGCGACGATCATCCCGCGTGGCTTGGCGCTGGGGATGGTCATGCGCCTGCCCGAACGCGACAACTACAGCTATCATCGCGACAAGATGTACGCCAATCTAGCGGTATCGATGGGTGGCCGGGTCGCCGAAGAAATCGTGTTTGGTTATGACAAAGTGTCATCGGGTGCGAGCAGCGACATCCAATATGCTACGCAATTGGCCCGCGATATGGTGACCCAGTGGGGCATGTCCGACGAGATGGGGCCATTGCAATATCACCAACCACAAGGCGAAACCTTCCTTGGCTATTCGCAGTCGCAGCGGATGAACATGTCCGACGAAACCGCTAGGAAAATTGATGCCGAAATCCGCCGGATCGTTGATGCCGGATATGATCGTGCCAAATCCGTCCTGACCGAATTTCCGGATCAACTACATCTGATCGCCAACGGGCTGCTGGAGTTTGAAACGCTGTCGGGTGACGAGGTCAAACGCATCGCTGCGGGCGAAAAGATTGACCGCGAAAGCGAAGGCGCGTCCGGCAAACTGCGTCCGCTTGACGGCCATGCAGGCTCTATCCCTCAGGTGAGGCGACGCCCGCGTCCGCTTGCTGGCGCTGCCCCGCAGAATTGAGCGATTTCAAGCGGAATGGAACATTCCACGACTAGGAAATCGCTCAAATCAGCCGTCGTAATCGCCCATGCCCGCACTCGGGCGCGGTGGCGCAGCGGCGGTCAGGCGCAGCGCATCTGCCGAACGCATGATCGAACCGATCTCGTCAGGCGTTTCATCGTCATCAACCACCACCTTTTGGAGGCTGTGAATCAGCGCCGCTTCGAGTTCCTTTGGCCGCACAGTTTCTTCGGCAATTTCGCGCAAGGCAACAACCGGATTCTTGTCGCGGTCGCGCTCTATGGTCAGTTCAGCACCGCCCGATATTTCGCGCGCACGCTGCGCTGCTAACAACACCAGATCGAACCGGTTGGGAATCTTGTCTACGCAATCTTCAACAGTGACGCGTGCCATGTGGCAGGCTCCCTCAACTAAGTAGCATTTTCAACAATGCGGGAAGCAGCGGCCATTAGGGTGCGCGCACGGCAGAGTCAATAAAATGCCGCCTTTTCCCGCTTCCCCTACGGTAAACCTTAGCGCGCCTAGCCCCGCAGCCTTTCCTCGTAGCCTTGCCTCGGGGGCCATTGCCACTACACATGCTCCCGATGGCCAATATCGACCCACCCCTGACCCATAGCCATTTGAGCGAAATCGCTGGCAACATGATCTGGCTGGTGCCGTCGGGTCCGGAGAGGCTGGAAAGGGTGCTGGCGACTATCAATAATGCAAAGCGCGAACTCAATTTGATCTTTTATATTTTTGCCCAAGATGTAACGGGCACGCGGGTTCGCGATGCCTTGGTCAACGCGGCCAATCGCGGTGTGGCGGTCACAGTATTGCTCGACAGCTTTGGTTCCAAACAAACCCGTGACGGTTTTTTCAAACCATTGCGCGCCAGCGGCGGCACAGCCAAATGGTTTGGCACCCGCTGGACCCCGCAATATCTGATCCGCAACCATCAAAAGCTGCTGATTGCTGACCGGCAAGTTGCGATCTGTGGCGGCTTTAATATCGCGGACGACTATTTTGCAGCGCCGATTGAACCGCTCGCGTGGCAGGACATAGGAGTGGTGCTGCAAGGCCCGGCGGTGGAAGGTATCTGCCGGTGGTTTGACACGCTGGCCGGATGGATGGAGGCAAAGCGGCCACGATTTCGCGACTTGCGCCGCCTGATCCACGATCATCAAGACGGCTCCGGACCTGTCCGCTGGCTGGTCGGCGGGCCAACCGCACGGCTGTCGCCATGGACGCGCGGGTTGCGCAGCGCTTTGGTTGATGCGCGCCAGGTCAGCCTGTCGATGGGGTATTTTTCGCCCAATACAGGTTTCTTGCGGCGGCTTGGCCGGGTCTTGCGGCGCGGCGGCCAGGTTGATCTGGTCTTGCCAGCCCATAGCGACAATGCCGCTACCATCGGCGCGTCGCGACTGCTCTATGGCTATTTGCTCAAACGCGGCGCGACGATTGCCGAATTTGAACCCAGTCGCTTGCACAACAAAATTTGCGTCATCGACGATGTTGTCCTGATCGGCAGCGCGAACTTTGATATACGCAGCCTGTATGTCAACATCGAGCTGATGCTCAGGATCGAAGATGCGGAAATGGCCAATTATTGCCGTGACTTCATCGCGGCGCAGCGGGCGCAATCGACCGTTATCACTCCGGCATTGCACCAAAGTCGCGCCACATGGCTCAATCGGGCGCGTTGGGCGATGGCTTGGCTGGTGGTCGGGATAATCGATTATGGCGTGACCCGCCGGCTCAATTTCGGACTGCCGCCCGCTGATTAGATGATGGCGACCCGCTTGGTCGCCCAGAACAAATAGCATGGGGGGATATTCCGCCATTCGAATTCATCGGCAATATCGGCGAAATGGGGAACCAGAAAATCCCGTGCCCGCTTGCGGAACTGATAGACCATAAAGGTTCCGCCCGGTCGCAATGCCCGGTGGGTGGCGCTTGCAATAGCTGGCCCCACGCCTGCAGGCAGGGTCGAAAAGGGTAGCCCGGACAGTGCTAGGTCGGCATGGTCAAAACCGTGAGCCGCGATGATCGATTCGACATCGGCGGCTGAGCCGAGCACCGGTTTGAACCTGCTATCGGCAATTTCACGCTTGAGATAGTCGATAAAGTCCAGGTTGGTGTCGATCGCGATCAGCACCGCATCGCCGCGCAGCCGTTCGAGTATCGGTCGGCAAAATGTCCCGACCCCCGGCCCATATTCGACGATCAACTTGACCTGGTCCCAGTCCACCCGCGACAGCATATGCTCGATCATCCGGCCCGACGACGGGATGATCGAGCCGACCATCACCGGGTGTTTGATAAAGCCCTTTAGAAACATGCCCCACGGTCCAAGTGCGCGAACTATCCGATCAATGACCCGAACTGGAGTGCGCTGATCCGCCTGTGACAAAGACATTATGCAACCCAGTTCAAACTGACGAGCATCAATTTGCCCAGTGATGCGGCATCATCTGCACAAAAATGGACGCTGGCGCAATGCAAATAGCGGGATAACCCGCAACGGTTTACCACTCCCGCTGCGCCAGCCGCGCCGCGATATGCTCTTCGAGCGCCGCCCGCCCTGCACTGTCAACTCTCAGCCCCATTTTGCTGCGCCGCCACAAAATGTCATCGGCGCTCATCGCCCATTCGCGGGCGATCAGATAATTGACCTCTGTGCTGGTCAATTGCGCTCCAAAGTCGACACCCAGCGATTGCATTCCCTCGCCCTCGCCCAGCCAACGGCGGGCATCAGTGCCATAGGCGCGGCCAATTCGGTCACAGGTCGCCTGGGTCAGGAACGGATAGTCCTTTGCCAATCCCGCGATCAGCGCAGAGAGGCCGGTGACATCGAAATCACCCCCGGGCAGCGGCCGAGTTGCGGTCCAGTCGCTACCGCGCATTGCCGGCACCAGCGGCATCAATCGCTCCACCGCGGCCGCCGCCAAATGGCGATAGGTGGTGATTTTTCCTCCGAATACCGAAAGCATCGGGGCAGTGCCATCCTCTCCACCGTCGATTTCAAAGGTGTAGCCGCGGGTCGCCGCCTCTGGCTTGCCCGACCCGTCGTCGATCAGCGGGCGAATGCCGCTATAGGTCCACACCACATCGTCGGGTGAAATCTGGGTCTGGAAATAGCCGTTGGCACCATCGCACAAATAGGCAATTTCCTCGTCGCTCGCTTGCGGCGCGATACTGGCATCGGGGTGATCGCAGTCGGTCGTGCCGATCAGGGTAAAGTCCTGCTGATAGGGGATGGCAAAGAAAATACGGCCATCGGGCAGTTGAAAGAAATAGCTGTAATCATGGTCGAACAGCCGCGCCACGACGATGTGCGATCCGCGCACCAGCCGCAGTTTATGCAAAGAGCACAGATGAGCGCGCTCGATCAGGCTCAGCACCGACGGGCCAGCGGCATTGACGATGGCGCCAGCGCGAAACCGCCCCCGGCTGGTTTCAATCGCCCAACCGTCGCCGTCGCGGGCGAGCGCGGTTACTTCGGTGCGGGTCAGCACGATTGCGCCGCGATCTGCGGCATCGCGGGCGTTGAGCACCACCAGTCGCGCATCATCGACCCAGCCATCCGAAAATTCAAAGCCGTGGGTAAACTCCGGTTTTAGCGGCGTTCCCGCCGGATGCCCTGACAGGCGGATCGATCGTGTCGCAGGCAATAATTTGCGCCCGCCAATATGGTCATACAGGAACAGCCCCAAACGCAGCAGCCAACGCGGCCGCAACCCCTTGCGATGCGGCAAGACAAAGCGCATCGGCTGGATGATGTGCGGGGCGATGGCCCACAATCTCTCGCGTTCGCTCAATCCTTCGCGAACCAAGGCGAACTCATAATGTTCCAGATAACGCAGGCCGCCATGGATCAGCTTGGTCGATGCGGACGAGGTGCCCTGCGCCAGATCGCCGCGTTCAAGCAACAGAACCCGCGCACCGCGCCCCGCCGCATCGCGGGCGATGCCAGCGCCATTGATGCCGCCGCCAATCACGCAAATGTCGTATTGATCGCTCATTTCACTGCGCCTTGCCCCAACAGGCGGGGCAACAGCAATAGCGCGGCCAATATCGGGTGGCGGCGCTGCCATGGAGTGACAATAATCAAGGTGCCCGCATGGCGGTTTACCTTCCATGCCAGATAGTCGATGCCGCCAGCAAAGGTGAAGGTCGCTTTGAGCAGACGGGCGACCGACAGCAATTTCCCTTCGATCCGGCGTCGCTGCCATCCGCCGCCCCTGCCCCTGGCCGACAGGGGAATGGCCGCCATCGCCGCTTGGCTAAAGCGCCGATACCGTTCGGGGTCGGCGTCGACCACAGACCCCGCCCGACCGACACGTTCGGCGCGCAGTTCCGCCGAATAGGTGAGCGCAAAGGCCCGACGCCACCAGTCAATCGCTTCCTCACAATCATGGGCTTGTGCTGCAAGCAACAGGGTCGGCGCAGCGCGGCTGACAGATGCAATGATCGTGTCGGTCGCAGCCTGATCTGCCATCCACACGAGCCGCGAAGGCTGGGCAAAGCGCGCCCACACCGACACATTGCGCGTTTCCGGGCCGCACAGGCGATGAAAATCCGCAACGCTCAACACCGCATATTTGGCGCTCATCCCGCCAAACGCAAATGGGAAAACATTAGGCGGTAACAACCGGTTCGCCCAAGCCAGCCAGCGTTTGCCATAGGCGTTGCCATAGGCGTTGCTATAGGCGTTGCGATAGTCATCAACGATCAGATAGAAATCAAGCATCAGCCCATCGAGTTGAGCCTCGCGCAGGCACGAACCGTAAAACAGCACCGCCCTTGCCCCTCGATGCCGTGCGGCAATCGCCTGCGCCATGGCGGTGACGGCTGGCAGGACCGGCTGTGCCAGCTCGTCGCGCACCAGTGCGTCGAGCGCTATCGGTGGTGCCCCCTGCAATGGCGCGCTCAGACGGCGAGTCTGAGGAATGGCACCGGGGCTGTGGCTTGGAGCAGGATGGGATGCCCGGCTGATGTTTCAAACAATTCGCCGTCCAAAATCACGCTCGACCTATCGCCCTCGATGCTGATCGTATCGCCTTGTCGAAAATACAGGCCAGAGGATTGGGTTTCGCCCAGTTTTCCAAATAGTCCCACCCGGAACATCCCTAAAACCGACTTGAGGTCGGCATCCACCGCCAGCAATTTCATCTGTCCGACCACTTGGCCGTCCCCGGGCCGCGCATTGAACAACAGTTTTTCAAGGGTGGTGACAATCAGCACCGCAAAACGTCCGCGAATGGCACCGTCGCGGTGCATCGTCACGGTCACCGGATTTGACCGGTGGCGGATGAAACGACCCACGCCGGGGATCAAGCCAATGAAGGCCAATACACCGGCAAGAACATGCGCCAAGCCGTTGGGCAAACCCAATGGATACAAGCGATGGCGGCAATAGAGCATGATGTCGGCCAACCCCGCCCCGCCCAGAAACATCCCCAGAACCGGCCGATTGGTGCTGCTGTTCGACAGCGATATCAATTCGCGCTCGACGATATGGCCCGTCATTGATCCGCGTGCCAGCCTGAGTATCGCCTCTAGCGCCAACAATGGGTCGCCAGATGACCCTAGGTCCATTGCGATTAAATTGGTTTTGCCATTGGGAAGCACCGCCACCGGGGGAATCTGCTGACCGGCAAAATGGTCGCCGCTATACATTTCGGTCAAAGTCGCCTGCACCGTGCCATCGCCGCCATTGATTGCGATAACCCGTGGCCGGACCATGGCAATCGATGCCAATGCCGCCCCGATCTGGTCGGCATGTTCGACTTCGTAATGGAAAATATCGGCATGTTCTGCGCAAAAAGCGCGAATCCGTGGCAAAATGGCGCGGTTTCCCGTCGAACGAGGATTAGACAACAGTGCCACCGCAACCATCTTTGCTATCGCTCCATCAATTGCTTGCTATCGGCTCAAATCGTGTGCCCTGCACATAATTCAGGATGACGTTGACACGCACCGGGGCATCGCCGACGGCAAAGGCAACCCGCGCCAAGTTGGGTTTGCGGCGCAGCGCAAGGTCGAGCAGGCTGACGTCAGGGTTGCCGGAAAACCCGCCGCCATCCGAACGATCACTACTGCCATTGCCATTGGCATCATGGCGCACCGAAATGGCATAACGGCCAGCAGCGCTGACCGGCACGCAAATCGGCATGTCGCCTGAGCGCGAGACCGGCAGGTCTATCCGCAGCAGCCATTGACGGCGTTCGAGGAAAGTCCGCGGATTGGCCGCATAGAGCTGAACCCGCACATTGCCGGTGCGGGCGCGAAACCCGGTGATGTTGACAATGACCGATGCTTCTCCGCTATCACAGCGCTGCGCATGCGGGCCCAATGTCGTCGCGGCTGCTGCGGTGGCTATCCCACCAGCGATCCCGGCCATTACTACCAAGCCAGTTAACCTGTTCATTTTCATCACTCCTGTATCAAAAGCCGCAACCGGCGCCCCCAAGCGATGCAAGCATATGGCCCTTGAACTAAGACCACTTATCGCTGCGATTTGCGGCAGAATTTGGGTAAGGGTGAGGTAAGTCCACGGCACTAGGATGAACACCGGCTGTCAAACCGCTTTGGCAGCGGCACAATAACATCATCGACACACAGCAAACCCCTTTTGATTGCTGATGCTTTGGGCTAACCGCTTGGCAACATGCTGCGATTTTTCTCCTGGACCGCGATCGATCGTTATATTGCAAGGCTGATCGCGGTTCCGCTGCTCGGCACGCTAGTGCTTTCGGCCATGCTGCTGGTGCTGGAAAAAATGGTGCGCCTGGTCGACTTTGTCGCAACCGAGGGTGGCCCGGTCAGCGTGGTGTGGCGGATGCTCGCCAACCTGATCCCGGAATATCTCTCGCTGGGCATTCCGATTGGCCTGACGCTGGGGATATTGCTGGCCTTTCGCCGTTTGGCGCTGTCCTCGGAAATCGACGTGTTGCGTGCGGTTGGACTTGGTTATGGCCAGCTGCTCAAGGCCCCCTTTGCCTATGCCATCGCTCTGGCCATCCTCAACCTTGTCATAGTCGGCTATGTCCAGCCGCTGTCGCGCTATGCGTATGAAGGGCTGCGATTTGAATTGCGATCAGGAGCTTTGGGGGCGTCGATTAAGGTCGGCGAGTTTACTAATCTGGGCCAGCGGTTGACCTTGCGGGTGGAAGCCAGCAGCGATGGAGGGCGGCAACTGACCGGCATATTTGCTCATGCCAGGGCCGCAAACGGTCAGACAATGTCCGCCAATGCGCGTCGCGGGCAGTTTCTGGCGACCGGCGATCCCGACACCATCGTCTTGCGCCTGACCGACGGTATGCTGGTCCATGACGGTCCGTCTTTTGCAACCCCACGGGTGCTGACCTTTACCTCCCACGACTTGCCGATTGATTTGCCCAAGATTGAGGCATTTCGGCGTCGCGGCGGGGCGGACCGTGAATTGACCATCCCTGAACTCGTCCGGGTCGGCAGTGACACCAATGCACCGCTGGCCACACGCCTTGAAAGCCGGGCGAATTTTCACTTCAGACTGGTCGAAGTCGTGGCCATGCTGGTGCTGCCGTTGCTGGCCATCGCGCTGGCGGTGCCGCCAAAGCGATCCACATCGGCGCTAGGTGTGTTTCTGGCCATCGTCATACTGGTCACCCAGCACAAGATTAACGAATATGCCGAAGGGTTTGGCGCATTGGGCTCAATAGATCCGATCATTGCATTGTGGCTTCCGTTTGCCGGCTTTGTCGGCTTGAGTTTTTGGATGTTCTATACCTTGGCTTATATTCCAGGCGGGCAGCCGATCGCGGCGCTTGAGCGCAGTTTTGCACAGCTTTCGCTGGCCTTTGGCAAATTATGGCGACGGCTACCGTGGATCCGCGACATCGGACCCGCCGCAACATGAGCGGGGCCAGCTTTTTCCCGTCACGGACATTGGGCTGGTATGTCGCACGGATGTTTCTGGTCCGCAGCTTTGTCATCCTCGCGATGTTGGTCATCGTCTTGCAAACCCTCGACCTATTGGGTGAAAGCAGCAAGATATTAGCGGTCTCAGGCAATACGGACGTCGATGTATGGCGTTACGGTCTGCTGCGCCTGCCGCAGATTATCGCTCGTTTTCTGCCATTTTCGGTTCTGCTCGGGACGCTGGTGACGCTGGTCACGCTGAACCAGAACAGCGAGATTATCTCGATGAAGGCGGGCGGGATGTCGGCGCACCAGATTTTGGCACCGCTGATCGTCGCCAGCCTGTTTGTTGCGGGCGTCAACTTCATCTTCAACGAACGCATTGTGACGCGCTCCACTGCGACGCTGGCGGCTTGGCAAAAGGCCGAATATGCCCATCTGCCGATGGACAGCGGGGTGCGCAGCAATGTGTGGGTGCGGTCGGACGATGCGCTGATCCATGCGACGCGGGTGCGCGGTCGAGGCAGTCTGGCGACGCTTGAGGGGGTTGAAGTGTTCGAACGATCCGGCCCCGGCATCACCGGCATTGTCCGCGCCGCCACCGCAACTTATGGCGCGGACGGCTGGCAACTGACCAACGCACGGCGTTTTGATGTGGCCGCGGGCACGGTTACCCAATTGGGGACGATTGTCGCTGGCCGTGGGGTTCCGCCCGACCGTTTCACGCTCGCCAATGTCAAAGGTGACGAGATGGACTTTGCCTCACTGCGTTCCGCGATAACTGAGCTGCGTTCTGCGGGGCGACCAACCCAGGCACTCGAAGCGGCCCTGTGGCACAAGATCAGCGGGCCGCTATCCGCCATATTGATGCCGCTGCTAGGTGCGGTCGCGGGGTTTGGCCTTGCTCGATCCGGGCAGTTGCTGGTTCGGGCAATCCTTGGCATGGGGCTGGGATTTGCCTATTTTGTCGCCGATAATTTTGGTCTCTCCATGGGCAATTTGGGGGCCTACCCGCCGTTGCTCGCGGCGTGGGGGCCGTTTTTCCTGTTCCTGCTGATCGGCGAGATGATACTGATCCGCAGCGAGGAGTAACCGGTCCCGAGCCTAGTGGTCCGATTCACGCGGTATTTATGGGGAAAATCCATGCGCCAAAAACAAAACCGTCAAGGTCTGACAAGGCGAGAGGCAGTGCTGGCCGCAGCAGCAGGCGTTTTTGCCACTAGCGCGCATGCAGCGCCGGCCAGTGCAACCAGCGCCAGCAGGGCAACCGCATCTGCGCCGGTCAACCCCATAGCGTTTGACGTGGCAGTGGTCGGGGCTGGAGTATTCGGCGCATGGGCGGCTTGGCATCTGAAAAAATCCGGCAAAAATGTCGTGCTAATCGATCAATATAGCGCAGGCCATGCGCGCAGTTCATCGGGCGGCGAAAGTCGCGTCATCCGCATCAGCTATGGTGGCGATCCGCTCTATTCGACAATGTCAGAATATTCGCTTGGACTATGGAACAGCCTGTCTGCACGGCAATCCCAACCCATTTTTCACCGCACCGGTGTGCTCTGGTTCTCGCCACAAAATGACCGCTATATGCAATCCAGCATCGCCTATCTTGAGGCACATGGCATTGCCCATTGGCAAGGCGCAGCGCAGGATTTGCGATCATCCTATCCACAAATGCACTTTGACGATGGTGAAGCAGGCTTTCTCGAACAAAACTCTGGCACACTGATCGCCGGACGCGGGGTCCAGGCGGTGGTGGATGATGCCGGTCTTGGGCTTGTCCGCTGGCAAGCAGGCGCCATTCAGCGCGACGCTGACGGTATCTATATCCTTGGCGATGGCATCGCTGCGCGATCGGTTGTTTATGCTTGCGGGCCATGGCTGCCAACTTTATTTCCAGAATTGCTAGGCGGCAAAATCACCCCGACCCGGCAGCAAGTATTTCATTTTGGCGCGCGGCCCGGTGATCGCCGCTTTTCGTCGCCTGCTCTGCCAGCCTGGGCAGATTTCAACAACGGCAGCATCGTTTATGGCATACCGGATTTGGAGGGGCAGGGCTTTAAGATTGCTTTTGATGAGCATGGCGAAATTGCTGACCCCGACACGCTGGATCGCCGGGTGAGCGATGCTGGGGTTGATCAAGCCCGTGCCTATCTTGGCCGACGTTTTCCAGACCTCGCGGCTGCACCGCTGATCCATTCGCGGGTGTGCCTGTATGAAAACAGCTCGAATGGGGATTTCCTGATTGATCGCCATCCGCAATTTGACAACATATGGCTCGTCGGCGGCGGATCCGGCCACGGCTTTAAACATGGCCCTGCGGTTGGCCGGATAGTTGCTGAGCATATCCTTGATCCGAGCAAGCCGATCGAACCGCGCTTTTCCCTTGCCACCAAACAAACAGCCGCCAACCGGACCATTTATTGATACCGGACTGTGGTTCGGCATCGCTCAGCAGCTCAATTCACCCGCCGCTCATGGCCCGCCCAATAGGGTTCGCGCAATTGCCGTCGCAGGATTTTGCCCGATGGATTGCGCGGCAGGGCATCAATGAAATCAACGCTCTTGGGGCATTTGAACGCGGCAATCCGCGTCTTGGTATAGGCAATGATGTCCTGCGGGGTCGGGTTCGTCCCCGGTTTTTTGACGACAATCGCCTTTACCGCCTCTCCCCAACTGGCATCAGGCACCCCGACAACCGCGACATCGGCGACATCCAGATGGCCATAGATCGCGCTCTCCACCTCGGCGGGATAGACATTTTCGCCGCCGGTGATGATCATGTCCTTGATCCGGTCCTGAATAAAGACATAGCCTTCGTCATCAATCAGGCAGGCATCGCCGGTGCGCAACCAGCCATCGCCGATCAGCGTCTTGGCGGTTTCTTCAGGCTGGTTCCAATAACCCAGCATGTTGGTGGGGGATTTGATCGCCAATTCGCCGACTGTTCCTGGCGGCAATACCTCTCCGTTTTCACCCAAGATGCGCAGTTCGACCCCTGGCAGCGCCTTGCCCGCTGAAGTCATCTTGTGCGCACGTTCGGGCAGATGATCCTCGGGCGGCAGCGCAACAACCGTGCCCCACGTCTCTGTCATGCCATATACTTGGGCAAAGCCACATTGCAGCACTTCCACCCCGCGCTTGAGCAAGTCGAGCGGGATCGGGCTGGCCCCATAGGCAAAGGTCGATATTGACGAGAAATCGGTGGTTGCCGCCCTTGGATGCTGCAACATGATGGCGAGTGCGGCCGGCACCAGAAACATCAGTTTGAGATGATATTGCTGGATGATGTCGAGGGTCAGGCCGGGGTCAAATTCGCGGGTGATGACCACATGCTGCCCGGTATAAATCGCGCTCAAGACAATGCCGACACCGGCAATATGGGCAAAGGGCATGGCTTGCAAAACCGTCTCGCCGGGATGTGCGCTCATCCACTCAACCCCTGCTGCGTCAAACAGCGGCCGCAGGCTGGTGCCATTGGCGTGGGTCAGCATCACCCCCTTGGGCTTGCCCGTGGTGCCCGATGTATAGAGCTGGATGACGACATCGCCGAGGGTCACAGCCACGTCTGGGTCATCGGCGCGATGGTCACCGCACCATCTGTCAAAGTCCTGCCACTGCGCACGTGCATCTGGGTCCGACAGGTCCATACCAATCACCGGCACATCAACCCCGGATGCCGCCATGGCGGCCCGCGCTCCCTCCTCCAGCCCGTCACCGACAAACAGCAATTTTGCCGTGCTGTCGCCCAATATATAGGCGACTTCCTCACCAGCCAGCCGCCAGATGATCGGCACCAGCACCACTCCGGCCCGCGCTGCGCCAAACACCAGTTGCGCCGCAAGGTCGCTGTTCTTGCCAAGGTAGGCGATCCGGTCGCCTAGCCGCAGCCCATCGGCAATCAATGCGTTGGCGACCTGGCTAGCCCGCTGGTCGAGCGTGGCATAGCTGATGTCGCGCCCTTCAAACGAGGTCGCAGTCGCAGTCGGTTGCTCACGCGCACGATGCGCCAGTCCTGCGGCAAATGTCTCTGGTTGCTCGGCTGCCTGCCCCATGCTGCTGTCCCCTATAGCCCGATGTTCAACCGGCGCTGTGCGCCTTAACTTAGCGCCTAGAGCCTTTTCAAGCCGGATGGAAACATCCGGCGGCTAGGAAAAGGCGGAAAGCAAAGAAAAAAGACCCGCATTATGATTCAATCAACGTGAAAACGGGTATTTGTGCCCCGCGCTGGCCGTCGTTGTAAAGGACTTCACGCCCCCCCCTTGCGGTGCAGCCGTCAAGGCGGCACAACATCCACCATGAATGCCACCACCGCCGGCGGGCCACGCATATCGCCTGTGCAAATTCTCGTTGCGCTGGTCGGCGGGCTTGCCGCCGGACTGCTGCTCGCCCGCATTACGCCGCAGCATGTGGTGCCAGTGACGGCATGGTTCGAACCGATTGGCGCTTTATGGCTGCGCGCATTGCAGATGACGATCATTCCGCTGGTGGTGTCGTTGCTGATTACCGGCATCGTCACCTCGGTTGCGGCGGCCCGCGCGGGCAAGCTGGCGGGCTGGTCGATCGCCATTTTCTTTGCGGTGTTGTGGTCGGGTGCGATCATGTCGGCATTTGTCACACCATTGCTGCTCGACTGGTTTCCTGTCCAACAGGAGGCCGCTCGGTCACTGACCGCCAGCCTTGGCTCTGCACCTGAGATAGGCGTAATTCCGCCATTTTCGGAATTTATCAAGGCGATGGTGCCGACCAACCCGGTTGCGGCAGCGGCGAATGATGCGATCCTCCCGCTGATCATTTTTACGTTTGTCTTTGCCCTCGCTATCACCCGGCTGGAACCGCAATCGCGTGACCGGCTGTCGGGGCTGTTTGCGGCGCTCGGCGATGCGATGCTGGTCATCATCGGCTGGGTGTTGGCGCTCGCACCGATTGGGGTTGCGGCGCTCGCCTTTGTTGTCGCAGCGCGCACGGGGGTTGGGGCCATAGGCGTATTTCTGCACTATATCCTGATCGTCTCTGCGATCGGCTGTGTCGTATGGTTTGCAGCCTATCCGCTTGCGGTGTTCGCAGGGAAACAGCGGCTGGGGGCTTTCGTCCGTGCGATGTTCGCACCCCAGGCCGTCGCCATTTCCACCCAAAGCTCACTTGCTTCGCTGCCCGCAATGCTGCGCGCCTCTGCACAATTGGGGGTGCGCGAAACCAGCGCTGATGTCACCCTGCCGCTCGCTGTCGCGCTGTTTCGCTCGACCGGCCCTGCGATGAACCTGGCGGTTGTCATCTATGTCGCGCATCTGACCGGGGTTGAATTGACCCCGCTCACATTGGCGATTGGGGTGGCGGTTGCGGCCACTACCACCTTGGGCGCGGTCAGCCTGCCCGGATCGATCAGCTTCATTTCATCCTGCGGGCCGATTGCGCTGGCGATGGGGGTGCCGATTGAGCCGCTGGCGTTGCTGATTGCGGTCGAAACCCTGCCTGACATTTTCCGCACCGTCGGCAATGTCACTATGGATGTCGCCGCCACCGCGACCGCCGACCGCCTTGGCGGTGACGGCGACAACGAAAGCACCGACCGCCTTGGCGGTGACGGCGGCAGCGTAAACACAGATCGATTTGGCAGCGTAAACACCGACTAACTATTGGGAGAATGATGATGCACTTGCGTAAATTAGGCGACGGCCTGACCGTATCGGCCATCGGCATCGGCTGTATGCCAATGATCCGTGGTGGAAATATCACTTATGGTGCCGACGCTGACCCCGAAGAGGCGATTAAAACGATCCACCGTGCCATCGACATGGGCGTGACTTTTTTCGATACGGCGCAAATTTATGGCCCGTTCCAAAATGAAGAATTGGTCGGCGCGGCCATTAAGGGCAAGCGCGACGGCCTCGTCATTGCGACCAAGTTCGGTTTCCGCTTTGATGACACGCGCATCACCGGCATCGACGGCTCAGCCGCCAATGCCCGCGCGTCGGTGGAGGGGTCGCTGAAACGCCTCGGCATTGATTGCATTGACCTGTTCTACCAGCATCGCATGGACCCCAATGTGCCGATTGAGGATACAATGGGCGGGCTGTCGGAACTGGTAAAAGAAGGCAAGATCAAACATATCGGCCTGTCCGAAGCCGCGCCAGCACGGCTGCGCGCCGCCAATGCAGTGCATCAGATCGCCGCTTTGCAAAGCGAATATTCGCTGTGGGAACGCGATGTCGAGGACGAGATATTGGCGACCTGCCGCGACTTGGGCATCGGCTTTGTGCCCTATTCACCACTTGGTCGCGGATTCCTCGCGGGGAAAATCCGCAGCTTTGACGCCCTGTCCGCGAGCGACTGGCGACGCAACGACCCGCGCTGGAGCGAAGCCAATTTCGCCACCAATTTCAAGGTGGTCGAAGCGGTGGAGGCGGTCGCCACATCACATGGCGTCAGCGCGGCCCAAGTCGCACTGGCATGGTTACTCGCGCAAGGACCCGACATCGTCCCCATCCCTGGAACCAAGCGGCGGGTGACGATGGAGGATAGCGTGCTTGCCGCCGACCTGACCTTGACCGCCGATGACCTTGCCGCGCTCGACGCCGCTAGCCCCAAAGGGGCGACAGCAGGCCCACGATACGGCGAGGCAGGCATGCGGATGGTGCGCATCTAGGTCAGAACCACCGCCAAACCCCCGCCGCCATCCGGCTGCCCATCGGTGTGTGCGCCCAGGTCAGCAGCAGCCATAATGCCGTGCCGCCAACCAGCGCCACTGCCCCCGGCCATGCTGCGCCCCAGCTGATGCGACCGCTTATCTGACCAGAAAGCGGGAAAAAGGCTGTGCGGCGGCACCAGCCGCGCCACGCATCGCCCATCAGCGTCGCCTTTTTCGAATCCTGCCCCGCCGCACCGCCCAATGCCAGCACCAGTATCGCTGTGGTCAGGATATGGTTTTCAGGGGTCGGCCAAATCAGGACATGGACGATGGCCCAGATCGCAAAGCTCCACATCATCGGATGGCGGGTAATCGCAAACACGCCCAACGGCTTGCGCAGCGCGGCGGCACGGGCAACGGCAACCGACGTTGGCGATGGTAATGCCGGATTGCCAATGAACGACCCGGCAAGCAAAACCGAGGCTATCCACATCGCAATCGTCGCGGCGATCCAGCCATTGTCGCCGGGCACATAGGTCGGCGCGGTGGCAGGAACCGCTAGCCATGCCCAGATGATCCAGCCAAAACTGGCCAGTGCGACCAGCGAATACAGTCCTCTGAACGCGCCCTCACCCATCATCTCGGGCAGCCGCCGCCGCAGCGGGTGCGATAACAGGAAATGGGTGCCGACAAACAAGACACAGGCGGCGATCAGCTGGGCAATCGGACTCATTCTTCAAACTCCTTTGGCCGGACACAGGCGCAATGCCCATAACCGCCATCAGCGGTCGTAAGCGTTTGGCAAATTTCCTGGTACCGGATTGAGGTAACGGTCGCGCAGCCGCGTCTGGCGGCTTGTCATGCTCTGCGCAACCCCGTCGATATAGATGGCGACCGGTGCGCTCGTGACTTCGAGCGGATCGCCGTCCCAAATCACTACGTCGCCCACCCGGCCGGGACGCAGCGAGCCGACTTGATCGTCCACGCCCGCTGCGGCGGCAGGGCCGGAACTGATCAGGGCAAAGCCAGTGTCCCATGATATGCCCTGTGCTCCGGGGATGTGCTGTAACGCCACCAAATTGCCGGCATATTGCCGCGCATAGCCCAGCTTGTGGGTTTCATTGTCATCGACTAGGCCAATCGACACCTGCACACCGGCGGCCAGCATTCGGCCGATATTGCTCTGGGTCGCGGCGAGTTGTTCAAAGCTGTCGGGCAAGTCGTTGAGCGCGGATGCAATGACGGGAATGCGCGCCGCAGTGATTTCCCTCGCCACCATCCACCCCTCGGTCGCGCCGATCAAGGTCGGGCGGATGCCGGAATACTCGCGCATCAGGGCGATGACCGACAATATGTCGGATGCCCGCTCTACCTTGATGAACAGGCGATCACGGCCATCGAGCACCCGCAGCAGCGCCTGTGCATCGAGCCGGGTCAGCAACGCATCGCGGCTGCGCCCGTCATAGGCTGCAGGGTTGCGGCCAAAGTCTTGCGCTTCGGCCAGCAACGAGCGGAAATGTAAAATCGCGGCCTGTCGGCTGCCACCAGCGCGGCCTGCACCGGTCTCACCCAGTTCAACATATTGGAACAGGCCAGCCCGGGTCACCATTGCATTGTCGCTGCCCAGATCGACCAGCGCACCGCGACCGTTGAACAATCCGGCACTGGCACCGGGATAGACGAGCGCGCGGGTGACGCCATTAAGCCGATTAACCGCAACTGGTGTGCCAGAGGGGTTCAGCGCCGGGGCAATGTCGATTGCGGCGCCATATACGGACGTTGGCGACCTCGAATCATTGCTGCCATCAACCGCATCAACTTCAACCAGGCCGACCCGGCTGAACCCGGCGACGATACCTGGCGTCACCCATTGGCCATGGGCGTCAACCACGGTGACACCGGCGGGGACAGCCACATTTGCGCCCGCCGCAGTCACCCGGCCCGACTGGACGATGACAGTGCCGTTCGGGATTGGCGCGCTGCCGTCACCAATCACCAACCGGGCATTGGTTATTGCGATATCTTGTGCCTGCGCGGTGCCCGATACGATCAACAGCAGTGCCACCGCAGTGCATGTGACGGCCCGCAAAGTCGCCACGCTCATTTCGTATCTCCTTCACCGGGCTGGCCCAGTTCAAAGTCACTCACCGGCCGCAGCAGTGGATTATAGGCATCATACATCAGCGCACCATCAATCCACACCCGCTCGGGGCGCGAATAGACGCTGAACGGATTACCGTTCCACAATACGACATCGGCCATTTTGCCGGACCGCAGGCTGCCGGTCATCGCATCAATACCCATCGCGCGGGCCGGGTTAATCGTCAGCCAGCGCATCGCGTCGGCTTCTGAAATGGCAATCCCCGCACGCCGTCCAGCCGCCATCGCCTTGGCCGCTTCCTGGTTGAGCCGCTGGATCTGGTTGCCGTCGTCGGAATGGACAATCGCACAGGCCCCGGCATTGTGGACCATTGCGATATTTTCTGGAATGCCGTCATAGCTTTCCATCTTGAAGCCCCACCAGTCGGCCCACATCGCCGAACAGATGTTGTTCTCCCGCAGCATGTCCGCGATTTTATAGCTTTCGACCGCATGGTGGAATGTCGAGACGCGATAGCCAAATTCCCGCGCCATATCGATGACCAGCGCCATTTCATCGGCGCGGTAACAATGGTTGTGGATCAATATGTTCCCGTCGAGCACCCCGACCAGCGTTTCCATGGCGAGGTCGCGCGGTTGCGCCTGTCGGGCATCGCGCTTACGGCGATATTCGACCGCCCGCGCCCAAGTCTGGCGGTTGACTGCAAAATTGCCCATCCGGGTGGATGGTGCCCGCCCACGCTCGCCATAAACCCGCTTGGGGTTTTCCCCACAGGCCATTTTGAGGCCATAGGGCGCACCGGGAAACTTCATCCCCTGCACCGTGCGCGCAGGCACATTTTTGAGCGAGACCGAACGCCCACCCATCAGATTGGCGGACCCCGGCAATATCTGCATCGATGTGACCCCGCCATTGGTCAGGGCGCGAGTGAAACCTGGGTCCTGCGGCCAGACGCTATGTTCGACCCACACTTGCGCAGTGATCGGGTCGGTTGCTTCATTGCCATCACTGTTGGCTGATACCCCGGGTGATGGATAGGCACCAAGGTGACTGTGAATATCAATGATCCCCGGCGTCACAAACTTGCCGGTCGCATTGATGCGGATATAGCCAGCAGGAACCGTCAGAGTGGCATCTCCGACCGCCTCAACCTTGCCATCGCGGAGCAGGACGATGCCGTTTTCAATCCGTCCGCCCTCGCCGTCGAGCACGGTCGCACCGATTAGCGCGGTCGGCACCCCGGGATAGGCATGGTAGGTCGATGGATAGGGGTTGAGGTTGATCGGCGGTGCCCGCGTCCCGCTGGTGCCGCCGGTCGAACAGGATGCGAGCAGCAAGCACGATGCCGCAACAGTCAGGAACTTACGCACAGGTCGATCAGCTAGCACTTACCGGTGCCCCCGTCTCATCCTCATCCTCGTCCTTGAGCGTGTCGAGGTGCATCAGTTTCTTAACGAACGGTGAGATGACAAAGACTGCAACCCCCACCCCAATCGCGATCCAGCCAATCTGTGAATAGACATCGAGCACGGTCTGCTGTGCCGCGCCCTCTCCCGAGGCCGCTTCAGATCCTGTCGCAGCGGCAATCTGGCCCGCGACAAAATTACCGGTGGCCGAGGCAAAGAACCATGTCCCCATGATCAGGCTGGCCATATGCGCGGGCGCAAGCCGGTTCATGGCGCTGAGGCCAACCGGCGACAGGCACAGCTCACCGGTAGTGTGGAGCAGATAGATGAGAAAGATGAACAGCACCGGGGTCATCCCGCCGCTCGTCGCCGCGCCCGCGACGAGGACGAGGAAACCTGCACCCAACTGGATCAACGCCAGGCCGAACTTGGCAGGAGCCGATGGTTCCAACCCGCGCTTGCCCAGCGCCATCCACATCCACGCAAAGATTGGGCCCAGCAACACAATGTAAATGGGGTTGATCGACTGAAACAGCGATGCCGGGACTCCGCCGATATCGACATAGCGGTCGGTATAGAGATTGAGGCTCGACCCCGCCTGTTCAAACAAGGCCCAGAACAGGATCGAACCAATGATCAGGAACATCGCGGCAAAGATGCGGTCGCGCGCTTCACGGTCGAGCTTCGTCACCGCCGTATACAGCACATAGGCAACCAGAATCGCACCGGCGACGCCAAGCACAGTGCCAACCACTGCTTGATTCTGAACCATCCACCAGACGATGCAAACCGCAACCATGCCCACCGCATAGAGCAGCCATTCGAACTTGATGCCCATCACCGGAGCGGCAAGGCGCGCAGGATCAGGTGCTTCGCCGCGACCAAGCAGCAATGGCTTGCCCCAGATGAACACTAACAGGCCCGCGATCATGCCAACGCCCGCCGCACCAAAGCCATATTGCCAGCCCAATGTCTGGCCCAAATAGCCCGCAATGATGGTTCCGACTGCCGCGCCAAGATTTATCCCCATATAGAAAATCGTATAGGCGCTATCGCGGCGGGTGTCGGTCAAGCCATAGAGCTGGCCGACGATCACCGAGATATTGGCCTTGAGAAAGCCAGAACCGACAATGATGAAGGCAAGCGCGAGCCAAAAGACGTTGAGCGAGGCCACATCCTGCCCGCCACTGCCCTCAACCGCCATCAGGAAATGGCCAAAGGTCAGCAGCACCGCGCCAAACAGCACCGCCTTGCGCTGGCCCAGATAGCGATCAGCCAGATAGCCCCCGATGACCGGGGTAATGTAGACCAGAGCAGTATAGGCACCATAGATGACTGAAGACTTTTCATCCGAAAACAGCCAGTGCTGGGTCAGATAGAAAATGAGCAGCGCGCGCATCCCGTAATAGGAAAAGCGTTCCCACATCTCGGCAAAGAACAGGATGTACAGGCCCTTGGGATGATTAGCGACCTCGGCCTGTTTGCGGGTGACGGCATAGCCGCCCAAAATCAGGAACGCGACCAGCACAATGGCTGCAACGCTCGCGATCCAATCCCCTTCGGCCCACAGCGAGAAGTCTTTGAATGTTGGCACTAGCCCGTCCCCTTGATTTTTCGCGCCCTCATCGAGCGACCTTGCCCGCAACCCTAACGCAATAAAATGTCTTGCCAAGGGACATTGTCGCATGGCCAACCATTGGCTAGAGCGTCGGCCATGTTCAACGACACCACATCCGCCCTATCGCTGCTGCGCACCCGCCGTTCGGGCAAGGCGCGCAACATGGTAGCCCCTGGCCCCGATGCCACGCAATTGGCCGACATATTGGGCATTGCGATGCGGGTGCCCGACCATGGCAAGCTTAGCCCCTGGCGCTTTGTCATCATCCCGGTGGAGCGCAGAGACGGTTTTGCGGCGATGCTGGTCGATGCCTATCGCGCCGAGCGGCCCGATGCTGGCCGCCTGGAGATCGAGACGATGGAGAGTTTTGCGCATGATGCGCCCTGTCTGGTCGCGCTCCTGTTTACACCCAGCACCGCCAGCAAGATTCCGCTGTGGGAGCAACAATTGTCGATGGGCGCGGCGGCGATGCAGCTGCTCAATGCGGCACATGCGCATGGGTTTGTCGCCAATTTGCTGACCGGGTGGCCAGCGCAGAGCCAAAGCGTTGCCGCATCGCTCGGCGCGACGGGTGATTCTGATTGCATCGCCGGATATGTCTTTATCGGAACCGCGACCAAACCGCTCGAAGAACGCCCGCGACCGGATGCTTCACAAATCATCCGGTATTGGGATAAAAACTGACATAACTGTGATTGCAATTGCAATCTCACTACGCGTTGACCCGATGCTGTGTTACTGTTATAAGGCGCTATGCTTGACCAATCGAAACCCGTTTACCAGCGTTTGCGCGATGTCATTGCCGTTGGCATATTGGACGGCGACTATCACGATGGTGACATGTTGCCATCGGTGCGTTCGCTGGCTGCCGAACATGGTGCAAACCCGCTGACCGTCGCCAAAGCCTATCAGGGCTTTCAGGACGAAGGGTTGATCACCGTCAAACGCGGGGTCGGGATGTTTGTCGCGCCCGGTGCGGCGATACGGTTGCGCACCCGCCTGCGCGCCGAATTTCTCGAACAGGTTTGGCCGCCGGTGGCTGCACAGATCAAGCGGCTGGACATCGATCCTGAAAGCCTGATCGACCGGGTCGGCGCCTGATTTACTCGGGTTCAGCTATTCCCACACCTCGGCGCGCCATTGCTGCAACAACTGGTCGTCCGGCGCGAGTTGCACCGCCTTGTCGAGCAGGTCGCGCGCATCCTGCATAGTGCCGCCGCTGCGGGCAATCGACAGGCCATAGACGCCGCTGACGGTGCCATTGCCGGGTAACAGGCGATAGGCGCGGCGAGCGAGCGGCATGGCCTCGCTGACCCGACCCAGTTCCAACTCGCAGCGTGCGAGTTGCGCCAACAGCAGGGCATCATTGCTGCCAACCCGCTGCGCAGCCGCCAACAGCGCGGTGCGTGCCCGGGTCCAGTCACCATCTTCGGAAAACATCGCACCAGCGATCCTCATCGCTGCGGTATTTTCCGGCCAGTGCGCCATAAACTGGAACAGCACAGTCTTTGCGCCGCTGCGATCACCGCTGCGATTGAGCGCATCGACCATCCGCAGCATCACCGGTTCGTCAAAGCGCAGTTCGGCAGCACGTTGCCAATGCGCCAATGCCTGAGCGCTATCTCCCTCTGCCATCGCCACGTCGCCGCGCAACAACCACGCCTGTGCGACGCCGGGGTTGGCGTTGCTCAATGCCATCGCCAAGGCCATCGCCTGAGCATAGTCCCCGCTCGCCAATCGCGCCCGGATGGCGGGCACGGCCACCCTGGGGTTGAGCGAATCGGCACCAGCTCCATCGCTTGGCAGGGCGCGTGCGTCTCCGCGCACCAGTCTGGCGGCGCGATCCAGCGGCTGAATCGAATCATCAATCCAGCCGATTGCCCCGAATGATCGCGACAACAGGATCAGCGACCAGCTATCGGCATCCGGTTGCGTGGTAATCGCATCAATCGCCAAAATTGCACCGCGCGGATTCTCCTGACTGGCCAGCGCCATGGCCAACAACCGGCGGGCAACCCGATTGTCCGGTTGTAGCGCAATCAAGCGCTGCGCATATTGGGCCGCAGCAACCGGCGTCTCAAGCGACAGTTCAACCGCCGCCCGCAATTGCAACGCCGCAGGCAGGTCGGCATCACCGCCAGCAATGCGGTTAAGCAGCGTCCTTGCAAGCGCAGGTTCATCGCCGCGTGCCGCCAATGCTGCCTGTAGGAACAGTGCGCGGCTGTTGCGCGGCTCCAACCCCGCCGCCCGCCGCAAGGGTTCGAGCATATCCCGATAGCGTCCGGCCTCACCCAATGCTGCGGCATATTCGAGCATCAGCGGCACATTATCAGGATCGCGAGCCAGGCCCGCCTGATACCATGGGATGGAGGCCACCGGACCACTGCGGGTCCGTACTACATCTGCCTTTACCGCCAGCGCCGCAGCCGATTGCGGCGTCAAGCGCCACGCCTCATCGGCAGCCCGGTCGGCATCGGCCAAGTCCTGTTCGGCCAGACGGAACCGCGCATAGGCGATCCACAAATCGGCATCATCGGGCTTTTGTCGCAACGCCTCAGCAAAATTCGCGCGGGTCGCCTCAACATTGCCGAGGCGGTAATTGGCTTGCGCTGCAATCCGCAGCGCCACGGCACCCTCGGCTGCCGGGATTGGACCAGCCAGCAAGGCCAATGTGGCCTGCGCGTCACCTTTCAGCAATTGCGCCTGCGCCCGCACTGTCCGCAACCGCGTTTCATTCGCACCCAATTCGGCAGCGCGGTCGAGCTGGCGTTCGGCCTCCACCCCGCGCCCAAGCGCATTATAGGTCCGCGCCAGATCAAGCTGGATCGCAATGTCATTGGGCTGCCTGGATGCCGCATTCATCAAATCGACGCGGGCCGCACGAAAATTGCCGGCCGCCATCGATGCACGACCGCGCTCTAGCGGGTCGGTTAGCCAAGACTGAATGCCGATGACCGCGCCGACCATCAGCGCGACCCCCATGACTGCGCCGATGATCCAGACAATCGGCGGCAAGCGCCCGCTGCGCCGCTGACGGCGGGCCTGTTGCCCGGCGGTCTTTGCGGTCATCCGTCGCAGTTTGCGAACGCTAGGGGCTGAAACCATGGTGCTTCATCAAGTCATAAAGGGTGGGACGACTAATCCCTAGCAGCCGCGCGGTGGCAGAGACATTATTTTCAGACATCACCAATCCCCGCGCAATAGCGCGATGTTCAGCGGCATCGCGGGCCGCGCGCAAATTCAAAAACTGCGGATTGCGGCCATCGTCTGGAATTAGGTCGAGGTCAGCCGGGGTGAGCATCCGCCCTTCGGCCATGATAGCGGCACGCTTGATCCGGTTTTCGAGTTCCCTAACATTGCCCGGCCAGGGCCAGGCTTCGATTGCTGCTGTTGCATCGGGGGACAGGTCGCGGGCCGCCAGCCCCATGTCCTTGACATAACATGCAAGGAAATGACGCGCCAGCAACACCGCATCACCGGGGCGCTGTGACAGCGAGGGGATGGTGACGACAATTTCAGCCAAGCGGTAATACAGGTCTTCGCGGAAACTGCCGTCGGCGACCATCGCCGTCACATCGCGGTGGGTGGCACAAACGATCCGGGTGTTGACCGCAATTGCTTTTCTGCCGCCGACCCGCTCGATCTCTCGTTCCTGCAAAAAGCGCAGCAGCTTGGCTTGCAAGGGCAGCGGAATGTCACCAATTTCGTCGAGGAACAATGTCCCTCCGTCGGCCATTTCAATCTTGCCTTCGGTGGTTTTGAAAGCGCCAGTAAATGCGCCCTTTTCATGGCCGAACAATTCGCTTTCGAGCAATGTATCAGGGATCGCGGCACAGTTGATGGCAATGAAGTTGCCCGATTTGCGCCGACTTTGCTCGTGGAGTCCGCGCGCCAGCAATTCCTTGCCGGTGCCGCTAGCTCCCAACAGCATCACCGAGACGTCGGCGGCGGCGATTTTTTCGATCATCCGTGTCACCTTGAGCATTTCAGGTGACGCGGTAATCAGTCCTCCCAAAACCGATGGGCCAGCCGCAGCCTCAGCCGCAGCCTTCAACCGGCGGTTCTCGCTCTCCAGAGCATGGACATGAAACGCCCGCTTGACGATACCCCCCAGCTCATCAATGTTGATCGGCTTTTGATAGAAATCCCACGCACCGCCAGCAATCGCGGTCAGCGCGCTTTCACGATCATGGTGTCCCGAAGCGATAATCACCCTTGTGTCTGGTGCCAGCGTCAAGATCTGCTTGAGCGTGCGGAACCCTTCGCTGACGCCATCAGGATCGGGCGGGAGACCCAGATCGAGCGTGACCACCGCAGGTTCTTCGGCGCGCAGGGCGGTCAATGCCTCTTCGCGGGTGCCAGCGATGGTGACGTCATAATCATCATAGGCCCAGCGCAACTGCCGCTGTAGCCCTGGATCATCCTCGACGATCAGCAATTTTTGCCTGGTTATGCTGTCCATCCGGCTCATGCTGCCTCGCCTTGTATCTGAGTGGTTGCGGCGCGCGCCGAGCTGGCAAGCGCCAAGGTGAAAGTCGTCCCTTCGCCTTCGCGGCTTTCGACGCTTAAGGTGCCGCCGATCGCTTCAGCCAGTTGCCGGGCCTGATATGTGCCGATCCCAAAGCCGCCCGCTTTGGTCGAATGGAACGGACGGAATAACTGAGTGCGGATGAATTCATGGCTCATGCCGCTGCCTGTGTCCTCGACCATGACCAGAGACTGTCCGCCGCGTTGGCAGATCCGCAACCGGACAGGACTGTCGGGCGGGCTGGCGTCAATCGCATTTTGGACTAGGTGGATTAGCAATTGTTCGACGGTTTCGCGGGTGCCCCACGCCTTTGCACTTTGCAGCCCAATAACTTTCACCTGATGTTGGCCGCGATGGGATTCGGCAATCCGGCGCGCCGCCAGCGCCAGATCAATCTCCATCAAGCGTTCAACCTGCACCTTTTCCTGCTGGCTAAGCCGTTGCATCAACTGGTTCAGCCGATCAGCGCAAACCCGCAATGTCGCGACCATATCTTCGCGAAAATCCGGTTTGTCGCCGTGCCGTTCGGCGTTACGCGATAACAGCGCCATCTGGCTTGCCAGATTCTTGACATCGTGCATCATAAAGGCAAAGCGGCGGTGAAATTCATCAAACCGCTCGGATTCAGCCAGCGCCTCGCTCCCCCGCGCTTCGGCGATATGGCTTGCCGCTTGGCGACCAGCCACCCGCAGCAAATCAAAATCTTCCCAGTCAAGTGCCCGATCCAGCAGCGGCCGGGTCAACAAGACGATGGCCTCTATCCGTTCAAGATGGACCAGCGGCACCGCAACCCAATACTGTTGGTCCGCCAATATCCACTGTGGAATTGCCGCAGCTTCCCCGTCTGGGGCAAATCCATTGCGCACTTCATCCAGTTGAACGATGCGCAGCGACTGCTCCATCCAATCAAACAGGCAAGACCAATCACCTGCAAACGGGTGTAGCGCCGCAGTCGGCCAAATCGCCGCCACGCCAGTTTGTCCCGACGATTGCGCCGCCAGCATCCCGGCCGGACTTTCGACGAGGTCCGCAATCGCCTTGACCACCCGCACATCAATCGACTGGCCGCCCAGCTCCGGATGATTCAGGGTTGCCGTAAAACGCAACCATTCCACCCGATAATCATAGCGATGCTCGTAAAAATGCTTTGCTGCCCACACCCGCATATAGGCGCGCATCCGGGGTGAGAGAAACACCATAGCGGCCACCACTATGGTCCAGGCAAGCACCATGATCTGGGCAATGCCGCCAAACTTCTGTCCCGCAAACGGCATCAACAAGGCTAACAGCGACAACAATCCCAGCCACCCGCCCACCCCGGCCAGCGCCAGCGAGCGAAACACCACGGGGCGCGAGAGATGGACCGCTCTGGCCCCTGGTCGCAATGCCGCAACCGCCAGCATCGCGGCGACTAGAGCCATTATAAACGGGCGCAATTGTTGCAGCAGCGCGGCGGGTTCGCTGCTGAGATAGGCGATGGCGTGGATATTAAGCGCATAGCCCCAAAGCAGCGCCAGCGCCGCCAGCGGCCATGTCAGCAGTTGGCGCTCTTCGCCTCGGCTGGCGTCAAACAGATTGTGCAAAAGAACCAATACACCTGCTGCGAACAGCATTTGCACCGTATCAAACCCGCTGGCAATAATCGTCGCAGGAGCCCCAAACAGCATCGGCAATGCCAAAGCAGCAACCGCAATGGATTGCAGAGTAAACAGTCCAACATAGATCCAGCCGACTGCCGAAATGCCGCGCGACTGCGTATCGCGATCAGCCAGAGAGGCGATGAACCACAGCCAGAACAGATTGCTGGCGGCCTCTACACACAGAGCGCCAACACTGGCTGGCCCCGCCCAGCCTGCAACGACCAACCACCCTGCGGTCAGCAGCAAGGCCATGACATAGGCGGGGTGATGAAACGGCTTGCGATGAATCAAGGTGGTCAGCGCTAGGGCAAAATAGACCAGCGCCGCCGACAGCGAGGTTACTGCAATCACACTGGTTGCGGTATCGGCCAGCATCACCTTGCGCCCTCAGGCCATAGGACAACCCTGATCGTCTGCAACAGGATCAATATGTCGAGGAAGGGGGTGTAATTCTTGGCGTAATACAGGTCATATTCCAGCTTTGCCCGCGCATCCTCAATCGACGCGCCATAGGGGTAATTGACCTGGGCCCAGCCGGTCAGGCCGGGCTTTACCATATGCCGCTCGGCGTAATAGGGGATATGTTTTTCAAGCTCGCTGACGAACTCGGGACGCTCGGGCCGGGGGCCGACAAAGCTCATTTCTCCTTTCAGCACATTCCATGCCTGTGGGATTTCATCGATCCGGGTCTGGCGCAGGAAATTGCCGATGCGGGTAATCCGCAGGTCATGCTCGGCAGCCCAGATAGCCTTGCCGCCAGCTTCTGCATCTTGTCGCATCGAACGGAATTTGATGATGTGATAGGGTTCGCCATAATGGCCAACCCGGACCTGACGATAAAACACCGGACCCGTGCTATCCAACCGCACCGCAATCGCTGCGAGCAGTAGTATCGGCGATGCCAGCACCAGAACCGCGATGCTGGCACCCACATCGAACAGGCGCTTGGCCAGTTTCGACACCCGCTGTCCCGCAGTAAAGCCATCGGAAAAGATGAACCAGCTAGGATTGACGGTGGCCAGATCGACCCGGCCCGTCTCGCGTTCGAGAAAGCTCGAAATCTCGTTGACGAAGACCCCGGTGGTCTTGACCCTCAGCAAGTCTGCTAGTGGCAGGGCATTGCGGCGCTCCTCCAGCGCAAGCACGACTTCGCTGGCACCCAGCCGCATGACATGATCCGACAGGCTGCTGATCGCGTTGCGGTGAATTGCGCCTTGCACTACCGGGTTTTTGTCGGTCATCCCGACATAACCAACGACGACAAAGCCGCTGCTTTTTTCGAGCGACAGCGCGCCAATCCGCGCCGCACGATCGCCCGCGCCAAGCACCAAAATGCGCCGTTGAAACGCCTTCCCATCCAATTGGGTGAACAAAACGGCGCGGACCAGCATCGGCAAAATAATCGCAAGCGGCATAGCAAAGACGAGGTTGGATCGCCACAGCGCCACTTCGGGAAACAGGAAATAGAGGGTGGAAAGCAGGATTATCGCGAGTGAAACCGCCGCCAGCAATCGCATCAATGTAAAGCGCAGTGATTGCAGTGCCTGGGAGCCATAGACTCCGACCGCCGCCATCCCCAACTGGACCACCGCAGCAAAGCTGACCATCGGCATCCAGCGGGTGCCCACCGGTTCGACCAGCATCCCGATTTGTGCCGCCCGCAACACCCAGGCGAGCTCTGCTGCCGCCATCAACATCAGCGCATCTAACAGCGCCATCAACAGCACTGCATGCGAGAAATAATGTTTGAACAGGCGAACCATGGTCGGCGGAAACCTCACCTTGCTGCGCCAGCCAAAGACTGGCTGGCAACAGGTCTAGCACAACCATGTTGACTGTCGGTTAATTTTACACTTGCCGGTAAAACTACCCCGGCTCAGACACTCATACCAAGGTGCCAAGATGCTTACTTTGCCCTTCCCCCCGGCCTTCGCCGGGGCAGGCTCATTGATCCTTGGTATCAGATGCTAAAGGGCGAAACCCCGCGTTCCCTGTCGTTGATGGTCAGTGCCTGCCCGTGCGGCGGTTGCGCCCTTTGGATACAGTCATTGCGGGCGCAGCGAGCACATCCAAGCCCCACCGGAGTCGCGACTTCGCCATTGTCCGCCTGCATCGATATTGCGCTGATCGGGCCGGCAAAGCGATGCTCGATGCCCAATACCACGACAAAGCGCGCGCTGCGACCGGCCAGATCGCGCGCCGGGGAATCGACGCTACGCGCCACGGTCATCCAGCGGCTAGAGTCTTCCAGTTCAGCAAGGTCGCGGATCAATACGCCGGGACGTTCAAACGCTTCATGCACCCGCCACATGGCACAACGGATGGCGCCATCGACCATCGGCGAACCGCTGGCTCCGGCATAGCGTTTCGATATTTGCCCTGCCCGGTCGAGGCGCAACATAAAAAATGGCAAGCCCCTTGCGCCGACCCGTTGCAGCGTCGTCAACCGATGCGCCAATTGTTCAAACCCGACCCCAAAGCGGCGCTCTAGCAGCGGCAGGTCATAACCACTGGTTTCACAGGCGCGCAGCAATCGGCCATAGGGCATGGTCACCGCCGCCGCGAAATAATGCCCCAGATGCCGCCGGAACATGCGCATCGCGGTGCGGTCCAAGAACCCGGCACCGCCCGTCGCACCGGCCGTCAGCGCATCTATCTCCACCCGCGCTTCCAACTGGCCGAGCAACACCGCCGCCTGAAATGTGCGTGACGGAGCACCGAGCAATTCGGACAATTGCAATTGCCGCGCATGCAGATCAAGCCGTCGCAAACGGTTGGGCATGATGTCGATTGGCAGGATGCGGATTGCGATCTGATGTTTGGTGCGCAACCGTTCGGTTATCGCGGCATAAAGATCAGGCGTGGTCAGGCGCAGATCGTCGGACAGCGCCTCCGCCTGAGCATCAAGATCGGCAAAATGGTTGGACCATCGCTCTATCTCCAAGCGCACCAGCCGCACCGGCTCCGCCTCAGCATCACCGTCGTTATCCGCGCTCCGATCCTGACCCAGGCGATCATAGCTCCGGGCAAAAGCCGCTGCGAGCGCAGGGGCAATCCCCAGCCATTCCTCAATCTCGCGGGCATCAATCGCCAGATCGGCAAATATCGGATCGGCCAAACGCCGCCGCAATGCCCCCGCCCCCCCCGGTTCCGGCATCATCGGCGAGGCTGGCGGGATCAAAGCCAAAGCGCTCCGCCAGCCGAACAATCAGCGCTGCCGACAGCGGGCGCTGGCCATGCTCAATCAGATTGAGGTAGCTGGGGGACACCTCCAGCGCGAGCGCCATCGCGGCCTGGGTCAGCCCAGCTGCGCGCCGCAATCGACGCACCGCAGGGCCGGCAAAGATTCGTCTATCCGCCATGACGTGTAAATAACTTTACATTGTTACAAGTGCAACTGGCAATTTTGGAAAAAATTGACAATAATTTTTGACAAAGGATGCGCGGAAACGCGGGTTTCTGGGCTACTTTACTGGCTACAAGTTGCTGACTCCCCAGCCTATGCCGCACGACAAAGGATATTTATGACCTATCAGAACGACATCTCTCGCACCGATCAATTGATCGATGGCTTTGACGGAAAATGGGACGGGATCAGCGCGGTTGCGGTCGCCCGGATGCGCCAGCAGAACCGCTTTCGCACCGGTCTCGATATTGCCCGCTATACTGCCAAGATCATGCGCGAAGACATGGCCGCCTATGACGCCGACCCGGCGAACTACACCCAGTCATTGGGCTGCTGGCACGGGTTCATCGCCCAGCAAAATATGATTGCGATCAAAAAGCATTTTGGCACGAACAAGCGCCGCTATCTCTATCTTTCGGGGTGGATGATCGCAGCATTGCGTAGCGATTTCGGCCCGTTGCCCGACCAGTCGATGCATGAAAAGACCAGCGTTCCAGCGCTAATCGAGGAAATTTACTGCTTCCTCAAGCAAGCCGATGCCCGTGAACTGGGGATGATTTTTCGCGATCTGGATGCCGCGCGCGCTGCTGGCGACCAGCTCCGCGAAAAGCAACTGCTGGCCGCAATCGATGGTTACGAAACCCATGTCGTTCCGATCATCGCCGACATTGACGCTGGCTTTGGCAATGCCGAGGCGACCTATCTGCTCGCCAAAAAAATGATCGAAGCCGGGGCCTGTGCGCTGCAAATCGAAAACCAGGTCAGCGACGAAAAGCAATGCGGCCATCAGGACGGCAAGGTGACGGTTCCGCACGAGGATTTCCTCGCAAAGCTGCGCGCCTGCCGCTACGCCTTCATGGAGCTTGGCGTCGAGGACGGCATCATCGTCACCCGCACCGACTCGCTCGGCGCTGGCCTGACCAAACAGATTGCGGTCAGCCGTGAGCCGGGTGACCTGGGCGACCAATATAACAGCTATCTCGACTGCGAGCCGGTCGATGGCGCGGGCAATCCCGGTGACGTCCTGATTAACCGCGATGGTGCGCTGATGCGGCCAAAACGCTTGGCCTCAAACTTGTTCCAGTTTCGATCAGGCACCGGCGAGGATCGCTGTGTGCTCGACTGTATCACATCGTTGCAAAACGGCGCTGACCTGTTGTGGATAGAAACCGAAAAGCCGCACATCGAACAGATTGCCGGGATGGTTGACCGCATTCGCGCAGTCGTGCCCAATGCCAAGCTGGTCTATAATAATTCGCCATCATTCAACTGGACGCTCAATTTCCGGCAACAGGTCTATGACCTGTGGGCAGGCGAAGGACGCGATGTTGCCGCCTATGATCGGGCCAAGCTGATGAGCGTCAATTATGACAGCACCCCGCTGGGCGAGGAAGCCGACAATCGCATCCGTTCATTCCAGCGCGATGCCGCAGCGCGGGCGGGGATATTCCACCACCTCATCACCCTGCCGACCTATCACACAGCGGCGCTATCGACTGACAATCTTGCGCGTGAATATTTCGGCAACGAAGCGATGCTGGGTTATGTCAAAAATGTCCAGCGCGCCGAAATCCGCCAGGGCATCGCCTGTGTGAAGCACCAGAATATGAGCGGGTCCGACATTGGCGATGACCACAAGGAATATTTCGCCGGTGAAGCCGCGCTCAAGGCGAGCGGCGCTGACAGTACCATGAACCAGTTCGCGGCCTGAACAGCAGTTTACTGGGGAGGAAAGTCGCCCGTCGGTTGCCCTGTGCGGTCGGCGTGCGATGTTTTATTGCGGGGGTGCAACAGCTATGCGCCACTACATGGTCGTTCCATCTGGATTGGCGGACAGGGCACCGTTCCATAGGAACAGAACACGCAGCAATCCCCCGCCAGTGGCCGCAACACTGCGCCGCAGCCTGAACAATCGTAAAAAAACTGGCAGGCGTCGGTCGGCATCACCTCGGTCTTGGCGGTGCCGCACTGCGGGCAGGTGATCGTCGATTCGGCTATGATGACGCGCTCAAGCATATCTATAACCAAGCCAAAGCAATAGTGTGCCAGCAGCGATTCCGCACAGCAGCAACAGCCGCACGACCGGTGGCGTGCATACGCCATCGGAACCACATGTCATGGCATTGCGCTGTTTGCGCCACAACAGGATCGCAGCTGCGGCGAGGCTGAGCAGGCCGATACCAAGCAGCAAAGCCCGATAGGGCGCGGCAATGCTGGCGATGCCGCCGAGCCACGCCGCACTCAACCCGGCCGAGGTCAACAGGATCGGCAGCGCGCAACAGGAAGCCACGGCAAAAGCTGCGGCGACACCGCCAACCACCAACGCCGAAATGCCGCCTGCGCCTGTCTCGCCGGAAAAATTGGGTCTATCGTCGGTCGGAATACCCTGGAAATCTGTTGTCATATCGCCTCCGTTGCAACTGTTCGGTCACTCCCTTACTGTCTGTAGCAGCTACAGACTCAAGCAGTTTTTTTGCGGAGGATCCTCGCGTGTTTGCCATTGGTGCATTGTCAAAGATCACGGGCTGCAACATCGAAACGATCCGATATTATGAACGGATTGCGTTGATACCTAAGCCTGCCCGGCGTGGGCGCTACCGGGTCTATGGCTTGGAAGACACCGACCGGCTGCGCTTTGTGCGCCGCGCCCGCGAACTGGGATTTTCCATTGAGGAAGTACGCACATTGCTCAGAATTGCGCTGACGCAGTCCGCATCATGTGAACAAGCGCGTATGCTCGCCGCTGCACATCTGGCGGACGTCCGCACGAAAATTGCCGACCTTGGCAAAATGGAGGCAGTGCTTAGCGCAACCGTCGCTGCGTGCGAGCGAGACCATGACGATGGATGCCCGGTGATAACAGCCTTGTCGGACAGCTAGGGGTTATTTTAGTAACACTGAAACGATGCTGCACCAGCCCACTCCCCCTCCCAACCTCCCAACCTCCCAACAGGTTATGCTATGGGAGGCCGGGAGGGGCGGTATTGATCAGCCCAAGTCAAACCGGCCGGCGTTCATCACCTTGACCCACGCCGCGGCAAAATCCTTTACCAACTTCGCATCGCCGCCCTTTTCAGCATAGACTTCGGCGACCGCGCGCAATTGTGAGCTCGAGCCAAACACCAGATCAGCGCGGGTTGCGGTCCACTTCGGGACGCCGCTGGTGCGGTCCGTGCCAATGAATTCCTCATCATGGCTGCCTTCGACTGGTCGCCACTCGGTCGCCATGTCGAGCAGGTTGACAAAGAAATCGTTGGTCAACTGCCCGACGCGCGTGGTGAACACCCCATGTGATGAGCCGCCCGCATTCGCACCGAGCACACGCAGGCCGCCAATCAGGACCGTCATTTCCGGCGCGCTGAGGCCGAGTAGTTGAGCACGATCGATCAGCAACTCCTCGGTCGCGACCCGGTGTTTGGCGCTCAGATAATTGCGGAAACCATCACCGCGCGGTTCGAGCGGGTCAAAGCTATCCGCGTCAGTCTGTGCATCGCTGGCATCGCCACGCCCGCCGGTGAAGGGCACGCTTTGCGCAAAGCCAGCATCCTTTGCGGCCTTTTCCACCGCAGTCGTGCCAGCCAGCACGATGGCATCGGCCATCGACAGGTCACCGCGCAGAGCGTCGATCTTTGACAGAACATTGGCGAGGTCGGATGGGTCGTTGACCGCCCAATCCTTTTGCGGGGCCAGCCGCACACGGGCCCCGTTGGCACCGCCACGATGGTCAGACTTGCGATAGGTCGAGGCCGAAGCCCAAGCTGCCTTGACCAGCGCACCGACGCCAAGGCCGCTGTCGAGAATCTTGGTCTTGAACGCAGCCACCGCGCTGTCGGACGGGGCCACGCCCGAAGGCACAGGGTCCTGCCAAATCAGATCTTCGGATGGCACTTCGGGGCCGAGGTAGCGCACCTTGGGGCCCATGTCGCGGTGGGTCAGTTTGAACCAGGCGCGGGCAAAGGCATCGGCGAACTGGTCCGGATTGTCGCGGAAACGCCCCGATATCTTGCGATATTCGGGGTCCATCTTCATCGCCATGTCAGCGGTCGTCATCATCGTCGGCACTTTGGCGGCCGCATCATGTGCCGCCGGTGCCATGTCCTCGGGCTTTTGATTGACCGGCTGCCACTGCTGTGCGCCCGACGGGCTGCGCACCAGCGCATAGTCATAGTCGAGCAGCATGTGGAAATAGTTCATGTTCCACGTCGTCGGGGTGGGGCTCCATGCTCCTTCGATCCCGCTGGTGATGGCATCAGCACCCTTGCCGCTGCGAAAGCTGTTGATCCAGCCAAAGCCTTGCAGGGAGATGTCGCCTGCTTCCGGAGCAGCGCCGACCAGTGCGGCATCACCCGCGCCATGGGCTTTTCCGAAAGTGTGGCCTCCGGCGGTCAGGGCAACGGTTTCCTCGTCGTTCATCGCCATCCGGGCGAAAGTTTCGCGGATGTCCTTACCCGACTGAATCGGATCGGGAACGCCACCGCGCCCCTCGGGGTTGACGTAGATGAGGCCCATCTGGATCGCGGCCAACGGGTTTTCGAAAATATTGTCGGCATCGTCGGTCAGGCGTGTCTGGTTGGCTTCATCGCCGACCCAGGTTGTTTCTTCGCCCCAATAGACGTCCTTTTCCGGCTCATAGACGTCGGCGCGACCACCGCCAAAGCCGAATACCGGGCCACCCATCGATTCAATCGCGACGTTGCTGGCCAGAATGAATAGGTCGGCCCAGCTTATCGCCTGCCCATATTTCTGCTTGATCGGCCACAACAGGCGGCGCGCTTTGTCGAGGTTGCCATTGTCCGGCCAGCTGTTGAGCGGAGCAAAGCGCTGTTGCCCTGTATTGGCACCACCGCGCCCATCACCGGTGCGATAGGTGCCTGCACTGTGCCACGCCATGCGGATGAAAAAGGGACCATAATGGCCATAGTCAGCCGGCCACCACGGCTGGCTATCGGTCATCAACGCCGTCAGATCGTCTTTCAGCGCCTGATAATTGATGGTGTTGAACGCCTGAGCATAGGAGAAATCCGCATCCATCGGGCTTGGGTTAGCACCGCCCTGATGCAGGATATCGATCGGCAACTGGTTTGGCCACCAGTCAGTGTTTGTGCGTCCGAGCAGGCCACGCTGGCTTTCTTCATGCATGACGGGACATTTGCTTTCGGCGTTCATGAATAGTCTCCCGGTAAAGGCGATGGGGCGGATCGTAGGGGTGCGCATCTTGGGCGCACAACTTGAAACCTGTATGACAATCAGCTTACCCTGCGCCGATGCCAATGACCAACCGGAATATTGCCTCACTGTCATCGCCTTGCTCGATTACTATCGGTTTTTTTATCGGCATCTTTGATAAAATAGGCCAAAATGGAGGACTGGGTTGAACCGACGCGCCAAATCTGATCCTGCACTGATCCCGATAGATCTGTTGCTGGCGGCCTATGCCAACGGCATATTCCCGATGGCCGACAGCCAAGACAGCAGCCCAGTCTATTGGGTCGAGCCTGAACATCGGGCGATTTTACCACTCGACCGCTTTCGCCTGTCGCGCTCGCTGGCCAAAACCATCCGCAGCAACCGCTTTACCGTCACCAGCGACACCTGTTTTGCGCGCGTCGTTGGCGAATGCGCAGCCCCGGCACCGGGTCGCACCGCAACTTGGATCAACGCGATGATTGCCAACAGCTATGCTGCGCTGTTTGCGAACGGCCATGCCCATAGCGTTGAATGCTGGATCAATGGTGAGCTCGTCGGCGGAGTTTATGGCGTCTCTCTGGGCCGCGCCTTTTTCGGCGAGTCGATGTTCTCGCGGGTCAACGATGCGTCAAAGGTCGCACTGGCCTGGTTGGTTGCTCGGCTCAAAGTTGGTGGATTCATTCTGCTGGACTGCCAGTTCCAGACCGCTCACTTGCAATCGCTCGGCGCGATTGAAATGTCGCAATCAGACTATCTCGGGCTGCTTCATTGTGCCGTATCATCGTTCGCAGGCGCTGCAACCGGCGGTACTGCGGGGGCCGCATCGGCGGCGGTGGCATCACCGCCCGCCGCAGCACCAGCCGCAGGCGACTGGGGCGCGTTGGATGACGCATTGAAAGCTGGCCGTTCGCCAGATAGCTCTGTATCCGAAACCGCGACTTCGCCCGGCCAAGCCATTGTGCAGCTTTTGACGAACACATCGTAAATCGGGTGCTGGACGATATTGCGGTCCGGCCGTTCCTTGAACAACCAACCCGAAAACACCCGGCGCCACTGTTCGCTGCCATGATCGAGCACGAGCAACTGGACAAAGGCTCCCGTTTCCTGAGGCATTTCCCACTGTGCAGTGCGCTCGCAGGCGCGGACCCGGACAACAGCGCGACCAATCCGGATACTCTCGCCCGGTCGCAGGCTGATGTCGCGGACCAGGCCGTTGCGCTTGTTGAGCAAGCCGAGCACGGCGACGCGCAGTGGCATCAGCGTCACTCCGGCATAAATATCTTCGGCCCCGACCACGGCCGGCGCAGCCTTTGGTATCGGGCGATTAGCCTCAGGTGCCTTTGCTTCGTCGCTCGACCGGTTACAGCCAGCCAGTACCCCAAGCGCAACCATAGCCACGCTTATTGTGACAGCACGACTCCAAACAGATGGCTCCGCTATCACGGAACGTCGGGGGACCAGGGTTGGTAATCACCCGTTGCGGACGCCCGCTGGCCACCATGCTCCAGCGCCCCCGCAGGAAGATAGGCGGAACTGGTGCCGGTCAGATTGCCCTGTGGTGGCAACTGCCATGCTCTGGCCGGTGGCAGGACAGCTTGGGGCAGGCCATCATAGCTGTGATGCAGCCAGCCATGCCATTCCGGTGGCACAAGGCTGGCGTCGTTTGCCCCTTTATACAAGACCCACCGCCGCGCCCCGTCACGGCTTTGGAAATAGCGGTTTCCCGCCGCGTCCTCGCCAAGCTTGCGGCCCTTGCGCGCAGTATAGAGCAAGGTGCCAATCGTCGCACCGTCCCACCATGTGAATATCTTGCCCAGCAATCCCATGTCCTGCCGCTTACCGCTGCCCACGCAAACGGGCAAGCGGATTGGGCGGGAGCAGCATCAGATTCATGCCGCTATCGCTTGAGCCAGCCATGCAGCAAAGATCAAAATGGCTTGCGATACCGGTCATTTGAACTAATCAACAAAGACCTGCCTGCCGCCATGGGCAATTGAAAGGGAGTGCAATGACCATGTTCCGTACTATCATATTTGCCATGCTGTTGTTACTTTGCGGAACTGCGCCGCTTCACGCGCAGGGGGCGGGCGGTGAGTGGGACAGGCTGACTCAGGAGGCCACCGCCCTTTCCCGACAGGGGGAATATGGCCAAGCGATTGTCCTCGCACAGCAAGCGCTTAGCGTTGCCGAGAGAGATCATGGCCCCGACCATCCCGACGTCGCCACCAGCCTCAACAATCTCGCAACTCTTTACAGCTTCCAGGGCGACCGTGCCGCAGCCCTGCCGTTCTATCGGCAAGCCCTGACGATCCAGGAAAGAGTGCTCGGCCCCGATCATCCCGACGTCGCCTACAGCCTCAGTAGGCTCGCAATTCTTTACAACATGCAGGGCGACACTGCCACTACCCTGACGATCTACCAGCGGCTGCTGGCCACCGCAGAAAGGGTCCACGGCCCCGATCATCCCGACGTCGCCACCAGGCTCGATAATCTGGCAATGCATTACCGCAGCCATAGCAATTATGCCCAGGCCCTGCCGCTCCAGCAGCGCGCACTGGCGATCAGGGAAAGGGCGTTCGGCCCCGATCATCCCGACGTCGCCACCAGCCTCAATGATCTCGCACAGCTTTACCATGCCCAAGGCGACACAGCCGCTGCCCTGCCGTTCTACCAGCGCGCCCACGAAATCGAAGAACGGGCGCTCGGCCCCGATCATCCCGACGTCGCCTACAGCCTCAACAATCTCGCAATTCTTTACAACATGCAGGGCGACACTGCCACTGCCCTGACGCTCTACCAGCGGCTGCTGGCCACCGCAGAAAGGGTCCACGGCCCCGATCATCCCGACGTCGCCACCAGGCTCGATACTCTGGCGGCTGTGTATCGTGCCACAAATCGCGAGGAGGAGGCAGTGAAATTGGAGCGCCGGGCGGCGCGGATATGGGCAATCAGCGAAATTGGAGAGCCGGGCGGCGAGGATGAAGGAGCGCTGGTCGGCGAGGAAAAATAAGAGCGATCAGGCGATGAAATCTGTAGTCAGACATTTGTTTGGTACCCTTCCCCTACCGTAAACGGTAGCGGGTGTTCCGCCGCTATGGCCTGACAATATGGTCCCCCTGCCAGCGAATAATCGCGCTTTCGGTCAGGCCGAGGCGAGCGGCAGTGCCGCCGGCTAGTTCCAGTACCGCGATGACATCGCCGCCACTGCCGACCGGTTCAAGCGATTGCGGGACAGTGTTTTCGGCAATCCGGTCGATGCTGCCGTCGGCCCGGACGAACAGCATATCCAATGGGATGAGTGTGTTCTTCATCCAGAATGAAGCATATCGCGGCGGGTTAAACGGAAAGATCATCCCGGCATTGGGGGCCATACTGGTGCGAAACATCAGCCCGCGCTCCTGCTGTTCGGGGCTGGCGGCGACCTCTACGGTGAAACGGTGCACCCGAGTGCCTGCGGTAATCGTCAGCGGCACCTGTTCCAGGCCCAACTGCGCCCCATTGCTGCTCGTCTCGTCAGAGTCACGCGCCGCGCCAGTTACCCCGCTGCACCCCGCCAGCCCCAGCAGCATCGCCGCGCCAGCCACCGTCATTATTTGCCATGCGTGCACAGCCATGGTGATTCTCCTCATCCGTCAGCCGATTTCAATCTTCTAATTCGCTGACATCGCTGCCGGGTGCAAGCGCAACGATGCGCCGGGCTAGGCGAGCATCATGACCGGCGCGCATAAAGGTCGCAATCATCCGCTCGCGTTTGGCGGGGTCGGTTGCAGGAGCGCCGGCAAATGGCCCCCAACCGCGACGCTCGGCAAGCCGCAGCGCAGATGTCAGCCGCGAATCAGCGGAAATCTGGTCGGCCTCCTCGCGATCAACCTCTGCCACCCCCGCGCCATACAGCGCCTGACTGACCCGCCGCGCGCCAAACCCCTTTCGCCCCAGCGCGCGCGCCTTCATCCCGGCATAGGCGGCATCATCGACATAGCCCAGATCGACCAGTGACTGGGCGATTGCCGAAATATCGGCCTCGCCCTCCCCCGCCCAACCGCGTTCAAACAGCTTGCGCTCCAGATAACGCAATAATTTTGCCCTGGTCGTCGCAAACCGCCCGACATAGGCGATGGCCAGTGCGGTCAATGTATCGCGCTCCAATGGGCGCAGCGGGCGCTTACTTTGTCTCACCGCCTCACTCATGCCACAGTCAGGCCGGAAATTGAACGCCCTAGTGTGGCGGATGTGAAGTTCGTTCACCCAATTCGGAGAACGCAGGATCGAACTTCACATCCAAAAGCCACACCAGAATATAATTTTTCCAGTGTCCTTATCGAATCCGAAGTTCGCTCAGGGTCCACATCAAGCAAAGCGAACTTCGGATTCGGGACACTGGCGGATTAAATAGCTTGCCGATATAGAATGTCCCGTCATGGCCAACCGCTGGGGAGGGGATGCCACGCGCTAAGGCTTGCCTTAGGGGAAGCGAGACAAGAACGCCTCGCCGCTAGTTTAGATGTTGAGGAGCATATAGATGGCCAATCCGGCTGATCTTGCGACAATGGAAACCGCTAGCGTCGACATGGCAGAATTGCTGGCGACACCCACCGATGATGGCACGGTGCGGCGCTATGCCGACTTTGAGACCGTCGGGGCAGCACTGGATTACGCTGCTCTGGGTGCACGCGGTCTCAATTTTCATGACCCGCGCGGCAAGCTCAACCGGCCATATCCGTATCACGAATTGCGCGCAGATGCGCTCGCCACCGCCTATCGCCTGATCGCGCATGGCATATTGCCCGGTGACCGGATTGCCTTGGTCGCCGAAACCAGTGCCGAGTTTGCGGCGTTATTCTTTGGTGCCGTCTATGCCGGGGCGTGGCCGGTTCCGCTGCCGTTGCCGACATCCTTTGGCGGTCGCACAGCCTATATCGAGCAGCTGGCATTGCAATTGGCAAGCAGCGACCCGCACATCCTTTTCTATCCCCCCGACGTCGCTGAGATGGGCGCAGAAGCGGCACAGCGCCAGGGGACCGAAGGGATTGCTTGGGACGTGTTCCTCGCCAAACCAGCGCCAAAAGCACCACTTCCGGTCGCAGCCAGCAGCGACATCGCCTATTTGCAATATAGCAGCGGTTCGACTCGCTTTCCCCACGGTGTGGCAGTGACCCACCATGCCCTGCTCAACAATCTCGCGGCCCATTCGCACGGGATGCATGTAGCCGACGGCGATCGCTGCGTGTCCTGGTTGCCATGGTATCACGACATGGGGTTGGTCGGTTGCCTGTTGTCGCCTGTCGCCAACCAGGTGTCGTCCGACTATCTCAAGACCGAGGATTTTGCGCGACGGCCATTGGCGTGGCTTGACCTGATTAGCCGCAATCAGGGCAACACCCTGTCCTATTCCCCGACCTTTGGTTACGAAATATGCGCGCGCCGCATTTCCAGCCAATCGCACGCATCCAAACGCTTTGACCTGTCGCGCTGGCGGGTCGCGGGCAATGGCGCGGACATGATCCGCCCGGATGTGATGCAGCGGTTTGTTGATGTATTTGCCGATGCGGGTTTCAAGGCGAGCGCGTTCCTGCCCAGCTATGGCCTGGCTGAAGCGACGCTTGCGGTATCCATCATGCCGCCTGGCGAAGGGATTTTGGTGGAGTTGGTCGAGGAAACCCAATTGTCCGGCAGCACCAATGGCAAAGACCGGCCAACCCGCTATCGCGCCGTCGTCAACTGCGGGGTGGCGGCGCGGGACATGGCGATTGAAGTGCGCGGTGACGCCAAAGGTGCTGGGGGAACGGCTTTGCCTGATGGACAGATTGGCAAGGTTTGGTGCAGCGGGCCATCGCTGATGGCCGGTTACTTCCGCGACCAAGAAGCGACCGACGCCTGTATGCAGGGCGGCTGGCTCGATACCGGAGATATGGGATATTTATCAAAAGGTTATCTATATATCGTTGGCCGCGCCAAGGACATGATTATCATCAATGGCAAGAACCATTGGCCGCAAGATATCGAATGGGCAGTCGAACAATTGCCCGGATTCAAATCTGGGGACATTGCTGCCTTTGCCATCACGACAGCGAACGGCGAGGAAACCCCGGCGGTGCTGGTGCAATGCCGCACCAGTGACGATAGCGAACGGCAGCGCCTGCGCGAAGAAATTCGCGAGCGCGTCCGCTCAATAACCGGGATGAATTGCATCATCGAGCTGGTGCCCCCGCGCACTTTGCCGCGCACCAGTTCGGGCAAGCTGAGCCGGTCCAAGGCGCGGACCTTGTATCTGTCGGGCGAAATCCGCCCCTATGACCTCTCTGCTTGAGGGAAAACATAGTTAACCTACCGTAATAGCGGCAATTTTTCTTGCACAGCTAACCAAACGGTAACTGTCTGCCCCCTATTGGGGGACTATGAACTGGTCCGATAGCAACCACAGTGACAATGTCGCTATCCCGCTGCGCTTGGTAGTGAACGGTGGCAGCCTGCCGGACTTTGATCTGACCGCGATCCGCAATGAGCAAGTGGCTCAGTGCTCAAAATTGGCCGTGCTGCATTTACCATGCATGGCATTGGCTGCTGTGGCAATCATCGCCGACAATGTCGCAAAACAGCCCATTTGGCTGCTAGCCTGCTATGCTACGGTGGTGATAGGCGCATTGGCCCTGCGCTTCTTTTTTCAGGAAAAGCGCAGGGCAGGCTGGATCTACGGCTCGCCCTGGTTTGCACCCAGCGAGTTCTTGCTAGGTGGCGTCACCGCACTGGTGATTGCTGCGCCATTGCTGTGGTTTGCCGCGCAAGGCGACAGCCAGGCCGTATCCAACGGCTGGATAATATTGGTTGCGATGATGACCGTTTACGGGTTTGGCAGTGCCCCCATTCCGATATTATTCTGTTCTATTATGGTGCTGGTCGGGTTGATTTCAGCATCGAGCCTTGGCCTCACCGGCAACTGGCCGGGGGCTGTGAGTGCACTATTGTTCACCGGGGTCAGCATTTGCGCAATTTTACATGTCGGACGTGACTCCATTCGCTTTGCCATTATGAGGCACAAGGCGAATGAACGTGGAGAAACCGTCAGCCTGTTGCTGCGGGAGTTTGAAGACGCTTCGGCGGACTGGTTGTGGCAGGTCGACCCAAATCGCCGCGTGGTGCGTGCATCGCCGCGCTTTGCCCATGCTGCGGGCATGGAGCCGGATGCTATCGAAGGTGTCGGCTTTCTGCAACTGTTGGCAGGCGAGCAATGGGACAAGGGCAAAATGGACCCCGCGCTGCATGAAGTCGCTAACCACCTCAACCGCCGCGAGAGTTTCGCCGGAAAGTTTGTGCCATTCAATCGTGAAGACGGGCAGCGCTGGTGGGAGATTTCAGCCTCACCCTATCTCGATGCCACAGGCAAATTCGCAGGTTTCCGGGGGGTCGGCTCTGATGTCACCGCACAGCGGGCGGCGGCGGAGCGGATCTCCCACCTTGCCCGCTTTGACGGGCTTACTGGCTTGCCCAATCGCGTCTATCTCAATGAAACGATTGCCGGGGCGCTGGAACAGGCTGTAACATGGCGGCGGCGATGCGCCTTCATGATGATCGACCTTGATCGCTTCAAAACGGTCAATGATACGCTTGGCCACCCGATCGGAGACCGGTTATTGGCCCAAGTCGCGGCACGCCTTAACCAGATGTGTGACGAAAACGTCATTAGCGGTCGGCTTGGCGGGGACGAGTTCGGCATTGTTATCCGCGCAATAGAGAGCATTGAAGCAGTCGAACGGCTCGGAAACCGGATCATCGAATATCTGTCCCGGCCCTATGACATTGACCAGCATACCATGCATGTCGGGGCCAGCTTGGGCTATGCCATCGGGCCGAGCGATAGCACGACCGTCGAAGCGCTGACCCGCAACGCCGACCTTGCCATGTACCGCGCAAAGAGTAATGGCGGAGGCTGTATCAGCGGCTATGAACCCAGTTTGCACGATCAGGCCAGCGAACGCCGGGAAATCGAAATCGAGCTGCGCTCTGCGCTTGCCAAGAACGAATTTCAGCTTGTCTACCAACCGGTGGTTTTTTCGAACGGGACGGTCGACGGCTTTGAAGCGCTGTTGCGCTGGAACAACAATAAACTAGGCAATGTCTCTCCGGTCCGCTTCATTCCGGTGGCAGAGGATACCAGACTGATCGGCCCGATTGGCGAATGGGTGCTGCAAACCGCCTGCCGCGAAGCAGCGAATTGGCCTGAATCGGCCAAGGTCGCAGTCAATGTCTCGGCTGAACAATTGTCGTCACCCAGTTTTGTCGGCACGGTTGTAAAGGCCTTGTCGCACAGCGGCCTAGCCCCATCGCGGCTTGAACTCGAAGTCACCGAAAGCGTCTTCTTACGCGAAGTATCCGGGGCAATGGCGACATTGGATCAGATCCGCGCGCTCGGTGTGAAACTGGTGCTTGACGATTTTGGCACCGGCTATTCGTCGCTGGGCTATCTGCGGATGGGCCAGTTTTCGACGATCAAGGTGGATCGCAGCTTTGTCCAGGGTGTGCTGGCTGGTGTGCGTGAATCGATTGCGATCATCCGTGCGGTGGTTGCTCTGGCCGACAGTCTCGAAATGTCGACCACCGCCGAAGGTGTCGAGAGCCAGGAAGAAGCGGATGCCATCATCGCTTTGGGCTGCAAGAAATTGCAGGGCTATCACTTTGGCCGACCCATGCCGGCCGAGGATGCCCGCGCGATCCTTAGCCCTGCAATCAAGCAGGGGAAATCCCGTGTCGCCTGATAAATTTTGGTTCAACCGGGTCGCTGTTCTGATGTTTCAATCTGCCAACTTCCAATCTATTCGCACATTTTGCGCTGCACTTGCCTTGCTGGCCACCACCTTGGTCGCAGTCCCGGCGTTCAGTTCCAGCTATCTGCAATGCGCGCCATTTGCCCGGATGGAATCGGGGGTTCAACTGTTAGGCAATGCCCAAGACTGATGGAGTTTGGCCGCTGGACGCTATGACCGTGGGCAGGTCCCCCATGTCGGTGCGATCATGGCTTTTGCCCCAACCTTGGCCATGCCGAGTGGCCATGTTGCCGTGGTCAGCCGGATCGTTTCGGATCGCGAAGTGCTGATCACTCATGCCAATTGGTCACCGGTCAATGGCCGTCGTGGTCAGGTCGAACGCAACGTCCGGGCAATCGATGTGTCACCAGCCGGTGATTGGTCGCAGGTGCGCGTCTGGTATGCGCCGATGGCCGATCTGGGCATTCGCAGCCATCCGGTCACCGGCTTCATCTATGCAGATGCTGCGCCAAATGCTGCTGGGGCCAGCAGCCATGTCGCAACGCGGGATCAGGCGATGTCGCCCGGCTTTGTGCCAGACAGCGACGGCTCGCTCGCGGCGATTGTGGCAAGCGTCGGCAACTAAGCAGCGCTTACTCTCATGGCTCGCCCGCGTCGGCACCAATGTTTGCATTGGGGGAAGCCAAAGAAGACGTGCCATTGCCCGCAGCGTTACCGCCACCCTCGCCGACATCATCAAACCACGCCCCGACCGGCCCTGACATCTTGATCGTCATTGCCTGACCATAACGGTCGCGCGACTTGCCCGCAGCAACCCGGATCCACCCTTCGGACAGGCAATATTCCTCGACATCATGGCGTTGCACCCCCTTGAAACGGATGGCGATTCCACGCTCAAGCAACTCCCCGCCAAAATGCGGGCTGCGCGGGTTGATCGACAAGCGATCGGGGGGGGTATCGGTCATGGAGAGCCTTTAACCATCGCCAGCGGCAAGGTCCAGAGCGCTCTTACTCAGGCAAAAAACATTAAGG
>JBCKXT010000005.1:0-88157 GCA_038921085.1 Sphingopyxis sp. | reverse complement strand
ACGGTCGATGCTCTGATGAAGCTCGATCTTGCTGCGGGCGTTAACGTGGAAATCAAGCTGGCTTAATCCGAAGGATTAAGACAGCGCAGCCCCGGCGCAGGCCGGGGGCAGGGTGGTCAAAAACCGCCTTGCAGATACGAGAGAGACCCCGGCGCAGGCCGGGGCCTTCAAAAGAAAGTCCATGGGCTTTTCTTTCTCGGGATACCGCCGGAGCGAACTCTCCCTTGTTGGGGGGAAATTGTTCCGGGCCGCGTCCCCCGTCTCGTCTGGCCCCGCAAAGGGTCAGGCAGTTCAGCCCGGACGGGGCGATGCATCATAATTTGGGCTGGCAAGCCCCCGAAATGGTTCGGGGGCCTCTGTTATGGAGTTTTGGTCATGCGCACTGGCGTGATCGCTAGAAAGATGGGGATGACCCGGCTGTTCCAAGACGACGGCCGCCATGTTCCCGTTACCGTTCTGGCCCTTGAAGGGTGTCAGGTCGTCGGTCAGCGCACTGCGGACACCGACGGTTATGTCGCACTTCAACTGGGTGCCGGTTCGGTCAAGGCGAAAAATGTAGCAAAGCCGCAGCGCGGTGCTTTTGGCAAGGCCCAGGTCGAGCCAAAGGCAAGGGTTGCCGAGTTCCGCGTGAGCGACGATGCGCTGGTCGCTGTCGGCACCGAAATATCGGCGGACCACTTTGTTATCGGCCAGATGGTCGATGTGCAGGGCACAACCCAGGGCAAGGGCTTTGCCGGTGTCATGAAGCGCTGGGGCTTTGGCGGGATGTCGGCAAGCCACGGGGTGTCGGTTTCACACCGTGCCCATGGTTCGACTGGTCAACGCCAAGATCCTGGCCGGGTTTTCAAAAACAAAAAGATGGCTGGCCACATGGGCGCACGCACCCGCACCCAGCAGAATCTCGAAATTGTCCGCACCGATGCAGAGCGCGGCCTGTTGTTCGTCAAGGGTTCGGTCCCTGGCTCCAAGGGCGCATGGCTGATGGTCCGTGATGCGGTTAAGATCGACCGCCACTGCGACGCTCCTTATCCGGTTGCGGCAAAGTTGTTGGCTAATTCAGTCGTCGAGGAAGCTCAGGTCGAAGCCCAACTCGAAGCCCCTGTCGATGTCGCTGTTGAAACTGCGCCGGTTGTGGGTGTCGCGCAAGCAACGCCAGAAGAGAAGGGGGCTTGAGCGCCATGAAAATCAAGATTCAGACGCTCGACGGCAAAGCGGCAAAGGGCGATATTGAGCTCAATGACGCAGTGTTCGGGATTGAGCCACGCGCCGATATTTTGCACCGGGTGGTGACCTGGCAACTCGAAAAGCGTCGTGGCCCTGCCCGCGCAACCCGCGAGCGCAGCGAAGTTGCCCGCACCGGCAAGAAATTTGGCAAGCAAAAGGGTGGCGGCACCGCCCGTCACGGTGATCGCCGTGCCCCGATCTTTATCGGTGGTGGCAAGGCGCATGGTGCCCGCGCCCGCACCTTTGGCCATTCGCTCAACAAGAAAGTGCGCACGCTCGGGCTGCGCATGGCGCTGTCGGCAAAGGCGCTGGGCGGTCACTTGGTGATCATTGACAATCTCGATGTCGACGGCGGCAAGACACAGGCACTGGTCGGCAAGCTGGAAAAGCTGGGCTTTAACCGCACCCTGTTCATCGATGGCGCGGCGATGAACCTCAGCTTTGCCCACGCATCCGCCAACATTGGCGGGGTCAACTTGCTCCCGGCGGTCGGGGCCAATGTCTATGACATTTTGAAACATGACACGCTGGTGCTGACCCGCGCTGCGGTCGAAGTGCTGGAGGCTCGCTGCAATGGCTAAGGCAAAAACAGCGATTGACACCCGTCACTATGACGTCGTGCTAAGTCCGGTCATCACCGAAAAATCGACGATGCTGTCAGAGCATAATGCGGTCGTTTTTCGGGTGGCCAAGAGTGCGACCAAGCCGTCCATCAAAGCCGCCATTGAGGCGCTGTTCGATGTTAAAGTCACCAAGGTGAATACCTTGAATCAAAAGGGCAAATCCAAAAAGTGGAAGGGTCGTCCCTACACTCGCTCCGACGTGAAAAAGGCGGTCGTGACCTTAAGGGAAGGTGATTCCATCGACGTTACCCAGGGGGTCAGTTCCTGATGGCACTCAAACATTATAATCCCACCAGCCCGGCGCGCCGTGGCCTCGTTCTGGTTGACCGCTCTGCCTTGTGGAAGGGCAAGCCGGTCAAGGCGCTGACCGAAGGCAAGAAAAAGACCGGTGGGCGCAACAACAAGGGGCATGTGACATCGCGCGGCATCGGCGGCGGGCACAAGCAGCGCTATCGCTTCATCGATTTCAAGCGCCGCAAGTGGGACATGCCAGCGACCGTCGAGCGGCTCGAATACGACCCGAACCGCAGCGCTTTTATCGCCCTTATCAGCTATGAGGACGGCGAACAGACCTATATCATTGCGCCGCAACGTCTGGCACCGGGGGACAAGGTTGTCGCGGGGCAAAAGGTTGACGTAAAGCCGGGCAATGCCATGTTATTGTCGCAGATGCCGGTTGGCACGATCATCCACAATATCGAGATGAAGCCGGGCAAGGGGGCACAGATTGCCCGTTCTGCTGGCACCTATGCCCAGTTGGTCGGGCGCGATCGCGGCATGGTCGTAGTCCGTCTGGGTTCGGGTGAGCAACGCTATATTCGCGGTGAATGCATGGGAACGGTCGGTGCGGTGTCGAACCCCGACAATGGCAACACCAACCTTGCCAAGGCTGGCCGTAACCGCTGGCTGGGCAAGCGCCCGCTGACCCGCGGCGTTGCAAAGAACCCGGTCGATCACCCGCATGGCGGCGGCGAAGGCCGGACTTCGGGCGGTCGTCATCCGGTGACCCCATGGGGCAAGCCAACCAAGGGTGCCCGTACCCGTCACAATAAGTCGACCGACAAGATGATCATCCGGTCGCGTCACGCAAAGAAGAAGAGGTAAGCCATGGCTCGTTCGGTCTGGAAAGGTCCATTCGTCGAGCTCAGCCTTCTCAAGAAGGCTGAGGCTGCCACCGAATCCGGTGGGCGCACCCCGATCAAAACTTGGTCGCGGCGCTCGACCATTATCCCGCAGTTCGTCGGGCTGACATTCAACGTCCACAACGGGCGCAAACATGTTCCGGTCTCGGTCACCGAAGACATGGTGGGCATGAAGCTGGGTGAATTTGCGCCGACCCGCTTTTTCCCCGGCCATGCTGCGGACAAAAAGGGTAAGCGCAAATGAGCAAGCCTGCATCCCCCCGCCGCGTCGGCGAAAAGGAAGCGCTTGCGGTTGGCACCACCATCCGTGGGTCCGCGCAAAAGCTCAACCTGGTGGCCGCGCTTATTCGTGGCCGCAAGGTCGGGGACGCGCTCAATGTCCTCGCCTTTTGCAAAAAGGCGATGGCGATCGACGTATCAAAGGTGCTGGCATCCGCCATCGCCAATGCTGAAAACAACCACAACCTCGATGTTGACGCCCTGATCGTCAAGGAAGCGAGCGTCGGCAAAGCCATGACCCTCAAGCGGTTTCATACCCGTGGTCGCGGCAAGTCAACCCGCATCCTGAAACCGTTCAGCCGTCTGCGCATCATCGTTGAGGAAAGGGAAGAGGCGTAACATGGGCCACAAAAGCAACCCCATCGGCCTGCGTCTTCAGGTCAACCGCACTTGGGACAGCCGCTGGTATGCCGAGCGCGGCGACTATGGCCGCTTGCTGCTTGAAGACCTCAAGATCCGCAAGTTCATCATGAAGTCGCTGCCCCAGGCTGCAATTTCCAAGGTGGTGATCGAGCGCCCGGCAAAGCTGTGCCGGGTCAGCGTTTATGCCGCCCGCCCCGGTGTCATCATCGGCAAAAAGGGTGCGGACATCGACAAGCTTAAGAAACAGCTTGCGGCGATGACCACCAGCGAAGTCAGCCTGAACATCGTCGAAATCCGCAAGCCTGAAGTCGACTCGCGGCTGGTGGCTCAGGGGATCGCCGACCAGCTCGAACGCCGTGTCGCATTCCGCCGCGCCATGAAGCGTGCGGTGCAATCGGCGATGCGTCTGGGCGCAGAGGGTATCCGGATCAACTGCGCTGGTCGTTTGGGCGGGGCAGAAATCGCCCGGACCGAATGGTATCGCGAAGGCCGGGTGCCGCTGCACACACTGCGCGCAAATGTCGATTACGCAGAAGTACAGGCGCACACCGCCTATGGCGTCTGCGGGGTCAAGGTTTGGATCTTCAAGGGTGAGATTTTTGCCCATGATCCCATGGCCACCGACCGGCTGATGGTGGAGGCGCAAACCTCCGGCGTCCGCCCGGCGCGCTGAGGCTTAGGAACTTAACATGCTGCAACCAAAGCGCACAAAATTCCGCAAGGCTCACAAGGGCCGGATCCATGGCGATGCCAAGGGTGGCACCGACCTCAACTTTGGGGCCTATGGCCTCAAAGCCTTGGAACCGGAACGGATTACGGCTCGCCAGATCGAAGCGGCGCGTCGTGCCATCACCCGCCACATCAAGCGTCAGGGTCGGTTGTGGATTCGCATCTTTCCTGACGTGCCGGTGTCGGCCAAGCCTGCTGAAGTCCGCATGGGCAAGGGCAAGGGTAGCATTGAATACTGGGCTGCGCGGGTCAAGCCAGGGCGCATCCTGTTTGAACTGGACGGGGTTTCAGGCCCTCTGGCAGCCGAAGCATTTTCGCGTGCAGCGATGAAGCTGCCGATCAAGACCAAGGTGGTGGCACGCCTCGGCGACACGTCGCACCTGGGAGCAGGATGATGGGTAAGGTTACCGACGATCTGCGCCAAAAGAGCGATGACCAGTTGAGCGAACAGCTCGGCGAACTCAAGCGTGAGGCGTTTAATCTGCGCTTTCAGGCCGCGACCGGCCAGTTGGAACGTCCGGCCAGAGTGCGCGAAGTCCGCCGCACGATTGCCCGGATTAAGACCCTGCAGATACAGCGCACCGCTGTGTCAGCGAATTGAGGATAGGATAATGCCCAAGCGCATTCTTCAGGGCACCGTGGTGTCCGACAAGGGCGACAAGACCGTGGTGGTCAAGGTAGAGCGTCGGGTCAAGCACCCGCTCTATGCCAAGATCATCCGGCTTTCGAAGAAATATCATGCCCACGACGAGGGCAATGCGTTTCGCGAAGGCGAAATCGTTCGGATCGAAGAAACCCGGCCGATTTCAAAGCAGAAAACATGGCGGGTGATCGACCGGGTCGACCCCCACAGTAAGCCAAAGGCGCAGGCGCAAGCCGAAGCCTCAATAGGGTCAAAGGCGTAGGCGCAAGCCGAAGCCTCAACAGAGGCTAGCGTAGAGGCCTGAGGCCGGACTCTACGCAATAGCCAAGGTATTTTGGAACTGTCGGGCAGCTTTGGTGTGCTCGGAAAGCCAAGCGAAAAGGAAGCGGATCGATGATCCAGATGCAATCCAACCTCGACGTCGCGGACAATAGCGGCGCAAAGCGCGTCCAGTGCATCAAGGTGCTGGGCGGGTCAAAGCGTCGCACTGCGGGTGTCGGCGACATCATCGTGGTGTCGATCAAGGATGCCGCACCGCGCGGCAAGGTCAAAAAAGGTGACGTCCATCGCGCCGTCATCGTCCGCACCGCAAAGGATATTCGCCGCGCCGATGGCACGGTAATCCGCTTTGATTCGAACGCTGCTGTGCTGATCAACAAGAATAAAGAGCCGATTGGCACGCGGATTTTTGGCCCGGTGGTACGCGAACTGCGCGCCCGTCAGCATATGAAGATCATCAGCCTAGCGCCGGAGGTGCTGTAATCATGACCAGTGCCAAGATCAAAAAGGGCGACAGCGTTGTCATCCTGACCGGCAAGGACAAGGGCAAGACCGGATTAGTCACCAAGGTCTTGCCAAGCGTCCGCAAGGTTGTCGTCGCCGGCGTGAACATTTTCACCCGCCATCGCAAGCCCGATCAGAGCAATCCGCAAGGCGGCATGGAGCGGCGCGAGGCCCCGTTGGCACTGTCCAACGTGGCGGTGGCTGATCCAAAGTTGGGTGCTGCGACCCGCGTTCGTTTTGAAATCCGCGATGGCAAAAAGGTCCGCGTCGCGGTCAAGTCAGGGGAAGTAATCAATGGCTGAGCGCTACATCCCGCGCGCTAAGCGCGACTATGACGAGCGTATCGTCAAGGCTATGACCGAAAAATTCGGTTATACCAATGCAATGGCTGTGCCGCGCCTCGAAAAGATTGTCCTCAACATGGGCGTCGGTGAGGCCGTGCAGGACAAGAAAAAGGTCGAAACGGCGGCGACGGAAATGGAACTGATTGCTGGTCAAAAGCCGGTAATCACCAAAGCCAAGAAATCGATCGCTGCGTTCAAGCTGCGCGAAGGCATGCCAATCGGGGTAAAGGTGACTTTGCGCCGGGAGAGGATGTATGAGTTTCTCGATCGTCTGGTGACCGTGGCAATGCCGCGCGTCCGCGACTTTCGCGGCACCAATCCCAACAGCTTCGATGGTCGTGGCAACTATGCCATGGGCCTCAAAGAACAACTGGTTTTCCCGGAAATCAGCTACGATAAAATCGACATGGTTCGTGGTCTCGACATCATCATCGCCACTTCGGCGAACACCGATGACGAAGCACGCGAACTATTGCGTCTGTTCAACTTCCCCTTCCCGCGTGAAGAAGAAGCCAAGCAGGCTGCTTGAATCCATCCCGGCGAGGCTGAAAGGCCCGTCACATGAGGAAAAGTGAACTTAAGTCATGGCGAAACTGAGTTCTATAAACAAGAATGAGAAGCGCAAGGCGCTGGCAAAGAAATATGCCGGTCGTTATGCGCGCCTGAAGGCTCAGGCTAAGGATGCGTCGCTCGACGAATCCGAACGGCTGATTGCTCGGCTAAAGATGGCGGAGGTGCCGCGTAACGGCAACCCGACGCGCATCCGCAACCGCTGTGAGCTGACCGGGCGTTCGCGTGGTTATTATCGCAAGTTCCGGCTTTCCCGCATCATGCTGCGCGATCTGGCCAACAAAGGCCTCATCCCCGGCGTCGTCAAGTCAAGCTGGTAAGGATCAAAGACTATGGCATTGACCGACCCAGTAGGTGACATGCTCACCCGTATCCGCAACGGCCAGCGCGCCAAGATGGACAGCGTGATTACGCCTGCGTCCAAATTGCGCGCTCATGTCCTCGATGTGCTTCAACGCGAGGGGTATATTCGCGGCTACACCGAGATTCTGCTGGGCCGTATGGAGCAGCACAAGGGGCTGCGCATTGAACTGAAATATTTTGAAGGTGAACCTGCGATCCGCCACTTGGCGCGGGTGTCAAAGCCTGGCCGCCGGGTCTACTCCGGCTCCAAGGAGTTGATGCGGGTCAAGAACGGCATGGGCATCACCATCGTTTCGACACCGCGTGGGGTGCTTTCGGATGCCGAAGCACGCGACGCCAATGTCGGTGGCGAAGTGCTGGCGGAGGTGTTCTGATCATGTCACGAATTGGCAAAAAACCTATTTCCATTCCTGGCGGCGTCACCGCCACCATCGAAAATGGCGTATTGGCGGTCAAAGGGCCCAAGGGTCAGTTGACTTTACCCTTGGAGGGCGACGTCAGCTATGCGGTTGAAGCAGGTGCGATCAGGGTTGCGCCTGCCAACGACAGCAAGCGCGCTCGTTCATTTTGGGGAATGCAGCGCAGCTTGGTCCAGAATCTGATCATCGGGGTCACCGATGGCTATACTAAGGTGCTCGAAATCACCGGCGTCGGCTATCGTGCAAATGCGCAAGGCAAGATGCTGAAATTACAGCTTGGCTATAGCCATGATGTCGATTTTGCGGTGCCCGAAGGGATTGAGATCAAGACCCCGGATAACACCACCGTGGAAATCAGCGGCATCGACAAGCAACAGGTCGGTCAGGTCGCAGCCGAAATCCGCCGCTGGCGCAAGCCCGAGCCGTATAAGGGCAAGGGGATCAAATATCGCGGCGAGTTTGTCTTCCGCAAGGAAGGGAAGAAAAAGTAACCATGGCCCTGAAACGCTCATCTTTCGACAAGCGCCGCCAACGTGTGCGCAGCTCCATTCGCAAACGCAGCGGCGACCGCAAGCGTTTGTCGGTCCATCGTTCGGGACGGCATATTTATGCCCAACTGATCGACGATACCGCAGGCTGCACTCTGGCTGCCGCATCGACACTGGAAAAAGACGCACGGGCGTCCACCGGCGCTACCTGCGGCGCTGCTGCGGGTGTCGGCACTAGGATTGCCGAAGCTGCCAAGCTGGCGGGCGTGACCCGGGTGGTTTTCGATCGCGGCGGGTTTTTGTACCACGGCCGGGTCAAGGCGCTCGCCGATGCGGCGCGCGCAGGCGGATTGGAGTTCTAAATGGCTGACGCAACCGAAACTCAGGGCCAGGAGGGCGCCCCAGGCCCAGCCCCTGCTACAGACGCTCCGGCGCGCCCCGCTCGCGGTGGTGGCCGTGGCCGTGGTCAGCAGGGCGGACCGGGAGCGGGCCGTGATGGCCGTGGTCGCAATGACCGGGATCGCCGTCCCCGCAGCGGCGATGATGGCGGCGAAGAGTTCATCGAGAAACTGGTCCACATCAACCGGGTCTCCAAGACCGTAAAGGGCGGCAAGCGCTTTGGTTTTGCAGCGCTGGTCGTGGTGGGCGATGGCAAGGGTCGGGCTGGCTTTGGCCATGGCAAGGCGCGTGAAGTGCCCGAAGCGATTTCCAAGGCAACCGCTGCCGCCAAAAAGGCGATGGTCCGCATTCCGCTAAAGGAAGGCCGCACCTTGCACCATGATGGGATCGGCCATTTCGGGGCCGGTCTGGTCAACATTCGTTCCGCACCGCAAGGGACCGGGATCATCGCTGGTGGTCCGATGCGCGCCGTGTTTGAATCGCTGGGGGTTGCCGATGTCGTCTCGAAATCGAACGGCAGCTCGAACCCCTATAATATGGTCCGTGCGACATTCGAAGCGCTCAAGGGACAAAGCAGTCCCAAGTCAGTGGCCCAGCGCCGTGGCAAAAAAATTGCGGATATAATGCGTCGCAGCGGAGTGACTGCCCGCGAAGCGGATGCCGACGCGGCGTTGACGGAGTAATCGCACCATGGTTGAGAAAAAAATTATAGCCGAGAAAAAAACCTTCAAGATCAGGCAGGTCGGGTCCGGTATCCGGCGTCCACGAAGCCAGCGCGCAACATTGACCGGGCTGGGCCTGGGCAAGATGCACCGCGTCGTCGAGCTTGAAGACACGCCTGCGACGCGCGGCATGGTCCATTCGGTCCGGCACATGGTCGAGGTGTTGGGCTGATATAGCCCTCTCTCCTTCAGGGGGAGAGGGAAAGACGGCGCGTAGCGACGTCAGGGTGAGGGCTGTTACAGGCCCTCACCAACTTCGACTAGGCAGCAATCTCGCTGCCAAGTCTTCATATCCTCTCCCCAAATGGGAGAGGTAAAGATACAGCGCGAATAAAGCGAAAGCGAGTGCACGGTTATGAAACTCAATGAACTCAGGGATAATCCAGGCGCTCGCAAGAGCCGGATGCGGGTTGGACGCGGCATCGGTTCGGGCAAGGGCAAGACCGCTGGTCGCGGCCAAAAGGGCCAGAGCAGCCGCTCCGGCGTCGCCATCAACGGTTTTGAAGGTGGCCAGATGCCGCTGCACATGCGCATTCCAAAGCGCGGCTTTAAGAATATCTTTGGCAAAGACTATGCGATCGTCAATCTTGGGATGGTCCAAAAACTGATCGATCTCGGCAAGCTTGATGCCAAGGTGGCGATTGACCATGCTACGCTGCAAGCAGCCGGAGTTGCTCGCGGTGGCAAGGACGGGCTACGCCTGCTCGCCAAGGGGGAGCTGAGTGTAAAGCTCAAGTTCGTCGTTGCCGGGGCATCGGCCGGGGCGGTGACTGCTGTAGAGGCTGCGGGCGGTTCGATTGAGGTTCTGGTAGACAAGCGGGCCGAGGCACGCGCCGCGGCCAGTGCCGATGGCGCTGCCAGGAAAGCCGCAAAAGCAGCCAAGGCCGCCAAGTAACCGAACCCTGATTATAGGGGAGGTGGCTGTTGCGCGGACGGGCTTGCGTCGCCGGATTGCCCGCCCCATGTGTCGGGCACGTATTTGCGAGGTGATAGGGTTGACCCACATTTGGTTCAACCGGAACGAAACAGGGCCTAGGCCAGATTGAGGCAAGCATTATGGCATCTCGCGCTGACCAAATGGGCATGAACCTGAACCTTGGCAAATTCAGCCAAGCGACCGAACTCAAGAATCGGCTGTGGTTCACGCTGGGAGCATTGATCGTGTTCCGCTTCCTCAGCTTTATACCATTGCCGGGGATCGATCCGGTGGCGATGAGCCAGCTGTATGACCAAGCAGCATCGGGTGGCATCCTCGACCTGTTCAACACATTTTCCGGCGGCAGTCTGGAACGGATGAGCATCATCGCTCTGGGCGTGATGCCCTATATCACCGCATCGATTGTGGTCCAGCTGGCAGCAGCGCTGTCTCCTACGCTTGCCGCGATCAAAAAAGATGGCGAAAGTGGGCGCAAAAAGCTCAATCAATATACCCGCTATGGCACCGTGGTGCTGACCGCAGTGCAGGGCTATTTCATCGCGTCCGGTCTGGAGACGCTGGGCGCGCAACAGGCCATTCAGCCGGTCATTGATCCAGGGATGATGTTTCGTATTTCGGCTGTAATCACCTTGATTGGCGGAACCTTGTTCCTGATGTGGCTGGGCGAACAGATAACCAGTCGCGGCATCGGCAATGGCATTTCGTTGCTCATCATGGCGGGGATTGTCGCATCGATACCGCAGACACTGGCGCAATTGTTTGAAAAGGGCCGGACCGGAGACATGGGCGCGCTCAGCATCGTTGCCCTGCTCGTCGGGGCGTTTGGCGTGATTTGGGTCATCAGCTTTATGGAGCGCTCGCAGCGCCGGGTGCTGGTGCAATATCCCAAGCGCGCAACCGCCCAAGGGATGGCCCAACAGGAACGCAGCCATTTGCCGCTCAAGGTCAATACCGCCGGGGTCATCCCGCCGATCTTTGCTTCGTCGCTGCTGTTGATGCCGCTGACGATAACCCAGTTTCTCGGCAATCAGGTCAGTGAAGAAACGACCTGGGGGGTCATCTTACTCCAAATGAACCAGTGGTTCGCGCACGGGCAACCGCTGTATATGGGGTTTTATGCTGCGGGCATTTTGTTCTTTGCATTCTTTTATGTCTCGGTGGTGTTCAACCCCGAAGAGACTGCGGACAATCTCAAACGTCAGGGCGGCTTTATTCCCGGCTATCGTCCCGGTAAATCGACCAGCGACTATCTGGACTATGTGCTGACCCGGATCACCGTGATCGGTGCTGTCTATCTGACGCTGGTCTGCCTCATCCCTGAATCGGTCGCAGCTTCGACGGGTATCGGTCTGGCGCTGGGTGGGACCAGCCTGTTGATCTTGGTCAATGTCACGATTGATACCGTGTCGCAGATTCAAAGCCACTTGCTGGCGCACCAATATGCAGATCTGATTAAAAAGGCCAAGCTCAAGGGCAAACTGCGCTGAGCGGATAAGCCGGCGCGGCGCATTTACGGGGGGTTCGATGGCGCTCGACATCATCATTTTGGGACCGCCGGGCGCGGGCAAGGGCACTCAGGCGGCCCGGCTGGAAGATGAGCACGGGATGGTTCACCTCTCCACCGGCGACATGCTGCGCGCGGCGGTAAAGGCTGGAACCCAGGTCGGCCTCCAGGCAAAAGCGGTGATGGAGTCTGGTGCGCTAGTTTCTGACGAGATTGTCTCAGGCATTATCGGTGACAGGCTCGATCAACTGGGCGCTGATACCCCGGTGATTTTTGACGGCTATCCACGCACCGCAGCACAGCTCGATGCGCTCGACGGGATATTGGCAGATCGCGGCCGGAGCCTCAAGCATGTTATCGAGCTGGAGGTTGACGAGGACGCGCTGGTTGAACGGATCATCGGGCGCTTTACTTGCGCCAGTTGCGGCGAGAACTATCACGACAAGTTCAAACAGCCGCTTGTCGCGGGCAGGTGCGACAAGTGCGGCGGCCATGAATTCAAACGGCGGCCCGACGATAATGAAGCCACGGTGCGCACTCGGATGGCCGAATATCGTGCCAAGACTGCGCCGATTCTGCCCATATACGAAGCGCGTGGGATCGTCAGCCGAGTCGATGGGATGGCCGATATGACGAGCGTTTCCGCCGCTATCGAAGCCCTGCTATGGCCGGACAGCCGCTAGGTCATAAACTCATAACTAACACTGCCGAGCCGTTCGATGTTTACTTTGCCCTTCCCCTAGCGCGCCTTCTTTGGCTTCCCCCGTCGCAAGCGACGGTGCTTCAAGCGCTAGCGGGCTTCATCTCACTTAAAAAGGCTATATGCCCAAATTACCGGCAGTTGCAGCTTGGCCGCCGTCGCACCGCAGGACGGTGAGCGGCGCGCGGGGCTGATCTGATGCGTGGTGCGGCGATCGTCACCGTTTCATAGGTTGTTTCGGTCTCTTCGATGATTACCGGCTGGCCGGGGATGACGATGGTTGTCGGTGCGCCCTGGATATAGTCATAGCCATAACGCGCATCGGCATAGCGGCGATCTTCGTCGTAATAGCGCCCGCCATCGTCATAACGCCCGTTATCGTAATCGCGACCATCTCGGGAATAACGGCCTTCGTCGCCGCGATAACTGCGTCCCTCGATGCGCTGCCAACGACCGCGATAGTCCGATTCCGTCGGCGCACGATCTGCGGCGCTGCGATAGACGGCGGCATCTTCGCCACTGTTGCCATCGACTACGATGACGCGGCTCTCAACACGGGTGGTCGAATGGCCATCATGTTTAGCCAGCACTGGTTCGGCCGATATGGCAGCAAGTGCTGCGATTCCAACAAGTAAAAACGTCCGCATCATCTTTCCCCCGACGGTTAATCAACCGCCAACAAGCATGGTTGATGACCTGTTAGCATATTTTTGCGGTTGTGCGACGGCGGCGAGGGCGGCGAGGGCTAGGCACCTGTCCTAGTTTGGGGCGGATATTAACCCTAGACCCTAATTCATTCCTTTTGAACCAAAATGCGGGTCTTTTTCCTTATTTTCCGCCTTTTCCGAGCCGCCGGATGGCGCTAGCGCCTGCGCTAGGGGAAGCCAGAGAGGGCGCCATCCGGCTTGAAAAGGCTCTAGGGTGACAAAAGTTGCGCTAGTTCAGGTATTGAATGTCTCCTTTGTCGCGTTGGTATGGCGGTGGGCGGCAACCGTGGTGCTAAAACCGCAGTTTAGTGTCGTTCAGCCACGGCAGCACAGCTAATGCACAGCGCAGCTTCGGGTTGGGCGGAGAGCCGCGCTAGTGCGATCTCATGTCCGCAGTGGACGCACTGGCCGTAATCGCCCGTATCGATGCGGCTGATCGCAGCGCTGACCTCAGACATTTCACGGCGGATCAGTGCGTCCTGATGCATCAGGCCCGCATCATCCTCTGCCTCGGTGGCGGCATCCTCCAAGTTGCTGCTGACCGGATCGGCCAGCCCCTCGGCAACGCGGGCCCCACGCCCTGTCATTTCGGCCAGCCGGGCCGCAAGCTGTGCCCGGACAGCATTGAGGTCGGATAAAGTGTGGCGGGTGTGAGACATGGGTGGGCGCTTTCTCTGATTGGTGAAGGATGCGGCCAGCGTAGGCGCAGGTGCAGGCGCGCACATTGCGATGGATCAAAGATGGGTGGGCGATTTACCTGCCCTTTCCCTAGGGTGACAAAAGTTGCGCTAGAATGAACCTTTCTTGTCTCCTTTGTCGCGTTAGCGGGTTTCCCCTACGGTAAACCGTAGCGCGGCGGTCTTGTCCCCCTCCCCTTGAGGGGAGGGGCTAGGGGAGGGGCTGTCCGACTGACCCTGCATTCTGGACCCCGGCCTGCGCCGGGGAACGGCTGCTGCTGCAATGATATGTGCAGGCATGGCGGCAATATATCCTAGTCCGGGGCGTGTAGGAAACCCCGGCTGGCGCTCATGTCCTAGGCAAAAGGGGGCTGGAGCACATAGGGGTGAGAGGCTATATTTGCCACCCTCACCCAACCCTCTCCCGCCAGCAGGAGAGGGCTATGAGTCGGCGGCACCAGAGCGGAGGCGTTTTTACCCTTTGGAAAGGGTGATTGAGGCAGAATGGCCAAATGGCCGCCACCCGCTTTCCCAACAGTCCGCGCCGACGTCGTGCGGGGCAAAACCGTGAGCGGCAGGTCGGTCGGGACGGGCGGTCGCTATGGTTGCTGATGGCGCTAGTGTTTACCAGCACGTTGCTGTGGTTGCAAAATGGGGCCGCCGACGGCTGGAGTGGCGTCGCTGAGAGCGCCGTGGAGCGCGGTGGGGATGCGCCCCTAGCCCCGGCTTCGACCGACCAGTTGCGCGCACGATTTACCCTGTGCCATTCTGGCGGTGGCCGCAATTGCGTGGTCGATGGCGACACATTCTGGTTTGGCGGCGAAAAAATTCGCATTGCCGATATCGACACGCCCGAAACGCACCCAGCGCGCTGTGCAGCCGAAGCGGCAAGGGGCGAAGCCGCGACGCTGCGGCTGTACGCGCTGCTCAACGCCGGGGCATTTTCGCTGGAGAGCATCGACCGCGACACCGACTCCTACGGCCGACAGTTACGGATCGTGACGCGCGACGGCACCAGCATCGGCGAAGCGCTGGTCAGCGAAGGGTTGGCGCGTTGGTATGGCGGTGGGCGGCAAGCTTGGTGCTAGGCGGGGGTGCCCCGATTTACTTGCCGTAAAGCATTGGCGATGCAGGGTGGCGCAATGACAATCGAGCGTTACGATCGATCCCGCCGCCGCACCTATCGCGGCGATGCCGTGATTGCTTGGGTGAAGTTGCAGAATCGTCGCGCAGTGCGCACCGCACGACGGGCGCGGATGATTGGCAACCCCGCACGACCAAGGACATTGCTATTGTTGATGGCGGTTGTGTTTGCCGGTGCACTGGCTTGGCTGAGCTGAGAATGGCAATCCTAAACCCTAAACCCGCCAAAGTTGCGTTGGTTGGATTGGGAGGCGAGGACTTTCTTGCCCATCGGGGTCAGTGCCCAGCCCGCGCCCGCCTTGCCCGCGCCCTTTGCACCTGCGCCGCCGGTCGTCTTTGCCGCGACGAGGCCGATGGCGACGAGTTCGTCACGCGCGGCATCATTCGGCGCTTGGGGCTTGCGGTTCGATACCCCCTCCAGACACTGGCGCTGGGGGATGCTCAAGATAATCTTGGCCTTGCTGACCGGGGCGCTGGCGGCGGGGCCGGTCATTCCGCTGCGATTCCAGCTGCCTTGAACATGTCGTCGCCTTCGCTCGCGGCGTCGTTGACCGCAGGGGTGTCCTCTGCCTTGGGCCCATTTTTCGCACGCTGGCGCTCGTCAAAGCTGCCCCAGACCTGGTTCCAGTCGCCACGGGTCGTGGCCTTTGAATATTCGGTGGCGCGGGTTTCAAAGAAATTGGCATGTTCGACCCCGTTGAGCAGCGGCGCGAGCCACGGCAGCGGGTGTTCATCGATCATATAGATCGGCGCAAAGCCCAGCTGCCCCAGCCGCCAGTCGGCGATGAAGCGGATGTAGCGCTTAATCTCCTTTGGGGTCATCCCCGGCACCGGCCCCTGTTCAAACGCGAGGTCGATGAACGCATCCTCCAGCCGCACGGTTTTCTGGCAACAATCGAGGATGTCATCCTTTACCGCCTGGGTCAGGCAGCCGCGCTCCGCACAAAAAGCATGGAACAGTTTGATGATGCCTTCGCAATGCAGGCTCTCGTCGCGGATCGACCAGGTGACGATCTGGCCCATCCCCTTCATCTTGTTAAAGCGCGGGAAATTCATCAGCATCGCGAAACTCGCGAACAGTTGCAGCCCCTCGGTAAAGCCGCCGAACATCGCAAGAGTGCGGGCAATATCCTCATCATTATCGACGCCGAACGTCGACAGATAATCGTGCTTGTCCTTCATCTCCTTATACTGAAGGAACATGCCATATTCACTCTCGGGCATGCCGATGGTGTCGAGCAAGTGCGAATAAGCGGCGATGTGGACGGTTTCCATGTTGCTGAACGAGGTCAGCATCATCTTGATCTCGGTAGGTTTGAATACCCGGCCATAATGTTCGTGATAACAGTTCTGCACCTCGATATCGGCCTGAGTAAAGAAACGGAAAATCTGGGTCAGCAGATTGCGCTCATGGTCGGACAGTTTCTGGGCCCAGTCGCGGCAATCCTCGCCCAATGGCACTTCCTCTGGCAGCCAGTGGATCTGTTGCTGACGCTTCCAGAAATCATAGGCCCAAGGATATTCAAACGGCTTATATTGGAGGCGGGCTTCGAGAAGGGGCATTGGATTCAGGCTCCGGGGTTATACGTTGGCGGTATGTGCAGGGGTGACAGTGTCAGCGATCCGGACCAGCACACCGGACAGATTCTCAACGACTTCATTATTCCAAAAAACGCATGACACGATACCCCTCGCCGTTCAGAAACAGGGTTCGGGTCGCATCGTAATGGCCGGACCGGGCATGTTGCCCGCCGTCCATTTCGATGATCAGTCGCGCCGCATGACAGACAAAATCGGCAATATAAGCGCCCATAGGCACCTGCCGCCGGAACTTATGCTGCGGCAGCGATGTCCGCAGAGCGGTCCAAAGTTGCTTTTCAACCCCTGTCGCGTTGCGGCGCAGGGTGCGAGACCGCGCCATCGCGCTGTCGGGAAGATTGTGTCGTTTCATCATCAACCTTTCACCACCGCTTCCCCTCTCCCCTTGTGGGAGAGGGTGGCTGACCCCGGACTGGTTCCGGGGGAAGTCGGGTGAGGGGTATATTCCACTTAACTCTTACCCCTCACCCAGCTCCGTCTAAGCTCGTGCCTCGCTAAGACTGCGCATCCCTCTCCCACAAGGGGAGAGGGATATCATTTCTTCTTTTTGTCCGGCGCTTGGGTCAAGGTAGCGCCTGAAACAGACTTGGTCTCTTTTGGACTCAGCTTTCCGGTGCGCAAACCTTTAGATGCGGTTTTTGCCACCTTCGGAGAAGTTTTCTCATTTGCCGCCACAGTTCTTACTCCCAAAACTCGATCAAAATCCCATTTTGATCGACATCACTGACACGTCAGACATTCGTCATATTTATTGATCTCAAGCTCATAAACCGGCGCTTGCGCAGTATTGTCCATCTCCACCCCGCCGGCAAAGCCCGCACGCTGGATCGATTTGGAGCGCAGATAGTATAGCGATTTGATGCCCAGTTCCCAAGCGCGGAAATGGAGCATCATCAAATCCCATTTTTCGACATCGGCCGGGATGAACAGGTTCAGCGACTGCGCCTGATCGATATAGGGGGTGCGATCAGCGGCGAGTTCGAGCAGCCAGCGCTGGTCAATCTCGAAACTGGTCTTGAACGTGTCCTTTTCCTCAGCCGAGAGGAAATCGAGATGCGACACGCTGCCACCGCGTTCGAGGATGGAGTTCCACACGCTGTCGCTGTTCTTGGCTTTGGCGACCAGCAATGCCTCAAGATGCGGATTTTTGATCGAAAAGCTGCCCGACAGCGTCTTGTGGGTATAGATATTGGCCGGGATCGGCTCGATACAGGCCGAAGTGCCGCCAGCGATGATCGAAATCGACGCGGTCGGGGCAATCGCCGTCTTGCAGCTGAAGCGCTCCATCACCCCCTGATCGGCGGCATCTGGGCACGGCCCGCGTTCCTGCGCCAGCATCATCGATGCGGTATCGACCTGTTCGCGGATGTGGCGGAACAGCTTGAGATTCCACGCCTTGGCCATAGCTCCTTCAAAGGCAAGCCCGCGCGCTTGGAGAAAGGAGTGAAAGCCCATCACCCCTAGGCCAACCGAACGCTCCCGCATTGCGCTATATTTCGCCCGCGCCATTTCGGGCGGTGCGCGCTCGATATAATCCTCGAGCACATTGTCGAGGAAGCGCATCACATCCTCGATAAACACTTTGTCCTCGTACCATTCGTCCCATGTTTCCATGTTGAGCGAGGAGAGGCAGCACACCGCCGTGCGGTCGTTGCCAAGATGGTCGCGGCCGGTGGGCAGGGTGATTTCGCTGCATAGGTTGGAGGTCGTGACTTTGAGGCCGAGTTCGCGGTGATGGCGCGGCATCATCCGGTTCACCTGATCGATAAAGATGATATAAGGTTCGCCGGTAGCAAGGCGGTTTTCGACCAATTTCTGGAACAGGCTGCGCGCATTCACCTTGCCCCGCACGCTCTGATCCTTTGGGGAGCGCAGGCTGAATTCGGTGCCGTCGCGCACCGCCTCCATAAACTTATCGGTGACGAGCACGCCATGGTGCAGGTTGAGCGCCTTGCGGTTGAAATCGCCAGACGGTTTGCGGATTTCAAGGAATTCCTCAATCTCGGGATGGCCGATGTCCAGGTAGACCGCAGCCGAACCGCGGCGCAAAGAGCCTTGGGAAATGGCCAGCGTCAGGCTGTCCATGACCCGGACAAAGGGGATGATGCCGCTGGTCTTGCCATTCAGGCCGACCGGCTCGCCAATCCCGCGCACCGCGCCCCAATAGGTGCCGATGCCGCCGCCCCTCGATGCCAGCCAGACATTCTCATTCCATGTGCTAACGATCCCTTCGAGGCTGTCGTCAACGCTGTTGAGGTAACAACTGATCGGCAGGCCGCGTCCGGTGCCGCCGTTCGACAAGATCGGGGTCGCGGGCATAAACCAAAGCCGCGAGATATAGTCATAGATGCGCTGGGCATGGTCGGCATCATCGGCATAGGCGGACGCAACCCTTGCGAACAAATCCTGATAGGTTTCGCCCGGCAGCAAATAGCGGTCGTTGAGCGTATCTTTGCCAAATTCGGTCAGCAGAGCATCACGCGACGCATCGGTCGTCACCGCAAAGCGCCGTTCGGAAATTGCGTGCGAGCTGATCGGCGTAGCCGGCGTATCCAGCGTCGCTCGATTGGCTTGCGCCCCCGCCTGAGACGGCTGCTCTTCAAACGATGTGGCCATATTTGCGGCCATATTTGTTGACTCCTCAACGCGTGTATCACGCAAATCCATGACGCTTCCCCCCTCTGGCCCCCTTGGCCCTTTTTACTCCTGCCGAGGACGCCTGATCGACGCCCGACAATCTGAACCGTTTGGCGATGATTCGCCAGCCCTAGGCCAAGGCCTAGCGCGTGTCTTGCCGCGATTTCCGAGTCATCAGATGTTCCCATCTGACTTGAAATCGCTCTAGTGTTCCGCATCTGTTCGAATCGGGACGCCCCCGATCCGCCACTATAATCCTAGGAGAGTGACGCACCTACGGATTTCGAGAAAACAGCGGGAAAAACGCTGCCTCCACGTCGGTAACAACCAGTGCCACCGCACCCATGAACACAATCTGTAGGGCACCCTCACCAGCTGACCCACTACCTATAGTGCCACAGCCGTGCCACGACGCAATATGTTTAATGACATATTTATGACTCACTTCGCCGCCGATAAAGGGCGGTTCGTCGTACCATCATCTGTGGTGCAGCGCAGCGACGCGTGGATGATCCATAGTTTCCCCAGCCGGCAAGGGAACGAACATGGAACAAAGATATTTATTTCATTACCACAAATTTCTGGCGAATGGGTGGTGTCAGGTGGGTCCAATCAGTGGCACCCGTCCCGATCCGGGTTCACCCCAGAGCCAGCGTGACGCTTGCCACCACATCAGCCTCCAGGCCCTCGGCCCGGCGCACTGTAGCCTTGAGCGGCAACAGGTAACCGCCCAACTCCTTGGTGGCGAATAGCGATGTCTGCCAGCTGGTCGCGCCGATCGTCGCGGCCACACGAACCGAACCAAAGCCCCCCGTCCGCCCCGCAGCTGCGACACGAATAGCATCTGCCACATCACCATCAATCGTCAGGAAATACCATGATGCCTTGGTTGGCGTGCCGTCACGCGCGTTGCCGCGCCAGATCCAGACAGGGGCGGTGACCTGCCACGATCCGGCAGACGCTGGCGCCATATCCACCCCCAGTTCGTCGCGCATGAAGCGGGCCAGCTCGGGGTCATCAGGAGATGCGCGGCGGCGCTTTAGCTTTGGTGTTCCCATCGTCAATTCCCTATACCCAATGTGCCACGTCAGCACCGATCTAGTGCAGATCATGGCTGCGGCCAAATCACGACCGTCGGGCAATACACAATGAGCTGCTCGACGGACGGACAAAGCATCCCCATATGCCGTCCATCATGTTGCCGCTATGCTGATCGCTACCATCGCCATATTGCTCGCCGGAGCGGGCAATTTTGCCATGCACCGCTGGATGCTGGAAAGCCGCCACCCGATGGTAGAGGCCGCAACCGGCCCGATGCGCCGTGCGCTGGGGCCATGGTCAACCTATGTCCTAGAGTTCGCGCTGTTGATGGGGGCTTTGTGGATGACCGAATGGCGCTGGTTGATCGCGCTGATCCTCTATGGCGTCTATACCGCGATGAACGCGGCAACGATCGCGCTGATAAAAGGGAATAACTAGGGGTTATTGTAGCCTTTCCCGCTCGAGTCTATTCTGGCTTCCCCTGTCGTAAACGACAGCGCAGACGAGCGGCTTGCGTGACAGGTGGGTTTGCGATAGGCGCGTTAATATGAAGCGTTTCCTTGTTCTTCTGACTGTGTTTGCATCATTGCTGATAACAGCGACGCAGTCGCGTGCCGTTACCCATGTTGGTATCACCCATGTTGGCACCGCCCATGTTAGCGGAGGGGGCATTGCGGGTGTCGCGCTTTCCGGCGAGCATCGGCACAGCGACAGTAACGGCGGCAGCAACGGCCACGAGGGAGCATCGAGCGACCTTGTCCAACACCACCATTGCAATATCATCTGGTATCTTGGACAGGAAACTCCCGCTGCACAGGGCTGCTGCGAACAAAGTCAGGTTCTGCCCGCCGCATGGCAGCGGATGGACTCGCTGAGCCTGCCGCCTCCGACCAAGCCCCCGTCAGCCTGATCCTATCCGTGGAGGCATGACTTAGAGTTTTTCCACTTGCGTGGAAATTGGCTCTAGGTCGCGCCTAGTGGTCCGATTCTGACATTTGCATCCCCTGTCGGACATGTAGTTAGCAAATGTCAGAATCAAAAGGACCACTAGCAACGCTATGTTTCTAGTGGAGTTTTAATTTCAACATTCGCGAAACCGGGTTTGCCGCCAGCGGGATGCGAATGTTGAAATCACTCCACTAGGCGTATCTGGAACCGATCAGGACTTAATCATGACCATCAGACTAAGCAGCGTGCTGCTTGCCGCAGCGGCGTCCACGCTCGCTCCGGCCGCAGCGGCTGAGCCTATCACGCTTGAGCAGGCGGTGGCCCGCGCTCTGGCGACCGCACCAGAAGCTAGCGCAAGCGAGGCGGCGGTCGAGGCCGCTCGTGCCGCGCGAAGCCAGGCGGCCGTCCGGCCAAATCCATATGTGACCGTCGAAGGAGAAAATCTCGCCGGTTCAGGCCCCTATAATGTGCTGGGGCAAGCCGAGCTGACTGCGACCTACAGTCAAATCATCGAACGCGGCGGAAAGCGCGAGGCACGCATTGCGTTGGCCGACCGTGGCATCGATGTGGCCGAGGCGGCGGGAGACGTGACGCGGCTGGAGATCGCAGCTGTGGTGCAACGCGCTTTCATCGATGTGCTCATCACAGATACCGCGCTTCAAATCGCCCAATCGCGCCTGAGAACCGAAGCTGAAATGCGCACTGAGGCGTTGCGCCGGGTGCGCGGCTACAAAGACCCGCTGTTTGTCGAGACCCGGGCCAATGCGCGGGTAGCGGCTGCCGAGATCGGGGTGGAACAGGTGCGCTCGCGCCGCGAGGCGGCGCTGACATTGCTCACTTCATTCTGGGGCGGTTCCCCGCACGATCTCGAACCACAAGGAGACCTGCTGCTGATGGGCGGCGGGGGAGACGGTCTTGCTACGGCTGACCTTGCCCTTGTCGAAGCGGAAATCGAGCGGCTGCGTTCAGCCGTCGTCTTCGAACAGACGCGTCGCACCCAGGACTATACCGTCAGCGGCGGGGTCCGTTTCCTGCGCGGCACCAATGATGTCGCGGCGGTTGCCGGGGTCACCATCCCGCTCGGCCGGTTCGACCGCAATCAGGGCAATATCGACCGCGCCCAAGCCGAAAGGCGCCGAACTGAAAGTTTGGCAGAAGCGACGCGGTTGTCACGGCTGCGCACCCTGGCCAATCTGTCGGCACGAGCGCAAACAGCGCGGCGTCAGGCGGAGCGGCTTGTTGCTGAAGTCTATCCTCAGACCACCCGGCTGCTTGCCCAAGTCCGCGAGGGTTACAACCGAGGCGGCTTTGCCTTTCGCGACGTCCAGGATGCAGCCGATGCCATTCTGGCGGTGCAGGACCAGTGGCTCGCAGCAATCACGCAATATCGTGATCTCATCACAGACATCGACCGGCTGACCGGGCGCTTTGAAGCGTTGCAGCCCATGGAGACATTACCATGACCATCCAACGAGTAATCTTGTTCCTGTTGATCAGCCTGCTGGCGGTGCCGCTGGCGTCGTGCGGTAGCGCCGACGATCCGGCCCAAGGTGCTGGCGAAGGTGCCGCCGCGCAAGCCGAACCGGGGCCGCATGGCGGACGCATGTTGCGCGACGGCGATTTCGCGCTCGAGGTCACCATCTTTGAGGATGGGCAGCCGCCGCAATATCGCGTCTTTCCCACGCGCAAAGGTGAGCCAGTCGCGCCGTCCAGCGTCAACCTTGTTATCACCCTGCGGCGTCTCGGCGGGCAGGTTGATCGCTTTGCTTTTCGTCCTCAAGGCAATTTCCTCTCCGGACAAGGCTTCGTCGAGGAACCACACAGCTTTGACGTTGAGGTGATCGCTGTCGAAGGCGGCAGGCGGCACCGCTGGGCCTATGCCAGTCCCGAAGGGCGCACCCGGATCACGGCTGCAGCGGCCCGCACCGGCGGCATCGAGATAGCGACTGTCGGCCCCGCCACCATAGGCGAGACCCGCGAACTTTACGGCACTGTTCAATTGGCCACCACCGCGCGCTCCGAAATTCGTGGCCAATTTCCCGGACGGATCGTCAGTGTGACCAAGGCGGTGGGCGACCGAGTGCGTCGCGGCGAATTGCTCGCGCGGATCGAGTCGAGCGAGAGCTTGCAGGTCTACCCGGTCTACGCCACTGTCAGCGGCGTCGTTGCCGAACGCAACGGCAATCCCGGCGACGTCACCTTTGACCGGGCGCTATACGTCATCACCGATCCTGCCCAGACAACCGTTGTCTTTAACATCTTTCCGCGCGACCTCGGCTCGATCCGGCCGGGGCAGCGCGTCATCATCCAGACGATGGATGGCCAACCCGCCGGTGAGGCCGCGTTGAGCGATTATCTGCCCGAAGGCAATGCGGCGGCGGGGACCGCGCTGATGCGTGCCAACCTTGCCAACCGCGACGGGCGCTATCGTCCAGGCATGGCGCTGCGCGGTATGGTGACAGTTAATGCAGTCACAGTGCCTATGGCGGTGCGGACCGAGGCACTCCAGCCGTTCCGGGATTTCACCGTCGTCTTTGCCAACTATGGTGAGGATTACGAAGTGCGGATGCTCACCCTCGGCCGCCGTTCACCCGAGTGGACAGAGGTGTTGTCGGGAATAGCGCCCGGCACACCCTATGCCGCCAAGGGTTCCTTTCTCATCCGCTCCGACATCGAAAAGTCCGGCGCGAGCCATGATCATTGAGCGGGGACTAGGGTCCAGACCGATTAAAAACAGGGCTGAGGCGGCAAAATGGCGAACATACCGTGCCAAAATGTTCGCCGGGAGCAGTCATTCTGCTTGCAAGGACATTTTGGGTCGAGATGGAAGCCACTTTGACGTCCCTTCGGGATTTGACCGATTTTGCCCAATACTTCGTTGGCAAGGCTTGAAATATATTTATATTTCCGTGCCTTACCGCCTCGCACTGAACAAAATCACTTCAAACCTCAGTCCTGTTTTTAATCTGTCTGGACCCTGAACATGCTCGCTAACATCATCGGTTTTTCCATCCGCCAGCGATGGTTCGTGCTCGCTATCGTTGCAGCGCTCATCGTGCTCGGCGCATGGAGTGCGACCCGCGTCCCCATCGATGCCGTGCCTGACATCACCAACGTCCAGGTGCAGATCAACACCGAGGCTGAGGGCTTCTCTCCGCTCGAGTCTGAACAACGTATCACCTATCCGATTGAGACAGCCATCGCGGGCCTGCCCAAGCTCGACTATACACGGTCGATTTCGCGCTATGGCCTGAGCCAGGTGACGGTCGTGTTCGAGGATGGAATCGACATCTACTTCGCCCGCCAACTGGTCAACGAACGCATCCAGGCTGCGAAATCCCAACTGCCGCCGGGCATCGAGCCTCAGATGGGGCCAGTCTCGACCGGTCTTGGCGAGATTTTCATGTATGCTGTCGAGCCAGAGCCCAATGCCCGCAAGCCTGATGGCAGCGCCTGGACGGCGATGGATTTGCGTACCCTTAACGACTGGGTCATCCGGCCACAGATGCGCACCGTCCCCGGCATCGCAGAAGTCAATTCGGTAGGTGGCTATGCGCGGCAATATCATGTGACACCCAACCCCGATCAGCTCGCAGCTTTGCAACTCTCGCTGTCAGACGTGGTCGAGGCACTGGAGCTCAACAATGGCAACCGTGGTGCCGGCTATGTCGAACGCGGCGGGGAGCAGATTCTGATCCGGGTGCCTGGGCAGGCGGCGAACGAGGCTGACCTGTCGCAAATTATCATTGCCACCCGAGGCGGGGTTCCGATCCGGATCGGTGATGTCGCCGATGTCGTAATCGGATCGGAACTGCGCACCGGGGCCGCCACCGAGAATGGCAAGGAAATTGTTCTCGGCACAGTGCAAATGCTGATCGGGGAGAATCCACGCATCGTTGCGCAGGCCGCTGCCGAACGGCTGGCGCTGGCATCAGCTGCTTTGCCTGCTGGCGTCGTTGCCCACCCGCTCTATGACCGGACCGAACTGGTCGACCGGACGATCGAGACGGTCATCAAAAACCTCTCGGAGGGTGCGCTTTTGGTGATTGTTGTCCTCTTTTTGTTGCTCGGCAACATGCGCGCCGCGCTGATCACGGCGGCGGTTATCCCGGTTGCGATGTTGATGACACTGACGGGCATGGTGCAGGGCGGCGTGTCTGCCAACCTCATGAGCCTCGGCGCGCTCGACTTTGGGCTGATCGTCGATGGTGCCGTCATCATTGTCGAGAATTGCCTGCGACGACTGGGGGAAGCGCAGCACCGCCTTGGCCGCTTGCTCGACCGCGATGAGCGCTTTGGATTGGTCGCCCACGCCAGCGCAGAAGTCATCCGTCCCAGCGTGTTCGGGATCATTATCATCACAATTGTTTATATGCCGATTTTTGCGCTGTCGGGCATCGAAGGTAAGACATTCCACCCGATGGCGATCACCGTGGTGCTGGCGCTCACTGCCGCGCTGATCTTGTCGCTCACATTTATTCCAGCGGCGATTGCATTGTTCGTCACCGGCAAGGTCGAGGAGAAGGAAAGCCGCGTGATGGGCTGGCTGACCCATGTCTATGCGCCGTTGCTCGACCGGACAATGAAGCGCGGCAAGGTCGTGGTTGGTGTCGCGGTCCTGTTGGTAGCAATCAGCGGCATCATGGCGACCCGGCTCGGTTCGGAGTTCATCCCGAATTTGGATGAAGGCGACATCGCGATGCACGCCCTTCGCATTCCGGGCACCAGCCTGGGTCAGGCCATCGAGATGCAGGAAGTGATTGAGCGGCGCATCCGGCAGTTTCCGGAAGTCGAGCGGGTGTTTGCCAAAATCGGCACCGCAGATGTTGCGACCGACCCCATGCCCCCATCGGTCGCCGACAATTTCATCATGCTCAAGGATCGAAGCGAATGGCCTGATCCGCGCAAGCCCCGCGACACGCTGGTAGCCGAACTCAATGCGGCAGTGAGCGTGATACCGGGCAACAACTACGAGTTCACTCAGCCGGTCCAGATGCGGATGAACGAGCTGATTGCCGGGGTGCGTGCCGATGTGGCGGTCAAGCTGTTTGGTGACGATCTCGAACAATTACTCGAAAACGGTGGTGTGATCGAGGATGTCATGGCGTCGATCGACGGGGTACAGGACGTGAAGCTGGAGCAGGTCACCGGATTGCCAGTCCTGTCCGTGGTGCCCAGGCGCGAAATGCTCGCCCGCTACGGAATCAATGTCAGCACGGTGCAGGATGCCGTGGCGATAGCTATGGGTGGCCGGATGGCAGGAGAGATATTCGAGGGCGACCGCCGTTTCGCAGTCGTCGTTCGCTTGCCCGAGGCGATTCGCACCAATCTCGATGCTTTGGGTCGCCTACCTATCCCGATCGGCGACGGTGACGGGACCGGTTTCGTGCCGCTGGACGAGGTCGCTGACATTGCACTCGCAGCGGGGCCGAACCAGATCAGTCGCGAGAACGGCAAACGCCGGGCCGTCATCACCGCTAACGTGCGCGGGCGCGACCTTGGTTCGTTCGTCGCCGAACTTCGGCAGCGGGTAGCAGCCGACGTCGAACTGCCAGCAGGCTATTATATCGAATATGGCGGGACGTTCGAGCAACTCCAGTCGGCCACAACCCGCTTGCAGATCGTGGTGCCGATGGCCCTGATACTAATCTTCGGGCTGCTGTTCATGCTGTTCCGTTCGGTCAAGGACTCCGCCATCGTCTTTTCCGGCGTGCCGCTGGCGCTAACTGGCGGGATCGCCGCCTTGGCTATGCGCGGCATTCCGCTGTCGATCTCGGCAGGCATAGGCTTCATCGCCTTGTCGGGGGTGGCGGTTCTCAATGGCGTCGTCATGCTGTCGTTCATCCGCGACCTGCGCGAGAGGGGTATAAGCCTCGATGAGGCGATCCGCGAAGGCGCACTGACCCGCTTGAGACCAGTGATGATGACCGCGCTGGTTGCATCGCTCGGTTTCGTGCCGATGGCGTTCAACGTCGGTGCGGGGTCCGAGGTGCAACGGCCGCTGGCGACGGTGGTGATTGGTGGGATCATCTCTTCGACCATATTGACGCTGGTTGTCCTGCCGGCGCTTTACCGGATGTTTCATCGAACCAGCGAGAATAAGAGCGTTTCAGTGTAGCTGAAACAGAGTCTAGCTAAGCGGGTCTGTCCTGCCGAGCAGCGCGACGACGAAAAGCAGGATCAGTACTGCCGCCGTTTCGATTGCGATGCAAAGCCGCAGCTTGCCCACTGCCGACAACGTCACGTCCGGCGTTGAGGCGGCCGACAGTCGCGGCACCAGCTGCCACCGATTGGCTGCTGCACAGGCGAGCATGACGGCAAGCAGGCCGAGTTTGATCGCCAGCACCTTGCCATAAGCCGTTCCAGGAACTGTCGGCACCGCCGCCCACCCGACGATAAATAGCAAATTGGCAGTTCCTGTCGCGACCAGCACCATGACAATGACTGTTCCCAGGCGGGCGAACCGGGCCAAAGCCGCCACAACCCGATGCGCATATCCAGAAACAATCGGTCCGCTGAGCAAAGCGGAAAAGCCCAGCAGCGCCCCCAGCCACAGCGATGCCGCGACCAGGTGCACCATATCACCCAGACGGTGCCACAACCCCGCACTCCCCTGTGTGGCACCCGCGTGACCGGTGAACGCCAGCGTCGCCATGGCCAGAGCTGCAAACACCAGCATCCATACCAAGGCCAATGCAGGCCGGCGCTTGAGCGCGAAAAAGCCAATCAGGCCGACCAGCAACAACGTCACCCGCACCATGATCGGTAATCCCATCGTCGGCTCCCATGCTATGGCAGCCAGATTATTGAGGCTCACAGTCCATGACGAGGTGCCAAACATCGCTGCGGTCATCAGTTGGCAATGGACTGCCGACCCAACAATGGAAGCTGCACAGAGCCCTGCAACAGCCGAACGAAAGTGCGGCACGAGCAGCGGGTCCGCCGTCTCAATCTGAACCCTGATAACAAAAGGGAAGGCCGCAAGGCCGGTCAGTGCAAGGAGTAGAATATAGAGCGCCGCCTGTGCAACAATGATGGCGCTCAGGTCGGGCATCAGCGCACCGTAAAGCCAAAACTCCCCGACATCCGGTGGGCGTCAGCCCCGGCTGCTGCCCATGTCACCTGATAGGTGCCCCGCGACAGCGGGCGCCGCAAGACAAGCGCCATCGTCTTGCCGTCCGCGCTCATCCGGGCCGAATAGCCGGTGACCGGCATCGGTGCATGGCTCGCCATCCCCGGCATGCCGGTCATCACCACAGTCGTCGTTGCGGTTGCGGCGATGATGCGTTCGTTGAAAGTCAGCGTGACAGATCTCGGCGCACGAACCGTTGATGCCGCCGCAGGCGTCGAAGCGGCGAGCCGGGTATGGGCCACAGCCGGGGAGGCAATGCTTGCCACCATGGCCAGAGCGGCGATGATCGGAACAGATTTGAACATGACTTGTTTCCTCTAAACGGCTGGCAAACGGTTGGTCTTGCTAATACGCAGGTTGATCGGCCTGCCCTCATTCGATAGTTTTGTCATGGGGAGAAGATCGGTTCGGCAGCGGATTGCTATTCGAGGAGTTCGACCATGGCCAGACTAGAGGCTTTTCAAGCCAGATGGAAACATCTGACGACTTGGAAAAGGCGGAAAGCACTCCACTAGGCCCCCACTATCTGGTCTGCTATCCTTGCGTCGCAGGGGCATGGCATCATGGGAGTGAATCAATGGTCCGATATCCTTTGCTGATCGTGAGCGCGCTGCTTATCGCCGCACCGTTGACTGCCCAGCCAGCGACTCGTCCGGCTGCAGTGGAGCGGGTTGATGTGGTGCTCTCCAGCTTTGCCTTTGCGCCATCAACACTGCGCCTGCATGCCGACCGTCCCATTGTCCTGCACCTAGTCAATGGTGCAAGTGGCGGGCATAATTTTGCTGCACCCGAGTTTTTCGCAAGCGCAGTAATCGACCCTGCACAAGCACGACTGATCCGGCGCGGCGCAATAGAGGTGCCGGGCCATACTTCGCTCGACATCGCCCTCACCCCGCGCGCCGGGAGGTATCGGTTGCGCTGCACCCACACATTCCACACCGCCTTTGGCATGTCGGGTTCGATTATCGTGGAGTAATGCGCTAGCGTTTATGACCTAGCGCACCTTCTTTGGCTTCCCCTACGGTAAACCGTAGCGCGGGCTTGTCTGGCTTTCCCCGCCGCACTAGCGCTTGCGCTAGGGGAAGCGCAACAAGAACGCGCCGACGCAGCTGCCGTCATCGTGCCCCTGTTGCCGGAGTGGTTGGCGCTGCGGCGGAGCAATCGCCAGTGCGCCGGGCGGTAATATGGAATGTCATGTTGGCGTTCGCTTGTGGCACGCTGGGATTGCTTATCTCTGATGCCATAGTCATGTCCGACGTGTCGGCCGTCATCGTTCCCGTCATCGTCATTGTCATACTTCCACCGCCGGGCATGCCCGAACAGACCATGCGACCCGACACGTCGTTGCCCGACACGTCAAAGTTTTGAAAATTACAATCACCCTGCGCATTCGAAAGGCGCTTCATCATGTCCTGTCGGCCTGCACGCGCTTCCTCGTCCGACAGGCAATAGCTGTTCTGCACGGCGGTAGCAGACTGCATCTGATCGCGCATTTGCGCCAGCGCCTCTGGTGGCATGCCTGGCATCTCAAATTTGGTGATCTGCATCGTCGCCTGATACTGGCCGGGACGCATGTTGTTGGCCTGTGCCATTTCGGATTCCACCGCCGATTTGGCCATCGTACCATCGGCATTCTTGGCGGGTTCACCCGAACTGCACGCCGCAGCGGTCAGGACGAATGCGGCAGTAGTGACGAGAAGAGCGGGTCTGCGCATGATAATTCCTTTCGGATCGGTGGTGATAGGTCATGATTGTCGTGTCAGCAGAATGGAGCCATAAGGGGAACATGGCAATCCAAATCCGCACTTCACTCAGCGAACCCGAAACCGATAGCAATTTCGTGCCGCACCGACCGCAGCGACCCGACAAGGCGGAGGGCGGCAGGCCGTTCATTCTCGCCAGCGAGTATCAACCCGCCGGCGATCAACCGACCGCAATCCGCGAGCTGGTAGCAGCGGCCGCAGCGGGCGAGCAAAATCAAGTGCTGCTCGGGGTCACCGGCTCAGGCAAGACTTTCACCATGGCCAAGGTGATCGAGACGATGCAGCGTCCGGCGCTGGTGCTCGCCCCAAACAAGATTCTCGCCGCGCAGCTTTATGGCGAGTTCAAGAGTTTCTTTCCCGACAATGCGGTAGAATTTTTCGTCAGCTATTACGATTATTACCAGCCCGAAGCCTATGTCGCGCGCACCGACACCTATATCGAAAAAGAATCCTCCGTGAACGAGGCGATCGACCGGATGCGGCACAGCGCCACCCGCTCATTGCTCGAACGCGATGATGTGATCATCGTCGCCTCAGTCTCGTGCATTTATGGCATCGGTTCGGTCGAGACATATTCGGCGATGATTTTCGACATCAAAAAGGGCGCGGTGGCCGACCGGCAAGAGATTATCCGCAGGCTGGTGTCGCTCCAGTATAAACGCAACGATGCGGCGTTTGCGCGCGGCAATTTTAGGGTGCGCGGCGACAGTTTGGAGATATTTCCGTCGCACTATGATGATAGCGCCTGGCGGATCACCTTTTTCGGCGACGAGGTGGAGGACATAGCTGAGTTCGACCCGCTGACCGGCAGGAAATCGGCCAGTCTGGCCAGTGTGCGGGTCTATGCCAATTCACATTATGTCACCCCCGGCCCGACCCTCAATCAGGCGCGTGAGGCGATTAAACTTGAGCTGGCGGTGCGGCTGAAGGAATTGACCGGACAGGGCAAGCTGCTTGAGGCGCAGCGGCTCGAACAGCGCACCAATTTTGACCTAGAGATGATCGCCGCGACCGGTAGCTGCGCGGGGATCGAGAATTACAGCCGCTTTCTGACCGGGCGATTGCCGGGCGAACCGCCGCCGACGCTGTTTGAATATCTCCCCGAAAATGCGCTGTTGTTCGTCGATGAAAGCCACCAGATGGTGCCGCAAATTAACGCGATGGCAAAGGGCGACCATCGCCGCAAAATCACCCTGGCCGAATATGGTTTCCGTTTGCCCAGTTGCATCGACAACCGGCCGCTGCGGTTCAACGAGTGGGAGGCGATGCGCCCGCAATCGGTGTTCGTGTCGGCGACGCCGGGACCGTGGGAAATGGCACAAACCCAAGGGGTGTTCACCGAACAGGTGATCCGTCCGACCGGGCTAATCGATCCGCCGGTCATCATCCGCCCGATTGAGGAACAGGTTGATGATCTGATCGCCGAAGCGCGGGCGGTGGCGGCCGCCGGATACCGCACCCTCGTCACCACCCTGACCAAGCGGATGGCGGAGGATCTGACCGAATATCTGCACGAGGCGGGGCTAAAGGTGCGCTATATGCACAGTGATGTCGAAACGCTCGAACGGATCGCGTTGATCCGCGATTTGCGGATGGGGGTCTATGATGTTCTGGTCGGGATCAACTTGCTGCGTGAGGGCCTCGACATCCCCGAATGCGGCCTCGTTGCCATCCTCGATGCCGACAAGGAAGGGTTTTTGCGGTCCGAAACATCGCTGATCCAGACGATTGGCCGGGCCGCACGCAATGTCGATGGCCGGGTCATCCTGTATGCCGACCGGATCACCGGCAGCATGGAGCGCGCCATCGCCGAAACCGACCGACGCCGTGCCATACAGCAAAAGTATAACGAGGCGCACGGCATTACCCCGACCACGATCAAGCGCGGCATTAGTGATGTTATGGCCCATATCAGTCAGAAAGACGGGGTGCAGGTGGCCCTGGAGCTGGAGGATGGCCGCACCCACCTGGTCGGGCATAATCTGCGCGCCTATATCACCGATCTAGAGGTCAAGATGCGCAAAGCCGCAGGTGAACTAGAGTTTGAGGAGGCAGGGCGGCTGCGCGATGAAATCCGCAAGCTGGAGGCGGATGAACTGGGCCTACCGCATCAGCAACCCCGCGCGGCGCAATCGAGTGCGGGGCGGGTGGGGCAAAGCAATGAGGGCAAGCCCGGCACCCGCAAGGGCCGGTTTGGCAAGTCGAGCCGGACGAAATGGGGGCGTTAATGCTTGCACTTTGCTAGCATTATGCTAGCAAAGTGCAATAAGGAGATTGTTATGGCCACCCTCACTGTCCGCAAACTTGATGACGGCGTCTATGCACGTCTCGGCCAACGCGCCAAACGCAACAACCGCTCGCTTGAAGCGGAGGCACGGGTAATCCTTGAAGCCAGCGAGCGCCCGATAGGTGAAGTAATCGAGGAATTGCGCAGGATTCGTGAACGCACCGCCAAACTGCACGGCCCCATGGAGGGCAGTGCGGCCTTGATAAGAGCCATCCGTGACGAAGAATGATCGTCATCGATGCCTGTGTGGCGGTTAAATGGTTTCTGAAGGAAGCCGACAGCGACAAGGCGTCATTGCTGTTTGAACTGCATTCCGGCCAGATCGCGGTTCCAGAACTGTTTGCGGTTGAGGTTCTCGCGGCGTTGGTGCGCAATGGTAACATCCACAAACCAGCGATCCCGGAAATGCGGGAATCGGCCTTTGCCTTCGCCGGGATTCTCGCAGGATCAATGCTGGAAATAATTCCTGCTACGCCCGGCATGTTGCTGGCCGCCACCGAACAAGCCTTTGATATCGGCCACCCGCTCAAGGACTGCCTCTACCTCGCGCTGGCGATGGAGCTTGGCTGTCCGCTGGTGACAACTGACGCGAAGTTCGCAGGCAAGGCGCGGGATGTGTATACGGATGTGCAGGTTTTGGGGGAGTGATGATGGGAAAATGGAGGACTAAGGCACGGCAAGGGCTGTGGGTATACGTTCAGGGGCAGCGCCGCCCGCGCCGTTTCCGCTGGCGCATCTGGCTGCGGGTGCTCTGGTTGCTGTTGAAACTGTGGTGGCGGGAGGATGTCAGTTGGCGGTGGCTATGGGCCATCCCCCGGCCATTGACGGTGGCGGCGGTGGGACTGGGGGTGCCGGTGCTGATCCTGTGGGGGGGGACCAGCAACCTGGACCTGATTGGCAATGTCGTGGCCCGCGCCAAAGCCACGACCTTGACAGCGATGGAATGGCGCGAATTCGTATATTTATCAGTGCTGGTCATCGGCCTGCCTGCCGCGTTCATCCTGTGGGCATTCCGCGACCATAATGTCAAAGCCACGCTGGAAAATCAGCGCAAGGACGTCAATCTGAAGGCGTTTCAGGAGATTCAACTCCGCGCCGCCGGGGCATTGGATAGCGATTTGCCCGATGCTACCCGCGACACGTTGCAGATTGCGGCGTTGCATCAGTTGCGCGCCTTTTTGCGCGGTAAGTTTGGCGAAGATTTTCGCCGCCCAGCGTTTGAACTGTTGCTGGCGATCCAGCAAAATATCGGCGAGCGATTGGACTGGGCCAGCGTGCGAAAAACGGCTGGTGCAAGTGAACCGATGCGTCGGGCGATTATGAGTTTGCGGGACAGAATGACCAACGCCGAACAATCCGCAACGCAAGTGATCAGCAGTGAGTGGCGCGCCATCTGGCGCTCCGGCTTTCCGCTGAATAACCGCAAGCTGGACCTTGCCGACGTACCGTATGGCGCAATATTGTCCGGGCTGCGCCTGAATGGCGCCCATCTGGGTGGCGCGAACCTGATCATGGCGCATCTCGAGGGCGCGGACCTGAGCAGGGTGCATCTCGAGGGCGCGAACCTGTGCTTTGCGTATCTCGAGGGCGCGGACCTGAGCGGGGTGCATCTCGAGGGCGCGACCCTGATCATGGCGCAGCTCGAGGGCGCGGACCTGAGCGGGGCGCATCTCGATGGCGCGGACCTGAGCGGTGCGATCTTTGACGATGATACCCGGCTTGCCGGGTGGTGGGACAGTCTCCCGCCGGAGCACAAGCGGGCGGAGCAACAAAGGTTGCGCGATCTGGGCGCGCGCCATGTCAATGATCCAGAACAGGATGACGAGGAGTCAGAGGGCGATGAGGATGCTGTGCCTTGATATCTTGTATGCGACATGACCGCCAATCTTGACAATCCTGCATCTGTCTCATATACAGGACAGGTCCATTCGCTGGAGCAAACTAGCGAGTTTGCCAAGTGGCTGAAAGGCTTGCGCGACCGTGATGGGATTGAAGACAGCCCCGTTTGACCCCGCTGATTTTTTATCGTCTGAGGACGATATCGTCGATTATCTCAAAATCTGGATGGAAGACGGCACTCCGCAGGAAATTGCCCGGGCCATTGGCGATGTCGCCCGTTCCAAGGGGATGAGCGAGATTGCCAAGGCGAGCGGCCTTGGCCGACAGGCATTATACACCGCGCTGTCCGAAAACGGCAATCCGACGCTGGAGACCTTGACCGCAGTATTGGGCGCACTCGGGCTGGAACTTACGGTGCAAAGGCGCGCCGCGTAACCCCCCAGATTTTCCCGCGCTTTGCAGTTGACCTGCATAGGCGAGCGGAGGCAATCCCATGGCTATGACCCCCGCCCCATCGACACCCCAATCGACATCCACACCAGCGCCCCCATCAACCCCCACCCCCATCAACACCCGCGCCTAAACTCCACGGTATGGGGCGCTTGCCGCTGCTGGATCATCAGGGCATAAGCGGACGATAATGCCGCGTTACACTCTCTCGCTCATCACCCTGCCGCTGCTCGCCTCCTGTGTCGCGCCGCAGCTTGCGCCGTCTGGGCAGGGGCCGGTGGTTGCAGTGCCAGCTCCGCCGCGTGGCCCCCAGACGCCTGCACCACCTGCGCCACCTGCACTAGGGGCGAATGATCGCTTTGTCGGTGACTGGAGCGTCGCTGATCTCACCCCGGGAGAATGGCAGCGGCTGGCACCCGCTACGCCGGGCGGTGCGCCCGTGGCCACATTCAACGCCAATGGCCAGGCACTGGCCGCCATCGGCTGTAGCAACGGATCGATCACTCTGGGGCGGTTTGGTGCAGTCCCTGTCGGTACGGCGCTGGGCATGACGGTGCGGACCAGCTTTGCCTTGCGCGAATTGCCGGTGCGGGTGGCCAATGATCGGACTATTTATGCCACGCTCGATGCGCGCGATCCGCTGTGGGACCAGATCATCTACAGCCGTGGGCGTTTTGTGGTGGAAACCACGGGCATGAACCCGCTGTTGATCCCGACCCGCCCAGAGATTGCCCGGATGGTGGAGGATTGCCGCAGCTAGAGCTTTTTTTCAGTGAGATGGAAACATCGAACGGTTCGAAAAAGGCGGAAAAACACGCGCTAGGCCTTGGCCTAGGGGAAGCGAGAAAAAACGCGCTTTTTTTTGCGATGCTGTGACGTGTGTCACGGCGCGGTCACTTGGTCGCGGCTAATGACGGCCTGCGACCCGAAGGCGATTCTCGTCCTGCATAGCAGTGGGAATGGCACACCTCAGGGCCCGACAGGCTAGCAATGGTCAGTCGGGCCTTTTTTTTGGGGCTATCCCCCGTGCAATCAGGCGATTGGCGGTGTCGGCCACCAGATCATGGTCGGCAGCATCGTCCCACACCCCAAAGCGCAGCCCTAGGAATACGTTCATCCCCATGATCGCCCATGCCTCAACCTCTCCCACGCCGTCACGAATTTCGCCGGTTCCAGCAGCCGCTTGCAGTCGCTGGCGGATACGGTCTGCGGTCGTTTCATAGTGGCGGCGAAAACTGGGAGGATCGACAAATTCGGCTTCGTCGATGATCCGGTAAATTTCCTTGTGATCGCGCGCAAAATCGAGAAATGATTTCAAGGCGTCGCGTTCCGCTCTCATCGCATTGTCGGCTCGTGCCACCACCGGCGCAACATGGTCGCGCACCTGTTCCGACATAGCTCTAACCAGCGCCCGGAAAATCGCGTCTTTGGAATCAAAATAGGTGTAAAAACTGCCCAGCGCGACCCCGGCGCGGCTGGTAATCCCGCTGATCGATCCTTCGTGAAATCCTTTTTCGCCAAATTCAATCGCCGCAGCATCGATCAAGGCTTGGCGTGTGCGCTCCCCCCTCGCCGTGCGCGGCTGTTTGGAGCCGGTCGCCGACACCACCAATTCAGCGGTGAGTGTTGCCCCAATGTCACGCTGTTTGCCCAATCACCGATTCCTTTTGTCTGATAAGTTGAAATATGATTCAACTTTCAGTATAGCACTGATGACCGCGACGCAACCACCCCCGCGGCATATGGCTTTATCCAGGCCAGTTCTGCCGTTGACAGGGGTTTCGCACCGGATTGGGAGGATAGCATGATCGTTCGCATAAATGGAATTCGTCTGTTGGCCCGGGCTTCGCTGGTGGCCTCAGTAGCAGCGTCGGCGCTGTTGGTCGCGCCAGCCTATGCACAGAATGCCGGACCAGCCGCAGCCAATGATGATAGCGACGAACTGGTCGTCACTGCGCGTCGTCGTGAAGAAAGCCTGATGGACGTGCCGGTGGCGATCACCGCCTATTCGGGTGACCAGCTCGAAGCCCAAGGGGCGCTAGACATCACCGACATTGGCGACACCACGCCGAACACGACGTTGGAAACATCACGCGGCACCAATTCGACGTTGACCGCCTTTATTCGCGGTGTCGGCCAGCAAGATCCGGTGGCCGGATTCGAAGCTGGTGTCGGCATCTATCTCGACGATGTCTATCTCAACCGCCCACAAGGCGCGGTGCTCGATATTTATGATGTCGAGCGGATCGAAGTGCTGCGCGGACCACAGGGCACGCTCTATGGCCGCAACACGATTGGCGGCGCGGTCAAATATGTGACGCGGCGACTGTCGCAGGATTTTGCGCTGCGTGCGCGTGCAGCCTATGGCACTGATGATATGGCCGAAGCGACTGTGAGCGTGTCGGCACCAATCAGCGACTTGATCCGGGTTGGCGGCGGCATCGCCCGCCTGTCACGCGGCGGCTTTGGCGACAACCTCAACCTGCCCGGCGTGGAAAACTACAACAAGGATGTCTGGGCCGGGCGACTTAGCCTCGAAATGGGCGGTTATGGCGAACCGGTGTTCATCCGCATCACCGGCGATTATACCCGCGACCGCTCTGATCCCCGCAATGGCCATCGCCTGATACCCGGCTTGCTCAGCGGTGCTGCGGTGCTGGCCGATGTCTATGACACGCGTGCTGGCCTTGCCAATCCGCGCCAGAGCGTAGAATCCTATGGCTTGGCCGCCAACATCAGCATCGACCTGTCCGACGCGCTGACGCTGCGTTCGATCAGCGCATGGCGACAGGATGACAGCCTGACCCCGATTGACTTTGACTCGCTGCCATCGATCGATGTCGACGTCCCTGCTCTTTATTACAACGAACAGATCAGTCAGGAATTTCAACTCGCCTATGCCAGTGATCGGCTGAACGGGCTGCTCGGTTTCTACTATCTTGATGCAAAGGCGGTCACGCAATTTGACGTGATCTTGGGCACCACCGGCACCTTGATCGGCCTGCCGGGCCTCAATGCCTTTACCGCTGGCGATGTCCGCACCGAAACTTGGTCGGTGTTTGGCGACTTTAGCTATGACATCACCGATCAGTTCAGCCTGTCGCTTGGCGGTCGCTATACTCAGGATGACCGGCGCTCGACCATCCTGCGCCAGACCAAGATCGGCGGCGCCTCGCCCCAGTTTGGCGGAACCGCAATCACCATCGCCACCGGCACCAACTTCATTGGTGAAGCCAGCTTTAGCGATTTTAATCCGCGTGCGTCGCTCAGTTTTCAGCCGAACGACGACCATCTGCTCTACGCCAGCTATGCCCAAGGGTTCAAAGGCGGCGGCTTTGATCCGCGTGGCAATGCGGCCATCGCGCCTGACACCAACCGCGACGGCATCCGCAGCTATCAGGAAATATACAATTTCTTCCTGTTCCGCCCTGAAACCGTGGACAGTTATGAGCTGGGCTATCGCGGGACATTCTTTGGCGGTGACGCCCGCCTCTCGCTGACCGGATTTTATGGCGACTATCAGGACGTCCAGATTCCCGGTTCAGTCGGCGTTGATGCCAATGGCGACGGTATTTTCGAAAGTTTTGCCGGGGTCACGACAAATGCTGCTGCTGCAACCTTCAAGGGGGTGGAGGTCGAGACATTCGCCCGCTTTGCCCGCGACTTTGCTGGGGCTGGCTCATCGCTCAGCTTTACCGGCACGCTTGGCTTTATTGATGGGCAGTATGACGTGTTCACCGTCAACAATGTCAATATCGCCAATTTGCGCGCCATCCAGAATACCCCACGCTGGACACTATCGGGCGTGCTGGCGGCCAACCTGCCGGTGGCGGGCGGCAATCTGCTGGCCAGCAGCATCGTCAGTTATCGCAGCCTGACCCACCAGTTTGAAACCCCCAGCCCGTTCCTCGATCAACCAGGTTACGCGCTGTGGGACGCCAGTCTGGTCTGGACCAGTCCGAATAGCCGTTTCACCATCGGCATCCACGGCAAGAATCTGACCGACAAACAATATATTACCTCGGGCTATCAATTCATCCGGACCCAGCTTGACGGCACCCCGATCCTGTCAGGCACTGGCAATGTCATCCCGACGCTGGGCCGCGAAGGCATAGTGACGGTATTCTATGGCAACCCGCGCCAGATTTTCGCGAGCGTCGGGGTGCGTTTTTGATCTGAGCTTCTTTTTTGGCCTTCCCCTATCGCAAGCGATAGCGGCGGACTTGTCTGGCCTTCCCCTAATGCAAGCATTGGCGGGGCGCAGGCCGACGCAGCGTTTTGGCCCATTATGAGGATTTTATTGCGGCCTGTTGCGCTGCGGCACAGAAAAACGCCCGGTCACCCGGCCAGCCTGACCGGGGGGGCCATTTGCTCCAACCCCGCCCACAGCACCGCGCCCATCGATACTGGCGCGGCCGCTGACGAGATCGATGACCAGCCGCCCGCCTGACAGGCGGTTCGGACCCTGGACCAGTTGGACATTGCCGAACAGGGTAATCAACCGCCGGTCAAGGTCATAGATGGCGCTTGAGCCGCTGGCGGTATCTGCGCCCTTGGTCACGGTGACGCCGCCGGTTGCATCAATGCGGTTGATCTGGAGAGAGCCGCCATCATTATAGGCAATGGTAACCCGTGCGGCGCGCAGCGACAGTCCGCCCTGGTCAATCCGGACATTGCCCGAGATGACCGCACGGTCGGCCCGCGATTGCAGTTCACTATAGTCAGCCGAGACGTCAATGGGTGCATTGCTGTCATGGTTGATCAGCGCCTGAGCCAGCGCCTGATCGGTTGTGCCACTCGCCACCAGCGCGAAGGCCATGGCGATAAATCCGGCCGCTGCGGACAAGGGCACGTGCCACACTGGGCGACTGCGTGAGGAGTTGGGCATCTTTTTGCTCCGCTGGGGGATATGGTTGATCATCGCAATCCCTGGGTAATATGCAACCGGACATTGCCGCTCAATTTGACAATCCGGCTGTTCAGGTCGGCATGGATAGCATTGGCGCTGAATCGCCCGATTGTGGTCTGGCCGGTCACCGCGCGACCACTGCTGGCGGTCCGCGCCTTGAGGTCGATGGTGACATCACCAGTGTCGAGCCGATAACCATCAGCGGTTGCGAAACGCAGTGGCCCGACAACCGTCAGACGATCATTCACTGGGTCATAGTGGCCAGCTTCGGCGGTCAGGGTAGCAGGCCCGTCGGCCAGTGTAATCCGGGCGTTGATACCCCACATGCGGACTATCGGGTCGGCTGCGCTGCGCTGGATGGCGCTGTCGGCAGACAGGGTAAAGCTCCGTCCCAGACTGTCATTGCCACGATACAGCGCATGGTTGACCATGATCCGCTGTTGGGCGACCTCGATCGCATCCTTTGCCACCAGAAAGCTGATCTGGCCGCGATGGCTGAACGGCGCGAGCAACATGACCGACGCCAACGCACCGACGGCGAGCGGCAATGCCAGTTGCAATGTGCGCACCAGCCGGTCATGGGTTCCGCCACGCGCAGCCCATTGGCGGCGGCGATTGCGGACCAGATCAGCTTGCTGCGACATCGTCTGTGCGATCAACTATGTGCGAAAATATCGACATCGGGCCAGCCAGCCAAATCCAGCCGGGCCCGCGTTGGTAAAAAGTCAAAACAGGCCTGAGCCATTTCCATCCGTCCTTCGCGCACCAGCCTGGTGTCGAGTTCGGCCTTGAGCGCATGCAAATATCGCACATCGCTCGCGGCATATTCGCGCTGGGCTTCGGTGATGACCGGCGCTCCCCAGTCACTGGTTTGCTGTTGCTTGGATAAATCCTGGCCCAGCAGCTCGCGGACCAGTTCCTTTAATCCGTGGCGGTCGGTAAAGGTGCGGATCAGCCGCGATGCTATCTTGGTGCAATAGGCGGGACCGGCGCTGACCCCCAGATAATGCTCGATAGCGGCTAGGTCGAAACGGGCAAAATGATAAATCTTCAATCGGTCCGGGTCGCCTAGAATGGCTTTCAGGTTCGGCGCAGCATAGTCGCGATCGGGGGCAAAGCGGACCAGATGCTGGTCAGGCCCACCATCGCTTAGTTGCACTAGGCACAACCGGTCGCGGCTGGTCATCAGTCCCATTGTTTCGGTATCGACAGCAATCGGGCCATCCGCCAGCAGATTGGCGGGCAAGTCTTGTTCATGGAAATAGATGGTCATGAACCGGCCTTAGGCCAAGTCTGGGCGCGCCTCAAGCCGTGTGCAAGCCCGCCGCAGGGTCGGTGATGCTGCCCGACTGTTTTTTTGTTCGCAGTTCGGCATATTTGCGCTATGACTGCTGTGAGTCTGAGACCAATTCTTGGACTCGTGGCACCGACACCTGTCCGTTCGGGGTGGTTGGCCAGTGGAAGCAGGACGGACTATTTGAGTGTTGTACTGAGCATGGGTTTTGATCGGGAACGTCGCGGCAGCGGCAATGGTAGCAAACGGGGTCGCGGCAAGCGCGAGGAATTCGGACAGGATTTCTATGGCGGTGGAAGCGCTGCAGAGCCGCCACGCTCTGGTGGTTTTGGCGGCGGTGATCGCCCCGGCGGTGGGGGTGGCTTTGGCGCCCCTCGCTTTGGCGGCGGTGATCGCCCCAGCGGCGGCGGTTTCGGCGGCGGTGATCGCGGCGGTGGTTTCGGAGGCGGGCGTCCGCCACGTCCACAAATGCCCGCTCAGGTGGTTGGCGAAGGCACCGGCACAGTAAAATTCTTTAACAAGGACAAGGGCTTTGGCTTTGCCGCGCGCGACGATGGTGGCGAAGACGTGTTCATCCATATCAGCGCGGTCGAACAGGCCGGGCTCGAAGGACTCGCTTCGGGCCAGACGCTGGGCTTTACCTTGGTTGATCGCAACAGCCGCATCTCTGCGACCGACCTTAAGATCATTGGCGAACAGCTTGCGCTAGATTCGGACGGCGGCGGCGGCGGCTCTGAACGCCCTGCTCGTGCGCGGCGTGAATTGACCGGCGAACGCACCACCGGCGAAGTGAAATTCTTCAACGGGTCAAAGGGCTTTGGTTTTATCAAGCGCGATGACGGCGGGACGGATTGCTTTGTCCACATCAGCGCGCTGGAACGTGCCGGTTTTCATAGCTTGAACGAGGGCGACCGGGTGGAGTTTGACATCGAGGTTGACGACCGTGGCAAATATAGCGCGGTCAATCTGGCTGGCGCGAACTAAAGCATAGCGTTTACGTGCTCCTCTCTCGCTTCCCCTAGCCCAAGGGCTAGCGCGTTCTTTTCTGGCCTTCCCCTATCGCAAGCGATAGCGGCGGGCTTTTCTGGCTTTTCCCGTCGGCAGGCCGACGCAGCGTTCTTGTCTCGCTTCCCCTTGAGCGGCTGCAAGCCAGCCGAAGGGCCGGGGTCTTGCAACTACAGGGCGGCTGGCGGCTCGGGCGCGGCTTCGGCTGGCGGCGCGGGCGCGGCTTCGGCGGGTGCTGCTTGGGTCGCTGGAGCCGCATTATCGGAGCCGGGCGCGGGGGCGGGTTCGACAACCAGCGTGTAATTGCCGATATTGCTGTTTAGCGGGCTGACCCGGACGATCAATGTGCCAGCGCTCTGGAACTTGATGGTCAGGCGGCTGTTTAGGCCATCATCGGGGCCAGGCCCGTCGTCGTTGCTTTGGGCCACAGAAAAACCGAGCGGGGAATAGACCCCGACTTCGAGGAAAGAATCGAACTCTTCGCTATCCATCTTGATCAGATACTCGTCGCCGGCATTTCCGGAGAGCGAATAAAGGTGATAGGGGCGGCCAGTTTCAGTGATGATCTGTTCGGGGGCTGTCGCTGCATCCAAAACATCTCCATCGCTCTCGAAACTGCCGAGATTAGCTTCCTCAATGATCGCGTCTTCGGTGCCCAATTTGCCCTCGACGCTCTGGCCCAGCACGAGCGCGATGGGTTCAGGGGCGGAGCGCAGCGGCGGCAGCCGGTTGAGGGTCAGGCGGAACGGTCCGGCCCCGGTGGTGCCAAGGGCAGTTGCGCGGATGATATAGGTTCCGGCCTCGGGAATCCTTCCTGTCAGGCGGCTGTTCAGGCCATCTTCGCTGCCACCACCGTCGTCGTTGCTGCCCAGCGAGACGAATTGGCAATCTTGCATCTTGCCGATTTCAAGCAAGGTATCGAAATCATCGGCGTGCATCGTGATTTCGATGCGAGTGCCGGCCTCGGCAGTAAAACTATATGTCCGCCCGTTTGGCACTTCTGCTGAACATGGCGGTGCGGTGTTGACCAGCTCTCCACTGATGGTCTGGCCAAAACTAATAGTCACTGGCCCCCGGGTTGCCGAGCGGGGTCCGGCGGTGGCTAGCGTCGCTGCCGCAAAAAATGCCGCACCCAACATCACGTGCGCTCTAATGCCGATCATCATTACTCATTCCCCGTAATTTAGGCGTTGGAGGTAAACCAAGGCTCGCAACATGCTATAAAACACCCAGTGCCGCAAGGCTGGTCACTGCAGCAATCACCAGCAACAGTGCGGCGATGGCCCAGCGCAACGGCTGCCACCAGGTCGGCAAGCTATCGCTGGAAGCGAATATTGGACCGGCAAAAACAGCGGCGGCAATCAGGCCGGTCGCCCCGCCAGCCCCGGCCAGCACCGCCTCGCCCGTCCATGCTGTGGCGGCGAGAATGATGAACGGGGCGCTGTCGCTGAGCATCGCTGCGCCCAGCAATATCGCTGCCGCACCCGGTCCTGCCATCGATTCGCGCAATTTTGCCGACAGCGGTCGCACCGGCCAGGCCATGCTTGCTGCTGCAAAAACCAGTGCCAGCCCTAGCAACAACAACATGCCCGGACCGCGAAATTGCTGCGCAATGGTAAAACCGAACCAGGCCGACAGCGAGGCCGCCAATACTGCGGTGCCAGCAATCACCAGCCACGCCGCCGCTGCGCCCAGCCGCTGCTGTGCCACCAGCGCTAGCAACCACCAGCGCGAGCCTAGTGTCGCGGCGGCCGCCGCCAACAGGCAGATCATCAATGCGTCCATATTGAGCGGGCTTTAGCCGCAATGCAGCGAATTAAGGAAGGTCTATCTAGTGGAGCTTTAGTTTCAACATTCGCGGAACCGGGTTTGCAGCCAGAGGGATGCGAATGTCAGAATCGGACCACTAGTTTCGTCCGGCGCATTGTTGTGCTCCTGCGAAAGCAGGAGCGTTGTCGGTTTGGGCGCTGCGTTAGCGGCCAAGGCTCCGGATCAAGTCCGGAGCACTGGGTGGGGGAATACATATGGCCCCTAAATCCCGGCATACCATTGGTAGTCGGCGTCATCTTCCCAGAAACCACCCTTGCCGCGATAGAGGGTGTCGATCCGGTCGCGGGCTTCAACGCGCATCACATATTTCGCATGTTTATAGCCCAGTTGCCGCTCGACACGCAGGCGGATTGGCGCACCATGCGCCACCGGCAATGGCGCATCATTCATCCGCCACGCCAAGATGCTCTGCGAGTGCATGGCATCAACCAGATCAATCGATTCATAATAAGGGTGCGCACCAAAGGCATCGGCACAGTGGAACACAATATAGCGGGCCGACGGCAGCAACCGCGCCAACGAGAGGATGTGCGAGAGTTGCGGCCCCTGCCATTTGCCGATCGCGCTCCACCCCTCAACACAGTCGTGCCGGGTGATTTGCGCGCGCTGCGGCATCGCCATCAATGCTGCCAGCGGGATCGCCAGCGGGCGCGCGACCAGCCCATCGACCACCAGCCTCCAGTCGGCAAAATTGCTGTTGCGGTGGCGGATATAGTCCGCCGAGTCCGGATTGATGCTGCCGTTGGCGCGGAACACGGGGGACCTTTCGCTAGGCGCAAACTCCTTTGCCAGCGCGTTACGATCCGTCACGAGACGCTGGGCGCTGTAGTGAAGCCCCTCTGCGCCGTGCATGATCGAACGGAATTGGTCATTCGCAGTCAGGGCGTCGCATCCGGACAACAACAGGCCGCCAGCGCCAACGCCCAGACCGCCAATCAGGCGGCGGCGCGACAGCAGGAACGAATTTGGGCTTTGGTCAGTCATGCGCTCTCTCCTGCGGTAGCGGGTGCGACCGGTTCAGGGTCGGACCCCTTGTCCCTGGGCAGGCGATACCAGCCGGTGATCATCGAGCGGATTTCATTGATCGGTCCTGCCAGCACCACCATGATGATATGGATAAAGAAGAAGGCGACAAGGCCAAAAGTGGCGATGAAATGCAGCGAGCGCGCCGACGCTCTGCCACCCAGCAGTTCGAGCAACCATGGGAAACCGGCATTAAGGTTGGGCGACATGGTGAGGCCGGTGGCAATCACCAGCGGCAACAGGATGAAGATGACCCCGATATAGCTCAGCTTTTGCAGGATATTATATTTGAGCGCCGCCAGCCCGGTGGGAAAACGCAGCCGCGCATGATCCTTTATGTCGTGCCATATGTGGCGCGGCGACCATTCGCGCCACGTGATATGCAGGTCTCGGACGATATGCCGGTTGAACAGCGACACCAGCATAAAAGTGCCCAGCGCCAGCGCCAGCACCCAGGCGAACAGCAAATGCCACAATCGTCCGTCGGCCAGACTATATGTCGAGGGGATGGTGACCCAATAAGGAAAGGCGCGATTTTCGACCGTGCCTGACGCATTGGTCCAGCGCCCCAGCACCCCGGTCGTATCCACCTGCACGCTGCCGACGCGGACATACCCCCGGTCATTAGCTGAACCGATTTGCAGCCAGCTATAGTCGGGATTGGCCCCATAATCGCCCCAATAGAGGCGTGGATGGGCGTTGAAAATGGTCAGCCCGCTCATCAACATGACGAGCAAAGTGATGGCATTGGTCCAGTGCCACAGGCGGGTTGCCAGCCGGTGCCGCTTGACCAGATCGCCGCCCTTTGGCGCGGTCGGTTCCTGAACCATGGTTGCTGTCGACAGTGGTGCGTCACCCGTGCCGCCTCTATTTGCCTGATCAACGCTCATGCACAGAACTTCCACGGCTGTGGTTCAAGGCGCGCGGCCAAGTAGAGCGGGTGCCGGGGCTGTCCGTCGGCGGTGAATGCAAGGGCGTTCAGCGCCACACCCTGCGCGCTCAGCATCTTGCGAACTTGCCGATCACGATCACGGTGAACGCCATGCGCGCCCCATGCTGCGATATTGATGTCCGCCGCTGCCACTGCCAGCTTGATTGCCTTGTCGTTCGCTGCTCCGACGGGATCAGCGACGCGCTTCATGGCGACAGGATCGGTGGCGCGCCAAGCGAACAGGTTCCAGACAATCAGTCCGCCCGCGCCGCCTTTTTGGGCGCGTGAACAGCACCGGGACACGGTAGGGTCCAGCCTCAGGTGATCCGCCGTCGATGGGTTCAGCATCCCGAACGACCAGAATGGTAGGTCCGGGTTCCATATCCGCCAAAGCAAATAGCGGTAGCGTTCGCACTGGCTAAAGGCGGCACCGGCACCGTCGTCCACTCCGCTGGAAATAACGACGTCTGCATACATGGAAGCCTTTAGCAAACCGGTCATGGCTTCCCGGGCCGGCATGTTCATGCCCCCGCCGCCGCCATGGTGGCACGCACCATCATTCGCAAGCAATCTGGAAAAGGTTACCATTGGGGGTGACCATGCGACTAACTGGCCGCCGTGACAATCGCCGCCATCACTCGCACCACCCATTCGTGGCGGCAAATGAGCAGATCAGGCACATAGGCTCCCGACAGATTATAGCGTAGCGGCGCGCCGTCAATCCGGCTGCAATGGAGGCCCGCCGCCGTCGCCACCGCCACCGGCGCGGCATTGTCCCATTCAAATTGGCCGCCGGCATGGAGGTAGATGTCGGCATCGCCCAGCACCACCGCCATCGCCTTTACCCCGGCGCTACCCATCGGCACCAGTTGCGCTCCTAGAGTTTGCGCAACCGCCAAAGCCAGTGCTGGCGGGCGAGTGCGGCTGACCACCATGCGCGGCGGTCCAGCAACCGGCGGCGCTAGACCCTGTTGAATTCCGGTTGAACCAAAATACGGGTCTAGTTTGTTTGTTTTCCGCCTTTTCCAAGCCGCCAGATGTTTCCATCCGGCTTGAAAAGGCTCTAGCGTCACCGTGTCGCTGTCGAGGGTGATGCCGCGCGCTGGCAGAGCAACCGCCCCGACATAGGCAACGCCACATATAGACAGCGCCACATGCACGGCCCAATCGTCGCGCCCTTCGCCATATTCGCGGCTGCCGTCGAGCGGATCGATAATCCACACTCGCTGCGCCGCCAGCCGTGCTGGGCTGTCCGCCTCCTCCTCGCTGAGCAGCGCATCATCGGGGCGAGCGCTGCGCAATGCCGCCACCAGATAGGCGTTGGCGGTGACGTCGCCTTCGTCGGCCAATGCCTTGCCAGCATGGGTTCCGGCATCGCGCAGCGCCAGCAGCATCTGCCCGGCGGTTTCCGCCAAATGGCGCGCCAGCGCGGTATCGGAGAGTTGCTTCATCACCCCAGCAGTCTTTCGACAATCAAGTCGGCGGCCTGATCGGGCGACATTTGCGTCGTATCGATGTGGATTTCGGGATTTTCGGGTGCTTCATACGGGCTGTCGATGCCGGTGAAGTTCTTGAGCTGCCCGGCCCGTGCTTTTTTATACAGGCCCTTCACATCGCGTGCCTCCGCGTCGGCGAGCGGCGTATCAATGAATATTTCGATGAACTCGCCATCGGCAACCATGCCCCGCACCATCTCGCGTTCGGCCCGAAACGGGCTGATAAAGGCGGCGATGACGATCAATCCCGCGTCGGTCATCAGTTTTGCGACTTCGCCGACCCGGCGGATATTCTCAATCCGGTCGCCTTGCGTAAAGCCCAAATCCTTGTTCAACCCATGGCGGACATTGTCGCCGTCGAGCAAGAAACTGTGGCGACCGAGTGCATGCAGCCGTTTCTCGACCAGATTGGCAATCGTCGATTTGCCCGAACCCGACAGGCCGGTGAACCACAGCAGCGCCGGTTGCTGAGCCTTTATCGCGGCATGCATATCGCGGGTCACATCGAGCGGCTGATGATGGACATTCTGGGCGCGGCGCAGGGCAAAGTTGAGCATCCCTGCCGCGACCGTTGCGTTGCTGATCTTGTCGATGATGATGAAGCCGCCCAATGCCTTGTTAAAATCGCCGCGACCATCGGCATATGGCTCAAACACGATTGGCCGGTCGGTCGCCACTTCGGCGACGCCAATCGCATTGAGTTCAAGGGTGCGGACCGCCATTTGCTCCAGCGTGTTGACGTTGATCTGATATTTTGGTGCCGCAATCGTCGCCGACACCATTTGCGTCGCCAGTTTCAGCCAATAGGCGCGGCCGGGGATCAGCGCCTCGTCCGCCATCCACACGATATTTGCTTCAAACCGGTCGGCGACCTGCGGGGGATCATCGGCCTTTGCGATCACATCGCCGCGACTGCAATCAACCTCGTCGGCAAGGCATAGGGTGACCGATTGGCCCGCCACCGCAGTGTCGAGGTCGCCATCGGCAGTGACGATCCGGGTGATGCTGCTGGTCCGGCCCGATGGTAATATCCGCACCGCATCGCCCGGAGCCACCTGTCCGCTGGCGATCAGCCCGGCGAACCCGCGAAAGTCCAGATTGGGGCGATTGACCCATTGCACCGGCATCCGCAGCGGGCGGGCGCTCTCATCACGTTCAGTGATCACCACGGTGTTGAGGTGATCCATCAGCACTGGCCCCGTATACCAAGGCATGGCCTTGGACCGATGGCTAAGATTGTCGCCAACAAAGCCAGAAATCGGGATGGCGGTAAATTGGGTAATCCCAATTTCGCTGGCAAAGGCCCGGAACATCAGGGTAATCCGGTCAAATACTGCCCTGTCATAATCGACTAGGTCCATCTTGTTGACCGCCAGCACGATGTGACGGACGCCCAGCATATGCGCGATGGTGGCATGACGCCGGGTCTGGGTCAGCACCCCTTTGCGGGCATCGACTAGGATAATCGCGAGATCAGCGGTTGATGCGCCAGTGACCATGTTACGGGTATATTGCTCATGCCCCGGACAATCAGCGACGATGAACTTGCGGCTTTCGCTGGTGAAGAAACGATAGGCGACATCGATGGTGATACCCTGTTCGCGCTCTGCGGCCAGACCATCAACCAGCAGGGCAAAATCAATCGCCTGTCCTTGAGTGCCGATGCGCTTGCTGTCCGCCTCCAGCGCAGTTAGTTGATCGTCAAAGATCATCTTTGCATCATAGAGCAGCCGGCCAATCAGCGTCGATTTGCCGTCATCAACGCTGCCGCAGGTAATGAACCGCAACAGCGATTTGGACTGGTGCGCGGCCAGATAGGCGGTGATGTCTTGTCCAATTAAAGTGTCGGCCTGGTATCCGCTGGGCATCAAAAATAGCCCTCCTGCTTTTTGCGTTCCATGCTGGCGTCGCCACCATCGCTGTCGATGATCCGGCCCTGCCGCTCGCTGGTGGTGGTCAGCAGCATTTCCTGGATGACCTGAAGTATTGTCGCCGCCTCGCTTTCAACTGCGCCGCTCAGCGGATAACAGCCCAGGGTGCGAAACCGCACCGATCGTTCGACTGGCACTTCGCCATTGCGGAGCTGGAAACGCTCATCATCGACCATCAGGATCAGGCCATCGCGCTCCACCGTCGGACGCGGTGCAGCCAGATAAAGCGGCACAATTTCTATCCCCTCACGCAAGATATATTGCCAGATGTCGAGTTCGGTCCAGTTGGAGAGGGGAAAGGCGCGGATGCTTTCGCCCTTCATCTTGCGGGCATTATACAGGTTCCACAGCTCAGGCCGCTGGTTCTTTGGATCCCAGCGATGATTGGCACTGCGAAAACTGAACACCCGTTCCTTGGCCCGGCTTTTTTCCTCGTCGCGCCGCGCGCCACCAAAGGCCACGTCAAAGCCATGGTGATCGAGCGCCTGTTTCAACCCCTCGGTTTTCCAGATGTCGGTGTGCAGCGGCCCATGGTCGAACGGATTGATCCCGCGCGCAATCGCTTCGGGGTTTTGCCACACCAGCAAGTCCATCCCGGCGTCAGCAGCAGCGCGTTCGCGCATTGCGTACATAGCTCGAAACTTCCACGTCGTGTCGACATGCAACAGCGGAAATGGCGGCGATCCGGGGAAAAATGCTTTGCTGGCGAGATGCAGCATCACCGCCGAATCCTTGCCCATCGAATAGAGCATCACCGGCCGCAGCGCCTCTGCCACCACTTCACGCATGATGTGGATGCTTTCTGCCTCTAGTCGGTCGAGATGGGTCAGGGTTGCCGTCATACCCCTCACTAGCGCGACCAAGGGGGCTTTGGCGAGCCTATCACAGATAGGCACGCGGATAGTTTGTCTTTAGGGTTATCGCAGATGACACATCGACAAATCAGCTCGGGCAAACTCCAGCGTCACGACCGACCGGCGCTGGCCTATCGCCAGACCATCGGGCGTGGGCCGACCATCGTGTTTCTGCCCGGCTATGCCTCTGATATGGCGGGCTCCAAAGCGAGCGCGATGATCGACTGGGCCACAGCCAATGGCCGGTCATGCCTGTTGTTCGACTATAGCGGGTGCGGGCAATCGGGCGGGGAGTTTGCCGACGAAACGCTGGAGACGTGGCGCGACGATGTGCTGGACATCATCGCTGCACGGTGTGACGCGCTGTCGCCGCTGGGGGAAGCCCGAGAGAACACTTCATCGCCGCTGGTCCTGATCGGATCGTCGATGGGCGGGTGGCTGATGCTGCTGGCTGCATTGGCACTGGGGGAGCGCATCGTCGGTCTGGTCGGGATTGCCGCTGCGCCGGACTTTACGCAATGGGGCTATAGCGATGCCGAGCAACAGACGCTGCAACGTGACGGACAACTGTTGCGGCACAACCCCTATGGACCGGAACCGACGCTGACGACCTTGGCGCTGTGGCAGAGCGGCCAGCGCCATCTGGTGTTGGCCAGTCCAATCGCGATCAACTGCCCGGTCGAGTTGTTGCACGGGCAAAGCGACGCAGATGTGCCCTTCGCCATTGCGTTACAACTGGCGCAGCAATTGTGTTCAGATGCGGTTAGGGTGCAACTCATCAAAGACGGCGACCACCGCCTGTCGCGCCCGGCCGACATCGCCCGGCTGATAGCAACGGTTGCGGATTTGACCGACCGCATTAAAAGCCCGTAATGACAATCTTCACCCTCGACCTGATGCTCCAAAGCGCGGGCGGCGTGGGTCAATTCCAAAAGCAGGGGATGCCAGCATGACTCGCAACCAAGAGTTTACCCCTGCTGCCGGGCGTTTCGCGCCAACCGGATTATATGACATTGGCGTGTCCTTGCTGACCCGTGAATCTATATGGCGCCAAGAGCTTGTTGCACGTTTGGCCCCCGCACCGGGTGACACAATCCTTGATGTCGGATGCGGCACGGGGTCTCTGGCAATCATGCTCAAACAAGCCCAGCCTGATGCGCAGATCACTGGAATAGACCCTGACCCGGAGGCGCTCTCCATCGCGCGATCTAAGGCTGAAGCGGCAGGCGTAAGCATCGAGTGGCTGCAAGGCTTTGCGCATGATGCTGCGAATTTCGGAACATTCGATAAGGTCGTTTCCAGCCTCGTCTTCCATCAGGTGCCAGTGACCGAAAAGCGAGCAGGTATTGCGGCAATGGTCGCCGTCGCCAAAGCTGGAGGGCTGATATGCATCGGCGACTATGCTCGACAGGAGCAGTGGTTGATGCGCCAGCTTTTTCGTTTCATCCAGTTGATCGACGGGCGGACGAACACCCAGCCCAACGCCGAAGGCTTCATCGAGCTAGAATTGGCAAGCATATTGGGCAGGGCGATTGCGCCCAGCTATACAATCAATACTCCAACGGGGACCATATCGTTGTTCTGCGAGAAACTTAGGTCCTGACCCTAGTTAGAGCCTGATCGAAAATTCGCTTCGGGGGCTTTTCGATGGTGAGGGCTGGTGCGGACTTTTGGAACTGGCACTTAGAGATACAATTGGGAATCGAGATTTAGAGCTTCATGACTCAAACGGACGGCAAAGTCACAAGACAAGCAGTAATGTGATCCAATCCAACCCCATACTTCCCTATTCCAGCGAGAATTCGACAGTCGTCACCACCCGCACCCGCTTGTCGGGGGTATCTGTCACCCCGTAATTTTCGGACACTCCGTCGCGGGCGGTGATTTCAAAATAGCCCTGCGTCGCCGATTTTATCCGACCAACACCTGTGCCGCTATCATCAGCGAATTGTTCAGCCGAGCGCCGCGCATCGCGGGTCGCCGCAGCCACCATTGCCGGTTTGACTGCGTTGAGGCCGGTGAAACTATACTGCATCGTTGACCCTTCTGCGAGGCCGACGCCGCGCTGCACCAGATCAAACTGTTGCGCCACCGCCCGCTCAGCCCGGGCAATATCGGTGGTGCGAAACTGCATCCGCTGGGACACGGTATAGGTTAGCACCCCATTATTGCTATAGCTGCTGACGCTGACCCCGGCAGGCGCTAAGGCATTGGAGGGAAAACCAAGTCTCCGGAAATAGGCCTGGATCGACTGCGTATCAGCCACGACCGCTTCGCGTGCCGTCGACAGGTCGCCCGCGCTCGACGAATAAGCCAGCGTCCATGTCGCAAGATCAGCCCGGACATCGCGTTCAGCGAGGCCGCGCACCGTCACCGAGCGCTCGGCCTCTTTCATCCGCACCAGCCCGGAACCTGCAAACCATCCGCCAAGCATGATCCCTATCGCACCAATCGCGGTCGCGGTGAGCAACACCGTGTTGCGATCCTGCATCCAGCCGGAGAGTCTTGACTTTGCCACTTCAATGTCCTGTGCCATACCTACAATCTCCCGCCAGCCCAGACATGAAATATGGGTGGAATGGCTGACAGGAGGGATGCACCTGAGAAGCTGTATCTGCGATGAACCGTTTTTTTCTAGCGATGAGTTGAGTAATGACCCAATTTCTCCACAGCATGATCAGGGTGTCCGACCCGGCTGCGACTATCGCGTTTTTTAGGCTGATCGGTCTTGAAGAAATCCGCCGCTTTGACAGCGAAGCCGGGCGGTTCTCGCTGATTTTTCTGGCGGCGCCCGGCCAAGCTGGGGTGGCTGAAGTGGAGCTGACTCATAATTGGGATGAGGCCGGTTATGGGGGCGGGCGCAATTTCGGACATTTGGCCTATCGGGTCGATGATATATACGAAACCTGCCAGCGATTGCTCGACGCCGGTGTCACTATCAACCGGCCACCGCGTGATGGCCATATGGCCTTTGTCCGGTCACCCGACGGCATATCCATCGAATTGTTGCAGGACGGGCATCTGCCGCCTGCTGAACCATGGGCGAGCATGCCCAACACTGGGAACTGGTAATCATGGCATTGGAAATTGTCCGCATTGCGGTCCTCGACGACAATTATGTCTGGCTGGTCCACGAACCGGCCAGCGGCGAAACAATGGTTGTCGATCCGTCAGTGTCGGAGCCTATATTGGCAGCGGCAGATGCGCGCGGCTGGACCATCACCCAGATCTGGAACACTCATTGGCACCCCGACCACACCGGCGGAAATGCAGCGATCAAGGCTAGCACCGGGTGCAGCGTCACCGGCCCAGCCGCCGAAGCTGACCGCATCCCCACTCTCGACCACATGGTCGCTGAGGGTGACACCGTGACGATCGGCGCGGTGACGGCAAAGGTGATGGAGATTCCGGCCCACACCTCGGGCCATATCGCTTATTATCTCGCCGATGAAGCTATGGTCTTTGTTGGCGACACATTGTTTGCCATGGGCTGTGGCCGATTGTTTGAAGGGAACGCACAGCAGATGTTCGACAATATGCAGCGGCTGGCCGCGCTGCCCGAAGACACAGCGGTCTATTGCGGCCATGAATATACCCTCTCGAACGCCCGCTTTGCGATGACCGTCGAACCTGACAATGCTGAACTGGCCCAGCGTTTTGCGAGCGTCACCGCGATGCGAGAGCGCAATGAGCCAACAGTGCCAACCAGCATCGCGCTGGAACTGGCGACCAACCCGTTCATGCGCGCGTCGAGCGTCGAGGAACTGGCGGCACGGCGCACTGCGAAGGATAATTTTTGACCGACCGCACGGAGGATTCTGCAAATCCGTTCATCTGTGGTAAAAATAGGATAGTCTAGCTTTCATCGACCCCAAATGCGGAGTCGCGATAACAGCGGAGGTTATTATGTCTCATCGCCTGACCACATTGGCGCTTGCCGCCATAGCACCCATTGTCCTGTCTGCCTGTGCAGCGTCTGGGGTGCGCGAAGCCAATGCCGATGCCCTGACCCCCGATCAGGTCGCGCTGCTCGAACGCAATCTGGGCGGAAAGGTTGCTGGGCGGCCGGTATCGTGCATCCCGTCGCATGCGTCGGGCCAAACCATCCGGGTCAGCGATGACATATTGCTGTACCGGGTATCGGGCAATCTGGTCTATAAAAACGAACTGCGCGGCGGCTGCCCTGGCCTCGCCCGTAATGACGACATCATCGTCAGCCGGGTCTTTGGCAGCGGCCCGTGTCGTGGCGATATCCTCAATCTGGTTGATCGCACCAGCGGCATTTCCGGCCCCAGCTGTGTGCTGGGTGAATTTACCCCCTATCGCACGGTTCGGCCAACCGGATAGGTCGGCCAAACGGTCTCAGCCGCGATACATGGCGGCGATACGGTCAGCATAGACTTGGTTGAGCACATGCCGCCGGATCTTGAGTGATGGCGTCATCTGTTCATTCTCGATGGTGAAATCTTCGTCGGCAATGTCGAATTTGCGGACCCTTTCAACCACTGACAGGCCAGTATTGACCCGGTCGACAGCGGCGCGAACCGCGCTTTTGAAACTGTCATGCTCGCGCAGCAAGGCCATGTCGGTGGGCAATCCCGCTGCCTCGGCCCATTCGCTCGCCCATTCGGGGTCTGGCACAATAATCCCCACGATATGCGGACGCTTGTCGCCATAGACCATCGCCTGCATGATTTCGGGCTGCAAGGTCAGCATCCCCTCGACGCGCTGAGGGGAGACATTGTTACCCTTGTCATTGATGATGATGTCTTTCTTGCGGTCGGTGATGACAATCCGTCCGGCATCATCAATATGGCCGATGTCGCCGGTGAGCAGCCAGCCATCGACCAGCACCCGTGCGGTTTCCGCTTTGTTGCGCCAATAGCCGTGCATCACCAATTCGCCGCGCACACAAATCTCGCCATCACCGGCGATCCGCACTTCGGTGTTTTTGAGCGGCGGGCCAACCGTATCCATCTTGATGCCAGCACTGGGACGGTTGCAACTAATCAACGGCCCTGCTTCGGTTTGGCCATAACCCTGTAGCAAAGTCAGCCCCAGCGAATGAAAGAATATCCCGATTTCCGGGTTGAGCGGTGCTCCGCCCGAAACCAATGCCTTCATCCGGCCGCCAAAGCGCTGGCGGATCTTGGGGCGGAACAGCTTGTCGACCAGCTTGTTGACCGGGCGGTCCCACAGCCGCAACCGGCCCTGATACTCCTTTTGCCCGAGACGCAGCGCCTGACGCAGCAGGAAATTGGCAGCCTTGCCCTGTTTCTCAACCGCCTTGAGCATCCGGGCGCGGATCACCTCAAACAGGCGGGGCACCACGACCATGATCGTCGGGCGTACCTCCTCGATATTGGAGACGAGCTTTTCCAGCCCTTCGGCATAATAGATTTGCGCGCCCACGCTGATCGGCAGGAACTGTCCGGTGGTATGTTCATAGGCATGGCTGAGCGGCAGAAACGACAGGAAAACATCATCTCCTAACCCGAAATCCTCATCAATGATTGCCGCCGCGCCCTCTACATTATGCAAAATCGCACCATGGTGCTGGCACACACCGCGCGGTGAACCACCCGTGCCCGAAGTATAAATCAGGCACGCCAGATCGCTGCGCCGCACGGTTTTCGCCCGCGTTTCGACTATCGCAACCTTGTCGGCCCCATTGGCAACCAGCGGACCCCAATCCAATATCCGCACGTCACCTTGTTGAGCGACCTTGAAATCTTCCATCACCACCAGAAACTGGACATCGGCCCGCAGCGCGGCGGGAATGACCGTGCGCGCCAGCTTGGCGGTCGAGACGATCACTGCGCGCGCCCCGCTATTGTCCAAAATATGCTGATGGTCGCGTTCGGTATTGGTCGTATAGGTTGGCACCGAAACGCAGCCCGCAGCCATGACCCCGATGTCGGCAATCAGCCATTCTGGCCTGTTTTCTGACACAATAGCCACCCGGTCGCCGGGATTCAGTCCCAGTTCTAACAGTGATTGCGCCAACGCCGCGACCTTTGCACCGACGTCGTTCCAGCTTTGGCTGATCCACACCCTGTCCTGTTTTCGCGACAGGAATGGCGCATCGCCACCCTCCCTCACCCGGGTGAAGAATAGTGAAACCAGATTTGCGAATCCGTCAATCTGCGGTTTGTTTGTCATTCTGCTCTCTTGCCATACCCGTGGAGGAAAATGTGCGCCCGTTTGTTGCAGGTCGCTTTGACGTTATTCTACTGGCACAACCACCTCTACTGCAACCGCGCCGACGCTGCGCGGGTCGGCAGCGCCAGTCCAGCCCGAGCCATCGGCATTACGCTGGGCAGCGTTGAGTTTGGACCCCAGTTCGCTGGCGATGATGGGCCGACCAAATTGCGCTAGCTGCGGCATCAATGCGGTGCCCAGCGCGGTATTTTCGATGATGTTGCCATCGCCCGCCAGATACAGGTTGGGCAGCGCAATCGCCTGATCGACGGGGAGGCCAAAATCGAGAACCCCGATTAGCGTCTTGACGACATGCATGATGATGCGCGGGCCGCCCGCCGAGCCTAGCGCCAATATCGGCTGACCCGATGCGTCATAAACGATGGTTGGCGACATCGACGAACGCGGGCGCTTGCCCCCCTCAACCCGATTGACCAGCGGGGCACCATTGCGTTCCGGCGCGAGGCTGAAATCAGTCAGTTCATTGTTCAGGATCATGCCCGCAGCAACCAACTGGCTGCCAAAAATCCCCTCCACCGTAGACGTCATCGACGCGACATTGCCGCTGCGGTCAACCGCGACAAAATGGCTGGTCGAGGGAATTTCGCCCGACGGATGGGGGGTGCGAGCCGCTGAGCCAGGCGGAGACCCGGCGACATGACGTTCGGCCGTGCGAAATGGCGAAATCAGCCGCGCCCGCTCTGCCAGATAGCGTTCGTCGAGCAAACCGGCGACCGGCACCTCGACAAAATCCGGATCGCCGATATAGGCATCACGGTCGGCATAGGCGAGCCGCATAGCCTCTGCCAGCAGATGCCAGCTCATCGGGTTATCGCGGCCCATGTGATTGAGGTCAAACCCCTCCAGCATCCCCAAAATGGCAAACACTGTGGTTGCCCCCGATGATGGTGGCCCCATCCCGCACAGCCGATAGACGCGATAGTTGAAACAGACCGCATCGCGGTTTTCAGACCGATAGGCGGCAAGGTCCGCCAGCGTCATATCCCCCGGATTACGCGGCGCATCGCGCACCGCAGCGACAATCGCGCTGGCGGTTGCGCTGGTATAGAATGAGTCGGGGCCATTGCCCGCAATGTCGCGCAAGGTCGCCGCTAGGGCAGGATTGCGCAATTGGTCACCCACTCTGGCGGGGCGACCATCGACAAAGAACAGCGCCCGGGTTTGCGGAAAATCAGCCCAGCGCGTATCCGCCCCGGCCAGCGTAGCTGCCAACCAGCGGCTGACCGCAAAGCCATCCTGCGCCAGCCGGATCGCCGGTTCAAATAACCGCGCCCATGGCAATCGGCCATAGCGGCGGTGCACCTCTGCCATCAGCCGGATGTTGCCCGGCACCCCGACCGAGCGTCCACCCGGCACAGCGTTGCGCATCCCCAATGGCAATCCATTGGCACCGACAAAGCGGTCCGGCCGCGCCGCCGCTGGCGCTTTTTCGCGGCCGTCAATGGTGATGATCTGGCCGGTAGCTGCGTCATGATAGACGAAAAAGCCACCGCCGCCGATCCCGCTCGATTGCGGTTCGACCACGCTAAGCGCCAGCATCGTTGCCATTGCGGCATCTGCGGCGCTGCCTCCTGCTTCCAGCATCTCGCGCCCCGCCTGACTGGCGCGAATATCCGCAGCGGACACCAGCGCAGGCCCGGACAGCAGTTGCTCCCCGCTGGTGGCGGCGCCAGTAATCGCGGGAGCAGTGTTTTCCTGCGCTATAGCCGGTGTAGAAGTGGCCAGTGGAGCCGCGAAGCTGGCCAGTGCCAGCATCATTAGGGAGGTTTTGAACATCCCCCCATCCTAATCACTCACAGCCCGTGGTCAATGTGCGAACTATTGCTGGCTCACATCCGCGCCGATGATCTCGGCCAACCGCTCCACCCCTTCGCGAGCCATGCGCGTCCTCAGATCGCGCACGATGCGACGAGCCAGCCACGGCCCCTGATAAACCAGCGCAGTGTATAGCTGCACCAGACTGGCCCCGGCCCGCAGCCGCAGCCAGACATCATCGGCAGTCGCGATGCCGCCTGCTGCGATCAGCGGCAACTGCCCGCCACTGGCCCCGCGAAACGCACGCAACCGGTCGAGTGCCAGCGCCGCCAGCGGCGCGCCCGACAGACCGCCGGCCTCGCCCGCATCGCGCGAACGCAGCGGCGGTCGCGAAACCGTCGTATTGCCAATGATGATCGCATCGATCCCGTGCAGCAGCGCGCTGCGGACAATCGCATCGACCTGTTGATTGCCCAGATCGGGCGCGACCTTTAGAAACATCGGTGGCCCGCCAGCTATCCGCACCGCAGCAGTCGCCGCGAGCAGCGCATCGAGCGCCGCTCCATCCTGTAGCGCCCGCAGCCCCGGCGTGTTGGGCGACGAAATATTGATGGTCAGCCAGTCTGCATGGTCTGCCATCGCCGCGACCCCTGCAACATAATCGGCAATCCGGTCCACCGCATCCTTGTTCGCGCCGATATTAACCCCGAACAAGATGCGATGAGGGCGCTGGTGCAACGCTGCCAGCCGCGCCACTGCCGCTGCCTGTCCGCCATTGTTAAAACCCATCCGGTTGATCACCGCTGCATCTTCGCTCAGCCGAAACAGGCGCGGGCGCGGATTGCCCGCCTGTGGCAACGGGGTCAGGGTGCCCGCCTCTGCCCCGGCAAAGCCAAACCGGGCCATGGCGTGGATCGCCCGACCATCCTTGTCAAAACCGGCAGCGAGACACACCGGGTGGGCAAAGCTTAGCCCTGCACATGTCACCGCCAGCCGTGGGTCGCTAGGTGACAGCGTAGCGACGGGCAGCAGGCTGAGCGCGTCAATCGTTCGCTTGTGCGCCCATTCCGGATCGAACCGGCGGGACAGCGCCATCACCAGACGGCCAAAATCCACCCTCATGCTCCCTCCATCCGTTCAAACTCTGTGCCATCCGACCCGTGCCAAAATGAGAGTCGCCGACACTGCTAACCGATGCCATGTCGATTCCGTCCAATACAGATGTTTCGCAATTCGCCAATCACCCCCCTGCGACCCAAAGGGCTTTGGGCTTTTATGGCACAAGGTTCTTTACCTACTAAAGGCTGGCTGATGAAAATCAGTCGGCCCTTTTTTTGTCCGCCATCCCTGAAATGTGCAGATAATTACCCTGAGCGGTTGTATCCACCCCTTTTATGGCGGATAACTGCGCTATAGCTTGGGGCGCAAGCTGCATCCACTAGTCTTAAGCGTGGTGGAGCGAAACAGGTAAGCTATAGGGGGTTTGCCCGAATTGTCGGCACCAGTGTCCATGACATATAGCCCGCCGCCGCCCGGATTGGGCGACAGGATCAGTTCGCTCTACGAAGTTTATCAGGATTCGCTCGATTTTGATGAGGTCGAGCGGTCCGACCGGCCACAGTTCCGGGTTATCCTGAGCGGCACCGGGACATATCATTTCGCGTCCGGCGCTGTTGACCCGGCATGCCCTGTGACCATCATCGGCCCGACCAGCGGCACCGTCCACGGAACAGGGTCCGGCCCGATACACGCCATTGGTGCAGGGCTGCAACCCGCTGCATGGGTGGCATTCATGGGCGGGGATGCTGAACGCTGGGTCGACCGGGCGATCGACGCGCGACAGGTGTTTGGCGACAAGGCGATGGACCTGTTCGATGCCGTTCGCGATGCAGCCGATACCCAGACACGATTTGACCTGCTCTCCGCCTTTATCGCCGACGCTACCAAGGCGTCACAGGAGGCCACCCCGTTCTGGTTCATCCAGACCGTCGATGCCTGGCTTTGCGAGCGCAACGATCCGCAAGTGGAGGCGCTGGTGGCACGAACCAATTTGGGGATGCGCCAGATTGAGCGGCTGTCGAAACGCTATTATGGTCTACCGCCAAAGACCTTGGCGCGGAAATATCGCGCCCTGCGTGCTGCGGCAGCGCTGGCTCGCGGCGAGAACCTCGACGATCTGGGCATGGGTGAGACATTTTACGATCAATCGCACCTGATCCGCGAACTCAAGCGTTTTACCGGCCTGACCCCGCAACAGATATTGAAACAGGAGTCGAGCCTGCTGGTCGAGATCTCACGGGGCCGCAAATCGCTGGCCGGACAGGTCGGGCCATTGGTGTCAGACGCATAGAGTTTGTCCCATCGCTATCGACAATTCGCTTGAAATCGCAGCAAACCGGTGCCATATGCAAATGTGACCTGTGCGGTCATATTAAGCAACGAGTCGCTTTGACTCTTATTTCGGACCCGAAACCATGCGCCTGTCCAATATGGCCGACTATGCCGTTGTCTTGATGAGCGCTGCTGCGCGCCATTGCGGCGGCTCTCGGACAAATGCAGCGGAGTTGGCCCAAGAGACCGGGGTTCCCGCAGCGAGTGCTCACAAGCTGGTGCATATACTGGTTCGCGCCAATCTGCTCAAATCAGTGCGCGGACAGGGCGGCGGGGTGCGGCTGTCACGTCCGGCTGCGGCGATCAGCCTTGCCGACATTATCGAGGCGATCGAGGGGCCGATTGCGCTGACTGCCTGTACCGACGAAGCGCGGCATGATTGCGCGCTGGAGGGAAGCTGCAAGGTCCAGCCACATTGGCCGATGGTGAATAACGTCGTGCGGGGCGCGCTTGCGCGGATCGCACTCACTCAATTGTACTCCGGCGAAAGCCGGAGCCTTACGGGCAGAAGCGCGACATCCACAGCTCCTGCTTTCGCTGGAGCACAAACATGAACGAGATTGCCATCAAAGATCAGGCCGCGCGCGATGCCGCCAAGAGCCTCGAAACCTATGAATGGGGTTTCTCATCCGACATTGAAACAGAATTTGCGCCCAAGGGATTGAGCGAAGATACCGTCCGCTTTATCTCGGCCAAGAAGAATGAGCCGCAGTGGATGCTCGATTGGCGCTTGAAGGCGTATCGCCACTGGCTCACCATGGAGACGCCGGATTGGGCCAAGCTCAACATGTCGCCGATCGATTATCAGGACGCTTATTATTACGCTGCGCCCAAGGCGAAGCCCAAGCTTGGCAGCCTCGACGAGGTCGATCCCGAAATCCTGCGCATCTATGAAAAGCTGGGCATTCCCATCGCGGAACAGAAAGTGCTCGCGGGGGTTGAGGGTGCGCACAGGGTCGCGGTCGATGCGGTGTTTGACAGCGTCAGCGTCGCCACCACTTTCCGCGCCGAACTCGAACGCGCCGGCGTGATTTTCCGCTCGATTTCGGAGGCGATCAAGGAATATCCAGAGCACGTGCGCAAATGGCTCGGCAAAATTGTGCCGATGCACGACAATTATTTCGCCACATTGAACTGCGCGGTCTTTTCCGACGGGACGTTCGTCTACATCCCAGAGGGCGTGCGCTGCCCGATGGAACTGTCCACCTATTTCCGTATCAATGCCGAAAATACTGGCCAGTTTGAACGCACCTTGATCATCGCCGAAAAGGGCAGTTACGTCAGCTATCTGGAGGGTTGCACCGCGCCGATGCGCGATGAAAACCAGCTCCACGCCGCCGTCGTCGAACTGGTCGCGATGGACGATGCCGAGATCAAATATTCGACCGTGCAAAATTGGTATCCCGGCGATGCGGAAGGGAAAGGCGGCATCTATAATTTCGTTACCAAGCGCGCTTTGTGCCAGGGCAAACGCAGCAAGGTTTCGTGGACACAGGTCGAAACCGGCAGCGCCATCACATGGAAATATCCGTCTTGTGTGTTGAACGGCGATGACAGCGTCGGCGAATTTTATTCGATCGCGGTCACCAACAATTACCAGCAGGCCGATACCGGCACCAAGATGATTCACAACGGCAAACGCACGCGTTCGACGATTGTGAGCAAGGGCATCAGCGCCGGGCGTAGCAACAACACCTATCGCGGCCTCGTGCGCGTCGCCCCCAATGCAGAAGGCGTGCGCAATTTCACCCAGTGCGATTCGCTGCTGCTGGGGAGCCTGAGCGGCGCGCACACCGTCCCCTACATCGAAGTGCGCAATCCCACAGCGCAGATCGAGCATGAGGCGACGACGAGCAAGATTTCGGATGACCAGATGTTTTACGCGATGCAACGCGGGCTGGAGCAGGAGGAAGCGGTGGCGCTGATCGTCAACGGCTTTGCCAAACAAGTGCTCCAGCAACTGCCGATGGAGTTTGCGGTCGAGGCGCAAAAGCTGCTGGGGATTAGTTTGGAAGGGAGTGTGGGGTGAATATGCTCCAAATCAATAACCTCCACGCCACAGTTGGCGACAAGCCTATACTCAAGGGCCTTAGCCTGTCGCTCAATGCGGGCGAGATCCATGCGCTGATGGGGCCGAACGGGTCCGGCAAATCGACGCTGGCGCATGTGCTGAGCGGGCGGCCTGGTTATGAGGTGACGCAAGGCTCTGTGACCTTCAACCGGCAAGACCTTCTCGCCCTCGCGCCGCATGAGCGCGCCGCAGCTGGGCTGTTCCTGGGCTTTCAATATCCGGTCGAAATCCCTGGTGTGTCGAACGTCCAGTTCCTGCGTGAGGCGCTCAACGCGCAACGCAAGCATCGCGGCGAGGCTCCGCTATCGGGCGGCGAGTTCCTCAAAATCGCACGCGCACAGGCCGACGCGCTGGGGATGAGCATGGATATGCTCAAACGGCCAGTCAATGTCGGCTTTTCGGGCGGCGAGAAGAAACGCAACGAGATGGTGCAGATGGGGATTATCGACCCCACCCTCGCGGTGCTTGATGAGACCGACAGCGGCCTCGACATTGACGCGTTGCGGGTTGTCGGGGACGGCATCAACCGGATCATGCGAAAAGCAGACAAGGCGGTGCTGCTGATTACCCATTACCAGCGACTGCTCGATTATGTGAAGCCGGACTTTGTCCATGTTTTGGCGGACGGGCGGATCGTCAAGACCGGCGGGGCGGAGCTGGCGCATGAGCTGGAAGCCGAAGGTTATGCGGGGGTAATGGCGTGAAATTTGTAGAGGGACAATGAGCGCGCGTCTCCCCACCAAACGCGACGAAGCTTGGCGCTATGCTGACCTTGCGGCGGTAGCGGCGGCGTGGCCATTGCCTGCGCCAGAGTGCATCATTGTGCCTGCTGGCGGAACGCTGACGCGGCATATCATTCAGGATATGGGTGCGATCCACCAGATCGAATTATCGCTCGGCAAGGGTGCGGTGGCCGCGATCCACATCCTCAACATCGGTGGCGATTATGGCCGGATAGAGCTCAACGTCACCCTCCACGAAGGTGCGGATTTTACGCTGGGCGCGGTGCAGATAGGCGGAGACGTTTCTACAGGGGTCGGGCAGACGCTGGAGATCATCACCACCGTCACCCATGCTGAACCCGGCGCGACGTCCAAACAGACGATCCGCTCGGTGCTCGCGGGGCATGCCACCGGCACCTATCTCGGCAAGGTCGCGGTGGCCCGCGATGCGCAACAGACCGACAGCGAGCAATCGGTGAAAGCGATGTTGCTCGACCGGACAGCGACTGCAAACGCCAAACCCGAACTCGAAATCTATGCCGATGACGTGAAATGCGCCCATGGCTGCGCGGTGGGCGAACTCGATGCGATGGGGTTGTTTTACCTTGAATCGCGCGGGCTGCCGCCGACTGAGGCCAAAAAGCTGATGTTGCAAGCGTTCGTCGTGGGCGTGTTTGATGGGGCCGAGGCTGAGCAAGAGTTGACGGCGGCAGCGCTCAAAAAACTGGGGGAGCTGGTGTGAACACCTCGACAACCCTCGCACTCAATCGCTGGGAAAATGAAGGCGGTACCGCTGGCATGGCCCCGATCCGCGACCATTTCCCCGGCATCGCCAATTGGCATTATCTAGATAGCGCCGCCACCGCGCAAAAACCGCAAATCGTTCTCGACGCGATGATGCGGGCGGGCGGCAAGGATTATGCCACCGTCCATCGCGGCGTATATCAACGCTCTGCCGATATGACGCTGGCGTTTGAAGCGGCGCGTCGCCGCGTTGCCCAGTTCATCGGCGCTCGTTGCGAAAACGAGATTGTGTTCGTGCGCGGCGCGACCGAGGGGATAAACCTCGTCGCCAACAGCTGGGGAAATGCCAATATTGGCGCAGGCGACCGCATCCTGCTCAGCCAGTTGGAGCACCACAGCAATATCGTGCCGTGGCAGATGCTGGCAAGCCGCGTGGGAGCGCATATCGACGTCTGCCCGCTGACCGATGATGGCCGGATCGACCTCGACGCTGCCGAAGCGATGCTGACACCGGCGCACAAACTGGTCGCGTTCGCCCATGTCTCGAATGTGCTGGGGTCGGTGCTCGACGCCAAACGCGCCGCCGCGCTAGCGCACAAAGTCGGTGCAAAGCTGTTGCTCGATGGCGCTCAGGCCGTCCCGCGTTTGCCGGTCAATGTGGCCGATCTCGACTGCGACTTTTACGTCTTTTCCGGGCACAAGCTATACGGGCCGACCGGCGTTGGCGTGCTGTGGGCGCGAGCAGAAATCCTCGATGCAATGCCGCCATGGCAGGGCGGCGGCTCGATGATCGACAAGGTGACATTTGAACGCACAAGCTATGCCCCCGCCCCGGCGCGATTTGAAGCGGGCACCCCCGCCATCGTCGAAGTTATCGGGCTTCACGCAGCGATTGATTATGTCGATGCCATCGGCCTCGATGTGATCCACGCCCACGAACAATCGCTGGTCGGTCAGGTGCGTGGGGAGCTGGGCCAGATCAACAGCATCCGCCTGTTTGGCCCGGCCGATAGCGCAGGCATTGTCTCTTTTGCAGTCGATGGGGTGCATCCTCACGATGTCGCCACCATATTGGACGAATGCGGCGTTGCGGTGCGTGCCGGCCACCATTGCGCACAGCCGCTGATGGACTATTTGGGCGTGCCCGCAACGGTGCGCGCCAGTTTTGGCATTTACAATGATGCGGGTGATGTGGCGGCTTTGCTGCGCGGCCTTGAACGGGTACGGAGCATTTTCGGATGAGTGACAATCGCAGCATCATGACCGAACTGGTCGACAGCGTGGAGCCACCACCAAAAGCGCGAGTCAGCGATGTTGAATCGGCACCAGACAAGCTGGAGCGCAAGCGCGATTACCTCGCCGGGTTCCTCGCGGAAAAACCCGCCGAACTCGCGCCGGATGCACCGGGCGGGGACTTGCAGCAAGCGGTGATCGACGCGCTCAAGGAGATTTACGACCCGGAAATCCCGGTTAACATCTATGATCTGGGCCTGATCTATGGCGTTGATGTTGATGAGGGCCATGTCGTCGTCACCATGACGCTGACGACGCCGAGTTGTCCGGTCGCTGAATCGATGCCGGGCGAGGTTGAGTTGCGCGTCGGTGCGGTGCCCGGTGTCGGTGATGCCGAGGTTAATCTGGTGTGGGAACCGGCTTGGAACCCCGCCAATATGAGCGACGACGCGCGGCTCGAACTAGGGATGTTGTGACATGAACACTGAAACCACCACCAAGACTGTCCGGTCGCGGCCCGCCGCAATCACCCTGATGCCGTCTGCCGAAGCGCGCATCGCCAAACTGATGGGAGAAGCTCCACAAGGTGCGATAGGCGTCAAACTCTCCACCCCGCGTCGCGGCTGTTCTGGCCTGGCCTATTCGGTCGATTATGTCAGCGAACCGGTGGGTTTTGACGAACGGATTGAAACCCCGGGCGGCACATTCTTTGTCGATGGCGGTAGCATCCTCTATCTGGTCGGAAGCACGATGGAGTGGGTCGAGGATGATTTCGCCGCAGGCTTTGTCTTCGCCAACCCCAATGCCAAGGGCGCATGTGGCTGCGGCGAGAGTTTCACGGTTTAGAGTCAGGACCCATTAGCGCGTTCCACCCTCTCCCCTTGAGGGAGAGGGTTGCACAGACTTGGCAGCGTGCTGCCTAGTCGAAGCTGGGTGAGGGGTGTCTGCCAGCTAGCCAACAAGCAACCCCTCATCCAACTACGCCTAAGTCGCGTCCTCTCTCCCTTCCCCTACGGTAAACCGTAGTGCGTCCGCGACCAAGGCTCCATATCCTTCTCCCGCAAGGGGAGAAGGGAGTAGCTCTAAAACTCGCCAGCAACCCCGACCCGGGCCGCAGTGCTCCGGCCCCCGGCATAGGATATGCCAGCGGTGATGGCGAATGGATTATCGGTACCAAACCGGTGCGCAATCGCCGCACCAACCGCCTGTTCGCCCCGGAAATTGGAGATATTGACGGTGTAGCTGGTCTTGCCCGGTTCGGATGGCATTGCCGCCGTGGCCATGGCCACCGCCGCTGCGGTGCCGCGACGGGCGTCCCTGCGGTCCAGATCGGTGATCGCGAACAGCGAATTGATCTGTGCTGCTTCCCCAAAGATCATCGTTTGCAGTGCCATGATCTGCGATGTTTGCGATGTATTCAGCGTTTCAATTGCGGACAGGCGGGTGTCCTGGGTGGTGTTGACCGCGATAACCGCATTTAATTGGGACAGATTGACCGCATCGGTGCCAGCGGTGCCCGCCGCGACATTGACGATCCGGCGTTCGCCGCCAACGATGCCTACTGAAACCGTGTTGACTTGATTGGCCACCGATCCTTGGCCCAATGCCACCGAACCAGCCGCAGTCGCTTGCGCACCCTGGCCCAGTGCGGTGCTGTTGAGGCCGGTTGCTTGGCTGTTCTGACCCGTTGCCGTGCTGAGAGCGCCGGTTGCCCGGCTGTCATCGCCGGTTGCGGTTGCGCCCAAAGCGGTTGCTTGGCTGCGCCAGCCAGTTGCGGTGCTGTTTGCGCCACTTGCGGTGCTGAGCTCGCCGGTTGCGGTGCTTCGAAAGCCACTTGCGGTGCTACGTGCGCCGGTTGCGGCGCTTTGAAAGCCGCTTGCCGTTGAGCCTTGACCCGTTGCGGTGCTGTTGATGCCGCTGGCGGTGCTGTTTTGGCCAAGTGCGGTGCTGTTGCTGCCGCTGGCGGTGCTAAATGCACCAATTGCGGTGCTGTTATCGCCGCTGGCGTCGCTCGCCCTGCCGGTTGCGGTGCTTTGGATGCCGCTGGCGGTGCTGAACACGCCGGTTGCCGTGCTGTCTACGCCGGTTGCCCGCGAGTCCTGACCCGTTGCGGTGCTGTTATCGCCGCTGGCGATGCTGAACACGCCGGTTGCGGTGCTGGCAAAGCCGCTGGCGGTGCTCGACCTGCCGGTTGCGGTGCTTTGGATGCCGCTGGCGTTGCTGAACACGCCGGTTGCGGTGCTGTTGTCGCCGGTTGCGAGGCTATCCACACCGGTTGCGGTGCTGTTGATGCCGCTGGCGGTGCTCGAGTTACCGGTTGCGGTGCTTTGGAAGCCGCTGGCGTTGCTCAGCGCGCCGGTTGCGGTGCTGCTGGTGCCGCTGGCGGTGCTCGCCGCACCGGTTGCGGTGCTTTGGTTGCCGCTGGCGGTGCTCCCCGCACCGGTTGCGGTGCTGACATCGCCGCTGGCGGTGCTCCCCAAACCGGTTGCGGTGCTGTTGGCGCCAGTTGCGGTGCTAGACACACCGGTTGCGGTGCTGAAGTCGCCGCTGGCGGTGCTTCCCACGCCGGTTGCGGTGCTTTGGATGCCGCTGGCGGTGCTGACCGCACCGGTTGCGGTGCTGTTTTCGCCGGTGGCGCTGCTGTTCGCACCGGTTGAGGTGCTGTTGTCGCCGGTTGCGGTGCTGAACACGCCGGTTGCGGTGCTGACGAAGCCAGTCGCGGTGCTGGCGTTACCGGTTGCGGTGCTGCCGGTGCCGGTGGCAACGCTGTTTACGCCGCACTCGGTCGAATTAACCCCGGGGCCAACATTACATTCGGGCGTCGCGTCTGCGCGGGCGGCTGTCCACGCAATCGACACTGCTGCAATCGCAAGGGTGCTGGCCATAGCTGCCCGAATGGAGCGGCCAGATTTGATCGTTGACTTCATTTTACTTCATCCTACCTGGTTTAAATTTTAGCGTATTTTTTTGGTATTTTTTGGACTGTGCGACCCGAGGGCTGTTTGAACCCCGTCAATGCCAAGCTCTGGCGGCGATGGCACTTGGCCATTTGGCCTAACCAGATGGCCTATTGGCTTGCGCTTGTTGGATTGGTTGAGACAAAGTGCGCCGAGGAGAACACGCGCTACGGTTTACCGTAGGGGAAGCGCCGAGGAGAATGACAAATGGAGGGAGTAGACCGGATTGCACGGCGCATTCATGTGGCGGCATTCGCGGTCTATGTTGTCGCCATTGGCTATACATATAATGTGTTTGTGCCGCTTACCCAGCCTTTCGACGTAGCGCTGTTAGGTTCAATTTTTGCGCTGTTTGCGCTGATGTGGCTCGTCGCTTTTGCCTGGCGGTCGATACGTGGTCGCCGCAAAGCTGAAACCGAGGCGTTCAGGCAAAACTTTTACCTAGGGCATATGTGGCTGTACAATGTGGCAATCATTTCCGACTTTTGGATTTTGATGCCCAATGCCGACGATGCCATGCAACTGGTGGGTGTGATGTTCACAATGGGTACGGTATCGGTTGAGGCGTTTGCCACTACCCGACCCTTTGCTGCCGGTTTTGGCGCTCGATCCTTGCCGTATTTCCTGTCGATTGGGCTCTGTCTATATTTCGCGGTCTACTGGGGACAATATTCTTTCATCATTATTGTATTCATTGTTTGCTTTACGGCTCTGATGCTGATGGCCAGACATGCGATCAAGCTGGGAATTAAACAATTGGAGGTGGCACACGATACAAAAACCCGCTTTCTTGCATCAGCTTCGCATGACCTTGCTACGCCACTTCAATCAGCAAGATTGTTTTTCGATCAGGTGATCCGCAGCACCAATGCCGATGCCCGTGACAAGGCGACAGTCGGCGTCAATTGGGCATTTGATACGACCGAGCAAATAATGCAGCAAATGCTTCAGCATCTAAAGCTCGACTCTGGTGGTGTCACAGCCGATATTCGTGAGGTTGCAATCGGCCCCCTGATCGCGCAGGTTGCCGAAACTTATGAACTGGCAGCGCACCTCGCTTCGATCAGCATCCATGCTTTGCCATGCCGCTTGACGGCACTCGGCGATGCGACGTTGATCGAGCGGGCGATCGGCAACATGGTCAGCAACGCAATCCGTCATGCCAAGGCGCGGCGCATTCTGATCGGCGGGCAAAAGCGCGGCGATAACCTCCGGATTTGGGTAATTGACGATGGCGTTGGTATTTCTGACGCTGATTTTCCTCGATTGTTCGAAGATTATTTCCAAGGCTCAAATCATGGAGACGAGATTCGCGGTGGCTTTGGCATCGGGCTTGCGTCGGTCCGGCAAATAGCCATTTTAATGGGCGGGAGGGCGGGAATTGACAAGCGGTGGAGACATGGCTGCGCGTTTTACCTTGAAGTTCGTGGGGTAAACACAGTAGCAGACTAAATTACTTCGCATTGGGCGGGTGGGATTGTCTGTTACCGATGAAAACTTGTTTGATCTGTGACGATCACGCAATGATGCGCGAGGCTCTGGCGGGTGCGGTCGGGTTGGGCTGGCCCGATGCGCGGGTTGTATTGGCGAGCGATTTTCCCACCGCGTGGGAAATGATGGCCGCCAAGCCGGACTTGTGCATCTGTGATCTGGTAATGCCGGGGGCCACACCGGTTGAAGGCATCAGAAGGTTGCGGGAAACGTCGCGCGACACGCCGATCTTGGTGGTGACGGGTAATGAAGATGATCAGCTCCTGTTGGAGTTGTTCGACATCGGCGTCGCAGGATTTGCCCCGAAAACATCAAAAAGTGCGGTGATTGAGGCGGCGATAGCGCTGGTGCTGGCTGGTGGTCATTACGCACCACCGCGTATCTTGGAAATAGCAGCTTTAGGCGCTGCAAAAATTGCGCCCGCCGCTATCGAGCCGGTGCGCCTGACGCCGCGTCAAATTGATGTTTTGCAATTGATTTCAAAGGGCCAGTCAAACAAGGAAATCGCCCGTTATTTGGGTCTGTCACCAGCTACGGTCAAGGCGCATACAGCGGCGGCTGCGGCTGCACTTGCAGCGGCAAACCGCACCGAGGCCGTGGTGAAGGCGCAAGCGATGGGACTAATATAAAGATGTATTGATATGAACCCATGCCGTCATTGCGAGCGCAGCGAAGCAATCCAGCTGTAACGCTTCGACCACTGGATTGCTTCGCTGCGCTCGCAATGACGAGCTAAATAATCCGCACAATGCTCAAATGGGCCGGTGACCTACAACGGCGTCAGCGTGACCGGCAATCCGTCGCGCGGGCGCGGGATAGGGAACATCTGCCATTTCGGCTCGTAACCCGCTGGCACCGAAACCTGATGCGTCGTCAGCAAATGGTGAAGAACGATCTTTGCCTGCATATAAGCAAAGTGCAAACCGATGCACATGTGTGCGCCGCCGCCGAACGGCACCCACGCATATTTGTGCCGCCCGCGCACCGCCTCTGGGGTAAAGCGCATCGGATCAAATGTGTCGGGGTCCGGCCAGTATTCGGCCATCTTGTGCGTATTGCCGGGACTGATCCCGACATTGGTGCCCGCAGGGATGATGTGGCCGCCAAAGGTAAACTCCTTGAGTGCGCGGCGCGGCATGCTGGGCACCGGCGGGATCATCCGCAAAGTTTCCTTGAACGCCATTTCGGTGAGTTCAAGCTGGCCCAATGCATTATGCCCTACGCCCATCCCCGCCGGAGAAACCGACAACATTTCCTCACGCAATTTTTGTTGCCATTCGGGGTTTTTGGCGAGCAGCCAGACCATAGACGTGACGCTGCTGGTGATGGTGTCGTGCGCCGCCATCATCAGGAAATTCATGTGATCAACGATTGCGTCCACGGCGAGATACTCACCGGCCTCGTCCTTTGCCTGACAGAATTGGGTGAACATGTCCTGTCCGTCGGAGGCGCGCCGCAGCGGCACCATCGGCGAGAAATACTCGATCAGATATTTGCGTCCGGCAACCCCGCGACCCATGGCGGTGAATGGCCACGGGCGGCGAATGATGCCGATGCTGGCCTGGACCATGTCCACGAACGCCTTGTTGATCTTTTCGGCTTCGGGGCCCCACGCAATGCCGAGAAAACTGGTCGCAGCGAGGTCGAGCGTCAGCTGTTTGATCGCCGGATAAAATGTGAACGGCTTACCTCCAGCCGCCGCAGCGCTCCACTCGGGCATCCGCGCAGCGACACCCGCATTCAGCGCATCGGCATAGTGGCGCATCGGTTCGGGTTTGAACGCAATCGACAATGCTTTGCGATCAGCGCGATGCTTTTCAAAGTCCATCAGCATCAACCCGCGCGGGAACAACAGGTTTAGCACCGGACCCCAGCCCTGTTCGGACGAAAAAATCTTGTCCCGGTCGAACAGCACCAGTTCCATCGCATCCGGTCCAGCCAATTGGACGGTGAGTAAGCCAAAGCTGCGATTGCGGAACACCGGGCCATATGTGGTGTTCATGTGCCGCCCAAATGCGACCGGGTCGCGCAACAGCTTTAACGTGTTGCCGACCAGCGGCAGTCCTTCGTCTCCTGGAATATGGGCGAGTGCGGAGGAGGGAAGCTTGGGCAGCCAATGAGGGTTGGCTTTAAAAGTGGATGCAAGAGCGTTCATAAAATGTCCCAAAGGATGACGAATGGCCGGAATATCAGCCAATTATTAACAATGATGTTAATTCAATAGCCGGGCCAGTCAACTTTTTTCGTCATAGCAACCACGGTCAATTTTGGGGCTTGCACTGGGCGCGATGTTGATTCACTCTGCACTTGTGCCGCGACAGCAAGGAGTGCGCACATGCCCTATCAACAAGCGAAAGGAGGTGATCCGATGTCTCATGGTTCAGCAGCGATGTCGGTCAGGTTCCTACGGAGCGTGCGGGTCTAATTTTCTAGGTGCGCCAGAGCGTTTCGACGGGGAAATCCTTCTGATCGCTGACCATGTGAAAGGGTCGTCGGGATTGCCCCGGCGGCCCTTTTTCTGTTAAGGGTGGCCCGGCTCAGACCGCATCCTTGCGGTCGTCGTCGACCATATCATCAGCCAGATCAAGGCCGCGCATACCGTGGTGGCTGGTGTGCGATGGGGCGTGCGGGTGCTCCATTTCCGCTGGCTCCTCTTCCTCGAGCATCCCCTCCCATTTGGTGATGACGCTGGTCGCGACCGCGTTGCCAATGATATTGGTCGCGGTGCGGCCCATATCGAGGAACTGGTCGATACCAAGGATCAGCGCCACACCTTCAACCGGCAGGCCAAACATGGCGAGCGTACCTGTTATGACGACAAGGGATGCGCGCGGAACCGCAGCTACGCCCTTTGACGAAATCATCAGCGTCAGCAGAATCATGATCTGGGTGCCGACCGACAGGTCGATGCCATAGGCTTGCGCGATAAAGATCGTCGCGAAGCTCATATACATCATCGAGCCATCGAGGTTGAAGCTGTAGCCCAGCGGCAACATGAAGCCCGAAATACGGCGCGGCACCCCAAAGCGGTCAAGCTGTTCGAACAATTTTGGTAACGCCGCCTCTGACGAAGCCGTCGAAAATGCGATCAACAAGGGTTCACGGATATAGCGGATCAGCCGCCAGATCCGCCCGCGAAGGAATATACCGCCAATCGTCAGCAATATGGTCCACAGGATCAACAGCGACAGATAGAATTCGAGGAGCAATTCGGCATAAGTGCCAAGGATGCCCAGACCGTTGACTGCAACCACATTGGCCAGCGCACCGAACACGCCAATCGGGGCAAAGCGCATGACATAAGAGGTGATCTGCAGCATCATGTCAGCGAGTGATTCGGCCCCACGCACCAACGGTCGACCCTTTTCGCCCATCGCCGACAGCGCGACACCCGCAAAGCAGGAGAACACCAATATCTGCAGGATATTGTTGGTGGCCATCGCCTCAAATGCATTTTTCGGGAAAATGTGAAGGATGAAATCGACCGGATCGAGCGTGGCAACTTCTCCGACATCCACGGCAGTGGCGGTCAGCGTCAGACCCACACCCGGCTGAAACAGATTGACCAGAACCAGGCCAAGGCCAATCGAAATCAGGCTGGCGATGATGAACCAGCTGATCGCGCGAAAGCCGATGCGCCCCAATGCAGACGTGTCACCCATATGCGCAATGCCGACAACGATAGTCGACAGGATCAGCGGCGCGACCAGCATCTTGATCAGCGCAAGAAATATATCGGACAGCAGTTTGAACCAGCGCGCGACTGCGGCAATCGCTTGCGCATCGCCCGCGAAATATTGGTTGACGATGAAACCCGCGGTGACGCCCAGCGCCATCCCCGCGAGGATGTACCAAGTGAGTTTTCTGTCCATTGCCGCGCTTCCCCGAATGGCTGTTGTTCCGCGCCTGCCCGGCGCACCTGTGCCGTGGTTGTGGCGAGTTCGAATGGGGTTGGCAATGGCGCTGCGGAAAACCCGTCAGCTTGTCACCCGCACTGGGCGCGGTGGAGCAATTTCTGATCGGCGAGCACCAGCGCCATCATCGCTGCAACCACTGGCGTGCCGCGAATGCCAACGCACGGGTCATGCCGACCCTTGGTCCGAAGCTGGGTCGCGGCCCCGTCGCGGGTGATCGTTTCCACCGGCGTCAATATAGAGCTAGTCGGTTTGAACGCCACGCGCACCACCACCGGCTGGCCGGTAGAAATACCGCCCGCAATCCCGCCCGCATGGTTGGCGAGAAACTCCGGTGACGCGCCATCGCTGCCGGGCCGCATCGCATCTGCATTGCCCTCTCCGCTCAGGCGGGCAGCGGCAAAGCCATCGCCAATCTCGACCGCCTTGACCGCGTTGATCCCCATCATCGCATGGGCCAGCTCCGCATCGAGCTTGGCATAAATCGGAGCGCCCCAGCCCGCAGGCACACCGGTCGCGACACATTCGACCACCGCGCCGAGCGAAGACCCCGCCAGCCGTGCGTCATCCACTAGTCTTGCCCAACGCGCAGCGGCAGCGGCGTCAGGGCAGAAAAACGGGTTACGGGCAATTTCAGCCGCATCGAAATTGGCTGGATCAATCGCGTCGCCGCCAATTTCACAAACATAGGCGGTGATGACCACTTCGGGGATGACCAGCCGCGCCACCGCCCCTGCTGCCACCCGGCTCGCGGTTTCGCGCGCGCTTGAGCGGCCACCGCCACGATAATCGCGAAGCCCGTATTTGGCGTCATAGGCATAGTCGGCATGTCCGGGACGATAGGCCGTCGCGACCTCGGCATAATCCTTGGGCCGCTGGTCGACATTGTCGATCATCAGGCTGATCGGGGTGCCGGTGGTGCGCCCCTCAAACACCCCCGACAGGATGCGCACCGCATCAGGCTCCTGCCGCTGGGTGGTATATTTCGATTGCCCCGGTCGCCGCGCATCGAGGAACGGCTGGATGTCGCTTTCACTCAACGCCAGCCCTGGCGGGCAGCCGTCAACCACCGCACCGATGGCGGGACCGTGGCTTTCCCCCCAAGTGGTGAAGCGGAACATATGGCCAAAGCTGTTGAAACTCATGGGGTGGTTTCGCCTTCCACAAACTCGATACGGTTGCCGAATGGATCTTCGCTAAAGAATCGTTGCCTGCCGCCAACCGGAGTGTCGCCCAAAATCGCGTATCCAGCCGCTGCGAGTTTCCCCTGCAATGCCCCCAAGCCATCCACGCGCAATGCAATGTGCGCTTTTTTTGCGGGCCGGAAGTCCGCATCGATTCCCAGATGCAATTGTTGAGAACCAATTTCAAACCAGCAGCCACCTCGCCCGCGCAACTCGTCGGGCTTGGGGATTTCAACCAAGCCGATCAAAGTGCCAAAAAAGGCGCGGGCTGCATCCTCACCGCCAGCAGGGATTGCGACCTGGACATGATCGAGCTCGACCCTCATCACACCAGACCAATGTCGGGCGCATCGACCTGTTTCATCCCGACGGTATGGTATCCCGCATCGACATGGTGGATTTCGCCAGTGACCCCCGACGCAAGGTCAGACAGCAGATAGAGCGCAGCGCCGCCGACATCGTCGATGGTGACATTGCGGCGCAGCGGCGTGTTATATTCGTTCCATTTCAATATATAGCGAAAATCGCCGATGCCGCTCGCCGCCAGTGTCTTGATCGGACCGGCTGATACCGCATTGACGCGAATACCCTGTGGCCCGAAATCATTGGCGAGATATTTGACGCTGGTTTCCAGTGCCGCTTTGGCGACGCCCATGACGTTGTAATGCGGCATGACCTTTTCCGCGCCATAATAGGTGAGGGTCAGCAATGCGCCGCCATTTGGCATCATCGCCGCCGCGCGTTTGGCGACTGCGGTAAAGCTATAGACGCTGATGTTCATCGTCATCAAAAAATCATCGAGGCCAACATCGCTATAGTTGCCGCGCAGCGCATCCTTGTTGGTGAAGCCAATGGCGTGGACGACAAAGTCGATGGTCGGCCAGCGCGCCGCCAGCGTCGCAAAGGCGGCATCGAGATTGGCCATGTCAGCGACATCGCAGTCGATCAGGAAATCACAGCCCAGTTGCTCGGCTAATGGACGGACCCGTTTCGCCATGACTTCGCCCTGATAGCTAAAGGCAAGCTGCGCACCATGAGCGTTGAGGGCCTTGGCAATACCCCAGGCCAGCGACCTGTCATTGGCCAGCCCCATTATCAGACCTTTTTTGCCCGCCATCAATCCGCCCATCAGCTCTGCTCCTCTGGTTCAACATCATTCTGGCTACGCCGCTGGGCTTTGCCGATTCGGGTGGGGCCGCTGGCGGGAGCGCCCGCGAGTGCCGCATTCAATTCTGCCCCGATAACCATCCCCAGTCCAATCAGATAGAAGAAAAATAACGTCACCATCACTCCAGCGAGGCTGCCATAGGTCAGATCATAGGCCAACATGCGTGCCAAAAGCGGCGGCAATGCGATCGTCACCCCGACCCACCACAGCGTAGTGACCGCCGCGCCGGGCCATTTGGGATGGCGGCGCCCCTTAAATGCAGGCGGGGTCAGCGACACAAACAAGACGAACAACGACACGAACAGGCCGATCACCGAAATCCCATAGGTCAGGGCCAGTTCACCATAGCCGACAATGCCCGCAGGCAGCCAGCGCCCGATCAACTCCTGGGCCGCGACCGTCACCACTTGCAGACTGAACGAGGCCATCAACAGCAACACCGCACCGATGATGAGACCGATCGAATAGAGGCGATGGTGAAAGAAACTGCGGCCTGATGACGCCCCATAGGCGCGCTGCAAAATGTCGCGTAATGTTTCGATCAGACTGCCGACCGTCCATAGCCCAATCGCCGCCCCGACCCATAGCAACGGGCCATTGCGCGCCGACAATACTTCGCGCAGCGGGCCATCAAGTGTTTGGGCAACCCCCGGCGGCATTGTCGCGAGAATGACTTCGAGGGCATGGATCCCCTCAGCCGACCGGCCAAAGGCGGTCATCAGCGCGGTCGCGGTGATGAAAAAGGGGAACAGCGCGATCAGGGCTAGATAGGCGAGATTTCCTGCATGGATGAAGCCGTCATGATAGGTGCCAATCGCGGTTCGGCGGATCACTTGCCAGGCACGGGTTGCCAATAACCGGGTGATCCAGTCCGGCAGTGCCTGTGTTGCCTTTGGAAAGCCGAGCACTGGACGCTACACCCCCAACGCAGTCCGCACATTGCGGCGATCATCCCATCCCGCCACAAATTCAGCCAAAGCAGCATCATCAGCAGGCACATCGACCAACAGGCTGACCAACTGATCGCCGCGTGTCCCGTCCTTGCGGGTAAAGCCCTTGTGCTTGAGCCGCAGCACTTTGCCAGATGTCGAGCCAGCCGGAATGGCCAGCATCACCGGACCATCGACCGTTGGCACCTTGACCTTTGCGCCCTTGACCGCCTCTGCCAAAGTCACCGGCAGATCAACGCGCACATCCACGCCGTCGCGCCGGAAAAAGGCGTGGGGCCGCACTTCGATGGTCACGCTCGCGTCACCTGGCCCGCCGGGGCCGTCCTCCCCCTTGCCCGCCAGCCGCATTTGAGTGCCGGTGTCGACCCCAGCCGGGAGTTTGAGGTCGATGGATTTGCCGTTGGACAGGGTAATACGTTGTGGCGAGCGGGTCGCCGCATCGATAAAACCGACCGCGAGGCGATAGGCAATATTGGCCCCTTTGGGTGGCGGCGCACGGCGCGAGCGACCGCTGAACAGTTCATCGAATATACTGCCAAAGTCGCCAGTTTCCCCTCCAAAACCGCCAGCATTGGTTTCGCGATGCTGCCCCCATGGCCCGGCTTGCGGATTGCGGCCAAAGCCGCCGCCAGCAAAGGGATTGGCCGGATTGCCGCTGGCATCAATTTCCCCGCGATCAAACCGGCCGCGCTTGTCCTTGTCGCTGAGCAGATCATAGGCGTGGGTTACCTCGGAAAAACGATCCCCCGCCTTGGGGTTGTCCTGATTGGCGTCGGGGTGGAGTTGCTTGGCGAGTTTGCGATACGCCTTTTTTATCTCGGCTTCGCTCGCATCGCGGGCGACGCCCAACAGGGAATAAGGATCAGCAGCCATCACCCATAGCTAGGGCCAGACATCGCGTGCGGCAAGCGGTTGGCGCATATCAATTGATCTGCCACTCGACCCCTTGCCGCGATTTGGGTAGAGGGGGCGGATGCCCACCGACCCCATCGCCCTATTTGACCAGTGGTTCGCCGACGCCGCGAAGCAAGAACCCAACGACCATAATGCCATGGCGCTCGCCACGGTTGATACTGAAGGGCAGCCCTCGTTGCGGATGGTGTTGCTCAAGGATCATGGGCCGGATGGTTTTGTATTTTACACCAATGTTGAGAGCCACAAGGGGCGAGCACTGGCCGCCAACCCAAAGGCGGCGCTGCTGTTCCATTGGAAATCGCTGCGCCGTCAAATCCGGATTGAAGGCGCTGTGACCCCCGTCAGCAACGCCCAAGCCGACGCTTATTTTGCCAGCCGCCCGCGTGATGCCCAGCTTGGTGCCTGGGCCTCCGACCAGTCTCGCCCGATGCCCAGCCGCGCCCATTTGCTGGCCCGTATCGCCGAATATGGTGCGCGCTATGCGTTGGGCGATGTCCCCCGACCGCCGGATTGGTCTGGCTATTGCGTCGCGCCACAGCGTATAGAGTTTTGGGCGGACAAGCCGTTCCGTCTGCACGAAAGACGGCTTTTTACCCTAACCCCCGATGGCGACTGGGACTGCCAGCGCTTGTATCCATAGGCTCATATGACTGGCACCCATCATCATCGAGCTGGACAGGCGCATGGCAGCTCCCGGGCAACCCTGACCCAGCGCGCCGCCATCGCCAGCGTGATTGTGGCCACATCGCTGGTCGGCCTCAAGGCGTGGGCTGCGTGGGCAACCGGCTCGACCGCGATGCTTGGCTCGCTGGCTGATACCGCGCTGGACATGGTCGCGGCGATTATTACCCTGATCGGGGTTCGCTTGGCCGCCATGCCCGCCGATGATGACCATCGCTTTGGCCACGGCAAAGCTGAAGCGATTGTCGCGCTGTTGCAGGTCATTTTAATCAGCATTTCCGCGCTCGCGATTGGCTGGCGGGCGATCCATCAGTTGCGTGTAGGGGCAAGTGCGACACAGCCCGAATATGGGATTGGTGTCTCCGTCATCGCGATTGTCGCAACGCTCGGCCTGCTCGCCTATCAGCGGCTGGTCATCCGGCGCACCGGGTCAGTCGCGATAAAGGCGGATCATCTCCATTATCAGTCAGACCTGTTGCTCAACGCTGCGGTGATAGCCGCTTTGGTGCTCGAATCCTATTTGGGAGCGCACGGGGCCGATAGCGGCTTTGGCCTGATTATCGCGCTGTGGCTGTTGTGGGGCGCGTGGCGGACCACGACCATCATTCTCGATCAACTGATGGACAAGGAATGGCCGACGTCGCGCAAACTGGCGTTTATCAAAGTCGTTCTGCGCCACCCCGAAGCGCGCGGCATCCACGATCTGCGCACCCGGACCAGTGGCGCGCATGAATTTGTCCAGTTCCACCTGTGGGTCCGCCCTGACATGACCGTGGTGGAGGTGCACGGCGTGATGGACCAGATCGAGGCCGATCTGGCCGAGCATTTCCCCGGCGTAGAGATATTGATCCACCCCGACCCGGAGGGGCATAGCGACGAAATCGGCTATATCCCGTCAGAGACGCTGGATCAGGAAATCCCGCCCAAGCCCCACAAAAAGCCCCCAAAAAAGCCGCCTCAAAAGGCAGCAAAAACCTGACGCAAGCCATCGCGGACATTGTCGATCTGCGGTCGGGTAGAGATTCCCAATCGCACCACCGTCAATCGCTCACCCGGGCTGACGATGATGAACTGCCCTTGATGCCCCAGACAGGCAAACAGGTCGGGCGGGCCGCGCGATGGCCATAGCGGCGTATTGCCATTGCCCTGATCGCGGTTGAGCCAGATATGCCCGCCATAGCCCGGATTGGCTGGCGATGGGGTCAGCATGAAATCGACCCAAGCTTCGGGCAGCAGTCGTGTGCCATCGGAGGTTTCGCCGCGACGTCGCAGAAATTCACCAAACTTGGCAAAATCGCGCGCGGTCGCATGCATGATCGAGCCGCCGATCATCGTGCCCGCAGCGTCAAACTCTGGCGTCAGGCTGCGCATCCCGAGCGGCCCGGCAAGCCGCCCGTCGATGAAATTGCGCACCGCATCGCGGCGGACGGCTGGCACATTGCTGTTTGTCAAAGCCCGGGCAATGATGTCCGACAGGATCACGCTGGTCGCGGATGAATAGTTGAACTGCTCACCCGGAGCGGCCACCGGCGGCTTGGATTCGCCCATAGTCGCCATATTGCTGGCACTCGCCCCGAACAGCATCGCCACCGTGTCGGCTTGCCAAACCGGATCGCCATCCTCGACATGCTCCAACCCCGATGCCATGTGGAGCAAATGGCGCAGGGTTATCGACCCGCGCACATCACCGGGACGCTGCCAATCGGGGACCGGCGCCGGATCATCCAATATCAGCCGCCCGTCAGCCACCAGCATACCCACCAGCACCGATGTGATGCTTTTGGCCATCGACCAGCTAATCAGCTTGCTGTCGGGGCCGAAACCATCGCCATAGGCTTCATAGACTGGCTGGCCGTCACGCAGGACGAGCAGCGCACGGGTTTCCCCCATCGCCTCGCTATCCGCGAACAAGCGGTCGATCGCCTGACGCGCTGGCGGCGATATTTGTGATGCCACCAACTCGCGTCGTTCCAAGGGTGCAGCGGGCGGTTCGCTCGCCGCGCAACCGGTCAGCGCGAGCAGGGCGGCACCGGCAATCAGGGCAGGGGTGATGGCAGGTATACTTGCCAGCCGGAGCAAAATGCGGTTCATGGCGCGGATGAATAGCCCAACCAAGCCATCCGACTCAACCATTGTTTCATTGCGCCGCCGTTGGCGCTGGCTATTGCTGCCCGTAATACTGCTGGCAGGATATGCGATCTGGCAATTCCCGACCTGGCAGGCGCAGGCACAGCTCGGGGCTGCCTATGGCGCACGGATGGGCTGTTCGTGCCGGTTCGTGCAAGGGCGTGACATCGAAAGCTGCAGGCGCGACAGTGAACCCGGCATGGAAATCGTCAGTATCAGCGATGTCGAAGACGAACAGGCGGTCCGCGCCAGCGTGCCTTTGCTGGCCAGCCGCACCGCGCATTTTCACACCGGAACTGGGTGTTTACTGGACGATTAATAGGGTTATGCGGGCGATTCGGGCGGAAAAGCCCGAAACTGCTAGCGCTTGCGCTAGAGTGATTTCGAGTCAGATTGAATCATCTGGCGCCTTACGAAATCACGGTAAAACAAGTGTCTAGAGTGCTGACTTTGATGCAATCAAAGGCAGAACCACTCTAGGGGAAACCCTTAAAGCGACAAAAGTGACGCTAGTTCGTGGATCGTTTGTCACCTTTGTCACTTTATGGTGGCGTGAGGCAGCAGTTTAGGCGGCATGACATTAGGCCCCGCCACTTTCGTCATTGCGAGCGTAGCGAAGCAATCCAGGGGCGCATTAGCGCCTGCGCTAGGGGACGCGAGAAAAAACCCCGAGATGGATTGCTTCGCTACGCTCGCAATGACGGTTCAACCTAATGTCATCACGCGCTAGGCGACATGCGCGCGGCATCTGGCGCACGTCATCCGGTGCATGATGCGGGTGGGGAGACTGACGGTGGGAAAGAGCCGGGCGGTAACGGTGCCGGTGATGATGATGTCACGACCAGCGCAGTGTAGGACAGCGGAGAATTGCGGCATTATGTAGCAAGCGCACCAACGGTGCGGCGGCATGATTAGCGCTGTGGCAACGGCGCTGCTGGGGCTAGGTATCGTCGGGCCAGTTTTCGGGAGCGCAGGAGATCGGATGCCACTCTCTACTGCGCTTGCTAAACGCGAAACGGAAACAAAAGTAAGTGTGGTGCGGCCCTCCGAATATCGTGTTGTATTGGATTATTCCGGCAACAAAGCCCTTAAGGTCCATCGGTTCAATCAACGCCAAATCAGCATTTTCTTCACTTTTCAAAGTCCGCTCATGTCCCCATTTCAGATCGCTTGGAGGGGCCTCCGGGATTGCCACGAATCCGAAGACCTTGCACTTCGATCTTATAGCTGGGGACTGACCGATATTTTCACATTTAACCCTAACTTGATAGTCCCCTTGGAAGCCGCGATACTCCACATCCAATTTAGGCATTACCCGCGCTCTTTGCTGGTTCTGCGCTATTCTGTTGGCTTCGAACCCGGCATCAGCAGCCCGCCTAGCCTCCCGGAACGTCACAAAAATCAGGCCAATGCCGACAATGCCGACAGCCATGCCGATTATCGCCGCGATGCCCATATGCGCCGTCCAAGCGGCGGTAATCCGTTGCGCTTCGAGGTCGTATTCGTCGCGCTCGCCTTGGCGGCGGGCTTCATTTGCGTTGGCTCTGCACTCCGAACGCTGACCAGCGGTAAGCGAGGCGCAGCGTTGCAACTCTATTGCGCCACGATCTGTATAGCCTTTGGCGTTGTGATTGGCCGTCTGCTTATAGGATGATTGTAAATCGACGGCGCGATCTGTAAGGAAAATCGCGACAGAAAGCGATATGACGGCAGCTAATCCAACCGCAAGGATGTTGAGCCGATAGCCTCTAGACATTGCACAAAAACACCGCTGTAAATTTTCCACGGCTCAGCTTGTTCCTGATATTAGGCTCAGAGTCCATGACCCCGATGTCAGCCAGCTTGTCGACCAGCCTTGCACGATGGACAATCCGCCCCCTCTGGGGGAGGGGAACCGCGAAGCGGTGGAGGGGGTTGTGCACTTCCCTTCTCCCCATGAGGGAGAAGGATATGGAGCCTTGGTCGCGGACGCGCTGTCGTTTACGACAGGGGAAGCGAGAGAGGACGCGCTGTCGTTTACGACAGGGGAAGCGAGAGAGGACGCGACTTAGGCACAGTTGGATGAGGGGTTACTTGTTAGCGACATGGCAGATACCCCTCACCCAGCTTCGTCTAGCTTCGCCGAGTGGCTCAGCAAGACTATGCAACCCTCTCCCGCGAGCCTGTCCTGAGCGCCTGCCTTGCAGGCAGTCGAAGGGGGGAGAGGGATAGGCCGCGCTCGCCTGCGAGCGGGAAAGGCCAGACAAGAGCGCCGCGCTAGCCCTTGGCGTAGGGGAAGCGCACGGGAACCCGCAGCCGAAGCCAATGTTCAGGCCGCCAATTCCAACTGTGCGCTTTGGGTTTCGGCAATCCAGCCGCCGCCGATCACCCGCTCCCCCGCATAAAGGACAGCGGCTTGGCCCGGCGAGACGCCATATTCGGGCGATTCGAAAATCAGCTGCGAACCATCCAGCCGCGCTGGCACTGGCCGCGCCATCGAGCGCACCTTGGCGGTGATTGGCCCTATGGTGTCGCCCGCGCCGAGCAGCATATTCATTTCTGTCAGACGCGCCGACGTGACCGCCAACGCAACACGCGGCCCGACCACGACCTGTTGTGTTTTTGCATCGATGCGGATGACATAGAGCGGATTGGCCATCCCGCCGATGTCGAGTCCGCGCCGCTGGCCAACGGTGTAGTGGATGATCCCCCGGTGGCGGCCCAGCTCACGCCCGGCCATATCGACAATCGCGCCATCGGTCGCGGCATCGGGACGGATGGCGGTGACGATTTTGGCATAATCCCCATCAGGCACGAAACAAATGTCTTGGCTGTCGGGCTTTGCCGCAACCCCCAGGCCCAGTTGGCTGGCGATGGCGCGCACGTCCGATTTTGGCATTCCTCCGAGCGGAAAGCGCAGATAGTCGAGCTGGTCGCGGGTCGTCGCAAACAGAAAATAGCTCTGGTCGCGGGCCTGGTCGATGGCACGGTGCAGCTCTGGACCATAGCGGCCAACGACGCGCCGGACATAATGTCCGGTCGCCAGGCAATCGCCGCCAAGGTCACGGGCGATGCCGAGCAAGTCGGTGAACTTTGGCCCCATATTGCACCGCACACACGGGATCGGGGTGCGGCCGGACATATAATCGTCGGCGAACTGTTCGACCACCGAGTCGCGAAACGCTCTTTCATGGTCAATCACATGGTGGGCAAATCCAAGCCGGTCGGCGACGGCTGCGGCATCGCGGATATCCTGTCCCGCACAACACGACCCAGCACGCTTTGGCGCGGCGCCATGATCATACAGCCGCAGCGTGACGCCAATGGTTTCGGCGCCACTGCGGGCAGCCAGCGCGGCAACCACGCTCGAATCAACGCCGCCGGACATGGCAACGACAATCCGGCGCGCGGGCAAAGGCTGGGGCAATTGAATGTCGAACTGCATTCGCTGCCCTTAGCGGCACAGCAAGAAAGATGCCAGCCCAGCCCAGCGCAGGAAGCAATGATCTATGTTCCCCGGCGCAACATTCCTAACGAGCAATGAACGCCAGTTTTACCTCGTCTTAGCCATGTTCTGGCATTGGCTGGGAAATGAAATGGATGAAACCCGGCGCACCTCGCGAATCAGGCGCGCAACCGATCGACCGGATCGGCTTTGATATGCTGCGCGCAATCGCAGCTGCACGGCAAGCCGGCACAATCACGGTTCAGAACCTGACTGGTGCCAATCTCCATATGGGCGGCGCTGTAGAAAAGCAGACAACGTCAAGAATCCCACTTTTGAACAAGCGCACCACGCACCCACAAAGTTCCAATGCCAGTGGTGCATTCCGTTGTTTCGATCCCGCAGTCACCCTTTACGATAAAGCATCAGAGAAAATATGATGCGTTACCGCGCCGTTTACCATCGCGTTTCAATCTATCTTCAATCGCGGCGCGTAAAGCCTGTGGTCATCGGCCTTCGCTATCATGGCAAGGCCCATTCGAGGTCCGCATGAAAGAGAATCAAAACATTCGTCCCGACCGCGTGATCGGCCCTTTGGGTGAATCGCTGACTCTGGACAGCTTGCCGCCGCAACAAACCGCCCGCTGGGTTGTCCGCCGCAAGGCAGAGGTTGTCGCGGCAGTCAGTGGCGGCCTGCTCAGCGTGGACGAAGCCTGCGAACGCTATAGCCTGACGCTTGAGGAATTCGCCGGTTGGCAGCGCGCGATTGATCGTGCCGGGATGCCCGGCCTTAGGGTTACTCGTATCCGTCAGTATCGCGACTTGTACGAGCGCCAGCAGCGCTTTTGAACAGTCCCATAGATTCCCAACTAACCATTATAACAGCACCGGCGCGGTATTTCGTAGCCGGTGTTGCCGTAAAAAGCGCAACGATATTCGCACTTTAGCCCTTTACCCTTGTCTCCATTGGCCAGCCATGGTCTCCTGTGGGTAGAACACCCCACGCGCTGGGTGATTCAAAAGAAGGGACGAGGTCGTGAATTTCATTATTGCACTGATTATGGGCGGCTTGATTGGCTGGATCGCCAGCAAAGTGATGAACCGTGATGCCGAGCAGGGCATAATCGGCAATGTCATAGTTGGCATCGTCGGGTCGATGCTGGGTGGCTGGCTGTTCAGCTATTTTACCGGTGGCAGTCAGGATTTGCTCGACGCGCCGTTTGATCCGCTAACCTTGGCGGTCGCCTTTGGCGGTGCGATTGTCTTGCTCGGGGCGTGGAACCTGATCCGTCGCGGACGCATCCGCTGAACACATAGGGTTACAAGCTGAATCATTTTGGGGTGGCTCTCGGCACAACCGGGCGCTGCCCCTTGCTGTTTTGATTGGCTTGTTGCTTGGCAGCACCGTAAAGGTCCAAAAACCACATAATACGGTATGGCTTGCGCAAGGTGACGTATTGAGGTAATACAGCTACTCCCCCCGGTTCCTGTTGTTTTTAGGAACTGTAAAGCTGACAGGACGCATGACGATGAACTTCGATGCCCGCACCTTGACCCCCGCGTCTGGCCCAGTGACCGGAGACGCCGGAACCGACGATTGGGGTTTTGAGGTTGAACAGCGCAGCCGCAAACGCCGTTGGACCATGGTCATCGGGGCGATCCTGTTGCTGGCGGTGCTGATTGCGGCGTGGTTCGCGTTTAACGGTGGTGGCAGCGAGCCAACCAAGGCTGGCGCTGCGACGACAGGTGCTGCGACCAAGGGCGGCGCTGGCGGCGCTGACGATTCAATCCCGACGGTGACCGTGATAACCCCGGGCCGAACGCAGGTTGAGCGGATCATTTCATCCACCGGGACATTGGCTGCGCGGCGCGAAATGCCGGTCGGCGTAGCTGGCGAAGGCGGTCAGATTGTCCAGGTGTTGGTCGAACCGGGCCAATGGGTCGGCGCGGGTCAGGTCCTCGCCACGGTTGATCGCTCGGTTCAGGTCCAGCAGATTGAGCAGCTATCGGCACAAATGCGGGTGTCGCAAGCCGATGCCCGATTGGCGCAGGCTGAACTGGATCGGGCGATTGCCCTGTCGCAGCGCGGCTTTATTTCGACATCTGACCTTGATCGCAAGACCGCGACTCGCGATTCAGCCGCAGCTAGGGTGCGCGTGGCCCAAGCCCAGTTGAATGAAGCGCGGGCCCGCACTGGTAGGCTAGACATCCGCGCACCGGCGGCGGGACTGGTGCTGACACGCGGAGTTGAGCCGGGACAGATTGTCAGCGCGGGCAGCGGTGTGCTGTTCCGCATCGCTCGCGGTGGCGAGTTGGAATTGCAGGCCCAAGTCGGCGAAGGCGACCTTGCCAACTTGTCAACAGGCGCACGCGCAACCGTGACCCCGGTTGGCTCGGCGCGCAGCTTCACCGGCCAGATCTGGCAGATTTCTCCGGTGATTGACCCGCAAACTCGCCAAGGGACAGCGCGCATTTCACTGAGCTACTCCCCCGGCCTGCGCCCCGGCGGCTTTGCCGAAGCGCGGATCGTGTCGGGATCAACCCTCGCCCCGCTGTTGCCCGAATCGGCGGTTCTCGACGACGAACAGGGCAATTATGTCTTTGTCGTTGATCGCGAAAACAAGGTGGAGCGCCGGGCCGTGACCATTGGTCAGGTCACCAATGCCGGGGTCTCCATCGTGTCCGGCCTGACCGGCCAGGAACGGGTGGTGGTCAGTGCAGGAGCGTTCCTCAATCCGCGTGAACGGGTCCGCCCGGTTGTTGCTACGCCCACTGCCCCACGTCGTTGATCCGGAAAGTATAGCGCCATGAATTTCCGCAACATCTCGGCTTGGTCAATTCGCAACCCGATGCCGCCGCTGGTTTTGTTTTTCGGCCTGTTGTTCGCCGGAATATTGTCGTTCAACCAGATGAGCGTCAACGACAACCCGGACATTGATTTCCCGGCTGCAATCATCACCATCGCCCAGCCAGGGGCTGCGCCGAGCGAAATGGAAACGCAAGTCACCATCCTAGTCGAAGCGGCAGTGCGCGGGGTCAACGGCATCGAAGAGATTAATTCGTCGGTCCGCGAAGGATCTTCGACCACATTTGTCCAGTTCGCGATTGGCACCCCGATCGACCGGGCGGTCAACGATGTCCGCGATGCGGTCGCCAATATCCGCAGCGACCTGCCCGACGGGATTTTGGAACCACAGGTCAGCCGCATCGACTTCAATGACGCACCGCTGGCCTATTATTCCGCCGCAGCGACCGACATGACGCTTGAACAATTGAGCTGGTATGTCGATAATACCGTCGGCAAGCGATTGCGCGCCATTCCCGGTGTCGCCGGAGTGATGCGCGGCGGCGGGGTCAGTCGCGAAATTCAGGTACGACTGGACCCGGCGAGAATGCAGGCGCACGGCCTGTCAGCATCCCAGGTGAATACACAATTGCGCCAGCTCAACATCAATGCAGCGGGCGGACGATCCGAAATCGGCGGCAGCGAACAATCGGTGCGGGTGCTGGGCAATGCGCAAAATGCCTATGCCCTGTCGCAAACCAACATCACCGTGGGCGGTGGCCGCAGGATCAAGCTGGGCGATATCGCAACCGTTCGTGACGGTGTGGCAGAGCAACGCTCGCTGGGGATGATGAACGGCCGCCAGGTGCTCAGCTTTGGCATCCAGCGGGCCAAGGGTGCGTCCGACGTTGATATTTATGACGCGGTCCAAGTGGAACTGGATGCACTGCGATTGGCCAACCCCAAGGTCACCTACACCGAGCTGTTCACCACCGTCAATTATACCAAAGATCAATATAGGTCGGCTATGCGCGCCATGGTTGAAGGGGCAATACTCGCGGTGATCGTCGTCTTCCTGTTCCTGCGCGACTGGCGCGCGACGCTGATCGCAGCGGTCGCCATTCCGCTCTCGGCGATTCCAGCATTCTGGTTCATGGGGATGATGGGCTTTTCGCTCAACGTTCTGTCGTTGCTCGCGCTAAGTCTGGTTGCCGGGGTGCTGGTCGATGACGCGATTGTCGAGATAGAAAATATCGTGCGCCATATGCGGATGGGCAAATCCGCCTATCAGGCATCGATTGACGCCGCCGATGAAATTGGTCTGGCGGTGCTGGCGAGCACCATGGCTATTGTTGCGGTGTTCCTGCCGGTCGGCTTGATGCCGGGTATCTCGGGTCAGTTTTTCAAGAATTTCGGGCTAACGGTGGTGGCCGCCGTATTGGTCAGCCTCGCGGTCGCACGCCTGATAACGCCGATGATGGCGGCCTATTTCCTAAAATCGCACGGCAGCGCCAGCCATGCCGAAGGCAAGTGGATGGATTGGTATCTCAAGGCCTTGACCTGGACCTTGCGTCACCGCTGGAAAACGATGGGGGCTGGCCTGCTCAGCTTTGCCCTGACGATCCTCGCCTTTTGGGGCATCCCGATGACCTTTATCCCGCCGCAAGACAATGATTTCAGCCAGATTCGCATTTC
>JBCKXT010000004.1:0-95642 GCA_038921085.1 Sphingopyxis sp. | reverse complement strand
GCGCCCAATATCTCGGGATGCGGTAATTGCACCCGGGTTGCATCGCCCGGCTCAGCATTGCTGTCGAGGATGAAGCGGCTGCCGTTTTCGAGCATCACCGGCGGACTGGCGAATGTGCCGACGCGAAGCTTTGGCCCCTGTAAATCGGCGACAATCGTAGTCGGTCGCCCCAGTTCCCGCTCCAAACTGCGGATCGCGGCGATATTTTGCGCGTGCATGGCATGGTCGCCGTGGCTCATGTTGATGCGAAAGGCGTCCGCCCCGGCGAGCGATAGGGCGCGGATCATGTCGATGCTGCTGCTGGCCGGCCCTAGCGTTGCCAAAATGCGAACCTTGCGTTGCCTGGGGGCGAGCGGTTGAACCACGATGAGCCTTTCGTTGTGCGTAAGTTTGCGGATATGTGTTGTGCGGGCATGACGCAGCGTGTGCGCCATGGCAAGCTGTTGGGCTGAATTCACGACTGGGATGAAATGATGATGACGATTGACGACATTGATGATCGCACTGCCGCTGCTGCGTTTCGGACGTTGGTCCGTCACCTGCAGCATCGCAATGACGCGGCCAATATTGATTTGATGGGGCTGGCCGGTTTTTGCCGCAACTGCCTGTCGGACTGGTTGATGGAGGCCGACGCCACTCTTACCAAAGATGCCGCACGCGCGGTGGTGCACGGGATGAGCGCCGCCGATTGGAAGGCTTCGCAGCCAGCGGCCACGCCCAAGCAGCTCGCTCGGATGGAACAAAGCTTGGCGAAGAACGAGTCGCGCGGCTAAGGGCCACACTCCCGATTCCCGTTCAACAGAAAGCATGTTTTCTATGTCCGACGCCCAAGCCACCACCACCGACCAGCAATTGCGCTTGTTCATCGAACGCATCGAGCGGCTGGAGGAGGAGAAAAAGGGCATCGCCGACGATATTCGCGACGTCTATGCCGAGGCAAAATCGCAAGGCTATGACGCCAAAATCATGCGCCAGATCGTCCGCCTGAGGAAACTGGCACCGCACGACCGCGCAGAAATGGAAGCATTGCTCGATGTCTATAAGGCGGCGCTGGGTTTGGGGTGACTTGATTTCCCTCTCCCCTTGCGGAAGAGGGTTGCATAGACTTGGCAGCGTGCTGCCTAGTCGGCGCTGGGTGAGGGGTGGCAGCACCATCAACTGGATAGAACCACTCACCAAGTCCGACTAACTCGCTTCACTCGCAAGTCTTCCTATCCTCTCCCGCAAGGGGAGAGGGGTTCAACCTACGGAAGTCCCATGGCAGGCCATAGCAAATACAAAAACATCATGTACCGCAAGGGCGCGCAGGACAAGAAACGGTCCACCGCATTTTCCAAGCTGAGCCGCGAAATCACGGTTGCGGCCAAGATGGGCCTGCCCGACCCGGACGCCAATGCCCGGTTGCGGGCGGCTGTCATGGCGGCACGGGCGCAGTCGATGCCCAAGGATAATATCCAGCGCGCCATCGACAAGGCGTCGGGCAGTGACGGCGAAAATTACGAGGAAATCCGCTACGAAGGCTATGGCCCCGGCGGGGTGTCGATCATCGTCGAGGCATTGACCGACAACCGCAACCGCACCGCGACCAGTGTCCGCACCGCCTTTGCAAAAAATGGCGGCAATTTGGGGACAACGGGGTCCGTTGCGCACAGTTTTGATCGGCTCGGCCTGATCAGCTACCCGGTCAAGGCGGGCGATGCCGACGCGGTGTTTGAAGCCGCACTGGATGCGGGTGCCGATGATGTCGAATCGAGCGAGGACGGCCATGACATTTGGACCAGCGTCGAGCGGCTGCACCCGATTGCCAAGGCACTAGAGGCCTTGCTGGGCGATGCCGAGGGGGTCAAGCTGGCGTGGCGACCGCAAATCATGTGCGAAATAGCCGATGGCGTAGACCTAAAAACCTTGTTCAAGCTGATCGAGCTGCTCGAGGACGACGATGATGTTCAGACCGTCTGGGGCAATTATGCCATCCCCGATGCGGTGCTGGAACAACTGGGTTGATAATTCTCGGCCTTGACCCCGGCCTTGGCACCACTGGCTGGGGGGTCATCCGCGTCGAGGGTAATCGGCTGAGCCACATCGCCAACGGTCAGTTTAAAAGTGATATAAAACAGGCGCTTGCTCAGAGGTTGGTGGCGATTGATGACGCGATGACTGCGCTGATCGCCGAATATGCACCGGCTGGCGTTGCGGTCGAGGAAGTGTTCGTCAACGATAACCCGCAATCGACGCTGAAGCTCGCCCATGCGCGCGGGGTCATCCTGCTCTGTGCGGCCCGCAGCGGCCTCAATGTGGGCGAATATGCCCCGCGTTTCGTCAAAAAAGCGGTCACCGGGGTGGGTAATGCTGGCAAAGATCAGGTGCGCGCGATGGTCGAACGCCTGCTGCCGGGGGTGAAAATCACCAGCCAAGATGCGTCGGATGCGCTGGCGGTGGCGATCACCCACGCGCATCACGGCACCAAGCATCGCGGGCTGACGGAGTAGGGACACGCCTGTTCCCTTTTCATTCTATCCGGGTTAAGCAAGGCGGATGATCGCCAAACTCACTGGAAAGCTGGATAGCTGGGGCGCGGGCCATGCGGTCATCGACGTCAATGGCGTCGGGTATTTGGTCGAGGCTTCGGCGCGCACCCTGTCGGCTATCGGGATTATCGGCGATGAAGTGACGGTCCACACCGAAATGCTGGTCGGCGAAGATTTCCTGCGCCTGATCGGCTTTGCCAGCGCCGAGGAACGCGACTGGTTCCGCCTGCTGACCAGCGTCCAGGGGGTCGGCGGCAAGGTGGCGCTGGCGATATTGAGCGCGCTCGAACCCGCACAGGTGCAGCGCGCGATTGCGATGGGCGACGCGGCGATGATTACGCAAGCTAATGGCGTCGGACCAAAACTGGCGCAGCGCATCTGCAACGAACTCAAGGACAAGGCTGGGCTGGTTGCCACCAGCGCGCTGGGGATCGGCGCGGTGAACTTTGGTGATCCTGCGGGCGGGGTGCTGGCCGATGCACTGGCGGCGCTGGCGAGCCTCGGCTTCAAACCTGGGGAGGCGAGCGCGGCGGTGGGTGCTGCGGATGCGGAACTGGCGGCCAGTAATCCGGATGGGGTAACCCTCGACGCACTGGTAAGGCTGGCGCTGAGGAAGGTGGCGAAGTGATGAAGCTGACCCTAGTCATAACCCACCCTCGTCACCCCGGACCTGATCCGGGGTCCATGGTTCGGGCTTGAGCGATGAACCGTGATTTCCAGCCATGCACCTACATCCTCGCCAGCCAGCCAAATGGGACTATCTATGTCGGCGTCACATCGGATTTGCTGCAACGGCTATGGCAACATCGCAATGGCGTCGTGGCTGGGTTCACTTCGGACCACCGGGTCCACCGGCTCGTTCATTTTGAACAATATGGGACGATGGAATTGGCGATAGCGCGAGAGAAGCAGCTGAAAAATTGGCATAGGGCATGGAAGATAAACCTGATCGTAGCGGCCAACCCCGAATGGCGGGACTTGGCGTTCGATGTCGGTGCTGGGCCGATTGGTTCGACCATGGATGCTGAAACGAGTTCAGCATGACGAAATTAGGGGATATGACGAGATTATGGGTTCATGGAAGTGGTGGAATGATGGGTGGGTCAATACAAGTCCTCGTCACCCCGGACGTGATCCGGGGTCCATGGTCTGGCCCTGCCGTGAACACCGCGTGATCCGCAACGGATGGGCCATGGATGCTGAAACGAGTTCAGCATGACGAAGTTAGGGGATAAGGGGTGCATTGTGACCATGAGTGACGAAATGCCGTCGGGGCCGGGTGCGACACTGGTTGCTGTCGTGCGGCTGGCGCTACGCAAGGTAGCAAAGTGGGGGCGGGAGATATGAATACTGAGGTCGAGCCGACAGAAGTGCAACGCCGTGAATTTGCTCGTCTGGACTATGAGGCTCAAATTCAGGAAGGGAATGATAGATTAAAATATCAGGTCGATTTTTCTCAATCGCTTCTCAGGAATATGGTTCTTGTAAACGGTGGAGCGATAATTTCGCTTTTTACGTTTATTGGTAATAGCCAGTCTCAGTTTGACGAGTTTTACACTAGGTTCGCATTTGGTTCATTCGCTGTTGCTTTAACAGCAACGCTATTTGCGTATATAGGTGGTTTTTTCTCTCAGCAAATGTTCATGGAGGTGTCTTTATATCAGGCATGGAATGCCCAACAGATCATGCATGGCGGAACACATGAGTATGACGTGAAAGGCTCCTTAAAAAGGGGCAATATTGCGATGTGGACTGCGCTGGGATTGGCTTTCTTTGGGTTGATAGCGTTTATTGTCGGAGCCTATTGCGCGCTCGAAGGGGTATTATGACAAACCCCCTCACCACCCCGGACAAGCGCCCCGAAGACGCTGACGCAGCATTGCGGCCAAAGACGCTCGATGAATTCATCGGCCAGCAATCGGCGCGGGAAAACCTCCGCGTCTTCATTGCCGCAGCAAAGGCGCGCGGCGAGCCGCTCGACCATGTCCTGTTTTTTGGCCCGCCCGGCCTTGGCAAAACGACGCTGGCGCAGATCATGGCGCGCGAGATGGGAGTGGGGTTTCGCGCTACATCCGGACCGGTGATTGCCAAGTCGGGGGATTTGGCCGCGCTGCTCACCAATCTGGACGATGGCGATGTTCTGTTCATCGACGAGATTCACCGGCTTGCCCCGGCGGTCGAGGAAATCCTCTATCCGGCGATGGAGGATCGTGCGCTCGACATCATGATCGGCGAGGGGCCATCAGCGCGCTCTATCCGGATCGACCTGCCGCGCTTTACCCTGATCGGCGCGACGACCCGGGCCGGGTTGCTGACGACGCCGCTGCGCGACCGCTTTGGCATCCCGGTGCGACTCAATTTCTATAGCCATGCTGAGCTGGAGCAGGTCATCCGTCGTGCCGCTGGTCTGCTCGGTCTGGCCGTCGCCGATGATGGTGCTCGTGAAATTGCCCGCCGTGCGCGCGGCACGCCGAGGATTGCCGGGCGATTGCTGCGGCGGGTGCGCGATTTTGCTCATGCTGCGGGTGCTGATGTGGTCGATGCCGCCGCTGCTGACCATGCACTGAACCGGCTGGAGGTCGATGCGCTTGGCCTCGACGCGATGGACCGCCGCTACCTGACGATGATCGCCGACATTTATCGCGGCGGCCCGGTGGGGGTCGAGGCACTGGCTGCGGGCCTTGCCGAACCACGCGACACAATCGAGGATGTCGTCGAGCCGTATCTGCTGCAATTGGGCCTGATTGCGCGAACCGCGCGCGGGCGGATGCTCAACGGTCCGGGGTGGAAGCATCTGGGCCTCAACCCGCCATCGGGGTCGCAGGACGGATTGTTTGACGCGGGTAAGTAGCCACATCGCTTTAACCCCCGCCAGACTCGCTTCATCGCCAAAGTGCCATAATCCCGCTTTGCCAGCACAACGCGGCTCGTCTATGCGGGGCCTGTGACCACGCCCCCCGCCATGCCCGCCGCCCCGTCCGGTCTGTTCGATGGGCCGCGCCACCTGTTTCCCGTGCGCATTTATTTTGAGGACACCGATCTGTCCGGGGTCGTCTATCACGCCAATTACCTGCGCTATATGGAGCGCGCCCGTTCCGACATGCTGCGGCTTGCGGGTATCGACCAGCGCCGCGCCAGCGAAGCAGGGGAGGGGGCCTGGGCGGTCACTGATCTGTCTATCAAATATCGTCTGCCCGCTAGGCTCGATGATGAATTGATCGTCACCAGCACGGTTACGGCGGTGCGCGGGGCCAGCGTCGACATCGCCCAGATCATCCGGCGCGGCGATGATGTGTTGACCGAGGCGCGGGTCACCGCAGCCTTTGTCTCACCGCAAGGGCGCGCCCGCCGCCAGCCCGCAGGATGGGCCGACCGTTTCCGCGCCATCATGCATGGCACGTTCATCTTTTCCGATTCATGAAAGCCCCAGAATGACTGCTTCGTTTGCCCTTGACCCTGCAACCATGTCACCCATCGCCCTGTTTTTAGAGGCGGATATTGTCGTCAAGATCGTCATGGCCGGCTTGATCCTGGCGTCGATCTGGACCTGGGCGATCATTATTGGCCATGGCCGACGGTTGGCACGCACCCGCCGCGAGGCCGAAGCGTTTGAACGCGAATTCTGGCGCGCTGCCGATGTCGAAAGGTTCAGCGCCGATACCCAGCGCAGCGATTCCACCAGCGCTAGGGTGCTGGCGGCGGGGCTTGGCGAATGGCGGCGCTCGACATCTCGCCCGATTGTGGACAGGCAGGGGGTGCGCGACCGCATTTCCGCTGCGCTGGAAAGCGCGATTGGCATGGAAATGGACCGGCTCGGCGACCGCCTCAACATCTTGGCGACGGTGGGTTCGGTGGCCCCCTTCGTCGGCCTGTTCGGCACCGTCTGGGGCATCATGCGCAGCTTTTCCGCGATTGCAACCCAGGGCAACAGCAGCCTTGCGGTGGTCGCACCGGGGATTGCAGAGGCGCTGTTTGCCACCGCCATCGGCCTGTTTGCGGCGATCCCTGCGGTTATCGCCTATAACCGCTTCACCCATCGACTGGGCCGGATAGAGGCGCAATTGTTCCGCTTTGCCGACGGTTTTCACGCGATGCTAGGACGCGAACTCGAACGCGATCGTACGGCATGATGGGGCTGCATTCACATGGTGCGCGCAGCGGTCGGCGGGGAAGTGCGCGGCGCGCACCGATGGCCGAGATCAACGTGACGCCACTGGTTGATGTGATGTTGGTGCTGCTGATTATTTTCATGGTCACTGCGCCGTTGTTGACCAGCGGGGTGCCAGTTAACCTGCCCGAAACCAACGCCCGCCCGCTTGACCAGCCGCAACATCCGCCGGTCCAGATCAGCATCAATGCAGCGGGCGTAGTGTTCATCGATGACCAGCGCGTCACTATGGCCAGCCTGCCCGACAGGCTTGATGCGATTGCCGCAGAGCAGGCTGATAGCGCCAGCCCCAGCCGACCTGCCGAGCAACGCGGCATCATGCTGCGCGCCGACCGGGGGCTGGACTATGGGCTGGTGATGCGAGTGATGGGCGATCTGAACCGGGCCGGACTCACCCGGGTTTCGCTGGTCACTACCGGTTCATCGCTGCCGCAATAGGGCTTTGCTGACGATGGCATCAAACAGATTGGACAGGCTGGATACAACCGAACGGGCCGGATTGGGATTGGCAATTGCTGCGCACATCATTCTGCTGGGCCTATTGTCGTTTCAGTTCGGCCCGAGCGATCCCGCCCAGTTCAGCAACCCGCCAATGGCGGTGGATATTATCGCCGAGGTCGCGCCGGTTGCGACTGCGCCGGAAATCAACGCTGCGCCGCCAGCCGCCCGGCTCGGCGATCCCGATAGCCGCGAAGCATCGCCCCCGCCCCCGGCCCCGCCAGTGCCCGTGGTCCGTCAACGGCCGCCGGTTTTGTCCAAAGTGGAGCCGATGCGCCAACCGCGCCCAACCCCGCATGCGCAGCCGCAACGGCCATCGGCAACGCCAGCGGTAAACCCGCCCTCGCGGCCAGCCCGCGACCCTCGCCCAAGCGGCGCACTCGACGGGATTGCCGCTGGCGTCGCCCGCGATGCCCAGCGCAATGCGCGGGCAGCCACCCCGCCAGCGGTCCAGAGTGCAGCTGCAATCCGCGCCGACATTCGCGTCAGCATCAACAGCGAAGTGCGCACACCGTGGAATGCCTGCCGGGTCAGCGGGATTGATGTTGACCAGTTAAAGACCACGATTGTTTTTCGCCTGACCCAATCGGGTGGCCTTGACCGGATGGTCAGCGTTAACACGGCCGGGGTCAATGACAGCAACCGCCCGCAACTCCAGCGTTTCGAGGAATGCGCCCGCCGCGCCATTCAGCTCGCCACACCATTCGCCAATTTGCCACAAGAACATTATACCTATTGGCAAACCTATACGCTCGACTTTGAGAAGAGATGACATGACCCGAACGCTCCTAGGATTTACGATTGCGCTGGTTGCTGCTCTGCTGTCGGGGCAAAGCACCGCGTCCTTAGCCCAGCCCGCGCCCGCGCCGGTAACTGCGGCACAGCCAGCGCCAGCGCCGTCAACAACTCCGCAAGCGCCGCCGCGTGAAACCGTCACCGGGGATCTGGTTCAGGAACGCACCAGCATCATCGTGCCCGTATTTGCGACCCCCGGCAGCGTCGATACTGCAGCGGGCACCACCGCAGTGCTCGGCCGCCAGATTGCCGAGGTTATCGCCGCTGATCTCGAACGATCCGGCCTTTATGCGCCAAGCGGTCCAGATGGGGTGCGGGCGATTGCGATGGGTGAAGTCACCGCGCCGCAATTTGCCGGTTGGCGCGGTAGCGGTGCGGAATCGCTGGTGCATGGCTTTGTCCGTGCCGATGGTGCCGGCAATCTGACGGTCGGATGCTATCTGTATGACATTGCGCTGGGCAGCGAATTGTCGCGCAATGGCTTTGTCGTGCAACCGCGAGATTGGCGTCGCGCCGCGCACCGCTGTGCCGATGCGATATACTCGCGGCTGTCGGGCGAAGCGCCGTTTTTTGACAGCCGGATCGCCTATATTGCTGAAACCGGGCCAAAGGATGCGCGGATCAAGCGCTTGGCGATCATGGATTCAGATGGGGCCAACCACCGCTTCATCACCAATGGTCAGGCGATCGCCCTGACCCCGCGCTTTTCCCCCGATTATTCGCGCATCGTCTATGTCAGCTATCTGGCTAACAGCGTGCGGGTTTATGTCTATGATGTGGGCAGTGGCACCCAGCGCGTCGTCCATGAAAGCAGCAATGCGAGTTTTGCGCCGCGCTGGTCGCCCGATGGCCGCTTCATCCTGTTTTCGATGGCAGCGGCAGGGAATGCCGACATTTACCGCATTCCCGCAGATGGCGGTCCACCGCGCCGGTTGACCGACAGTCCCGGCATCGATGTGGGTGGCAGCTATTCACCCGACGGTCGCCGGATTGTGTTTGAAAGCGACCGTTCGGGTGCGCAGCAAATCTATGTGATGAATGCTGACGGCTCGGACCAGCAGCGCATCAGTTTTGGTGGCGGACGCTATGCGACACCCGAATGGAGTCCTCGCGCCGATCTCATCGCCTTTACCCGGATTGCTGGCAATTTCCGGATTGGGGTGATGACCCCTTCGGGCGGCGGCGAGCGATTGCTGACCGACAGCTGGCAGGACGAGGCACCGACATGGGCACCCAACGGACGGATTATCCAGTTTTTCCGGACAACGCAGGGGCGCGATGGTCGCAGCCAGATTTTTCAGGTAGACTTAACCGGGGTCAATTTGCGCCGACTGCCAACCCCGGTCGATGGGTCAGACCCGGCATGGGGTCCTGTCCTGCCATGATACAGTTTTCGTTCACCTTGTAAGGGTCAGGACCGATTAATCACACAGCTGGGGTTTGAGATAAGGGAGTAAGTTCGATGGGTAAGGGTATACAGGCGGCGCTGCTAGGGGTGGCGCTGGTCGCCGTAGCGGGATGTTCGCGCAATCGACCGCCACAGGAATTGCCGCCGGTCACCGACAGTTATGGCACTGGTGCCAGCACCAGCAGTGGCGGCGTGACGAACGCGGTTGTGCCGGGCAGCCAACAGGATTTTGTCGCCAGCATCAGCAGCGACACCATCTATTTCGACACCGACCGCTATAACATCGACGATATAGATCGTGCGGCCTTGGCCAGTCAGGCGCAATGGCTGGCGCGCTATCCCAATGTCCGGATCACCATCGAAGGCCATGCCGATGAACGCGGCACCCGCGATTATAATTTGGCGCTGGGCGAACGGCGCGGCACCGCTGCCCGCAATCACCTTGCCTCACTGGGGGTTGACCAGGCGCGGATCAGGGTCATGTCTTTTGGCAAGGAACGGCCGGTGGCCCTGGGTTCGGACGAAGCAAGTTGGTCCCAGAATCGCCGTGCAGTGACGGTGACTGTTGACCGCTAGAGGTCCGGTTATGACTCTAAATTGCCGTCAGGTCTGACAAAAATCCGCGCGGATCAGTTGCGGCGCTTGGCGAGATACATGTTGGTGTCGGCTAGGCCGATCAGATCTTCGGCGCTGCTCCCGCGATCAACCATGGCCACGCCGAACGCTGCGCTCAGTTTGATCTGCTTCCCTTCATATTCCATGGGTTCGTCCCCGGTAATAGCTTTGAGACGGCGGACAAACGCTTTGGCTTCGCTGTGGCTGACATGATCCAGCAACATGCCGAATTCGTCGCCGCCAATCCGCGCTAACACATCATTGCGGCGCATGGCTGTCGTCATCCTTGCCGCGAATTCAATCAGCGCGAGGTCGCCAGCACAATGGCCATGTTGGTCATTTATGGCCTTTAGTCCGTTCACGTCGGCATAGATTAAGGCGACCCGGCCGTGATCGCGGTCAACCCGTGCAATCCGTTGGTGCAGAGCCGACAGAAAATAGCGCCGGTTATACAACGGCGTCAGCATGTCGCGCTCGGCTACCCGCTCTATTTCCGAAAGGGCAATCGACAAGGAGCGATTTTCGCGCTGCAACCGGCCGATTTCTAGGCGCAACTTTGCCCCATCCTCCGCTGACAGCAGCGATGGTTGGTCCTCGACAACAAGGTTGAGGGGGGAATGTCGCATCTCTACTCCGCTTCTCTGGTCCCCGGACCATTACGTTTAATCTCATACATTTAACGAAGAATGGATGCCGAAGTTTAGTGACAGTGCAAATTGCGACATTTGGGCAATTGCCGATGGCGGGGCAGCCCGCTATCGACCCTATCGAGTCTTGTAGTGGTTGTCCGCGTCGGCTGGTCTTTCATCGCATGCTACTCGGGCATGGCTAGTGGAGTGATTTCAACATTCACATCCCGCTGGCCCCGCTAATGCTTGCATTAGGGGAAGGGCAACAAATGGCCAAACCCGGTTCCGCTAATGTTGAAATTAAAACTCCACTAGAGACATAGTGTTGCTAGTGGTCCTTATTGATTCTGACATTTGCTCACTACAGGTCCGACAGGGAATGCAAATGTCAGAATCGGAACACTAGACAGGGGAATGGAGCAATGATGGGGTCTTTTGTCGCCATCATCATGGGCAGTCAGTCAGACTGGGACACCATGCGTCATGCGGCCGACACTTTGGCGGCGCTCGGCATCAGCCATGATGTGCGGATTGTTTCCGCGCACCGGACCCCGCAGCGGATGATCGATTTTGCGACAGGCGCGGTCGCGGCGGGATTTGGGGTGATTATCGCCGGGGCCGGTGGGGCTGCGCATTTGCCGGGCATGGTGGCGGCGATGACCCGCTTGCCGGTGCTGGGGGTGCCGATCCAGTCTGCAGCGCTGTCGGGGATGGATTCGCTGCTGTCGATGGTCCAGATGCCCGCCGGGGTGCCGGTCGGGACATTGGCAATCGGTCAAGCCGGGGCCATCAATGCGGCCTTGCTGGCAGCAGCGATATTGGCCAATGGCGATGAAGACATTGCAGCGCGACTCGATGCGTGGCGCAGCGTCAACAGCGATGCTGTGGCAGAGCGACCGGACGCGGGGCAGGGCGCTTGACCAGGACGCTTGCTCCAGGCGCGACAATCGGGATCGTCGGCGGCGGGCAATTGGGCCGGATGTTGGCCATCGCGGCGGCGCAAATTGGCTATCGCACCCACATTTTTGCGCCAGAGGCAGACGCCGTGGCGATTGCGGTTTCGCACGGCCATGCAACGGCTGCTTATGACGACATTAGGGCGCTCAACGGCTTTGCCCAATCGGTCGACGTCATCACCTTTGAATTTGAAAATGTGCCCCTCGATACGATGCGGCACTTGTCGGATCATCGCCCGGTTTGGCCTAGTGTCGGGGCGCTGGGTATTGCGCAGGATCGCCTCGCAGAAAAGAATTTTGCCGTCCAAGCCGGGGTGCCGCTCAGTCCGTTTGCGCAGGTGCAGTCATTGCCAGAGCTAAAGGCGGCGATTGACCAGATTGGCTGCCCGGCAATCCTGAAGACAGCGCGTGATGGCTATGATGGCAAGGGTCAGGTCAGAATTGACGCGCCCGCTGATGCCGAGATGGCCTGGCAACAGATTGGCATTGTCCGGGCGGTGCTGGAAAGGCGGATTGATTTTCTGGGCGAGATTTCGGTGCTGCTGACGCGCACCCAAGATGGCGAAATCCTGGCGTGGGATTGCCCGGAAAACATCCACCACGACGGCATATTGCACGAAAGCCGGGTTCCCGCACGAGCAGAGCTGTTGGCTCATGGAGATGCTGCAAAAGCTTATGCCCGGCAGTTGGCCGATGCGCTCGACTATGTTGGGGTGCTTGCCTGCGAATTTTTTATCACTGCCGACGGGCCATTGTTCAATGAATTGGCACCGCGCGTCCACAACAGCGGCCACTGGACCATCGAGGGCGCGGTCACCAGCCAGTTCGAGAATCATATTCGCGCCATTTGTGGCCTGCCGCTAGGGTCAACTGCGCTCAGAGGGGACAGTGTCACGATGCGCAATATCATCGGTGCACAGGCTGATGGCTGGCTGGACTATTTTGCTGATCCCGATTGTCACTTGCATCTGTATGGCAAGGGGCATGGCCGTGCAGCACGTAAAATGGGCCATGCAACTTGGGTGCAATCCATATGAACCGTCCGGAAATCGTGCTGTTGTTGGCGCGGGCGAGCAACGGAGTGATCGGCGCTGGCGGGCGATTGCCCTGGCGGTTGCCCGATGACCTGCGCCGGTTCAAGCGGATCACCATGGGCGCGCCGATGATAATGGGGCGCAAGACTTTTGACAGCCTGCCAGGACAGTTGGAGGGGCGTCGGCATATTGTCATGACGCGCAATGGCGACTGGTCCGACGACGGGGCAGAGGTCGTTCATTCGCTCGAAGACGCGCTAAAAGCGGCCAATGCGCCGCATGTCTGGGTGATCGGCGGGGCCGAAATATATAAGCTGTTTCTGCCGCATGCCGACCGCATCGAATTGACCCAGGTGCATCTGAACCCAAAGGGCGATGTGCGCTTTACCATCGCCGATATGGATCAATGGAACGAGACAGCAAGACAGGCCCGTGCCGCCGAACAAGGCCGACCGGCATTTGATTGGGTGACGTTGCGCCGCCGCGTTGCTGGTTGAATGCAGCGCCTCCTCTCTTCTCAAGCGATTCCGTCCGATATGCGCGGCGGCATAATCGCGCTTGGCAATTTTGACGGGTTTCACGCCGGGCATCAGGCGGTGGTGGAGTATGCAGTGGAGCGCGCTCAGGCGCTAGGCGTTGCAGCGATTGTCGCAACTTTTGATCCGCATCCTGTGCGCCATTTTAGGCCGGATACGCCGCCGTTCCGGCTGACCACGCTCGACCAGCGCCAGCGTTTGTTCGCAGCCGCCGGTGCGGATGCGATGCTGGTGCTAGAGTTTGGCGATGCGCTGGCGTCGATGACTGCGGATGCCTTTGTCGATGATCTGGTGATCGGGCGGCTCGGCGCTCGCGGCATTGTCACCGGCGCGGATTTCGTGTTCGGGCGCGGGCGCGGCGGCAATGGCGATACTCTGGCCGCATCGGCAAAGGTCAATGGATTCAGCTATGATCGCGTCATGCCGATCACCGACGGTGCCGATCCGGTATCCTCCAGCCGCATCCGCGACGCTCTCAAGTCCGGAGATTGTGCCACTGCGACCAGACTGTTGACCCGCCCCTATGCGATAGAGGGCGTTGTCCAGCATGGCGACAAAGTTGGCCGCACACTCGGCTTTCCCACTGCCAACATCGCACTCGCCAGCTATCTGCGCCCGCGCTTTGGCATTTATGCGGTGACCGGCAGATTGGCCGACGGGAGGGTGCTGCACGGGGCCGCCAATGTCGGCATCCGTCCCAGCTTTGATCCGCCACGCGAATTGCTGGAGCCATATTTCTTTGATTTTGACGAAGACCTCTATGGCCAGACTATCGAAGTCGCTCTCCACGCCTTTTTGCGTGACGAGGCGCAGTTTGACAGCATGGACGCGCTGATGGCGCAGATGACACGGGATTGTGAAGCGGCGCGGGCTGCCCTAAGCGCGCTCGCACCATGACAGACAGCCCAGACACCGCTCCAGACAGCCCACCCCGTGACTATAAAGCCACCGTGTTCCTGCCCAAGACCGGCTTTCCGATGAAGGCCGGTTTGCCGCAAAAGGAGCCGGCGATATTGGCGAAATGGCAGGCGGATGATCTGTATCGCCAACTACGGCGCGCGCGCGCCGGGCGGCCCAAGTTCATCTTCCATGACGGTCCGCCCTATGCCAATGGTGACATGCACATCGGCCACGCGCTCAACCATATCCTCAAAGACATGGTGGTGCGGACGCAGAATCTGCTGGGCAAAGACGCGCCCTATGTCCCCGGCTGGGATTGCCACGGCCTGCCGATCGAGTGGAAGGTTGAGGAGCAATACCGCAAGAAAAAGCTCAACAAGGATGATGTAGACCCGGTCGAGTTTCGCGCCGAATGCCGTGCCTATGCGCAACATTGGGTTGATGTGCAGCGCGAGCAGCTCAAACGGCTGGGTATCAACGCCGATTGGGATAATCCCTATCTCACCATGGATTTTGACGCCGAAGCGACCATCGTTACCGAGCTGATGAAGTTCGCGGAGAGCGGCCAGCTGTATCGCGGGGCCAAGCCGGTGATGTGGTCGCCGGTCGAAAAGACCGCGCTGGCCGAAGCCGAGATCGAATATGAGGACATCACCTCAACCCAGATAGATGTGGCGTTCGAGATTGTAGAAGCTCCAAATTGCCCTGCGATTCAGGAACTGATCGACAAGGGCGAGAAGGTTCATGCCGTTATCTGGACGACGACACCGTGGACGATCCCGGTCAATCAGGCGATCGCCTATGGGCCGGATGTTGAGTATGTTTTGGTTGAGATCAATTCGGTCAATCAGCTCATATCAGGTGCCCCATATGATTTGAGGGACATTGAAAGATGGAATGACACGGCATTTCTCGTCGCCAATGAAGAGAGGTTGCTGAAACAGTTCTTAAGCCGAATGGGCAGGTTGCTTTCAGAGCAGAATGCGCCGCACACGGTTTCACCATTTGTTTATAAAACGCTATGGACCGGCAAAGGCTCTGACCTTGCCGGAATCATTGCCCGTCATCCGATGGCGACGCTGTTCACTTCCCCCCTCCCGCAAGCGGGAGGGGTCGGGGGTGGGCAAATTCGACCCGACGAACAACCCACCCCTAACCCCTCCCGCTTGCGGGAGGGGGATCATGTCGCGGCCAATTTTGACCCCGCGTCACCGCTGGCCGAATTCTACCTCCGCGACCGCCCATTCCTGCCCGGAGATTTTGTGACGACCGAGACCGGCACCGGCCTGGTCCATATGGCCCCCGACCATGGCGAGGATGATTTCATCCTGTGCAAGGCGCACGGGATTGATCCGGTGTTCGCGGTGATGGGTGATGGCAAGTTTCGTGAGGACTGGGCTTGGCTGGGCGGACAGGGCAGCGTCATCAACGCGAAGTTCAACGCACCCGACGGGCCGATCTGTTCGGATTTGCGCGTGGCTGGCGGGTTGCTTGCGGCGTCGGCGGACTACAAGCACAGCTATCCGCACAGCTGGCGCTCCAAGGCCAAGGTCATATATCGCTGCACCCCGCAATGGTTTGTGCCGATGGATAGGCCCTTAGCGGGGGACTCTACCCTGCGCCAAACCGCGCTTGCCGCCATCGCCGCGACCCGATGGGTGCCTGAAAAGGGTCGCAATCGGATCACCGCGATGGTCGAAGGCCGCCCCGATTGGGTGCTGTCACGCCAGCGCGCATGGGGGGTGCCGATCACCCTGTTTGTCGATCGCAAGACCGGCGCATATCTGTACGACCCAGCGATCAATGCCCGGATCATCGCGGCGGTGCGCGAAGCGGGTGTCGATGCGTGGAGCGCGGTTCGCGCCCAGGAATATCTCGGCGATGCCTATGACGCCGCCGATTATGAACGGGTCACCGACATTCTCGATGTCTGGTTCGACAGCGGCTGCACCCACGCGTTCGTGCTGGAAAGTGGCAAATGGCCCGATGTCATGCGCCCCGCCGACCATGTCGGACCATGGGCTGACCTCTATCTGGAGGGGACCGACCAGCATCGCGGCTGGTTCCAGTCGAGCTTGCTCGAAAGCTGCGCCACGCGGGGCCACGCGCCGTATAAGGCGGTCCTGACCCACGGCTTTACGATGGATCAAAAGGGCATGAAAATGTCCAAATCGCTCGGCAACACCATCAACCCGCTCGATCTGATGCGCGATTATGGCGCGGACATATTGCGGCTGTGGGCGCTGTCGGTCGATTTCACCGAGGATCATCGCATCGGCAAGGAAATCTTGTCGGGGGTATCCGACCAATATCGCAAGTTGCGCAACACCATGCGCTATCTGCTCGGCGCGCTGGATGGGTTTGACGAGGCCGAGCTGGTGTCGGTGGCCGACATGCCTGAGCTGGAGCGCTATGTCCTGCACCTGCTCGCTGATATGGATGCAAAGCTGCGCCAAGCGGTCGATGACTTCGATTTCAACAGCTATGTCAAGCTGCTGACCGAGTTCGCCAATAACGACTTGTCGGCGTTTTTCTTCGATATCCGCAAAGACTGCCTCTATTGCGACGCGCCGACCGACCCAAAGCGCATGGCCTATCGCACCGTGCTTGATACGCTGTTCCATGCGCTGGTCCGTTATGCCGCGCCGGTGTTGGTGTTTACCGCCGAGGAAGTGTGGGGGACGCGCTATCCCGATGCGGGGTCGGTGCATTTGCTGGAGTGGCCGGACATCCTCACCCTTCGTCATTCCCGCGAAGGCGGGAATCCATCACCTGACATTTCCGCTAACACGACAGGTCAGGAGATGGGCCCCGGCCTTCGCCGGGGTGACGAGTTGGTAGAACGGTGGGATCAGATTCGTTGGGTCAGGGCCTACGTCAACGAAGAGATTGAGCCACTTCGACGCAGCAAAATCATCGGGTCTTCGCTCCAAGCATGGGTCGAACTGGTGCTTGAGCCTCCTCGGCATTCACTGAACGACGTGGACTGGTCGGAAGTCCTTATTTCTGCTGGCGTCGAACTCAGCCTGATTGACGTAACGTCTAATACGACGGTTTGGGCGCCGGGCGTGAAGACCTACAAGGTCCGTGAGGGAGCGCGCGTAAGCGTAAGCCCTACCACCCACCACAAATGCGGACGCTGTTGGCGGCACCTCCCCGAAGTCGCCGAAGACGGAGCCTTGTGCGCCCGCTGTGACAGGGTGCTCAATGCGTGAAGACATACACCATCGTCACCCTGAACTCGGTTCAGGGTCCATGGTCAGGTCGTGGATGCTGAAACAAGTTCAGCATGACGAAGTTTGTGGTTAGAGGAAAGACATGAGAAATCTCCCGCCTGCTGCGCAATTTGCGCTCCGCCGATTTGGTTTGATGCTCGCGGCACTGGTGTTTGCGCTCGACCAGTTGATCAAGTGGATCGTCACCGGCCCGCTCCAACTGCAATCCGTGGATAACATCCATATCCTGCCATTTTTCGACCTGACCTGGGCACAGAATTACGGCGTATCGTTCGGGATGTTTACCGCGCAAAGCGAGTCGCAGCGCTGGTTGCTGGTGGCGCTTACCCTTGCGGTGGCGGCCGGGGTTGCGGTGTGGCTGTGGCGCGAGCGGACGCGCGGCGACGTGATCGCGCTGGCGCTGGTGCTGGGCGGCGCGCTGGGTAATATCACCGACCGCGCCCGCGTCGGTTATGTCATCGACTATGCCGATCTGCATATTGGCAATTTTCGTCCGTTTCTGATATTTAACGTCGCAGACGCGGCAATTACCATCGGGGTGCTGCTTTTGGTTGCGCGCGCGCTGTTAGTGCGCGACAAGGCAAAATAGGGGCGACGCCCCACAGAGGAATTTGACACTATGCGCAAGTTGATGATCATTGCAGTTGCGGGTTCGGCCATGCTGCTGTCCGCCTGTGGCTCCACTGGCCTGTTCAACCGCCAGCGGCCCGACGAATTTGCGGTGACCCGCGCCGCGCCGTTGATTGTGCCGCCCGATTTCGCGCTGGCTCCGCCGCAACCCGGCGCGCCTCAGGCGTCGACCGAAACCGCTGCCGAGCAAACATTGCAAGCCTTGTTCGGGGGGCCAGCTCCGCGCAGTGCGACCGAAATCAGCTTGCTCATTCGTGCGGGTGCGGCGCGGTCTGAGGCGGGCATTCGCTCCTCGGTCGGATCGCCCGGCACCTTTGTCGTCAACAAGGGCACGTTGACCCGCGACATATTGGTCGCTCCGGCGGGCGCTGGCCAGTTCACCCAGGCGGTGGCCGGGACAGCCGGCGGTTAGTCTGCTCTAGCGATACTCGGTGCGGATGGCAGCCGCCCTCACGCCACCCCTCCCATCTCAATCCCCGCGCTGTTATGCCGCAGCGCTTTTAGCACCGTATCGACAATGCCCACCGCATTCAGGCCCGCTTCGTCATATTGCTTGTCGGGGTTGTTCTGATCCTGAAACATGTCGGGCAGGCGCATGGTGCGCAATTTCAGCCCGCTGTCAATCAGCCCTTCGTCGCTGGCCATGGTCAGGACATGCGCCCCCATGCCGCCAACGCTGCCCTCCTCCACGGTCACGCATACGTCATGGGTGGTGAGCAGGCGGCGGATCATCGCGGTGTCGAGCGGCTTGGCAAAGCGCAGGTCGGCAACAGTTGTGGAAAGCCCCTTGGCTTCCAGTTCATCGGCGGCCTTGAGCGCTTCGGCGAGGCGGGTGCCCAATGACAATATCGCCACCGTCTTGCCTTCGCGCATGATCCGCCCCTTGCCGATCTCCAGCTGGATCGGAACTGTGGGCAGAGCGACCCCGGTGCCGTTGCCACGCGGATAGCGAAAGGCGATCGGCCCGCTGTCGTGGAGCGAAGCGGTATAGGTCATGTGGACCAGCTCGGCCTCGTCCGCCGCTGCCATCACAACAAAGTTGGGCAGGGTGCATAAATAGGTGACATCGAACGATCCGGCATGGGTGGCACCATCGGCCCCGACTAGCCCCGCCCGGTCGATGGCAAAGCGCACCGGCAGATTCTGGATCGCGACATCATGCACCACCTGGTCATAGGCGCGCTGGAGGAATGTCGAATATATCGCACAGAAAGGCCGCATCCCCTGTGCCGCGAGGCCAGCGGCAAAAGTCACGCCATGTTGTTCGGCAATCCCGACATCAAAGGCGCGGGTCGGGTGTGCCTTGGCAAATTTATCGACCCCGGTGCCTGATGGCATCGCGGCGGTGATCGCGACAATGCGCGGGTCGCTATCGGCCAGTTTGGCCAGTGTTTCGCCAAACACATTTTGATAGGATGGCGGTCCCGGTGGTGATTTTGCCTGTTCGCCGGTGATGATGTCGAATTTCTGGACGCCATGATATTTGTCGGCGCTGTTTTCGGCCGGGGCATAGCCCTTGCCCTTTTTTGTCACGACATGGATCAGGCACGGCCCCTCTGCGGCGTCGCGGACGTTTTCCAGAACCGGGATCAGATGGTCGAGGTTGTGGCCATCGATCGGCCCGACATAATAGAAACCCAATTCCTCAAACAATGTCCCGCCCATCACCATGCCGCGCGCGAATTCGTCGGTTTTCTTGGCGGCGAAGTGCAACGGTCCGGGCAATTTGCGCGACAGCCGCCTAGCGAGATCGCGCAGGCTGAGGAACGGGCTGGAGGAGACTAGCCGGGCGAGATAGGCCGACAGGCCGCCAACCGGCGGCGCGATTGACATGTCATTGTCGTTGAGGATGACGATCAGGCGATTACCGGCGACTTCGGCATTGTTCATCGCTTCATAGGCCATGCCCGCCGACATCGCCCCGTCGCCAATCACGGCTATGCCGCGTCCCGGTTTGCCGGCCAGTTTGTTGGCAACAGCAAAGCCCAGCGCGGCGCTGATCGAGGTGGATGCGTGGGCCGCGCCGAACGGGTCATATTCGCTTTCGCTACGCTTGGTAAAACCGGACAGGCCACCGCCCATGCGCAGAGTGCGGATGCGATCGCGCCGACCGGTCAGAATCTTGTGCGGATAGCATTGGTGGCCAACATCCCACACCAGCCGGTCTTGGGGCGTGTTGAACACATAATGGATCGCGGTGGTCAGTTCGACGACCCCAAGGCCTGACCCCAGGTGGCCACCGGTGACGCCGACCGCAGAGATAACCTCGGCGCGCAGTTCATCGGCGAACTGTCGCAATTGCGCTGGTCGGAGGAGCCGGAGGTCGGCGGGTTGGTGAACCGTGTCGAGCAGCGGGGTAAGGGGGCGGTTGGTCATGGTTCCAGCTTAATAGTTGCCAAGCCAATAGTCGAACCAAAAAGGCAGAGTGACGAAAGAGTATTTTGAGCGATTTCAAGCAAGATGGAACCCGCTAGCGCTTGCGCTAGGGGAAGGGCACGAAAGACTCACCCCGCTGCGCTAATCGCAATCCTGACAGGTTCCGCGCACCTCGATCACCGGACGTGCCGGGGCAAAGCCAGATGCAATGGCCGCCGCACGAACGCTATTGGCAACGCTGTCGTCGTCAATGTGGGTTGTCTGTCCGCATGTATCACAGATCAGGAAAATGCAGTCGTGCAGACAGCCCGGATGACTGTTGGCGATAAAGGCGTTGGCGCTTTCGACCCGGCGCACGAGGTTGGTCGCAACAAACAGGTCGAGAATACGATAGACGCTGTTGGGGGCGACGCGCTTGCCACGTTTGCGCGAAACTTGGTCGGCAATGTCATAAGCAGAGGTCGGCTGGCCATGCTGTGCGATGGCTTCAAAAATGTCGGCGCGCATGTCGGTCCATTGCTCGCCCGCAGCTTCCAGCGCCGCACGCGCTGCGTCCCGCAAGTCCGCACCGCCATGGTCGTGATGGGTATTGGGATGGGTCGCCTGCGCCATGACGCAAAGCTAGTCCTGCTTGTCCGCAAGAACAAGCATATTACGAGATGGTGTGATTATTTGCGCGCCCTAAAATTGAGGTCGTGCCCCAATGCGAGGATCAACAAACCAACCAATGTGGCCAACAGCTCACCATCGCCGTGCGGCAGGTTGAGGGCACCTGCCATCATCCCCAGGCCGAAACTGCCGGTGGCAAATGGCATCATGTAGCCGTGACGCAAAACCCCGGCACCCAGGCCGATCGCGCCGAGCACTATCGCAATCAGCAGGCCGATTTCATGGATGGCTGGATGCAGAAAGACGCCGCCAAAGCTGGCAACAGCAGTCACAATGACGACGGTGGTGACGCAATGCGCGGCGCACAGAGCCGCAAGCCCAATGCCGAGGCGATCAGCCCAATACCATTTGTCGTTCAGAGTAAGGGTTAGGACGCGGGACACTGCCAACACAACCTCAAGTCAACGGGTTCTGACAACCCGATTGAAAGCGCAAAGGACAAGGCCGATTCCCGATCCGGACGCAGCTTTGCCACATGCAGTATAAGGTTACAACATATCATTATACAATTTATCCTATCCAATCGCAGTTCCAGCCTCAAAACACAGCTTGCAAGGACAGGTCAGCATCGCGATACCCGCAATGCTATGCTCGCCCCGCCCAATTCCCCCTATGATTCCCGACAATCCGGGATTGCCCGACCCGCGCAGATCATGCGTTGGTTGCTGGCTGTGGCCGCCTGTGTGGTGGTGATGGTGATCGTTGGCGGGATTACCCGTCTGACCGAATCTGGGCTGTCGATTACCCAATGGAACCTGGTAACGGGGACCATCCCGCCCTTGAGTGATGCGGCATGGGCGCGGGAGTTTGCGCTATACCAACAGACGACTGAATATCAGACGGTCAATCGCGGCATGGCGCTGGCCGAGTTTCAGCAGATCTATTTCTGGGAATGGTTGCACCGCTTGCTCGCCCGCTTGGTCGGCGTTGTATATGGATTACCATTGCTGTGGTTCGCGTGGCGGCGGGCGATTCCTGCTGGATATGCGCCGCGCCTCGTGCTGCTGCTCGTTCTGGGCGGGATGCAGGGGGTGATCGGCTGGTGGATGGTCACGTCCGGTCTGGTCGGGCGCACCGATGTGTCGCATTACCGGCTGGCGGTGCATTTGAATCTGGCCTTGTTGATCCTTGCGCTGCTGGTATGGACTGCGCGCGACATGTGGCTGATCGCGGTTTCTCCGCTGGCTTCGCCCGTCCGCACCCGACTGAGCTGGGCGGTTGGCTTGGCTTTAGGCGCTCTAGGGTTGCAGCTAATTTGGGGCGCATTTACCGCTGGCCTTAATGCCGGATATGCCTTTGCAAGCTGGCCGCTGATGGGCGATGAATTGTTCCCGGCAGCAACATTGATGACATCCTCTGGGCTTGGCTCATGGCTCGGCAATCTGGTGGATAATCCGGTGGTGGTGCAGTTCATCCATCGCTGGTGGGCATTGGTTGCGGGCGCGGCGATGCTATGGCTGGCGCTGCGGGTCCGCGCCATGGCGCACCCGGCGGCGGCGCATGTGCTGTTGGCCATTGTGGTGCTGCAAATCGGGCTGGGGATAGCAACCCTGTTGTCGGGCGTTGCGCTGTGGATTGCTGTCACCCATCAGGCGGTCGGCGCGCTGTTGGTCGCTTGGGCCAGTTGGTGCGCGCATATCGTGAGCAGCGGCCAGAATGGAAATAGAGCTACCGTTCCGATTGACGTAGCCCGCCAGAACATTGTCCGATGAAGGCAATCGCTTTGCTGATGCTGTCGTCTGCAATTAGTGCAGGAGCAGGTGCGCACTACGCTAGCGCTAGCGTTGCCGACATCGGTAATGTGGTGCTCAACCCCCCGCTCGATCAGCCAATGCTGTTGACGATCAGCGATCAACGGCAATTGGCGAACGGTGGCACAGCGACATTTTCCATCGCCCATCGGCTGAGCTTCATGCGCGACGGCAGCGGCGGGTGGCGTGTGCAAGTGGTCCAAGACAGTTTGGATTGTCACGGTCCTGACGCGCTGTGCAGCACCTACCGTGCCTTTATGGCACCAGGCATCGGGTTGCCTCGGGTCTTTCGCATATGGAGCAACGGCAGTATTGATCTGCTGAGTCCAGCCCAGAGGCTAGTCGCGCCCGCGCCCGCGCCCGGATCGACTGACACAAATGCTGCTATGATTGTCGAGGCTACGGAATTGGAGAGCCCAAGCTTGCTCAATAGCGGTGAGTTGCGCGAGGCGCTTCGCTTTGTTGGCCAACCCATTGCTGAACTGGATAACCCGACATCCCAACCGGGGCGGCAAAATGCTGTGCGCGACTTTGATGCCGGAACTATAACCCTGGTCGAACAAAAAAGCGTGTCCAGCGACAATGTGGCCAGCGTTTCACAGACAATCGAAACACAGCTCGACCTAGCGACCGGACTAGTGAGCAGCAGCCACACCGAAACAATGGTGCGGGGCGCTGATGGGGCTGCCAGCCTTATCAGTACCCGGCGTTGGCAATTGGCCCGCATGGCGGGCACTGGCAATTGACCCGGATCGCGGGCGGGCAATAGCTTGGGTATTATAATACCCGTCAACAAAGCCCTGTAGCGCTTGACTTTGACCGCCTTGTTCGCCATTAGCGCCTTCGCTCGTTGTTTCGGAAACGAACCAAGGGGTTGGGTCTTGAACCATCTGGCGGCTGTGCAATCGGACAGCAACCGGGTGTCTGGCGCAACATGATCCGGTCACAGTATTGAAGAGGGAGCACGCCCGTGAAGGCGCTCAGCAGAACGACCATCTCGGCCAGTATGGCCACGGTCGAAAAGAAATGGGTGTTGATTGACGCCGACGGCCTGGTCGTCGGGCGCGTCGCCACCCTTGTCGCCAATATCCTGCGCGGCAAGCACAAGCCCAGCTATACTCCGCACATCGATTGCGGCGACCATGTCGTGATTATCAATGCGGAAAAGGTCCGCTTTACCGGCAACAAGATGAAGAACAAAATCTACTACAAGCACACCGGCTATGTCGGCGGCATCAAGGAAACAACGCCTGAGAAGATTCTCGGCGGACGCTTCCCTGAACGGGTGCTCGAAAAAGCGGTGGAACGGATGGTCCCGCGTGGCCCGCTCGGCCGGGACCAAATGCGTAACCTGCGCGTATACGCTGGCACCGTCCATCCGCATGGCGCTCAAAACCCAGTGCTGCTCGATGTGGCATCAATGAACCGCAAGAATAAGGTGGTTGCATAATGTCTGACACAGTCAACACGCTGGCCGACATCGGCGACATCGCTGCTGGTCAGGACGTTCCTGTCGTGGCTGCTGCCCCAGTGCGCGTACAGATTATCGACAAACAAGGCCGCGCCTATGCCACCGGCCGCCGCAAAAATGCGATTGCGCGGGTCTGGCTAAAGCCGGGTTCGGGCAAAATCACGGTCAATGGCCGCGATCAGACCGTCTATTTTGCCCGCCCGACGCTGCGTCTGGTGATCAACCAGACTTTCGGGATTGCCGGACGCGAAGGGCAATATGATGTGGTGGCTACGGTGCGCGGTGGCGGCCTGTCTGGACAGGCTGGTGCGGTCAAGCACGGGATTGCCCAGGCGCTGACCCGCTATGAACCGGGCCTGCGCGGCACGGTCAAAGCGGCTGGCTTTTTGACTCGCGACAGCCGCGTGGTCGAGCGCAAGAAATACGGCAAGGCCAAGGCGCGCAAGAGCTTCCAGTTCTCGAAACGGTAATCCGCGTTTGCGTTTACTCCGTTGCTTGCGACGGCGACTAAAAAATCGGGAGGGGAGTGGCTCGCACGGCGACCCGCTCCCTTTCTCTTTGCGGCTAAGCCATCACCCTGACCTCGACGACAAGCACGCCATGCGCGATAGTCAGGACATTATAGCTGGGCGGTGTTTTGCGCAGGCGCTCGCTCAGCGTGCCCGCGCCGATCATCCGGATCTGGCCATTGGCTGTTTTATGCACCAGATCAAACGGGTCGTGGACATGTCCCGACAGCACAGCACAGGCTCCAGCGTCGATCAAGGCGCTCAGCGCCCGGTCGCCACCCCGGGTCAGCGCGGTGCCGTGCGTGCCGGTTTCGACCAGCGGATGGTGCGCCGCGATCAGGACCAGCTTGCCAGCGGACGTGGCTGTTTGCACTTGGGCGAGGGTGCGGGTCAGCGATTTGCGGCTGACCACCCCCTTTGACCAGTTGAGCCGCCACTGCGCCGGGGCGGTGGTATGCAGCGGCATAATCGCAATGCCGGGCAGGTCGATTGCCGATTCGACCATCGCCGCCATCTGGCGATAGCGTTTATAGGGCTGGGTGAAGCGTTCGATCGGATTGAAATAGGGCATATCGTGATTGCCGATTCCGACCGTGACTGGCGCGGTAAGGCTGCTCAGCCATTGTCCGGCGGCGGCAAATTCGCGGGTACGGGCGCGCATCGTGATGTCGCCGGTGATGATGACGGCATCGGGGCGTTGCTCCGCGACTTGGCTGGCAAACCAGTAGAGCGCGGCGCGGTCTTCGGCCCCAAAATGCGGGTCGCTGGCGTGAAACAATCGGATGGTCATTAGCTGCTGGGTTGCCACAACGGCACTAGTTTGCAAAGTCGCGTCTGTGGGCGGCAGATGGATAAGGATTTGGCTAATATGATTCGCGGATTTTTGGTGCTTGCTTTGGTCATCGCCGGTTTAACGATTGGCATCGGTTTTGCCGCCCGCTGGCAGCCACCCGGCCTGCTCAATGTCCTCGACCGGGTCTGGCCGGGTCCGGGCGGGACCATGGTCGCCGAGGCGCAGCCCTATGGCCCATCGCCGTTCCAGCAAGTCGATGTGTTCGCGCCTGCGGATATGCCACAGGGTGAAACGCGCCCCGTTATCGTCTTTTTCCATGGCGGCGGCTGGGTAAAGGGTAGCCGCGATACCTATGGCTTTGTAGGCCGCGCCTTTGCCAGCCAGGGTTTTGTGACCGTCATTGCTGGCTATCGGCTCCAAGCCGAGGGGCGCTGGCCGGTGTTCATGCAAGATGGTGCAGCAGCGGTGCGTTGGACCCAGACCAATGTTGCACGCTATGGCGGTGACCCGACCCGCATCGTCCTCGCCGGACATAGCGCTGGTGCGCATATCGCGGTGCTGAGCGCTCTGGACCCGCGCTGGCTGGGGGATATGGTGCGCCCCGGCGGCGCGGTGCGCGGGGCAATTGGCCTGTCCGGCCCCTATGACTTTGCACCGTTTGAAGCGGGCGGCAGGGCACAGGAGGCGATGGGCCATGTCGCCGATGTTCGCCAGACCCAGCCGATCCACTTTGCCCGCGCCGATGCACCGGGGTTGTTGTTAATCACCGGCGATAGCGACACGACGGTCAAACCGCGTAACGCGGCGCGGCTGGATGCGGCGATGAACGCGCTGTTGGTCCTAGCCCAATATGGGGCAGAGTCGGGCAATCCGGTCACCCGCCCGGTGACGCGAATCGTCTATCCTGGCGTCGATCATAACGGGACGATCAAGCCGCTGGCGCTGCTCTATCGGGATGACCAGCCGGTGCTGGCCGATGCGGTGGCCTTTGCCCGATCGGTTACGCGCTAGATCCTTTTCCGAGCCGTCAGATCATGCCTCCTGGCCCTAGGTCATTGCCCGCTTGTGCGCACCCAAACGGCGCGGCCACCGACCCATGTTTCGTGCACAATTGCGGCGCGTAATCGTGCTGGGCTGGCCAGAGTCGGATCGACATCGGTGAGGATGAAATCGGCGCGCATCCCCGGCATCAATGTGCCGATGCGATCCTCTGCGAACCCGGCATAGGCGGCGCTGCGGGTAAATCCATCGAGCGCCGCCTGACGCGATATCGCCTCTTGTGGCCGCCAGCCGCCAAAGGGTTCGCCAGCGGCATCGGCGCGGGTAAAAGCAGTGGCTAGGCCAGCAAAGGGGTCGGGGCTTTCGACAGGAAAGTCGGAACCAAAGGCGAGACGGCTGCCGGTCGCAGCGATGCTGCGCCAGGCATAGGCTCCGCTTAGCCGTGCTGGCCCCAGCCGCACTTCGGCCATCAACCGGTCGCTGGTCTGGTGCACCGGCTGCATCGAAGCGATAATGCCATGTCCGCCAAAGCGCGCAATGTCGGCGGGATCGACGATCTGGGCATGCTCAATCCGCCAGCGCCGGTCGCCGGAAAAGCTGCTTGCTACATCTTCGATAGCGCTCAATGCCTCGGCATTGGCGGCGTCGCCAATCGCGTGGATGGCAAGTTGAAACCCGTCCATCGTCGCCCGGACCATGCGGTTGCGCAGTTGCGATTGCGACACCAGCGGCAGGCCAATGTGTGTCGGCGCATCGGTATAGGGCTGTTTGAGCCATGCGCCGCGTGACCCCAGCGCGCCATCAAGATAGAGTTTGACCCCGACCATCCGCAGCCGGTCATCATACAGCCATGGGGTCGGGCCGCTGCCCGCGATCAGCGCCATATTGTCGATCTCCGCAGCATAGCTGATGATCCGGATAGCCAAAGTCCCGCTGTCACCGGCGCGGCGAAAGGCCTGCCAATCCTCGATCGCCGTGCCCATGTCGGCAACCGTGGTGATGCCGAATGACAACAGCCGTTGCTGCGCCAGAGCCAGCGCCCGGTCGCGGTCACGCGCCAGCATCGCTGGACGATGGGCCTCGATAAGCGCCATGGCACGATCGACAAACACGCCGCTGGGGCGACCCGCCACCGTTTCGATCCGCCCACCTGCGGTCACGCGAGTGGTGTTGGTGACGCCCGCAAGCTGCATCGCCCGACTATTGGCCCATCCGGCATGGCCATCGATCCGTTCCAGCCAGACCGGGCGGTCGGCCACCACCGCATCGAGATCAGCGGCGGTGGGAAAGCGACCGAGTGCCCATGCTTCCTGATTCCAGCCGCCGCCAATGATCCACGGCAGTTCGGGGTTTGCTGCGGCATAAGCGGCGATGGCGGACTGTGCTTCGGCCAGACTGCGGGTGCCCGACAGGTCGAGCGACATTTGTTGCACACCCAGCCCCATGACATGGCCATGCGCGTCGATCAGGCCGGGCATCAGTATCTGGCCCGCGCCGTCCTTGCGATAGTCGGGGCGATTGGGCCGCGTATCGCCGCGTTGCAACAGGCGCTCGACCCGCCCGTCGTCATCAATCACCAGGCCGGTAAAGCGGACGAGTTGTCCGCTTGCATCGAGCGTCAGGCCATCGACATTATCAACCAGCGTGTCAGCGCTCGCCGTACTGGCCAACGCCAACGCCAACGCCAACGCCAACGCCAACGCCAACGTCAACGCGGCGATGGCGGTAAGCAATGCAGCCTTCATTTGTTAAATCTCCGGATCAGCGCGCTGGTATCCTGACGGCCAGCCCCCATCGCTTGCAGCTCGGCGTAAAACTGATCGACCATCGCTGCGACCGGCAGGCTGGCCCCATTGGCGCGGGCTTCCTCTATGGCCAGACTTAAGTCCTTGCGCATCCAATCGACGGCAAAGCCGAAATCAAACTCGTCCTTGACCATCGTGTGCCAGCGGTTGGTCATCTGCCAGCTACCTGCCGCCCCGCCGGAAATAGCCTCGAACACCTTGTCGAGGTCAAGCCGGGCGTGCTGGGCAAAGCGGAGTGCTTCGGCAAGGCTCTGGATGATCCCGGCAAAGGCGATCTGGTTGGCCATCTTTGCGGTCTGCCCGGCCCCCGCCCGACCGATATGGACGATGCGGCTGGAATAGGCTTGCATCAGCGGGGTTGCGACCGCGATAGCCTTTGCCTTGCCGCCACACATCAATGTCAGCGTGCCGGCTTCTGCGCCAGCCTGACCGCCGGTCACGGGTGCGTCAACCACCAGCAGGCCCAGCGAATCCGCCTCCACTTGGAGCTGCCGGGCAATCCGCGCCGATACAGTGGTGTGATCGATAAAGATTGTGCCGCGCGCCATGCTGCGGAACGCCCCGTCGCGGCCCAAGGTGATCGCGGCCAGATCATCGTCGGTGCCGACACAGCTAATGACCGCCTCGGCACCCTGCGCGGCGGCGGCAGGGCTTTCTGCCAGCGCTCCGCCATGTGCTGCGACCCATTGTTCGGATTTGCTCCGGCTGCGATTATAGACGGTGACATCATGTCCGGCGACGGCAAGATGGCGGGCGATGGGCGCACCCATGGTGCCAAGTCCGATGAAAGCTATTTTTGCCATACGTCATGGAATAACGGCGGTTTGCGTTGTGCGCTAGATAGGCTAGGCGGAAAATGAAATGACAGCTTCTGCACTGAATGCGCCGGACGCATTATCACCCTTGGCCTCGAGCCTGTTGACTATCGATGACATCCGCGCTGCGGCACAGCGGATTGGCAGCGCCATTTTGCGCACGCCAACCACGGAAAGCCGCACGCTGGGCGCGATGGTTGGCGCTCAAGTGTTTCTGAAGTTTGAAAACCTTCAGTTCACAGCCGCTTACAAGGAGCGCGGGGCGCTCAATACGCTGTTGATGATGGAGCAGGAACAGCGCTCCAGCGGGGTGATTGCTGCCAGCGCTGGTAATCACGCGCAAGCTTTGGCCTATCATGGCGCACGCCTAGGGGTGCCGGTGACGATCGTCATGCCGCACACAACCCCAATGGTAAAAGTCTTTCAGACCCAGAGCCACGGTGCCGAAATCATCCTGTTTGGCGAAACATTTGACGATGCTTATACCCATGCCCGCGAGCTGGAGGGACAGCGCGGCCTGACCTTTGTCCACCCGTTCGACGATCCCAGGATCGCAGCGGGTCAGGGCACAGTCGCGCTAGAAATGCTGGAGGATCAGCCCGACATCGACATGCTGGTCATCCCGATTGGCGGCGGCGGCTTGTTTTCGGGAATGGGGACGGCGGCGCGGGCGATCAAACCGGACATCAAGTTGATCGGGGTTCAGGCCGAACTTTACCCTTCCATGTATGCCCGCTTTAACCATCTCGAGATGACCTGCGATGGCGACACGCTGGCCGAAGGGATAGCGGTCAAAAATCCCGGCGAGTTTACCAGTCAGATTGTCTCCAAACTGGCCGACGACATTGTCCTGGTTGGCGAACGCCACCTCGAACGTGCAGTGTCGCTGTTGTTGCAGATTGAAAAAACCGTCGTCGAAGGGGCGGGGGCGGCTGGCTTTGCCGCAATGCTCGCCCATCCAGAGCGTTTTCGCGGTCGCAAAGTAGGATTGGTCCTGTGCGGCGGCAATATCGACCCCCGATTGCTCGCCAATGTGTTGCTGCGCGATCTGGCGCGTTCGGGGAGGCTCGCCCGATTGCGTATTCGCCTCCAGGACCGCCCCGGTGCGCTGTACAATGTCATGCGGGTGTTCAACGATCTCAAGGTAAACATCGTTGAGATTTATCACCAACGCATCTTTACGACGTTGCCGGCCAAGGGGTTGATTACCGACATCGAATGCGAAACCCGCGACCGCGAGCATCTCGACGCCCTCGTCGCAGCCCTGCGCAAGGCGGGATACCATGTCACTCCGGTCGAGTTGGCGTAATCCATCGGGGCTGTCCCGGTTTGAATCAACTCCCGCTGCATGGGCCGGAATGATGGTAAATGCCCTTTTGCCGAATCACGACTGTTGTCATAAGCAGGTGTCTGGCTCAACTTGTGGGCCGAGCTGGGACAAGGGATAGCACATTTCGTGACCGCACCATTTCGTTTCCCCAGATTCTTTGTCACCAGCCCAACGCCATGCCCATATTTGCCTGGTCGCAGCGAGCGCAAGGTGTTTACCGAGTTGGACGGCAGCAATGCATCGGAACTGAACGATGCGCTGGGCCGGATCGGTTTTAGGCGCAGTCAAAATGTTGCCTATCGACCCAGTTGTCACGGCTGTAACGCCTGTGTGTCGGTGCGGGTGGTGGCGGATAAATTCTCTGCAAACGCCTCGCAGCGGCGGACCCTGCGCCAGCACGCCGATTTGGTGGTTGAAGCACGCGCACCATGGGCGACCGAGGAACAATATGCGTTGCTAACCCGCTATCTTGCCTCCCGGCATCCTGCGGGCGGGATGGCGGACATGAGCGAGGGCGATTATGCCGCGATGATCGAGCAATCCCCCGTCGAAACCTGCGTCGTTGAGTATCGCGAGCGGTCCGACAATGGCCGTCCGGGTCGCTTGCTCGGCGCGTGCCTGACGGATCGTCAAGCTGACGGCCTGTCGATGGTCTATAGCTTTTTTGAAACCGACGATACGACCCGCTCCGGGCTGGGGACATTCATCCTGCTTGACCATATTGTCCGGGCGGCGCGGGCTGGCTTGCCTTATGTCTATCTGGGATATTGGGTAGAGGGATCGGAGCGCATGGCGTATAAGGCGCGCTTTCGCCCGATTGAACGCTTGGGTCCGGACGGTTGGTCAGCATTTGATCCTGACGCTGCGCCATCGCCTCGCTCAGCGGCTACCGAAGCGCCAGCCGAGCCGGTCCAGCAAATGGTTTCAGAAACTGCCTGAAATACGCTTTGCTCGACGGTAATCCGGTTGACGAAGGGCGATGATGCGGGGCATAACCCAGACATAATAAAAACAACCGGGTCGTCAGTTGCCAAATCCACATCTGTGGGGGTGTCCTTCGTTGGGCTGATTGGGGGGAATCCGGTGCTGGCTGCGACAGCTTATAGTGTATATCTGGCGACGCGGCGTTTTGACTGCGCGGCGTTGTGACCGATATAATTGACATCATCATTATCGGTTCCGGCCCGGCCGGCCTTGGTGCAGCCGGACGCGCAGCCGCCCGTAACATGACCTATATCCTGCTCGAAAAAACCGACCATCTGTCGGACACCATCTATAAATATCAAAAGGGCAAGCATATCATGGCGACTCCGGTGCAGCTGGAGCTGCGCTGTGATGTCGAGTTCGAAGCTGGCAAACGCGAAGCCATCCTTGATCGCTGGAGTGAAAGTGGCGCTGCGCTAAATGTTGCCTATGGCGCAGATGTGAACATGGTCACGGGCACCAAGGGCGATTTCACCGTCACGGCTGCTGATGGACGTAGCTGGCGCTGCAAGCATATTATTTTTGCGATCGGAACCCAGGGCAACCCCAACCGGCTGGCTGTTCCCGGTGCCGACCTGCCGCATGTCCAATATCAACTGAACGATCCGTCCGAATATATCGACGAGCATATCACCGTCGTCGGCGGCGGCGATGCTGGGATTGAAAATGCGCTGGGGTTGGCCTCTGATGAGGCGCAGGGCAACATCGTCACCATCCTCAACCGCGATGCCGGTTTCATCAGGGCAAAGGGACCAAATGTCGCCGCACTGATGGAATTGGCCGGGGCCGGACGGATCACTCCAAAGACGGAAACATCGCCGACGGCGGTCGAGCCGGGCTGGATCGTGCTGCAAACCCGCGATGGTGAAGAACGCATTCGCTGTGACCGGATCATCGCCCGGCTCGGTTCAGCGCCGCCGCGCAAATTTGTCGAAAGCTGCGGTATCAAGTTTACTGGCCCTGATCGTGAAGCCTTTCCCATATTGTCGCCGACATTTGAAAGCACCGCGCCCGGCATTTTCGTGATCGGTGCATTGGCGGGTTATCCGCTGATCAAACATTGCATGAACCAAGGCTATGATGTGGTTGAGTTCATCGCTGGCAATGTTGACCTGAAACCCGTCGATGAAAAACTGCTGGCCCAGTTGTTTGCACCGCTGCCGGGCAATCGCGATGTTGATTATTGGCTTGATTTCATCGGTTCTAGGGTCAAGATTTTTGAAGACGTGTCGCCGCTGCAACTGCGCGAGTTCATGCTTGATTCCCAAGTGCACAATTACCGTGCCGGCGAAGTGGTGTTCGAACGCAAAGATCCCGGCTCATCGCTGTTCGCCATTGCTGGCGGCAGTGTCGAAGTGGAAGTCGATCACAACGACCCCAGCCGGACAGTGACTATACCATGTGGAACGATATTTGGCGAAGTCGGCCTGATTTCCGGACGTCGGCGCGGCGCAACTATCCGCGCAGGCGATGACGCGATAGTCGTGGAAATGTCGCGTAACGCCGCGCTTAAACTGATGGCGTCTGTGCCCGGAGCCAAACGGGCGATCACCCGCATTTCGCTGGAACGACAATTGATGCAGATGTTCGGTGGCGGGCTGACCCCGGATGACCTAGCCGAAGCGCTGGACACGGCGGAAATAATATCGGTGCCAGCCGGGAAGCATGTCATCACCGAAGGGGAGGATGGCGACGATATTTATGTCATTCGTCAGGGTTCGATGGTGGTGGAAAAGCAGATTGGCGGCAAACCCGTGTTCCTGAGCTATTTGCCCGCTGGTTCCTATGTCGGGGAAATGGCAGTCATTACCGGTGGCAAGCGCACTGCCACAGTCAAGGCAGCGGTCAAATCCGAAGTGGTCAAAGTATCGGGCGCAGCATTTCGCAAGATCATGGACGCCAAGCCTGCCATATTAGCACAGGCGCGCACGCAAATGGCGGCCCGACAGGATCTCAACAGCTTTATCGAGGGACGCAAGGAAAGTTTTTCCAGCGCTGTAGACCTATATTCCCAGACGGCAAAATTTCTGATCGACAAGGGCATTGGTGACGCCACCGACGTGTTGTTGATCGACGAGACACTGTGCATTGGCTGCGATAATTGCGAAAAGGCGTGCGCTGACAGCCACGACGGCCTGTCGCGACTTGACCGGGAAGCTGGGGCAACTTTTGCGCATATTCATGTGCCGACCACTTGTCGTCACTGCGAGCATCCGTATTGCATGTCTGATTGTCCGCCCAACGCCATCCATCGTGGCCCCGATGGCGAAGTGTTCATTGACGACACCTGCATCGGATGCGGCAATTGCCAGCGCTATTGTCCCTATGGGGTCATCCGCATGGACATCGTGCCGCCAAAGAAACCAAATCTATTGTCTTGGCTGTTCCTGGGAATGGGTCCAGGACCAGGGGAGCCTAGCCCGGAATGGTCCAAGAAGAATACGCCAGCAGGCGTTGAATCGCCCAAAGTTGCGGTCAAATGTGATATGTGTTCGGGTATCTCGGGTGGTCCAGCCTGCGTCCGGGCCTGTCCAACCGGAGCAGCCATCAGGGTATCACCAGAGGTTTTCTTGACAGTCGCGCGCCTGACACAGGACGATGATTGATGGCTAGGTTGCTGCGCCGAAAAACTGCTGCACAGTCTGGGCGCGAACGCAGCACCCTGCATAGCAGCTTTTTGTCTCATGCCGGTTTTTTGTGGATGAAGGTCGCGCTGGTGCTGAGCCTGCTCGCCATCACCAGCTATCTGCTGGTTGATGTGACGCCGCGCCACAATGGCGGCAGCTGGTATGGCTATACATTGGGAACCATTGGTGCGTTGCTCATCCTGTGGCTGACGCTGCTTGGGCTGCGCAAACGGGCGATGACAAGCGGGGCTTGGTCGCTCAAGGCGTGGACCTCGGCGCATGTCTATCTCGGCCTATCGCTCACCGTCATCGGCACCTTGCACAGCGGGCTACAATTGGGTTGGAATGTCCACACTCTGGCATGGGTGCTGATGATGCTGGTCATCGCATCGGGTATCTGGGGCATCGCGGTTTATAGCATTCTTCCATCGGCGCTTTCCAATAATCGAGACGAGCGAACCCAGGCACAGATGCTGGATGACATTCGCTCTATCGACCGGCAGTTGCACGAAGCAGCGCAGCCATTGGCACCTGCGGATGCCGCCATTGTGCGCGAAACGCTCGATGATGACCCCTTTGCCGGTTCACTACTGGCCCGCTTGACTGGGCGCTATCCCCGCTGCGCAACGGCGGCGGCGCTGCTGAAAATCCGCCAGCAAACCGGCCATCAACCAGACACCGGCGGCGATCCATTGGAAAAAGTGGATGGGCTGTTGTCGCGCAAAGTGGCGGCATTGGGCCGACTGCGGCGGCATCTCAAGATAAAGGCGTTGCTGGAGATTTGGCTCTATATTCATGTGCCGATGACCTTTGCCCTGATTGCGGCATTGAGCGCGCATATCATCAGCGTGTTCTTTTACTGGTGAGGATGCGGCCATGACCTTTGTCCTTCGCCGCATATCGGTAACCGCTGATGGTCGCGAGATCATTCGCACTTCGGAGATTGCTCGCAGCGAAATCACGATTGGCCGCGATGCCGCCAGCGACGTTCACCTAGCTGACCTTGCGGTCAGTCCTCAGCATGCAGTGATGACATGCAATGATGGCCGCCATGTCGAGGTGCGCGCGACGTCTGGCCTCGGGTTTGACTGGAATGGCCGCACCGTCACCAATGCAAGTATCGACGCGGGTGATGGCGCAGAATTGCGCTTTGGCGGACATCGCATCACCGTGGCACTGGATACAGAGGCAGCACCGCCGCGCGTCTCGCTTACCGTCACCCGCACCGATGAGTTGAGCCATAGTGCGCTGGCCCGCGACGAGGCACAGGCGTTTTCGCTGCGCGGATTGATACCCGGACGGCGCGTCTCGGCATGGGTGTTCAGCCTGTTGATGCTCGCGGCATTTCTGGTTGCACCGATATACGCCTATATGCACTGGCGCGGAGTAGAGGAACGGCCAAACAGTTTTCATGCGGACAGCAGCTGGACTTCAGGTCCGCTCAGTTCTGCGCATGCCAGTCTGGCCCGTGATTGCCAGTCATGCCACACCGACGCCTTTGTCGCAGTGACCGACACGTCCTGCAAAAGCTGCCATGATGATGCGCATGACCATGCTCCCATGGCCCGGCAATTGGCGGCGCGGGGGGAACCGGGCGCATGGAGCGCGGCGCTGATCCGGATTGGGGCAGCGTTCAATCGCGATCAGGGCCGCTGCGTCGATTGCCACACCGAGCATGAAGGCGAAGGGCCAATGCCCGCGACTGCGCAGCGTTTCTGCACCGATTGCCATGACGGCATGTCGCAACGGTTGAGCGATACGCGGATCGGCGACGCCGGTGACTTTGGCACCTCGCACCCGCAATTTCGCCCGCGTGTGCAAACTGTGCCGGGCGCGAAACCCCAGTATCAACGGGTCACACTGAACGCCCAGACCCAGGACCGCAACGGTTTGAAGTTTCCGCATAACCTGCATCTGCAAGCGGCTGGCGGGGTGGCGCGGATGGCCCGCAACCTCAATATGACCAATGGTCGTCAGACGGGTCTCGATTGCGCCAACTGCCACCGGCCGAGCGCGGATAGGGTGCGGTTTGAGCCGGTCGATATGGAACGCGATTGCCAGTCGTGTCACTCTTTGGCGATTGAAACAATCGGCGGCGTCACCCGCACCCTGCGCCATGGCGAACCTGAGCAGGTGGTCGGAGACCTTTATGCCTATTACCGCTCAACCCCGCCAACCCGACCGCTCAATCTGGGAGGTATGGCGCGGCGGCGACCGGGCGAATATGCGCAAGGGCAGACTTATAACATCTATTTTCGCGAAACGGCGGTGCGGCCATCGCGCGCGGACGATGCGGTGCGGGCCGTATTTTCGCGCGGCGGAGCCTGTTATGATTGCCACACCATCTTTGCGCCCGGCGTGGGCAACAACAACTGGCGGGTGCTGCCGGTCAACCAGAGCGCCCGCTATTTGAACCATGGCTGGTTCGACCATCGCCCGCATGATCAGGAAGAATGTTCGACATGCCATGCTGCGGCGCGGTCGTCATCCGCCAACCAGTTGCTGATCCCGGAAATCAAGGTTTGCCGGGATTGCCATGGTGGCGAAAACAGTGGGGCGGATGTCGAGTCTTCTTGCGCGTCATGCCATGAATATCATCCCGGATCAGCCGCAAGCGCACCATGGCGGCCCGCTTCCGACCGCGATCGGCGGCGTCGAGTGACTTCGATCACAGACGGCATTGTGCGCGGCCTCTACGGTGGGTGATTGATTGGTCGTCAACCTAGGAAGATTGCATGCTGCTGGCCCAGATCACCGATTTGCACATCGGGTTTGATGCTGTGAATGTCGACGAGTTTAATCGCTTGCGGCTCGACCAGGTGATCGTCCGGCTGACGGGCGGCCCCAATGTTCCCGATGTCCTGCTTGCGACCGGCGACCTCACCGATCGCGGCGATGCGGCCAGCTATGCGCGGTTGCGCGAGGTGCTTGACGTTGTCCCTTGGCCGGTTCTGCCATGCGTCGGCAACCATGATGTCCGTGAGGCATTCGTCGAGTGTTTTCCAGGCTTTGCCGACGCCAATGGCTTCATCCAGTATGACCGCTGCTTTGGCGATCTTCGCTTGGTGGTGATCGACACATTGGAAGAGGGCCGCCATGGCGGTGCCTTTTGCGATGTGCGTGCGCGATGGCTGACCGATGCTTTGGCACAGCATCGCGACATGCCAACCTATATCGTCATGCATCATCCGCCGTTTGATTGCGGGATTGCATGGATGACCACCGATTCTGGCGAACCGTGGGTGGAGCGATTTGCCGAGGCGATTTCCGGGGCAACCCAGTTGCGGGGTTTGATCTGTGGCCATTTGCACCGCTCCCTGACGGCCCAGTGGCGCGGGCTGACCGCTGCCGTCTGTTCATCGACAGCGCCGCAAGTTTCGCTCGATCTGCGCCCGATTGACGTTGGCACACCGGATGGTCGCCCGATGATCGTCGCCGAAGACCCCGCCTATGCGCTGCATCATTGGAATGGCAGCGAGCTGGTCAGTTATTTTGATCGCGCCAGCAACGATCAGGTTCTGGCCAGCTATAACGATGGCATGCAGCTATTGATCCGGCATTTGCTGAGTGAACGGCCGCGACGGCGATAAATGCTATCCGTCGGGGCGATCACTAACCTGATAGAGCAGGCCGCCCGGCGTGCGGAACAGACGTTCCATTTCAGGCCTGGTGAATGGCCGCGAGCCGAGCCGCCCGAACACCGCTATCTGTCCGCCGGTTTCATCGACAGCACGGTCACGGTCCAGCCCCTTGGACATCGCAATCGCTGGGCTTGGTGTCCGTGCCCAAGCGATCAGTTCGGGCACCGGGCGCGGGCTAAATCCATAGAAATTGGGCTGGCTCGCCGGACTGGTCAGTTGCAGCACCTTGACCCCGTTGCGACCGTCCGCGACATAGGCGAACAGGCTGGCGTTGGTCGAAGCCACCACAACATCACGCGCATCGTTTAATTGGCCAGCAGCGGTATAGCGGATCAGTTCGACGGGGCTGCGCGGCTGCGTCACATTGACGATGACCAGCCCCTGATCCTGCGCCGCGACATACAGATAGGTGCGGGCAATATACATGCGCTGCGCCTGGGGCAGGGCGATATTGCCTTCGGGCACGGCAACGGGCCTTAGCATATCGGTCGTATCAAACAGCTTGATACCTTCGGCATCGCTGACCCACAGATAGCGAAATTGGAGTGTGCTCGCCTTTGCCCCGTTCAGCGGGATTTGCGCGGTCAGGCGCGGTTCGAGAGGGTTGTCGAGGTCCACCACCGCAAGGCCCTGTGTCGTGGTGATATAGGCGATATGCCCGGCCAAGGTGATGTGCTGCGCCCCGTTCAGCACGCCATCCGGGTTCCACGTCACCGCCCGGCGCAGGTTATTGTTGCGCAGTTCGCCATCAGCAAAAGTGTTGATGTTGACGAGGATCAGCCCTTCCTCGGCATCGGTCACCACCGCATAGCTATAAATCGGGTGGAACGGTTGTTCCTGATTGATCTGGCGCAGTATCTCGGTGCTGCGGTCCGGACTGATCGGCTGATTGGTTGGCAGCGCCATACAGGTGGCATTGCGGCTGTTGACCCGCTGGTCATTGCCGAGCGGAGAGAAAGGCGCGGTGATAATCCGTTCGGAAAAGCCCTTGTTGCCGATCGAGGCAATGTCATAAACCGCAAAGCCGCCGCGCCCCTCGGCCACGAACATATATTCGCCTCGCATCTGGAGACAGCTCACCGGATCGCGGGTGCCCTGGACGATATTGGCGAATTCTTCGGTGCCGCGTGCCTCGCCCGACAGTCGACTGTCCAATGGCGTTCCGCGCACCCAGTTGCGCAGCTCGCGACCGTTCTGGTCGATGTGCAGGCGATAGAAATCTGGGTAGGAATAGCGGTGAAGATAGCTGCCGATTACCGCCTGTGGCTCGTCCCATTCGGTGACCCGGGTCGCCTGAAATCCGCCCTCCAGCCCGGCAAAATTGTTGAGCCCGATAAAGTTGACAAAATTGGTGCCGAGCAACAGCAGTTGCGCCATGATCGCATTATTGTCCTCCTGTTCCGACAGGTGGCAATCCGAACAGGTCTTGGTCTCGGTGGTGCGCACCGTGTGCGGAAAATGCGGGGCGAACGCCTGACTGGAAAATCCGATCGCGCTGATCGGCGGTTGCTGGACATAGATGCGTTCGCGATTGATGTTGGTCGAAGACAGGATCAGCGCCGACGACGACCGGACCGGGGCAATGATATTGCCCTTGGTTGTCTGGTGGAGGCCGATCTGGAACATATCATCGCGGGCCACCTGCGGGTTATAGGTGGCAAAATTGCGCGACGTCTCGCCCTCGAAATGATGTTCCTGGGTCAGCCAGTTGGCCTCTATCGGCAAATGACAGCCAGCACAGCTCGTCGTCCACGATAGGTGACAGGTGAAACAGGCGATCTTGTCGTCGCCATGCGCCCGGTTGTCGCTACTGACCCCCTCGCCCCACGGCGCTTGCCCGTTCTCTGCGACCCGGCCCATCAGTTTGGCCCGGGCAGCACGCAGGTTAAAACGCGGATTGCCGCGCGTCACCGTGTCGCGGACCAGACTGACATCCCAGACCATGGCGGGATCAGTGATGGAGCGTTGCAACAGCCGCCGTCCGCCGCCGGGGGTATCGACCCATTCGAACCGGCGTTGACCATCGGGGTTGCGCAACAACGCGAGGTTGGTTCCGGCCGGCGGCGCTGCCGGCCCCGATGTCAGCAATGTGGGATAGGCGTCGGCGGTGCCGTGGCAATCCTTGCAGCCAATTTCAATCGCATTGGCGACTTCCCCATAGATGAAGCCGTTGCCGTGGCTGTCTTGTGAGAAGTGGCAATCGACGCATTGCAGGCCTTTTTCAGCGTGAATATCCATCAAATGGACGGTGCGACCGGGATTGGTGCCGGGGGGGACAAACTCGCCCTCGCCGTTGCGCCGCCAGCGCTCGGGGTCATCGGGCGCGACAATAGCGCCCTCGGCATCGAGCAAATTGCCTTCGCGGTCGCGACGGAAAACCGCACGGAAATTCCAGCCATGGCCGTGATAGTCGGCGAACTGGGTATCACTAAGGTCGGGGTTGATACTATATACGTCGCGCAAAAACTCGACATCGCCCCACAGGCCGCGCGTCGCCGCAGCTTCTGGATTGCGGTCATTGATCGCCCGCACTTGGGACGCGGTGGGGTAATGTTGGGTGCGATAGATGCGCTGATAATCGGCATCGCTCATGCCCACTGGGCGCGGCGTAACATTTTCTGGCCCCGGCCACATGTGCGGGGCGTCGGCTTCATAATCCCACATCGTATAGCCCAAATAGGTGTTCACGAACACATTGGGCTGGTGCATGTGGCAGCTCATGCATTGCGCGGTCGGGATAGCGCGGGTGAAGGCGTGACGGATCGGATGCCCCATTTCGCGAAGTTGCGGTGCGCCCGCAGGGATCAGGCCGCCATGGCCATCCGCCGGTGCCGCATGGTCGTCGCCGCTGCCATCGCTGCCATGTCCTGCATCACTATCACCAGCATAGCGGGGCAGCGCCGGACCATGGTCTTCGCCTTCGTGATGTGATGAGCGCTGCAACAGGCCAGATATGGCCGGATCGACAGTCGCGGTTTGTCCGTCGCGGCCATATTGGGCATAAACGCTGCTGTGCCTAGGCTCGCGATCATTGGCATAAACGACATGACAGCCCGAACAGCCCGATGCGCGATAATCGCCGGGTTGGTCATTGGTGCCCATGAACCACATGAGCGGGTCGTTGAGCCGGGTTTTGTGGATGTTGATGACCGGGACGGCGACGCGCAGACCGGTGCCAGGACCACGGTTTGACTGGCGCAGGTCGGGACGGCCCGGCTCATCGAGGCGCTGGATCTGCCCGGTCGAATTGGGCAGGCCAATTTCGGGGAACACCGGATTGATTACCCGCCCGCCGCGCTCAAACACGCGAAACACGTCACCGGGCGGGATGACGGTCCAGGCCGGCAGCGGATAGAGGCGGGCCAAGGCGCCGCGCGCCTGCTGCTCGGGGGTCAATATGTCATTGGCTGACATGGTGATGTCGGCGCAAGCATTGGCCCATTGTTCGCGCGGCAAGATCTGTGACGGGCTGACGATACAGGCCGGTTCGCCTTCGCGGGTATAGCTCTCGCCCATCAGATAATTTTTGAACGGCACAATCCCGTTGTTATAGGCGGCACCGCCCCACAGCATCGCCCCCGTCGCCATAATCGAGCGTTCGGCGTTTTCGATGATTTCCATGTGGCAAGACCCGCAGGCTTCGCGCGCGACGCGGTAATCGGCGGGATTGACAAAGCGGATGAACTCCGGGGCTTCGCGGTTGAGCAGGGTATAGCTGCGCTGCGGATTGGCGGAGGACGGCCAGTTCCAACTGCGCGGATAACGCGGCAGCACATGCGCTCGTTCGAGCGCCGCCATATTGTCAGCATGGGCATAACCCAAAGCTGGATTGCCGCGCACGCTGGCGTCGCCGCCATGGCAATCGACACAGCCTAGCTGCACTGCCGGGCTGGCATGCATCGAGGTTTCGTCGGTGCGGACATGGCAACTGAAACAGCCTTCGGATTTGGTCATCACCGAAGCGCGCTGCTCGTCAAAATTGGTACCGGGTTGATTGCGCGGGGCATTGGGCGCGGTGACATAGCTGCGAGCCACCGGAACCTCGCCCTCGGAAGCAATCGCAGAGGGCGCGACCATGACCATGGCGCTGATGACTGCCGCTAAGGCCAGCACTAGCAGTGCCGCTTTGGCGGAAAGCTGGGTTATGACGGCAGGAACAAGGCGTTGCATAAGGGTCATTACCGCTCTCAAAAGCTCAGGATCGCGTTGGCGAGGATGGAGTAATAGGAATTATAGCGTGGTTGGTTGGCGAACAGCTCATCAAATCCGCGTCCGGGGATGAGCGTTGCTGCCGACAGGCGGAACACCAGATTCTGGTTGGTGTTGGGGCGATAGATCGCGGCGAACGAGACATCCCAGCCAATGTCGCGGGAAATCGACCCCTGATTGCGCAGCACTTCGATGACGCTGGTGTTTTCAAACCACAGATGGTTGATGTTGACCGATAGCCGGGTGTCGGGACGCAGATCGAAATCGCCGCCCACGCCCAGCAACATCGTTCCCGGATTGGTGAAGTTGGATTGCCCTTCCTCCTTGGAAGAACGGAGCGAATTCAATATCCCGTTGCGACCATTGACCGAAACGACGCGCCCGCCGCCGGCAAAGGGAATGGTCTGGCGGATCCAATAACTGGTGTCGGCCCCGGCAAATACCGGATTCTCGAAGATAGCGTCGAAGCCGGATTCAACGTCATCATAGGGGTCACCATCGCCAGTGGCATAGAGCGCCGACAAGCGAAAGCGCATCCAGTTATAGTCATAACTCGCCTCGGCAGCCGCAAAATACCCCTCTATCCGGGCGCTGCGATCGGTGATCGGGTTGAATCGATCCTCGCCGAATGCGCCATAGAACGAGGCGGTCAGGTTGACCCGGCCAATTCGGCCATCGGCATTATAGCCGACATAGACGACATCATAATCGCGCCCGCGTAATGCCCCGAACAGTGCGGGGCGGACCGGAAAGCCATTGTCGTCGATGGCGATCTCGCCACTTTCGCGGTTGCGGTTATAGACAATGGTCACCTGGCTGGTCAGGCCCGGTATCGGCAAATCCTGACGATAGAGGTTGGCGACGAACACCCAGTCGCGGCGCGGCGATACTGTGACATTGTTGAGGCCCGAATTGGTGTCCTTTTCGAGCCGCCAGAACGCCGCGAGATTATATTGAAAGCGGTTGTTGTCGCGGTTGCCGAAAAACCGGATGCCCAACTGGTTGTCGTTGAACAAAAAGCCCCGGAAATCTGACTGAAACGGCTGGATGCCGATGCGGATTGAGTGAAAGTCATAGCGGCTGGAATCATTGCCCAGATGCTTGTCGACGAACGCCTCTTGCACGCCGAGGAAATGGTCGAGCCGGCGCGATGGTCGCGATGGTTCGACGAACAGCACCCGTCGTTCGGGGACATCGACAAAATTGACATTGAATGCGAGAGCGATGCGATATTCGACATCGGGCGGCTTGAATGCGGTCATCCCCTTGGTCAGGGCGATGCCGCCGATAAATGTCTGTGACAGCACCAGACTGGCAGGGCGGCCAAACACATTATTACTGTCGGGCCGCTCGGTAGTCTGGACCCCTACCGGGATCGGAAATGTGCGCGGCTCGACCACCGTGTCGGAAATCGCCGACAGGGTCAGGAACCAGTCATGCCCGGTGATGCCAAGAAAACGCGGGAAATGTTCCGGCGGGATTGGCCGGTCGCCCTTGAGCAGATTCTGGTGATAGGGGTCACTCTGGCTGTGACAGACATTTTGCAGCGCGGTAAAGATGGTCTGCACCGGGCACAGCGCGGTAATCAGCCGCCAGCGGTCGGGTATCGGCAGCGAATCGGTCGGAAATGCCGATGGTGGCAGCGCCCTGATTGCGCCAGGATTGTCCTGAGTCACCGCTTCGGGCAGGCCGGGCTGGTATCCGGGTCGGCGCCGCCCTGCCAATATCGCCTCAAGCAGCGTCGGGTCAATCCGCCGTTCCCAGTCGGGCGGCGGTGGCGGCGGGGTTGGTTCGCTGGTGTCCGCTACCTCGGGCGCGGGCTGCTGTGTCGTGGGTGCCGCCGGGGCCATCGCGATTGTCAAAGTATCCGGCCCAGACCCGGTCATACTCGCCAGTATCGGCAGGATGAGGGCCAGCGCACCCATCAGCTATAGACCCTGACAGACGTTTTGGGCGTCAGTGTCGAGGAACGGCGTGAACGGGCAATTGACATAGCGCAGGCGCACATCGCGACCGTCCTGAAGCCGCACGACAACCCGGTCAGAACGGCGCTCCGCAGGGGCATTGCCGATACTGTTGCCGAGCCGTGCGGCACCATTGGCCAGCCCCAGAAAGCTGACCATATCGTCCTGATCGATGCCGTCTCCCGAAATGCCGATGCCGCCTACCAACTGGGTGCCGCGATAAATGGGGACCGCGCCGGGGAAAATCTGCAACCCATTGGCCAGCCGGTTGATGCCGGGTGCCGAGTCCGGAATGTTGGTGCAGCGCTGTTTCACATCGGTTGGGGTGATGTTAAAGACAAAAAACAGATGGTCCTCAATATCGCCAAAGGTCATCGCGGTCTGGATGCCGGTCGAAAACGGGTTGAAGCCGCTGATCGAACGCGAAAATGGCCCGGCCGGACGCCCGACCTCGCCATCGGGAAAATAAGGGCGGTGGAGATTGCCAAAGCCGCGATTACTATAGGCGGTCTGCCCGGTCAGCGCGGTGGGGTCATTCAGGAATGTGCGGGTTGCGGCGACATAGGTCTGCACCGCAGGATCTGGGTCGGCGAGCAAATTGGCTGCCGCGACGCTGTTTGACAGGAACGTCACGGTCCGCGCCTTTTGCAGCGACACATCGATGCCGAACAATGGCGCATCGGGGGAGCGGACCATGCCAAGGACATTGCCGAATGTATCGACGATGCTGATCGTCACTTGCATCTGGCTGTTCAGCGGTCGGCGGATTTGCGCCCGCCCCCGGGCCATGACGATGAACGCTTCTTCCAGGATTACCCGCGTTTCATTGGCGCTCAGCGCGGTGCCGACCGTGCCGCCATCCAGTCCGCCGCGTATCGGATAGCGATTCGTGCCTGCGCCATCACTCAGCACCATTGCGTCAGTGCGGGCGAATTCACCGGCGGTTGCTAGCCTGAGGCCCGATGCCTCAGTGCCATAGGCGGTGCCAGCCTGGATGACCGGGGCTGGAAAGCCGAAATAGCCGCGCACCGGGATCAACTGGCCCGTCGGACCGTTGATCGTCGCAAATGCCGGGGTGGTGCTGGTCATCAGCAAGTCATAGCGCGCATCGGAATAGCGCAATGTCGTGCCATCGACCGGAATTCGCTCGGCGCGAATGGCTTCGGGAGCTTCAAACCCGCGTGTCCCGGCCAGCGCGCTATATTCCTCGGCATCGGTTTCGATGTCGGTCGTGTCGAGATCAGCGCCATAGTCGCCGTCGGACATCACCCCGATGCCGCCAACGAGCACCCCGTTCTTGTATAGCGGCAGACCGCCAGCATCGGCGGACAATCCCAATGGGGAGCGTTTTGGCCCAATCAACGGGCCGATGCCGACATTGCCCTCGCGATAGCGGGCCGACAGGTCAGAGCAGGGCAGTTGGCTGAACTGGACCCCGTATAATGGACCCGATTCCAGCCCCGTCGCAACCGGCGCTGGGGGGAAATGCTGTTGTATTATCATGCTGGCGGTGCGGGTGGAAAAGGCATTGCCGTTGCTCGACAAATAGGCCCCGGTGATTGCCTTGGCGATGGCCGCAGCGGTGCTCGGGATGGTTTGCCCTTGGGCATCGCGATTGTCGCCATCCGGGGCGCGCCGCACTAGGGTGGTCGGTGGCGAATTGGTCATCCGAAATACCGCCAGAACATTGCCGGGGCGATCAACAATCGCAATCACCGCACGCTGGTTGCGGGCCTGTGCCTCGATGACGGTTTGCGACAGGATCCGCTCGACATCGGTTACGCTCAGCGCCTCTGCTGCGGGCAGGGTATAGCGCGCACCGGTTGGTGTCGGTGTGGGCGTGGGTGTCGGGGCTGGGGTCGGGGTTCCGCCAGAACTGCCACAACCCGACAGCATCAGTGCGGCCGACGCGGTCCATCCCATTGCTACGCGAGCGAACTTCACCGCAGCACCCCGATGCTGCGCACCGCGCTCGACAAGGCGGCCTGAAACTCACGCGGTCGATAGGCATTGGGGTCGCGCACCGCTGCATAGGCTCGGTTGATGTCAGCGCGGATACCCGCCGCTGAACCTACCGTTGCCTGCCCCGAACTGACCATCGAATTCAGCAGCGTGTCGATGCCCATCACCGCCTGCACCGACCCGGTGTAATCGGTGAAGCGCGCACGGATGGCTTCGCTGGCTATCGCCTGTGCCATTTGGCGCGCCGAACCTGGCCCAAAACTGCTTGCCGCAAAGGCGGCGCGCAATTCACCGGCCACCGCCGACAATTCGCGTGCGGCCGCTACCGCACTGGGCCGGTCGCGGGTCATGGCGAGATGGAAAGCGCGGGCGCGCGCTTCATACCGGGTGGCCAATGCTGGTGCTGCAACCCGGGCTGCGGCCGACAACATAATCATATTCTCGTCATTATAGGGTGGCATGCCAACAGGGATGGCGCGTCCGGGGTTGCTGAGCGCGGGTGACGTCGTCGCCGGACCATCCACTATCTGACGATGGCAACTGTGGCAGTCGTAGAAAGTGAACTCGGGGAATATTCCATCGGTGCCGCGATTACTGTTCTGGAACAGCGCGAGCGAGCGCTGCAAGGCCATCGTCTGGCCGACCGCCCAAATCTGGATATGGTCAGGGCTGCCTTTGCGCTGCGCATAGTCGGCGTCTTCATTGTGGTGCGATTGCAAGGTCGAAAACAGATCAAGCTCAAAGGCGATGCGCGGGTGCCCCGCCGCCATGATTCGGTGGGTGACAAACTGGCCCTCGGTATCAGACCCAAAATGGCAGTCCAAACAAACCGCTGCCCGCACCGTCGGATCTTCCAGCCGCCGCATCCCGCGCCGGACATTGTCGTCATGCTGGGCTACGCCGCTCAAGGTTCCGGCATAGTGCGACGCGATCCAGCCCGCAGCGCCGCCGTGGCAGGATTCGCAATTGACCCCGTCGGACAATTGATAACGAAAGGTGCCGCCGCTGGTCGCCGCAGCGCTGCTGTGACAGCCCAAGCATGTTGCCGATGATGCCGCATCGGCTATCCCCAGATTGCGGGCGATTGTCCGGCTGCGGTTGTTCGACAGGACGGCATAGGCGCGGCTGTGGGCACCGGCTGGGGTTGAGGGTTCCTGCCACCGGGCCAGCTCGTCCTGACGGACCACCGGCCCGTCCCCGACCATCCGCCCATGGCAAGTGGAGCCGGCACAGGATGCGACGCCCAGATGGACGCCCTCGACAGCGGTGTTCGAGCGGGCCTCGGGCGCTGTCACGATGATCGCAGCAAGCAGGACCAGCATCGCCGCGAGCAGCGTCGCTCCGCGCCAGACGAGGGAGCGATTGACCGATCTGATCAACTCGGCCCAACCCGATAATGTTGTTTCAGCCATGCCTGACAACTCCGCCTGTATCTGCGCAAACGCCCTGAACCCGCTAGACTACACCAAATGCCAGCATGGCGTCGGCGACTTTTTTGAATCCGGCGATATTGGCACCTTTGACATAGTCGACATAGTCATCGGAAACTCGGCCATAGGTCAGGCAGCGATCATGGATGCCTGCCATGATGTCGAGCAGCATCTGTTGCAATTCTGCCTCTTTCCATGATCGTCGCTCACTGTTCTGGCTCATTTCCAATCCGGACACCGCGACTCCGCCAGCATTGGCGGCCTTGCCCGGTGCAAACAGGATTCTGGCGGCCTTGAATATATGCACCCCGTCCAGATTGGTCGGCATGTTGGCACCTTCGCTGACCGCAATACAGCCATTGGCGACCAGTGTTCTGGCATCATCGCCCAACAGTTCATTTTGGGTGGCACAGGGCAGGGCGACGTCGCAGACCACTCCCCACGGGGTCTTGCCCGCAGTGAAACTGGCCCCTTTGAATTCGGCGCAATAATCCTCAATCCGGCCGCGACGGTGAGTCTTGTGCGCTTTGACCCAGTTGATCTTGTCCTGATTGATGCCATCAGGGTCGTGAATAAACCCGCCCGAATCCGACAGGGTCAGCACCTTGCCGCCCAATTGGGTGATCTTTTCTGCGGCATGGGTGGCGACATTGCCCGATCCGGAAATGACTGCGGTTTTGCCTTTCAGGTCCAGTCCCTTGGTACGGAGCATGTTGGCGAGGAAATAGACAGCGCCATAACCGGTTGCCTCGGGCCGGATCAGCGATCCGCCATATTCCAGTCCTTTGCCGGTTAACACCCCGCTCCAAGTATTGGTCAGGCGCTTATACTGGCCAAACATAAAACCGATTTCGCGACCCCCCACCCCGATGTCGCCAGCCGGCACATCGGTATCCGGTCCAATGTATCGGTACAGCTCGTTCATAAAGCTTTGGCAGAAACGCATGATTTCGCGCTCGCTCTTGCCCTTGGGGTTAAAGTTAGACCCGCCCTTGCCGCCGCCCATCGGCAAGCCGGTCAGGCTGTTCTTGAACGTCTGTTCAAACGCCAGAAACTTGAGGACGCTTTCGGTGACCGAGGGGTGAAAGCGAATCCCGCCCTTATAGGGGCCAATGGCATTGTTGTTCTGGACCCGCCAGCCGCGCTGGACCCGGACGTTACCATTGTCATCCTCCCAACAGACGCGGAACGACAACACCCGATCCGGTTCGGCGATGCGCCGCAAAATCTGTTCGCGGTGATAATCTTCTTTGTCGGCAATGAAGTCGAAAATATCTTCGGCGACCTCTTGGACCGCCTGAATGAATTCGCTCTGGCCCGGGTTGCGCCTAGCGACCCCTTCCATGAAGCTGGATATATCTACGTGATCTGACATTGCCATGCGTCGTTACCTCCTAGGCAGGTGTGTGACGCGACCCCAAATTTCAGACTCTCTGTCGTCGTCTGTTGCGCTGGGTCTAGGGGATTTGCCATCCGGTTCCAACCCCCGAATTGCGCTGGTGCAGTTGAATCTTTTGCCGGTTCCCAATCTGTCAATGTTCGCGCGTGTCGACTATAGGGTGCGTTGAAAACGCCAGCGACCAGAGTTGAGGTATATCGTGAGCAAAGCACAAGACACTGCACAGGACAGCGCGAACATGCCTGAGAGTTTGACAACGACTTCGAGCAATGGGCTTGGTCAACGCTCGCGCTGGATATTACTGGCGCTGGGCGCGCTGGCCCTGATCGCCGCGATTATTTTTGCGCTGGCCCGCAATTCCGCAGCCGGGCCACAGGATGCTGCGGACGATAGCGCTTCGTCATCGGCACTGGAAGCGCGGACGGTTGCGCAGCCTGACAATGTCGATGCTTGGGTGCAACTGGGCGAAGCGAGATTTGACAGCAATGATTTTGCCGGCGCGGTTGCGGCCTATCGCCGTGCGACTGAACTCGCGCCTGCGGTGGCGGGGCTGTGGTCTGCACTTGGCGAGGGGTTGGTGATGAGCTCGCCGTCCGCTGGCCCGCCGATGTCGGCAGAGGCGTTGGACGCGTTCAATCGCGCAGCAGGTCTCGATGCGGACGACCCGCGCGCCCGCTATTTCCTCGCGGTCAAACGCGATTTGGACGGCGATCATGCAGGGGCGATCACCGCTTGGCTGGCGCTATTGGCCGACACCCCGCAGGGCGCTCCGTGGGAGACGGACTTGCGCCGCACCATTCAACAGGTGGGCGAACGGCACCAGATTGATGTCACCGCCCGTCTTGCGGCAGTGCGTCAGCCGCAGATCCGGCCCGATCAACTACCGACAGTCGCCCGCGCCATACCGGGGCCGACTCGCGAACAAATGCAACAGGGGGCCGCCCTGCCAAAGGGGCAACAGGATATGATGATCCAAGGGATGGTTGATGGGTTGCAGACCAAGCTGGACCAAGACCCACGCCAGCCCGACCAATGGCTGATGCTGATCCGCAGCCGGATGACGCTGGGCGAAACCGCCAAGGCTTCACAGGCGCTGCGACGGGCGATTGCCGCTAATCCAGCGCAGGAGACGCGGCTGCGGGCGCAAGCGCGAATGCTGGGGGTGCCGGGGGCCTAGCGATCGCGCTAGGGGACGCGCACAATAGTAGATCGCGGGAAAGGCCAGAGAAGCGTATTGGCTGCGCGCTGGCCATTTTATCTAAGTCCCTCCCCTTCAGGGGAGTGGTTGGGGTGGGGGAAGCGAGACAAGCACGCCGCGTCGGCCTGCCGACGGGAAAGGCCAGAAAAGAGAGCGCTGTGCCGTTTTAGGGCAAATTTCTTAGCGTTGGCGATTTCGCCACAATTGTCGTGCAGAGTGGCACAGCGCGATTCGCTGCGATAATGCCGGATCGCCGCATCTTGCTTGAACGAGGCTTGCGTCATTGTCCCATTCCAAAGCCACAGATGTGATGCCGATGCCCGGCCTTGATCCCGGCTCTGCTCGCTGGCAAGGTCGGCCTGCCCGACGTTGGCGGCGCTGGGCGGCAGGATTGCTGGTGCTTCCCATTCTGCTGCTTGGGTCGCACAATGTGCTCGGTCGAACCGAATTTGCCACGCCCTATTCGGTGTCGGTGGCGGTCACTCTCCAACCCGATGATCCGCAGCTTTGGGCGCTAGTCAATGCCGAAGATTTCGAGGCTGCCCGGATGATCGATCAGGAATTGCCCGACCCATTGGCGCTGCCAGCCTTGGGGGAGGCCAAGCCGGGTCAGCCGTTCGCCAATCCAGCCGCGTTGCGCCAGGAAGCCTATGTCGGCCCGGCCGCACAGCGCCATATTTTTCGCGGGCGCACCTCGACCGATACGGCGCGGGCGCATTACTGCCTGACCGCAGTCCTGTATTATGAAGCCGCGAGCGAAAGCGATGATGGTATGCGCGGGGTGGCGCAAGTGGTGCTCAACCGCGTCCGCCACCCCAGTTTTCCCGGCAGCGTCTGCGGGGTGGTGTTTCAGGGCTCGCAGCGGGCGATAGTCTGTCAGTTCACTTTTTCTTGTGACGGGGCGATGGCCCGCGCACCAAGCCGGCCAAATTGGATGCGTGCGAGCCGGATTGCCGCCGAAGCGCTGGCTGGCCGCGTGTTTGCGCCAGTCGGCCTTGCTTCGCATTACCATACGCTGGCAGTCTGGCCGTCTTGGGGGCGGTCTCTCGCCATGACCAATGTCATCGGTGCGCATATATTCCACCGCTGGCGGGGGCGTTGGGGCACACCTGCTGCGTTTAGCCGGCCCTATTCCGGGCGTGAACCGGTGCCTGGCCCCTATTTGCCAATCGCTGCGCAACTGGCGGCGCGAGCGGGGCGCTCGTCCCCGGCGCTCAGCCCGTTGCTGCCGGCCAATGCCGTCGCTGCCCCTGATGCTGCGACCATGGCGGCAATCGGCAATGCTCCGGCTGGGACTATTGCCACACAACCGGGATTCAGCGGCCAAGTCGCCCCGTTTGCGGCTAGCCCGCGCGCCGAACCGCGCTATAATGACCCGCGCCTTGCCGGTTCAGGCAGCGTGCGCGAAGAATTTCGCAACAGCGGGTCAAGCATCACCCGCTGAATTGCGCGAGGAGTATGTCATGGGCGTTACCGGCATTGGCGGCCTGTTTTTCCGGGCGAAAGACCCTGAGTCAATGAACGCCTGGTATAAGGAGTGGCTGGGCATCGGTGGCGGTTGCGTCGCCGATCCGTCAGCAGAGGCCAATGAATGGGTTTGGCAAACGCTGGGCGGCCCGATGGTGTTCGCGCCATTCAAAGCCGACACCGATTATTTCCCGGCCGACAAGGCGTTCATGATCAACCTGCGCGTCGACGATCTCGATGCTGTACTCGCGCCGTTCCGCGCTGCCGGTGCTGAGGTGATTACCAAGCCCGAATGGGACGATCCGTCGCTCGGGCGCTTTGCCAGGGTGCATGACCCGGAGGGCAATGCGATTGAGCTGTGGGAACAGGCGAAAACCTAACGCCCCTGTGACCGCCAGCGCCGGACAACCCGGTCGACGATTTCGGCTTCGCCGCCGCTTTGCCGCCACAGCTCCGAAAACAACGGGTCAGTCGATGCCGGACGCTTGCTCTCTTCGAGCGTGTCAAGCATCACCCGGATCGGGATCGACACCCCTTCGCCGCAGATTATGCACTCACGATTGCGCAGCGCCGCGATCGAATCGATGAACCCGCGCGACCCTTCGGGCATGGCGGCACGGACAAAGTTCTGATCCCGTTCGTTGTTCAGGCGCATGGCGATGATGGTGCCGCATTGCGACAGCACGCCCTCTGCTAGGTCGGACGGCCGCTGGGTAATCAGGCCAAGCGACACCCCGTATTTGCGGCCTTCCTTGGCAATCCGCGACAGGATGAGTCCGACCGACGAGCCGTCGGCATTGCGCTCGTTGGGGATATAGCGGTGAGCCTCTTCACAGATCAACAGGATCGGGCGTTTAGGTTCGTCGCGCGACCAGATAGCGAAATCAAACACCATCCGCGACAACACCGCGACGACCACGCTGACCACGTCTGATGGAACCCCAGACACATCGACAATCGAGATTGGGCGGCCTTCGACCGGCAGGCGGAAAATCTTGGCGAGGAACGATGCCATGGTGTCGCCAACCAGCATCCCGGAAAACATGAAGTTGTAGCGTGGGTCGGCGCGCAATTCCTCAATTTTGCCCTTTAGGCGAATGAACGGTGCGGTTGATGTGGACTTGTCGAGCTTACCCATTTCGATTTGGATGATGCCAAGCAGGTCGGACAACAGATAGGGGACGGGGCTGTCGACAGTCAGTTTTGAGACGCCCTCGGCTGCCTTGTTTTTGGCGCGCGAGGCGAGCAGGCAGCGCGACAAAATGTCACGGTCGATCTGCCGTTCCTTGCCCTCAGATGTCACGAACACTTCGCAATGTTCGTCGAAATTAAGCAGCCAATAGGGCATGGCGAGATTATCGACGTCGAACAGCGCGCCTTGGCCCTTGAACGCGGCTGCATATTCGCCATGCGGGTCGATCATCACCACATGGCCTTCGGGTGCCATTTCGATGATCCGGTGCAGGATCAGTGCAACACTGGTCGATTTACCGGTCCCGGTCGACCCGAGCAGCGCAAAATGTTTACCGAGCAGCGGGTCTAGATAGAGCGCGGCGCGTGTGTCCTTGGTCGGATAGACGGTGCCAATCTCGATATGGGGGCGGCTGTCAGCGGCATAAATTTGTCTCAAATCGCTAGCAGTCGCAGCATAAATTGGACTGCCGGGAATGGGATAGCGGGTCACCCCGCGCCGGAAATTGTTGATCCGACCGGTCAGCACCTCCTCGTCGCCTTCACCCAGAAAATCGACCGTGGCAATGATGATGCCGGCGTCGCGAGGATGCATCCGCTGGTTGCGGATGCCAGCGATCAGCCATACATTGCCAACCCGGATTTTGATCTGGCTGCCAACCTGGCCCGCCATCGACACCGCAGAATCGCTGTCGTCGATCAACCGGTTAATTGTTTCGGCATGCAACAATACCTGCGAGGACGAACCGGCAATGTCCATGACTTCGCCGATGCGCAGCCGCTCTGTACTGGCGATGCGGGCGTTAGTTATGGCAACAACATCGGTCTCAGACGAGGGTTGCGGGGGATTGGACATGTATTCCATTCTGCTGATCCACTTTGCACATGCGGCTTTGTGCCGCTCTTGCCTATGTGCATAGCTGGGCCGCGTTAAGAAATGGCTGCTTTATGGTTTGCGGGCGTGCAATGCCGCTAGTGGAGTGATTTCAACATTCGCATCCCCCGTCGCAAGCGACGGTGCGTCCTTGTCTGGCTTTTCCCGTCGGCAGGCCGACGTAGCTGGCGGCAAACCCGGTTTTTCGAATGTTGAAATTAAAAGGACCACTAGGTGGATCAGAATTTTCTGAACATCCAGCCCGCCAGCCAGCCCAAGCCCAGCGACAGAGCGACTGCCGCCAGCCCATAGAAAAGGCCATAATTTTCGGCGGCGAGGGCAAGAAATCGGTCAATCCCGGTCTTGCGGATGTCGATGTCACGCGAAGCAACCGCAATGATATTGCCATTGCTGATAAGGAATGTTTCAGCGGTATAGCGCCCGACAGGAACCTGTGCCGGGATCATCAACCGCGCCCGGTATAATGCCCCGCGAGTAATCTCTACCGAACCGCCCGATTCCAGATACAGTGATTGCCGTTGCTTTAAGTCGACCAGACCATTGGCAAAGCGGCGCAACTGGGCGTTGTCTTCAAACTCTGCCGGTGACAGCGACAGGCTATTCAGGCCGATTTCGTAAATGGCTGCGGTGCGTTCATCGAGCATATCGCTGATCGGGCGCGATGATGCCACCGCGTAATAGCCCGGCGCACTGCCAAAACGGACGCTATCAGCATTGACCCAGACCCCCGCGACACGTTGCTTTTCGCGTAGTCTGATGGGTCGGGTTGGCCCCTTGATGACCACGACGATGTCCGTCTGCTCATTTGGTGCGCGCCCGTCGGGATAGATGATTGCTCCGAACAACAGCAATTCTACGCCGGTGAAACTATACTTGATGTCAATTGTGCGGCTGGAAACATCGGGGACCAGCACCGGATCGTTCGTGGCACCGGCACCTGGACTGGTCAGCAATAATGTCAGGCCAACGGCCAGACACAAGCCAAAACGCCGGATATTGGCCCCGCCCATCACCCTCTCACAGCCATTGGATTGTATAGATTTCGTCGGGCCGCCACGCGAGGCCGATCGCCATCCGCAGCGCAACCAGCAAAACCACAATGGCCAGACCAAGCCGCAGCTTGGCCGGATTGGCGCGCATCGCAAGGCGCGCTCCGACCTGTGCGCCGATGACCCCGCCAATCAAAAGCAACAGGGCCAGCACAATATCCACCGCCTTGGTCGTCAGACTGTGCACCATGGTCGCAGTGATGGTCGTGAACAAGATTTGGAACAGCGAGGTTCCCACCACCACTTGCGCGCCCATGCCCAGAATATAGAGCATCGCCGGGACCATGATAAAGCCGCCACCGACGCCCAGCAACATCGTCATAATGCCGGTCAGAAATCCTAGGGCAAAGGGTGCGATTGGCGACATATAGAGGCCCGATTGGTAAAAGCGCCAGCGCATCGGCAGCATGCTGACCAACGGATGGTGGCGGCGCTTGCGCGCTTGCAGCGGGGTGCCGCGCTTGACTGCCAGAACGGTTCGCAGCGATTCCCGTAACATCATTGCGCCAATCGAACCGAGCAGGATCAGATACAATAGCGCAATCACCGTATCGATCTGGCCCAATGATTGCAGCCATTCAAACAGGACAGCGCCAAACAGCGACCCAAATACCCCGCCGGCGATCAGCACTGCGCCCATCCGGGTATCAACCCCGCCGCGCTGCCAATGGGCGAACATCCCCGACACGCTGGCGCCGGTAACCTGGCTTGCAGCGCTGGCCACAGCCACGGTTGGCGGGATGCCGAAAAAGATCAGCAAGGGGGTGGTCAGAAACCCGCCGCCAACCCCGAACATGCCCGATAACACACCCACCATGCCGCCCAGGGCAAGCATCATGAAGACGTTGACCGACATGTTTGCGACAGGAAGATACAGGTCCATGGGCGCGGCTTGGGTTCAAAATTGCTGAAACAACGGATGGCTGTGCCTTCTATGCCCCAGCGATGGCACAGTGACCATAGGTTTTGTCTAGACTCTGTTTCAGTTACACTGAAACGCTCTGTGCCAGCCCGCTCCCCCTCCCGGCTACCCACTACAGTGTATCTTATGGGAGGCCGGGAGGGGGAGCGGGCTGGTGCCGATTCCACTAAAGTGAAACAAACTCTAGTGGTCCGCCTCTGCCAGTAATGCGCTGGCGACGCTGCCGCTCCAGTCCAGTGGGCCGATGACGCGCACCACTTCATCTCCATCCGCCGCAAACAGGATCGTGGTTGGCAAGGAGCCGCCATAGTAAAGGCCAGCCGCGTTGGCGGGATCATGCCATGCGGCAATCGCCGCCCACCCGCGCTGCGCCAGAAATGCGGCAGGAACGCTAGAATCTTCGCCAATATCTTGCGACAGGGCGACCACATGTAATCGCCCTGCGCGGATAGAGGCCAAGCGGTTGAGCGTCGGTAATTCCTCAATACAGGGTGCGCACCATGTCGCCCACAGGTTGAGCACCACCGGCTTGCCAATCAAAGCGCGCAACGAAGTCGCCCGACCATCGGTTCCGCGAACCGCGATGTCAGCAATGGCTGTGCCGGCATGGCTGCGATCAATCTGATAGCGCTGCGGTCCAGTTGCCAGTGCATCACCAGCCTCTATCGCTTGCGGGGGCGCGGGCTTTTGCCTATCGCACCCCATTATAGTCAGGCTGGCAAGCGCCAGAGCGGCAAACGCGGCGATTTTTCGCCGGGGTTGCCGTCGTTTTGAGAAGTGGTGGCAACCCGTGACAGGCTCAGACGTATCAGAGAAAAACAGCAAGGATGGTGCTCCGCAGATAAATAGCATGTGGGGCGGGCGCTTTGCTGAAGGGCCAGCCGCAATCATGCGCGAGATTAATGCCTCCATTCCGTTCGACAAGCGGCTTTGGCAACAAGATATTGCCGGGTCGCGTGCGCATGCCTCGATGCTCGGGCAATGCGGGATAGTGAGCGCCAGCGATGCCGCAAAGATTGACCGTGGCTTGGCACAGGTTGCACAGGAATTTGCCACGGACGGGGTGCCGGTCGATCTGGCACTTGAAGATATTCATATGACTGTAGAAGCTAGGCTGGCTGAGTTAATCGGTCCGGTGGCGGGCCGACTGCACACAGCGCGCAGTCGCAACGACCAAGTGGCGACCGATTTTAGGCTGTGGATTCGCGACGCCATTGACCAGATTGATGTGGCGCTCATCGAATTGCAACGAACATTGCTCGACCAGGCCGAAGCCCATGCAGAAACGATCATGCCTGGCTTTACCCATTTGCAAGTCGCCCAGCCGGTGACTCTCGGCCATCATCTGATGGCCTATGTCGAGATGATTGAGCGCGACCGCAGCCGCTTTGCAGATGCTCGCTGCCGGTTGAATCACTGCCCGCTGGGTTCAGCAGCGTTGGCGGGAACGAGTTTTGCAATTGACCGCAACGCCACTGCTGCCGCACTCGGATTTGACGGACCAACCCGCAACAGTCTGGATTCAGTGTCGGACCGCGACTTTGCCCTAGATTTCCTGTTTGCTGCCAGCCAATGCGCCCTGCATCTGTCACGTTTGGCTGAGGAAATCGTGATTTGGGCCAGCCAGATGTTTGGCTTTGTCACAGTGTCAGACAGCTTTTCCAGCGGCAGCTCTATCATGCCGCAAAAGCGCAATCCCGATGCAGCAGAGCTGGTGCGCGGACATTCGGGTCGGATAACCGGTTGTCTGGTCAGCCTGATGATGGTGATGAAGGGGCTGCCGCTCGCCTATTCAAAGGATCTACAGGACGACAAGGTGCCGGTGTTCGAAGCACATGACCTGTTAGCGCTTTCGATTACCGCGATGACTGGGATGCTCGCCAGCAGCACGTTTCACGCCAAGGCAATGCGCAGAGCAGCCGAGGCTGGATTTTCGACCGCGACCGACCTTGCCGATTGGTTGGTGAGCGAACACCAGCTTCCGTTTCGCCAAGCTCATCATATCGTCGGCGCTGCGGTCAAAGCCGCCGAGGCTGCCAATTGCGCCTTGTCGGACTTGCCATTAGCCACAGCAAGGGCCATCGATCCCCGGCTGGATGCCGATGCGCTGTCCGCCCTGACGGTTGCGGTATCTGTCGCCAGTAGAACAAGCTATGGTGGCACTGCCCCCATTCGGGTTCGTGAACAGATATTGGCAATGCGCTCGCGCATTAAAGAAGGCCCAAATCCATGACGCGCATAGGCTTGTTCGCATGTGTCACCATCGCTGCGGTCGGATTGGCTGGATGCGGCCAATATGGCAAACTTGCCAGAGTGGAACCAGCTCCAGGCCCGCCGGTGCCTACGGGTGAGAGTGAGCAGCCGTCATCGGAACAGCAGACAAAACCGACAATACAGGCGCGGCCGCGTCGCAGTGACGAGGTGTTGCGCCAGTCGCAGGAACGCGAGGCCGACGAATTTGATTTACCGCCTAGCTGAGCTGACTAGAGTGATTTCAAGTCAGGTGGTAACAGCTGACGGCTCGGAAATCGCGGTAATAAAGGAAACTAGAGCCGCATTGTGATTCAATCAAAATCGGACAGGCTCTAGTGGATCATTTTCACAGGATTGACGGGGAATATCACTGCGAACAGGTGCCGCTGCGCCTGATCGCACAAGCTGTCGGCACCCCGGTCTATGTCTATTCGCGGGCGACGCTCGAACGCCATGCCGATGTGTTTCGCGCCGGGGTGGCAGCCGCAGGTCCAGCGCATCTGGCCTATGCGATAAAGGCCAACCCTAATCTCGCGGTGGTCAGGGTCATGGCGCGCAAGGGCTATGGCGCAGATGTTGTCTCGGTTGGCGAAATGACCCGCGCACTTGCAGCGGGAATGGTGCCGCAAGACATTGTCTTTTCCGGGGTCGGCAAGACCCAGGCCGAAATGCGTGCGGCGATTGCAGCTGGAGTTGGCCAATTCAACATTGAATCAGAAGGCGAGGGCGATGAGCTGGCCGAGGTTGCACTGGCTATGGCCACAATTGCGGTGGCGACGTTGCGGGTCAATCCTGATGTCGATGCCGGCACCCATGCCAAGATTTCAACCGGCAAGGCTGATAATAAATTTGGTGTCCCGATAGACCATGGCTGCGACATTTTTGAGCGGTTGGCGCGGCGCGAAGGGCTGCGCCTGCGCGGGATTGCGGTGCATATCGGCAGCCAGTTGCTCAGCCTCTACCCGCTAGAGGCGGCATTTGTGCAGGTTGGGGAATTGCTCGGCCAGTTGCGCCGCCGCGGGCATCGCATCACCCACGTCGATTTGGGCGGTGGGCTGGGGGTTGCCTATCGCGCCCAAGACCGCCCGCCATCACCAGCCGACTACGGCGCGATGATCGCACGGGTGAGCGCTGGGTGGGATGTGACATTGATGTATGAACCCGGCCGGGTGATTGTCGCCAATGCCGGTGTCCTGTTGACCCAGGTTATCCGGGTCAAGCCGGGCGTGGTTCACCCATTTGTGATTGTTGATGCGGCGATGAACGATTTGGCTCGCCCCGCCATCTATGATGCTTGGCATGATTTTGTCGCGATCAGGCCGTCGGGGGCGCGGACCACCGCGACGATTGTCGGGCCAGTGTGCGAAACCAGCGATACCTTTGCAGTGGGCCGGGAAATTGATGCTGTTACGGCCGGGGATTTGGTGATGTTCCGCACCGCTGGAGCCTATGGCGCGACGATGGCGAGCACCTATAACAGCCGCCCGATGGTTCCCGAAGTGATGGTCGATGGTGATAAATGGGCGGTGGTTGCCGACCGCATCTCCGCCGAGACGATCATGGGAGCCGAACGGGTTCCCGAATGGTTGTAAGCTGATGCACAGCCTGCCACTGTTCTTTCGACTGACTGGCCGCTCGGTGATTTTGCTCGGAACCGGGGAGGCTGCGGATGCAAAGCGCCGCTTGCTCGACCGCGCAGGTGCCATCGTCACCGGCGATGAACTGGCCCCGGCGCAACTGGCCTTTGTTGCACTAGAGGGTGATCTGGCGGATGCGGCGGCGGCGCGGTTGCGGGATCGCGGGGTTTTGGTCAACGTCGTTGATCGCCCGGACCTGTGCGATTTCACCACCCCGGCAATTATCGACCGCGATCCACTGCTGATCGCGATTGGCAGCGGCGGGGCTAGTGCCGGATTGGCCAAGGTGCTGCGCCAGCGGCTCGAGCTGATCATCCCTAGCGGACTGGGCGCAATCGCCAATGCGATGGCGGGCGCTCGCTCCGCGATCCGCCAGCGTTGGCCAGACCCGGCTGGGCGGCGTCGTGCAATCGACGCTGCGATGGCCGAGGGCGGGCCGCTCGATCCATTCGGCAATGCCGAGCCAGTCGATGTTGACCAATGGTTGTCGACTTTGGACAATGGCTCGCCACCAGCTCGGATAGAGCTGATCCGGCTGACCAGCGATGATCCCGATCTGATGACATTGCGCGATGCCCGTTTGCTGGGCAGTGCTGATGCCATCTGGCACGATGGCTCGGTGCCGGAGGAAATCCTTGTCCGTGCGCGTGCAGACGGAACGCGCCACATTGCAGCTTCGCCGCCGCACGACATTACCAGCGGCCTTACACTATGGGTGGAGATGGCCCGATGATCACGATCATGACTTGGCGGGACGGGAAAGCTGCGATGCTAGCGGACGCCAAGCTGAGCGATGTGGAGATGTCCCCGGTTATTGGCGATTTTAGCTGGATTCATTTTCAACTGAATGAAGGCGATGGCGACCCCTTTGCCGGGATAGCAGATCAGGTGCCGGCAATAGTGCGACGCAGTTTGCTGGCCATCGAGACCCGACCGCGCAGTGACCTGATCGAGGGCGGGGTGTTGCTCAATTTGCGGGCTCCCTTAGCCGATGTGTCCTCGCAGGATGACGGCGATCCGCTGGTTTCTTTGCGCCTGTGGGCGAAAAGCGGTCTGGTGCTGACCGTGCAGTTTCGGCCTTCCAGCGTCATCCCGGCATGTGTGGAAAAATTCATCGCCGGAGCGCTTGGCGATCCGGGCGATGTTATCATTGCCCTAGTGCTCGAAGCAGCCACGCAAGTGGACACTATGGTTGCGGCATTGGGCGATCGACTGGATGAGTTTGAGAGCGGGCTGGATCATAGGGCGTCCTTTGCCGAACGGCGTCAGGCCACCCAAATGCGGGGTCAGGCGATCCGGATGCGGCGTTTTGTCGGTCCGCATAGCCAAGCACTGGAGCGGCTGACCGGTTTCCCGCTGGAATGGATGGATGCGACCGAGCGAGCCGCGCTGCGCGAAGCAAGCGACCGCTATGCGCGGATGAGCGAAGAACTGGAATCGGTGCGCGAACGCTCTGCCGTTTTGCATGACGAAATTACCGATCTGCGAGCTGAGCGGATAGATGCAAGGTCACTACAAATAGGGATATTGGCCCTCATCTTTTTGCCGCTGACTTTTATCACCGGCTTGCTCGGGATGAATGTCGCGGGGATTCCCTTTGCCCTGCGGCCTTGGGCTTTCTGGGGGGTCACCGCCTTTTGCTTTGCGGTTGCGGCTACTATCGGGATATGGTTTCTCGTGCGCGGCTGGAGCCGACGTTAAATTGCCTCGCTAGATAACAGCATGTGAATACGCGCAGCGGCAATGTGTCGGCTATCGTCATCCTGCCATGCTTCGACTATCACAGTGGCGACGCGCCGACCAATTCTGGTTACCCTGCCGCGCGCCAGGGTCGGCTTTTCTTTACCGGCACGGACATAATCGATAGTCATCCCGATCGGTTTGAATCGGCTTGCTTGTCCGCCAGCCCGTAGCGAAGCGGTAAGGGCTGCGTTGGCCGCCATGTCCAGCAAACCAGCAATCGCGCCACCATGCAACATGCCCGGTCGCCCCGCCAAACCGTCATGAAACGGCATTGATAGCGTCGGGGGTTCGCCGTTTTCTGGACTGTCGGAGATGGATATACCGAGCAAGTCAGCATAGGGCGGCAGGGTGTAATTGGCGGAACCGGCGATCATCCTGCATCCTTTGTAAAGCTGTCGGCCAGAGGATTGGCCGGGGGGTTGTGCGGGGGTTTGAGCGGGGCCATCGGTTCGCCGGTGAACATGAAACTCCCCGCCATATGGGCCACCGGATCGGACGGGTCGCCATCATGCGCAATGCCGCGAACAAAAGCTATCTCGTGCGTCACGCGATAACATTCGACCCGCGCTGCCATGGCGGTGCGCGGGTGGGCGGCACGCAAATAGTCAATCCGCAAATCCAGCGTGGCTTGCGGCCGGAATGTTTCAAGCCGGGTCCACACCGACACCCCCGCTGTCATATCAAGCAGACCAATGATCGCCCCTGTTGCCATCGTCTCGGTTTGTATATCGCCAACCAACTCCTGTTTCCACGGCATCGCCAGTTCGGCCCAGCCGACCCCGTGCCCGACATATTGGAGGCCGAGCGCATGGCTGTGGCCATAGCGTTGGGTGGTGCGAAACATGCGTGCGGGATCTAAGATAAAGTCAGATGCCTGTGTCATTATTTGAGCCATAGGCACAGCAAGCCTTGAGGAAAAGTGCGAAACCGCATCACTGCATAGATAACACATTAAGCAAAGTTCATTTTGCCGTTCGGGGAATCGTCAATAGTTTAGGGTCAGGAGCTACTATTTACACGGTTGAGGTTTGAAGCGATTTTGTTCAGTGCAAGGAGGCAGGACACAGGAATATGTCAATATTTCAAAGCCTGCAGACACAGCAATGGACAAAATCGGTCAAATCCTAAAGGACGACAAAATGACTTCCATCTCAAACCAAAATATCCTTGCCGATAGCGATGCTATCCGCTGCGGCTATTTCGGCCCGTTATGTTTGCCATTTTGTCGCCTCAGCCGTGTAAATAGTAGTTCCTGACCATAGACTCAGCGCGGCATTTGCCGGCGCCTGACAGGAGGATTACAAATGACACAGCCATTACTCGCCCTCGAAGCTTTGCCAATGCTGGCCCATATTCCAGCGGCCCACGGTGCACTTGTATCGCCCGTTCAAGTCAGCGGAGCGACGATTTTTGATGTTGTCGTGTCGGTAATCGTCATCACCGACGCCGGCGGTTGACCGGATGCAGACTAGCTCAGCATTAGCGGCGTTCCTGTCCGATCAGACTAGGCACGAGCGCTTGCAAGTTGCAGGGCAGGCGTGTCGGGGTAAATGGCTTTGCCAGTCGGCGATAGTCGCACTGGGCGATAGATTGCAGGCATTATCCGACACGCCGCCCGATAATTTTGCGGATTTTGCCGCAGCACTGGTGGACTGGGCCAGCGATCACCAATGGGTCGATGACCTGTTGGCGCTGATGCTGACGGAAATGGGATGCGATGATTTTGCGGTGCTGCCTTGGCAACCCCAGAATACATCGGTTCTAAAAGGCATCTCTGTGTTGCAAAAGGGCCAATCCAACTGCACTTTGACATTGGTAGATGCCGACCAATTGGACATGCACCCGTCAAATCAATTGGTGTTTGACACGGGTTTCAACCTGTTGGCAATTGTCGGCGGCGGTCCGTTGCTGACCGAGCTCTATCGCCGCAATCCAGACAAGACCCCAGGCAATACCATGGTGACACTTGCCGAACGGCGATGGCTGATACCAGGCGAGCAGATCGCACTGGATTGTGCGCACGAACAATTGCGACTGGTAGAAGCTCGCAGCGATACTGTTCTGCTCCGCTTTGCGCTGTCAACGGGCGATGCCGGGGCAAGAGTGACGGAGTATGACATTGCCACCGGTAGAGCGCTGCGCACGGGATGCGGCGATGTCAGCACATCGCGGATGCTGGCCTTGCTGAGCGTCGCTGCCGATGGTGATGATGCGCAGTTGCTGCCGGTTCTCAACGCTTTGACCCGACATGAAGATTCGCTGTTGCGCTGGCAATCGATGCGGATGTTGGTCGCCCGCACTGGCCTGTCAGCACTGCCGATACTCGACGAGATGGCCGAAAATGATTGCGACCTGGCGGTGCGCTCGGTTGCCAGGCAAACTCAGGCGCTGTTGGCGCAGGTGCAGTTGGCGCAGCCGCAGTTGGCCAAGACGGATGGCGAGCGCTTGGCCGAGAATGTCGGCTGATGGCGGTGGAACTGGACAATGCTGCCGGGGCCGAGGCGATCAGCTTTGAAGAATTTACCGCACGACTTGACGAGCAGGGTGCCGATCTATCCCATAGTGAAGGAGTCGAAATCGCTGCATCATTACTGGCGCGGCTCTATGTCAATCGCGAATTTCTGGCGGCAAGGGCGATTGAGGAGCTAAAACAGCGTTGTGTCGAGCAATCGGAAATGAACCGCTATGGTGCCCAGGTGTTGATGCTGCACCGGTCGATTGGGCGGCATTTTGTCCGGGCCAATTTCTGGCCGGCACTCGATGATCCGATTGTCCAGGCGAGCGGGCCGCAGCATTACCTCTATCATACCCCGCATGACCATAATTTCGACTTTGTCACCTTGGGCTATTTCGGCCCAGGCTATGGCAGTAACTGGTATGATTATGACAATGACCGGATAGTCGGCTTTGCAGGAGAGAATGCCAATCTGCGCTTTGTGGAAAAGGGCGTGCTCAGCTCGGGGCGGATGTTGCATTATCGGGCGCACCGCGATGTCCACGATCAACTGCCGCCCGCCAAGCTTTCAATCAGTCTCAACATCATTCCCGAATTGAGCGCCACGGCATGGCGCGACCAGTATATGTTTGATCTGGAGAGCAATCAGATCGCCTCGATTACGACCGTCGGGACCAATGAAATTGCCCTGCGGATTGCTGCGGCATTGAGCGATAATGGTCTTGATCTGGCACATGATTACGCGCGGCGGCACCCCAGCGACCGGGTCCGCTGGCAGGCGTGGCGAGCAATCGCCGGGGCGGCAACAGGTCGTGCCGGGCGCTTGGCGCAATATGAAGCTGCAACATCGGATACATCATCGCTGGTCAGGGCCGAAGCCGCAACGATGGTGCGGGCATTGGTAATGGCGACGGAGAAACAAGGTGCCACTATTGGGACCGATGTTGGGGCAGAAAACTAGCAAAAACGGCGTTTCGATTGGCGTCGTTGCCCCGCATACCGAACTGCTGGTCAGCATCGCACGGGGGCTGGCTTATCGCGGTTTTTCGCCGGTATATGTTGCTGAACCAAGGACTGACCCAGCGCAGTGGTTGGGGCGCCGCTTTGATGCAATACTGTTTGAGCCATATTGGAGCGAGAATGGGCCAAAATCATCGATGACGATGATGCGCGGTATCGCCGGGGACACGCCGGTTCTGGCGCTGACGCCAAATGATTGCGCTATCGAGCGCACCGCAGCCCTGAATAGTGGTGCCGATGATGCGATCTATGCATCTGGCAACGGTGAAGAGATTGCGGCGCGCATCGCCTCCTTGGTGCGGCGACAAAGGATGGGCACGGGCAACATCATCATCTGCGATGAACTGGAGATCAATCTGATCAATCGTCATGTGGCGCGTGCGGGCAACAGCATAGCCATGCCGCTGCGGGAGTTTGACCTGTTGTCGCATTTGGCGCGCCAGCGCGACCAACCGGTATCGCGCCGCAATCTGTTGCGCGCCGTATGGCATATCGATTTTGACCCTGGCACCAACCGGATTGATGTGCATATGTCGCGACTGCGGCAGCGGGTTGACTATGGCTACGCCCATGCCATGCTGCGCACCGTAAAGGGGATCGGCTATGCGCTGGTCAGCCGCAGCGGTGCCCATGCCGTCGCCGCGATGGCCTGATTCGTCGCCAGCGCGACGCAACAGTTGACGCCAACGCAACAGACCTTCATCGCTGTCAGTAACGCCACCTTAGCGATGGAGATAATCTGCCATGCATCCGTCAACGCATGCCGCCACCGACCCCGGCAAAGCCGCGATCATCATTGCCGAAACCGGTGCTGTCACCACCTATTCCCAGCTTGACGACGCATCTAACCGGGTGGCGCAATTCTTTCGATCACGTGGACTTGGCCATGACGACGTCATTGCAATCATGCTCGAAAACGGCCCGGATTATTACAGCCTGACCTGGGGCGCACAGCGTTCTGGCCTTCGTTATGTCTGCATCTCATCCCGACTGACGGCGGATGAGACTGACTATATCCTAGAAAATTCTGGCGCAAAGCTGTTTGTGATGGCGGCCAGCCTGGCTGGGCTGGCAGCACAGCTTGAAACCCGGACTGAGCGATATGCGATGGGCGGAGCGATGCCCGGCTATGCCAGCTTTGACCGAGCCGTCGCCGCCATGCCGGCAGTGCGGATAGCGGATGAACGTGCGGGTATCGACATGCTCTATTCATCCGGCACGACTGGCCGTCCAAAGGGGGTGCGGGTGCCGCTCCCGGTGGAACCGGCGATTGACGCTCCCACCCCCTTTGTCGCGCTGGCTTCGATGATGTTTGGGATCAGTGCTGACAGCGTCTATTTATCGCCCGCGCCGCTCTATCATGCTGCACCGCTTCGCTGGTCAATGATTATCCATCGGCTCGGCGGCACCGTCGTGTTGATGCAGAAATTCGATCCCCAAGGGGCACTGGCAGCAATTGAACGCTATCGCTGCAACGCTTCGCAGTTTGTCCCGACCCATTTTGTCCGGATGCTGAAACTGCCCGATGAACTGCGCGCGCGCTATGACCTGTCATCAATGACCTGCGCAATTCACGCTGCTGCGCCGTGTCCTGTGCCAGTGAAGTTGGCGATGATCGATTGGTGGGGCCCGGTTCTGCTGGAATATTATGCCGGGTCCGAAGGCAATGGCATGACCTTTGTCAACAGCCACGACTGGCTTACCCACAAGGGCAGCGTCGGTCGTCCGATCATGGGGGCCATCCACATTGTGGGTGAGGATAATGAGACTATGTTGCCCCCGCGTTCGGAAGGAACAGTTTTTTTTGAAGGCGAAAGCACTTTTGAATATCATAACGACCCTGAAAAGACTGCGCTGAGCCGCAATTCCAAGGGTTGGACAACGCTGGGCGATGTTGGTTGGCAGGATGAGGAAGGCTTTCTCTACCTCACCGACCGCAAGAGCTTCATGATTATATCGGGCGGCGTCAACATCTATCCGCAGGAGATTGAAAACCACCTCATCACCCACCCGTGCGTCGCGGATGTTGCGGTTATCGGCGGCCCCCATGACGAGATGGGCGAGGAAGTGATCGCGGTCATCCAGCCGGTCGATATGGCCGAAGCGGGCGATGCCCTGCGGGATGACCTCATCGCCTATGCGCGGCAAAAACTGTCCGGGATAAAGATTCCCCGGCGGATCGATTTTATCGAACAATTGCCGCGCCATGACACCGGCAAACTCTACAAACGCCTGCTCCGCGACCAATATTGGCAGAAACCGCCATTATGAGCATTCCGGCGCGCATCGAATTTTTCTACGACCTGTCTTCGCCGTGGACTTGTCTGGCGTTCCACAATCTGGCCGGAGTGCTTGAGCGCAATCACTGTTGCGCAGTGCTGCGGCCGATATTGGTTGGCGGGGTGTTCAATGCAGTCAATCCGGCGGTCTATGCGGCGCGCCAACAGGGCGATAATCGGCGGATGGCGCATAGCTGGAAAGTGCTTCAGGATTGGGCGGCGCTGGCGGGTGTCGCTATGCACTTTCCCTCGCAGTGGCACCCGGCAAAAAGCGTCACCGCGATGCGCATGGCCTGCGCTCTAGCGGACGACATGCCCGCACTCCACATTTTTACAAAGGCCGCGTTTGACAGCTATTTCGGGCGTCAGGAAAATCTGGACGATCCCGATGTGCTGGTTGCCGCCGCCAATGCCGCCGGGCTGGACGGGGAAGCTATCCGCGCCGCATCAATGACCGACGAAGTCAAGGCTCGGTTGCGCGCCAATACCGACGAATTGATTGCGCGTGGCGGCTATGGTTCGCCGACGATCTTTGTTGACCGCAGCGACATGTATTTTGGCAATGACCAACTGGTGCTGGTCGAGGCTGCATTGCAAAGGACAAGCGCATGAATGATCGCGTCTCCATCTTGATGCTCGACGGAGGCATCGCCGATGTCCGGCTTACCCGCCCTGACAAGATGAATGCGCTTGACCCGGCGATGTTCGAGGCGATCATTGGAGCCATTGCACAACTTGGTCAGACCACAGGACTGCGCTGTGTTGTCCTGTCCGGCGAAGGACGCGCTTTTTGCGCCGGTCTCGACATGGCCAGCATGGCCAGCGGTGGTGTAAGTACGGGCAAGGATTTGATGGACCGCACCCATGGCCGGGCCAATCTGTTCCAGCAGGTGTCATGGGGATGGCGAGAATTGCCGGTGCCGGTGATTGCCGCAGTGCACGGGGTTGCGATGGGTGGCGGTTTCCAGATCATGAGCGGCGCGGACATCCGCTTTGCCCATCCCGCGACGCGCATGGCGATCATGGAACTCAAATGGGGTCTGGTCCCCGACATGGGCGGCATCCCGTTGTGGCGCGGGATTGTCCGCGATGATGTGCTGCGCGAACTTTGCTATACTGCGCGCGAATTTACCGCAGTTGAGGGCCATGACTATGGCTTTGTCACCCATTTGAGCGATGACCCGCTGGCCGGTGCGCTGGCTCTGGCGCGTGAGGTCACAGGCCGCAATCCGGATGCTATTCGCGGCATGAAGCGGCTGGCCAATGCCATCCACGATGAACCGGCACCGGCATTGCTGGTCGCCGAAAGCGCCGAGCAACAAGCGATCATCGGGACGCCCAATCAGCGCGAGGCAGTGGCCGCCAATTTTGAAAAGCGGGTGCCGCGCTTTGTCGATCCGAACGGGTTGACTGACTAGCAAGGCCCTATGGTTCCAATGGCTCCAGCAAGTCGAGGAAGCGCGCAGCCGCCAGCCATTCCCCCTGTTTGAGCGCCCGCGTGGCCACCGCATCAGTGTCTGCGCCCCAGCGCTGCTCCTGCCACAGCTCGTCCAGCGTAGCGGCAGCCCAGCCGGTGTCCGCATCAATCGCCCGGCTCGTCAGCGCCAGCGCGATTACCAGACTGCCGCTGATCGTCACCAGCGGGGCTAGGGCTGCGAGTTGAAACGCATCGAGGCGGTTCACCGCGTCGCGCAATGTGGCAAGGGTGCGCTGCGGCTGGGCCACATGGACAATCCCGGTCGCCAGCTTGAACTCAATCCCGTATTCGCCCTCGGCCCAAGCTAGGATCGGGTTCCAAGCCTGCGCCTGTTGTGCCGCCAGTTCTGCTTCAGGCGCACGGTAACACAACAGGTCGCTCGCGCCATAGGCGATCAGCGGCGCGGCAAATGCCTTCGGCGCGGGCGAGGCCAAGTCGATGGCAGCATTGGCGAGTCTGTTGATCGGCATACTATGCAAGTGGATGACCTCGTCCTGTGCCGCCCATTCGCCTGCCAGTGCCTGTGCCAGCTTGTGCTGCGGGACCATCAGCATCGTTCGCGCAGGGGTGCGCACCGGTCGCCCGTCGAGATGGATGGCATAGCCGCGCTCGCCATTTTCTATCGTAACACTGCTATAAAATCGCAGCATGGTGGCTAATCTTTGCTGCGCCAGCGCCGGGTCAGCCTGGGTATCATCACCACCAGAACAACTATGCCGATGGCGCTCATCGCTATGCCGATGGGCATGGCATAATCGCTATCAACCCAGTCGAGCTGTCCAAAGGCGATGATGATGCCCCCCGCGATCAGCAGCGTAGCGATCAGGCGCAACAGGGTTATTGCCATAAAACGGCTGCGGGCGGGGTCGGGCAGTTTGTCCATTGCGGCTATCCAATGCGTGCAGCGAGGGCTGCGGGAATTTGATCGGGTGCGTCGAGTATCGCTGCTGCCCCGGCAGCGCGCAATTGCTGGGCCGTATGGGCACCCCACAACACGCCAACCGCATGGGCACCAGCCGCTCTCGCCATCGCCATGTCAAAGCTGGTGTCTCCAATGATGACACAATACTGCGGCTCAACCGAGGCTTGCAGCATCGCCGCTGTGGCCATCGAGGGATCGGGTTTGGATGGATGAAAATCGGCTGTTTGCAGCGTCGTAAAGCGGTCGGTAATGCCGTGCGCATCGAGCAGGCGGAGCAAGCCGCGCTGCGACTTGCCCGTCGCCACCCCCAATTGCCAACCGCTGGTGGTCAGTGCATCGAGCACCTCTATCATCCCGGCGAACAAGGGTTCGGGCGCGGCTCCAGCGAGGCTGCGATGCTTGAAATAACAATCGCGATAGCTGTCCGACAATCTTTGTTGCGCGGCGGCATCAGCATCCGGCACCAGTCGGGCAATGCCGATGGGGACGCTCAACCCGATGATGGCGCGAATGGCGGCAGGATCGGGTGCCACACGGCCACATAGGGCAAATGCTTGTTTCATCGCTGCGACAATCGCATATTCGCTGTCCGCCAGCGTTCCGTCGCAGTCAAACAGAGCCAGTTTGAGCGGCACTATGTCGCATCCCTCATCGACTGGGCGAGGGCATGATTTCCAAATTCGGCGATTGCGCGGATAGCACTATTTTTTGCTTTGGCTGATTTGTTCTGGCCGAGTTTTCGGGTGCCGCGCCATTGACCGATGGCGACTTCGAATCCGGTAATCGCCTTGGCCATTGCCGCCATCTTCTTGGAATCCGCCTTTGCCCTGTTCCACGGCAGTTTTGGCGCCAGCCGCGCTTCATTTTGTGCGCTCAATGCATCAATCTGGTCAAGCAGAGCTGCGGCATCGAGGCGGCGGCAAAGTCCATCCACCTCGACTGCCGTATAGTTCCATGTCGGTACCTCATCCGGGCCAATGTCGTACCAGTCCGGGCTGACATAGCCGTGTGGTCCCAAAAAAATGCACAGAATCACAGCGCCATCGAGATGCGCCGTCAGCGGGTTTGCGTTAGAGAGGTGAAAACGCAGCCGATCATTGTCGATGATGACCGGCGCATAGGCGACGCAGGGGCCGCCAGGTGTCGCCGCGCATATGGTAGCGAGGCCGATATTCTGGGCAAAGGCGCGCAATTCGGCTTCGTCGTCCCAGCGAAAGCGCGGGTCGGGATACATCACCGGCGGACCTTGCGTTCAACTGTCGTGCTGCCCCGGTTGCGCCGTTCTCCGCGCCGTTCCTTGCGCACCTGTTTGGCGTGGGCGCGGGCTTTGTCCTTGCGCTCGGCCCGCGAAGGCGCAGGGGTGCCAGAAGCGAGCGCCAGCATGTCGTCGCCAGCAGCCTCGCTAAATCCCAGCGAGTCGAGACTCTCGGCAAAATGATGCGGCAAGTCGGCACTGACATCCAGCTTGCCTCCCGCCGGTTGGTCGATCCGCAGGTGGCGGGCGTGCAGATGCAGCTTGCGTGAAATGCTGCCGGTCAGAAACGCTGCTTTGCCGCCATATTTGCCGTCGCCGACAATCGGATGGCCTATCGCTGCCATATGCACGCGCAATTGATGGGTTCGCCCGGTCAGCGGTTGCAGTTCAACATAGGCTGCGGTGTTACCGGCGCGCTCAATCACCCGATAGCGGGTGCAGGCGGTCTGGCCATTTTCCTCGTCAACATGCATTTTCTCGCCGCCACTGCCCGGTTGTTTGGACAGCGATAGGTCGATCTGGCCAGCATTGAGCGACGGACTGCCGACAATAATCGCCCAATAGGTCTTGCGCGCCGAACGCCCGGCAAAGCTGCGCGAAAACTTGGCCGCAGCACCAGCCGAGCGGGCGACCAACAACACTCCCGATGTATCCTTGTCGAGCCGGTGGACCAGCCGTGGTCTGCCCTTGTCTTCGTCAAAAAAGGCATCGAGCAAGCCATCGACATGGATGGTGGTGCCGGTGCCGCCCTGGGTGGCAAGGCCGGGCGGTTTGTTGAACACCAGAGCATCGGCGTCGCGGTGGATCAGCATCGCATTGGCGATTTCCTGTTGCTCGGGGGTCAGCGGCTTGGCGACTCTCGCGCGGCGTGGCACGGCGGTGGCGTCAAAATTGGGCACCCTCAACGTCTGGCCCGCCGTTATCCGCGTCGATGGATCGGACTTTGCCCCATCCAGCCGGACCATACCGGTGCGCAGCCATCGCGCCAGCAAGGCATGGGTGACATCGGGGCGATGGCGTTTGAACCAGCGATCTAGGCGGATGCCATCATCATCAGCGGCGATCAAGGCTTCACTATAGGCTGGGCCAGTGGCTGGACCTGCGGCCTTTTCCGGCGGCGTCAAATCCCCGCTCACAGTGCCCGGACCATCGCCATGCCGAGAGCCAGCGCCGCCACCGAACCCGCAACCGATAGGCCGGCATAGCCGATTGCTGCCCCCCAGCGGTCGCTTTCAATCATCATCATAGTTTCCATGCTGAAGGCAGAAAAAGTCGTAAACCCGCCAAGAATGCCTACTCCGGCAAATAATCGCCAGGGTTCAGCCGGTCCGTGCTTGACGAGCACTGCTGACAAAATGCCCATCAACAGGCCGCCAAGGATGTTGACTGTCAATGTCGCGGTTGGCCAGCCGCTGCCCGCAAATGGTGGCAGGGCGCGGCCAAGGCCATAGCGCAGGGCGGCCCCAATGGCCCCACCGGCCATGACAAAGAGGATGTTGGGCATCGCCGGGCCTTAGAGCCTTTTTAAGTGAGATGGAACCCGCTAGCCGCGCTCGCCTGCGAGCGGGAAAGGCCAGACAAGGACGCGCTCGCCTGCGAGCGGGAAAGGCCAGACAGGGACTCGCTAGGGGAAGGGCAGATAAAGTGCCACACCGTCGCTCCTGGCTTGATCCGGGGCCGCTGTCGCAATCATCCGTCGCCCTACCGAAACATGTGCGGAAATTGGTGCCTGATATGGTCAAACACCGAGCCATGCAGCGGGGCATCCCAATGGATGCCAAAGCCGGTGCTATTTGCCCACATGACCACACCTTCAACCGGAGCGAAACTGGGCAGGGTTATCCAAACCCGTTCATCGACATGCATCTTGCTGAGTGTCTCGCCGCGACACCCGGTGCGGGACAGATCGTTAATCACAACCTTGAACGCGGTGCGACCGGTTTTGCGCAAATCCGCCCCAATCGCTACCGAAGCTTGATCAGTAATCCTGCGTTCTGAAGGCGTATTCGCGAAACCGGGTTTGCCGCCAGTGGGATGCGAATGTTGAAATCACTTCACTAGGGAGCGTGCGTCAAGCATCTGCTTGAATGTAACCAATTTTTCGCGTGGTGCCCCCGTCCTGGCTGCTGCAATTTCGGCGGCATCAATGTTCTGCCAATCGCGGAAAGTGACAATCTCGAGTTTGCGTGCGGCGATCAGATCGTCAAGGCCGGCACGGCCACGCTTGCCGCTTGCCCCGGTATCAACGCCGCCGCTGTCAGCCACAATCCGCGCAGCGATGGCTGCGCCGTCCGGCTTGTTGGTGCCAATCGTGCCGGTTGGACCGCGCCGCGCCCAGCCGACACAATAGAGGCCCGGCATGATCATCCCGTCTTGGTTGGCGAAGCGGCCACGGCCGTGTTCATAAGCGACCCCGGCAATCGGCGGCGTCTGATAGCCGATACAGGTGACAACCAATCCGGCGGGCACGGTATAATGCTCTCCGGTGCCCACAGAGCGCAGTTCATCATCGAGCTTAGTGCGTTCAATCACCACCCGTTCAGCCTTGCCATGTCCCTCTATCGCAACCGGCATTCCGAAAAAGTCGAACTCGATAATCACCGGCTTGGCCACCGGATTGGCGGCAAATGCGCGCAACAGGCTGACCGATTTGCGCATCCCCGGTTCGAGCAGGGCATCAGCGCCAATGTCAGGAAAATCGCTGGGATCAACGCGCGGTGCTGCGCGGGCCAGATGGCCAAGCTCGCCCAATTCCTTTGGCGTCATCGCAATCTGGTGCGGGCCGCGCCGCCCCAGCAGGCGGATGGTGCGGACATGGCTGTTGGCCAAGGCGTCGCGAGCATGGCGGACAATGTCGCTGCTAGCAAACTCCTCAGGCGTTTTCGCCAATATCCGTGCGACATCCAGCGCGACATTGCCATTGCCGATGACCAGCGTATCGGCGGTGTCGAGACTGGGGTGGAGGTCGGCAAAATCGGGGTGGCCGTTATACCAGCCGACAAAGGCGGCGCTGCCAACCACGCCGGGCAGGTCGGCACCGTGAATGTCCAGCTTTCGGTCATCGGGCGCACCGGTGGCCAGCACCACCGCGTCATAGAGGTCGGTCAATTCGTCAATCGACACATCTCGGCCGACCGCCATATTGCCAACAAAGCGCACATTGTCGGTCAGGTTGACCGCCTCAAAACGGCGCGACACGGCCTTGATCGATTGATGATCGGGTGCAACCCCGCTGCGGATCAGGCCAAATGGCACCGGCAGGCGGTCGATGATATCGATGCACAGCTTGTCGCCCAGCAGCTTTTGCAAAGCTTCCGCCGTATAATAGCCTGCTGGACCCGAACCAACGATTACCACGTGCCGCATGCGCAACCCCTCTACAAACACTGACCACGCACCCTGCCGGTTGTTTACTCTGCCTTTCCCCTAGCGCAAACCGCTAAGGCTTGCCTTAAGGGAAGGGCACAAGAACCGCTAAGGCTTGCCTTAGGGGAAGGTCATAAGAACGCACAAGCGCGGGTGCTTGACTCGCTATGGCCTGCTGGATAGTGCCGCGAGCTAAGCGCCGGGCGACATTCCCCTGTCCTCTAATGGTAAGAGAGCGGACTCTGACTCCGTTAATCGAGGTTCGAGTCCTCGCGGGGGATCCAGCCGCGCTGTCTGGCCTTTCCCGTCGGCAGGCCGACGCGGCGTTCCTGTTCGCTTCCCCTACGGTAAACCGTAGCGCGGGTTCCCCCTCTCCCGCAAGCGGGAGAGGGTTGGGGTGAGGGTGTCCACTGGTCAAAGCTAGTCGTAGCTGGGTGAGGGTGGAATTGCGGCTTGTGACACCCCTCCACCACTGCGTGGTCCCCCTTCCCCGCTGGGGAGGATTTAGGGTGCTTGCTCTAGCCCCCCTCGTCGCCTTTGTAGCGCAGCTCCAGATAGCGCTTCTGGCTCGACAATCGGTCCATTTCGCTCGCGCCTAGTGACCGTGCCAGAGTGTCGATTTCAGCATCGAGCAGGCGCATTCCGTCGATCAATTCCTGCTGCGGAATACGGCCATTGCGTTCCTCGGTGCGCAGGTTTTTGGGCACCTTGGTATATTTGGTGACGAGATCGGGGAGTTCTTCGCCGACCAGACGGCGCAATTCCACCGCCTCTGGCCCGCGCTCGTCAATCCTCTCCAACTGCGGCCGCAAATTGGCGATACGTGCGCCAATCTGGTCGGCCAGCATTTGCGCCGGAGCGGGCAGGGTGAGCCGTTGCTGTGCCAGCCAGCGGTCGGTCTTGTCGGCAATCGCGGGCAGTGTCCCCTGGCCAATGCTGTCGCTGCGAACATCGGCTTCGCGGCTCAGCAGGCCGGCGACGACAAACACAGCGCCAGCAGCGATAATCAACATCAGCATCGCCAAGGCTTTGAGTGGGCCAATCACGATCGTCCAGAACATCGCCACCGCCAGCAGCGCGACAATGCCCGCACCGAGCATCACGCCAAAGCGTTTGGCCCGGCGGATTTGCAGGCGGCTTATGGCTCCCTGCGGCGCATTGCTGCGATTGCGCGCCCGTTCGAGCGCCGCATTGGCGCGTTCAATCTGCTGCTCGACTTCGCTGACCATGGGGCCTTATTATCCCTCTAGCGCCGTAAACGGGCTGTCTTTGCCGGTGACCTGAGACGCTGCCTTGGCCTGACCCTCTGCCCTTGCGATATATCCCCGCGATTTCTCGACCTCAACCGACAGCGTGTCGATGGTCTTCTTCATGTTGTCGAGTGCCTTGAGCTTGAAAGTATCAACCGCGTCGATCGTGTCATAAATGTTCTGGAATGCGCGTTGCAGCACCTCCATCGGGATGGTCGATGCCGCCGCCTGTTCATGAATGCGGGCAGTGTTTTCTTTCAGCATGACCCCGGTGCTGTCGATAATTTTGGCGGTGGTGGTGTTGAGCGCGGTAATCTGATCGAGCACGAGGCGCTGGTTGGCCATCGCCGAAGCGACCGTGACCGCAGTGCGCAGTGCGCCCACCGTGGTGGTGCTGGCGCGATCCACGCCCTTAACCAGCTCGACATTATTCTTTTTGACCATATCGAGTGCGAGATAACCCTGGACGCTGACCGCAAGCTGGGTGAGGATGTCCTGACGGCGTTGGCGGACATAGAATATCGCGCTTTCGCGGATCGCCTTGGCCTTGGCGGGGTCGGTCGCATCTAGTTCCACAGCTTTTGCGTCCAGCTTGTCGTCCAGCTTTTTGGCGACATGGACCATCTGTTCGAGCCGCCCCATTGCCGCCCACAGATTCTGGCGCTCGATGTCGATGTCGCCATTATCCTTGAGCAGCTCGGTCTTGCCATTGCCGAGACGCATCAGGATGTTGGAGATGTGTCCCTGCGCGCTTTCATATTTTTGGAAATAGGTTTTGATCGACCCGCCATAGGGGATAAAGCCAAGAAACTTTTTCTGCTCCATCATCCCCTGACGGCTGGGGTCGAGTTTTTCGACAACCTGGCGCAGCGCAACCAGATCGTTGCCGACAGTGCCGTCCTTGTCCAGCGCGCGGACAGGGCGATCAAGAAAGCGGTTGGATTGCGACGCAGCCGCGCTGATTTCGGCCCGGCCCATGTTGGCAATCTGATCGACCTTTTGCCCGAACTCGGGGCTGTTGGTATCGGTATTGACCAGATCATCGACAAAGCCATCGACTCGCTCGTCGAGCTTGCTGCGCTGTTCGTCGCTGATGCTGACCAGCCCCGCCGCCTTGTCTGGCGCGATTACAGGCACCGGAGCCGGTGGTTCGAGGGTGATTGTCGGCATATCGGTTGCAACTTTGGTCGCATCAGTCATTGTCTTGTCACATCCGTTTTGAGAGCCTGCGTTCCGGCCCGAATACACCCACTGTGGTGCGTAGCGAGCCAGAGCGCAAGGCCAAGGTGTCCTGTCCATATAATACAGTGTGGGCACTTCGCCAAGCGCAAATTGCGGGTGCCGTGAAATGGCGGGGCTGCTGCGTCCGGCAAGCCAATCCTTGCCGGTTGTCCCTGTGGGCGGCAAGCCAATCCTTGCCGCAATGCACAAAAACCGCTAGGGGCGCGGCAACCAAACTCCATTCCGATTGAAAAGACCGAACATGTCCTTGCGTAACATCGCTATCATCGCGCACGTCGATCATGGCAAAACCACTCTGGTTGACCAGCTTTTCCGGCAGTCCGGGACGTTCCGCGAGAATCAACGGGTCGAAGAACGGGCGATGGATTCCAATGAACTGGAAAAAGAACGCGGAATCACGATATTGGCCAAATGCACCAGTGTCGAATGGCATGGCAAGGATGGCGACACCCGGATTAACATTGTCGATACCCCCGGACACGCCGATTTTGGCGGTGAGGTAGAGCGCATCCTTAGCATGGTCGATGGCGTCATCCTGCTCGTCGATGCCGCCGAAGGACCGATGCCGCAGACCAAGTTCGTCACCAGCAAGGCGCTGGCTCTGGGTCTGCGCCCGATCGTCGTCATCAACAAAATTGATCGGCACGATGCGCGCGCCGCTGAAGTGCTCGACGAATGTTTCGACCTGTTCCTCAACCTGGGGGCCAGCAACGAACAGCTCGATTTCCCGATCCTCTATGCGTCGGGCCGCAGCGGCTATGCGAGCGAGGATATTGAGGCGCGCTCCGGCACGCTGACGCCGCTGTTTGAAACCATCATATCGCACGTCAAAGAACCAGAAGTGGAAGTGGACGCCCCCTTCACAATGCTGGTGACATTGCTCGACCGCGACAATTTCCTTGGCCGGATATTGACCGGGCGGATCGCGTCGGGCCGGATCAAGGTCAATCAGGCGATCCACGCATTGGGGAGCGATGGCAAGGTGCTGGAGAGCGGGCGGGCATCCAAGCTGTTCTCATTCAACGGCCTTCAGCGGGTGGCGGTTGAAGAGGCCAAGGCGGGCGACATCATCTGTATAGCTGGCCTGACTACCGCGACCGTCGCCAACACCATTGCCGAACCGGGCGTGACCAAAGCGATTGCCGCCCAGCCGATTGATCCGCCGACGCTGGCGATGCGCTTTGCGGTGAATGACAGCCCGTTTGCCGGTCGCGAAGGCGACAAAGTCACCAGCCGGATGATCCGTGACCGGCTGCTGCGCGAAGCCGAAACCAATGTTGCGATCCGGGTCACCGAAAGCGCCGACAAAGATAGTTACGAGGTCGCGGGGCGCGGCGAACTCCAGCTCGGGGTGCTGATCGAAACGATGCGCCGCGAAGGATTTGAACTGGGCATCAGCCGCCCACGGGTTTTGTTTGGCGAAGACGAGGCGGGCAAGCGCACCGAGCCTTATGAAACCGTCGTGATCGACGTTGATGACGAATATACCGGCACCGTGATTGAAAAGATGCAGGCGCGCAAAGCCGAGCTGACCGACATGCGCCCATCAGGCGGCGGCAAAATCCGCATCACTTTTTCTGCACCGTCACGTGGCCTCATCGGTTATCATGGCGAGTTCCTGTCCGACACCCGTGGCACCGGGATCATGAACCGCTTGTTTGAAAAATATGGCCCATATAAGGGCGCAATCGAAGGGCGTTCGCTCGGAGTGCTCATCTCCAACGGCACCGGAGAGGCAGTGGCCTATGCGCTCGGCCCATTGGAAGAGCGCGGGGTGTTGATGGTGTTCCCCGGCGAGGCGCTGTATGAAGGGATGATTATCGGCGAAAATTCCAAGCCTGATGATCTCGAAGTCAATCCGATGAAGTCGAAGCAGTTGACCAACTTTCGCTCGACCGGCAAGGATGATGCGATCCGCCTGACCCCGCCGCGCCGCCCGACCCTGGAACAGGCGATTGCCTATATCAACGATGACGAAATGGTCGAGGTGACGCCAAAGTCGATCCGGCTGCGCAAAGTGTGGCTCGACCCCAATGACCGCAAACGCAACCGGCGCAAGCTGGAGGCGGCGTGATATCTGGCCTTTCCCGCCGGCAGGCCGGCGCGGTGGTCTTGTCTCGCTTCCCCTACGGTAAACCGTAGCGCGGTCTTGTCTGGCCTTTTCCTGGCCGCCAGATGTTTCCATCCGGCTAAAAAAAGCTCTAAACTCGGTCAGCGCTGACCACCGTATCGGACGCACGCAGCGCGGACAGTATGCTCATCAAATGGTGCACATCAGTGACTTCCAGATCGGTCTGAAAGGCATGGAATTGGCCATCACGGGATGACAGCCGAATGTTGACGATATTCGCTCTTTGCCGGGCGATGATCGAAGTCAGTTCAGCCAGCGATCCCGGCTCATCACGAATGACGGTCATCAGCCGGGCAGTGCCGCCCTCGCTGTCGCGTTGCCAACGCACATCAATCCAGTCTGCATCTTCGCCGCTAGCCAGTGCATCGCAATCGATGGCGTGAATTTCGATGCCCTTGTCCTTGTGCGACAGGCCGACAATCCGGTCGCCAGGCACCGGGTGGCAACAATCCGCCAGGGTATAGGCAACGCCGGGGGTCAGTCCTTCGATGGTGATCGGTCGCGCCGGGTCCATTTTGATCCCGGCTCGTTTCATGTCCGCGACAATGCCAGGGACCAGCGCCTCCATCACGTCGCTGTCGCGCAACTTTTGGCGACCAATGGTGAAATATAAATCCGAGACGCTGGCCAGTTTGAGACGTTCGGTCGCCAGTTTGATCGCCTTGTCGCCAATCCGGACTGGCAATCGCCGGACAATTTCATCGAACATTTTCCGGCCAAACATGATGGTTTCATCGCGTTCCTTGTGGCGGACATGGCGGCGCACGGCAGCGCGCGCCTTGCCGGTCGCGACAAAGCCCATCCATGCCGGTTCGGGCAGTTGCTTGTCCGATGTCAGTATCTCGACCGTATCGCCATTCGCCAGCTGCGTGCGTAGCGGCACTAAACGGCCATTGACTTTTGCCCCGACCGTTGTGTCACCTAATCGGGTGTGCACGGCATAGGCGAAATCAACCGTGGTCGCTCCTTTGGGCAGTTGATACAGCGCGCCCTTTGGTGAAAAGGCAAAGATGCGATCCTGATACATCGCCATGCGGGTGTGTTCGAGCAGTTCTTCTGCATCATGCGACTGGTCGAGGATTTCGACGAGATCGCGGATCCAGCCGGCTTGGCCGTCGGCCATGGTACCCTGTTTATAGGCCCAGTGTGCAGCCAGTCCGAATTCGCCTTGTTGGTGCATGGTGCGGCTGCGCAACTGGATTTCGACTCGCATATTTCCGCCCAGCATGACCGTGGTGTGGATCGACTGGTAACCATTGCGCTTTGGCGTTGACACAAAATCCTTGAAATGTCCGGGCACAAGTTTCCATTTGCGATGGATCAACCCCAGCGCGCGATAACAGTCATCATCGCTGTCGGTGATGACGCGAAACGCCATGATGTCGGTCACTTGTTCGAAACTGACATGGCGTTCATGCATTTTGCGCCACACCGAATAGGGGTGTTTGGTGCGACCACTGACATCCGCCTTGATGCCACTGGCGGCGAGTAGTTTGACAATATCGTTGTTGATGCTTTGCACCCGGTCGGTCCCGCCACGGGTCAGCTTGTCGAGCTGTCCGGTAATCGTCGCATAGGCGTCTGGCTCCAGCTCGCAAAACGCCAGCAACTCCATTTCGCGCATGAACTCATACATCCCGATGCGCTCGGCCAATGGCGCGAAAATATCCATGGTTTCACGCGCAATCCGCCGCCGTTTTTCGGCGTCTTTGATGAAGTGCAGGGTGCGCATATTGTGCAGCCGATCCGCCAGCTTGACCAACAGGACGCGGATATCGCCGGACATTGCGAGCAGAAACTTGCGCAGGTTTTCCGCCGCCTTTTCATGTTCGGTTTCCGCAGCAATTTCCTTTTGCTCGATCTGCGACAATTTGGTGACGCCATCGACTAGGCGCGCGATGTCGGGCCCGAACAAGCGCTCAATCTCTTCGGGAGTGGTGAGGGTGTCTTCGAGGGTGTCGTGCAGCAGAGCGGTGATGATGGTTTGCGCGTCGAGCTTGAGGTCGGTCAATATCCCTGCGACTTCGACCGGATGGCTGAAATAGGGGTCGCCGCTAGCGCGTTTCTGGCTGCCATGTTTCTGGACCGTAAAGACATATGCGCGGTTGAGGGCGTCCTCATCCGCGTCCGGGTCATATTCCCTGACTTTCTCTACCAGTTGGTATTGCCGTAACATACGGCCAATGTGGCGTATTGCGCTCTGGTTGCAACCGCTTTGTCACATCCGATGTGAACCAATGCGCCAATGTCGTGCGATAAAAAGCGCCGCTGCGCGTTTATGCAGTTGCAGCAGCGCCAACGAATAAACTGGTGGTAATCAGCACTGCGCAAACAATTGCAAACAAGCGCTGAGCGGCGGATATACGGAGAATATTCATGGGGAGAGTCCTTTTTTGGGTAGAGCTATTTTTCTTGTTGCAATGCAGCATATTGGGGTGGGGATAGAAACTTTCAACCCTGTAAGTTATGTTTCGCTATAAAATATTATAAGTAGCAATGTGCAATCTGATTTGTAGAAAATGCTTGGGTTGTAGGCGCAATGCGGGCAAGGTGCGTCGATGACGGTGTTACGCGAAACTTTGACCGTAAATTGCGAATGCGGATTGCCTTCGGCTTTAGAAGCGATGGGCGAACGCTGGTCGTTCATGATTCTGCGCGGGGCGTTCAACGGCATCCACCATTTCGAAGAGTTTCAGACCGAATTGGGGATTGCCCGCAATATCCTGTCCAACCGCCTGTCGCGCCTAGTCAGCCACGGCATTTTGGCCCGCACAGTGATGGTCTGTGACCGGCGCAAGGTGCTGTATCGGTTAACTGAAAAGGGTCTGGATCTGCTCCCGACCGTGGTCGCGCTGCGTCAATGGGGCGAAAAATGGGGATCGGGTGAGCCGTCGACCCCGGTGCTGGTCGATGCTCGCGACTTGCAACCGGTGCGCCAGGTTGTTCTGCAAGCGCATGACGGGCGCACCCTTGGCAAGCTAGATCTGATGTGGATGCATGCTGAGGAGGTTCGGGCTCTGGGTGAAAAACAAACTACGACTGGAGAGGCGGGACCAGTTTTTGCAGCAGTAGGAGGCGGCTGACCAGCCGCAACGCTATGGCAAGCCTGTTTGTTTCCCCCACTCCGCAGCCTTTTTTTGATGACAAGGTGCGTGCATTTTGGACGCTGCAAACCGTGGGCTGGCTGGGCTGGTTTGTGCTGCGTGCAGCCGTCGGCTTTGCCAATGGTCAGGACATTGGCTTTCTCATCCCGTTGATTGTGTCGGGGATCACTGGCTTTTCGCTAACGGTTACTCTGTCGGTGCTGTTCCACCGCTTGATGCTGGGGCGCGCACTGGTGATGTGGTCGATTGCACTCGCTGCGGTGATTGTAGCGACGATCATTTACAGCTTTATCGACGCGACAATGGTGGCGATCCAGCCGCGCGGAACCGATGTTCCCTTCACGCAATTATTCATCGGCGCGGTTTTTCTCGACGCGGTGACTCTGGGTGCTTGGTCGGCGCTTTATTTTGCGATCAACAATTTCTTGCGGGTCGAGCAACAGATTGGCCAGCTCGCCGTCCTCGAAAGCCAGGCGACGGCAGCTCAGCTCGCTATGCTGCGCTATCAGATCAATCCCCATTTTCTGTTCAACACCCTCAACAGCATATCGACCCTAGTGCTGCTCAAACAAACCGAGCCGGCCAATGCCATGTTGTCGCGCCTGGCCACATTCCTGCGTTATACATTGGTCAATGAACCGACCGCAGAGGTCACTTTGGAACAGGAAGTTGAGACGCTGAAACTCTATCTCGAAATTGAAAAAATGCGGTTCGAAGATAGGTTGCGGGTACAATTCGACATCGACCCGCAGGTGGCAAAGGCGGGGCTGCCGTCTTTGCTGCTGCAACCGGTGGTTGAAAATGCGATCAAATATGCAGTGACTCCGGCTGAAGAAGGGGCGGACATTGTCATGACCGCGCAGCTTGTCGGCCAAAATGTGCGGATCGTCGTGTCCGACAGCGGCAGCGGCTTGAATCCGGACCGCAATGTCACCACCACTTCAACAGGAGTCGGCCTGCCCAATATTCGCGACCGTCTGGCACAGGCCTATGGCGACAATCACAGTTTTGATGCGCGCATCGCTCCTAGCGGCGGATATGTAGTTACCATCGAGATTCCATTTTCGGTTGTAGAGGGGTATGATGCTTCCGCAACCAGCCCGTTAAGGACAGCAATCCTAGAGCCATATCCACATTAGTGGAATCAAAAGCGGCTCTAGTTGGTTTGTTTACCGCCTTTTTCGAGCCGTTCGATGTTTCCATCTCACTGAAAAAGGCTATAGCATGACCATTCGCACCATAATCGTTGATGACGAACGCCTAGCGGTTCAGGGGTTGCAGTTGCGCTTGGAGCCGCATGAAGACATCGAGATTATCGATACTGCCCAGAATGGGCGCGAAGCGATCCGCAAGATCAAGACCCACCGGCCCGATTTGGTATTTCTCGACGTCCAGATGCCCGGCTTTGACGGCTTTGCGGTGGTCCAGGGGATCCTCGACATCGACCCGCCGCTGGTGATCTTTGTCACCGCCTATTCCGAATATGCGATCAAGGCGTTTGAGGCGCAGGCGGTCGATTACCTGCTCAAACCGGTCGAACCACAGCGGCTGGCCGATGCGCTCGACCGGGTGCGGCGGCGCTTAGCCGACAAACGGTCAGGCGAAGAGGCTGAACGGCTGAAGGAAGTGCTGGCCGAAATCGCTCCGGAAGCCGCCGAACAGATGGCATCCGAAGAGGCCGATGTGGTCAGTACAGGCCGGTTTGAAAAGCTGCTCAATATCAAAGACCGGGGCCAGATTTTCCGGGTTGATGTCGATACCATCGAACGGATCGATGCGGCGGGCGACTATATGTGCATCTATACTGCGGACAATTCGCTGATCCTGCGTGAAACGATGAAGGATCTGGAAAAGCGCCTCGACCCGAGGATATTCCAGCGGGTCCACCGCTCGAGGATCGTCAATCTGGGCCTAGTCCGTGAAGTCAAGCCGCACACCAATGGCGAGTGTTTTCTGGTGCTCGAATCGGGCACTCAGGTCAAGGTATCGCGCAGCTATCGCGACGTAGTTGCCCGCTTTGTCCATTGACGATGCCGCTTGGTCAAATCGACTCAAACATGCGCAAATATTCCGAATGCAAAAACACTCTGTTGCGTCTGTTGCCGGTAATTTCGGTCAATATGCCGATTTTTTCCAATGCAGACGCTATTGAGTTTGCTGTTGGGTAGGACACAGCGCAATCGGCAGCAATTTGGTGCGGAGTGGTGACCGGTCTTGTATAGAGTCTATCAAGCAGCCGCAGCGGCGGCGCAGCAGAGCGAGTGAATTTTTCAAGGATGGCATTGCGGTTTCGTTCGCGCAAAAGAAGCAATTCGCGTGCCGTCCCTGCTGCGAGGTTGGCAACGGTGGCGATGCCAGTTAGGAAAAAGGTCAGCCAGCCCTCCCAATCGCCATCGTCTCTGATCGCTTGAAGTCGACCATAATATTCCGACTGGTGCTCTTTAAAATAATAGGAGAGGTAAAGCACTGGTTCGCTCAATATCTGCCTCTCCAACAAATGAAGGCTTATCAAGAGTCTGCCGACTCTTCCGTTGCCATCCAAAAAGGGGTGAATGGTTTCGAATTGCCCATGGATGAGGCCAATTTTTATCAATTCCGCCATTTGCTGTTCGCCGTGGATAAATTTTTCCAGAGAGTTGAGGCAATCATGGACTTGGTGAGCGGGTGGAGGCACGAACACTGCGGTGGACAAGTTGCAGCCCGGTGCTCCGATCCAATTTTGGCTGGTGCGGAGTTCTCCTGGTGTTTGATGTTGTCCGCGCACGTCGTGCATTAGCGTGCGGTGTAACGCCTTGATCAGGCGGGTGGATATGGGTGTATCCTTCAACATCTCCTTTCCCACTTCGGTCGCACGCAGATAGTTGCGCACCTCCAAAATATCAGATGGGCGGGCCCGTTCAGCGATATTGGCTTCTGCCATCACAAGGTCGCTGAGGGAGGCCTGCGTCCCCTCAATCTGGCTTGAAATGACCGCCTCTTTGCGCGCAAACATGCTTAGGAACAGCAATGGGTCAGGCAAGGTGCTGATTGAGCCGTCAAGCCGCCACAGCGCCCGGTCTGCTTTTGACAGGGCCACATTGAGCACATCATTCCTAGTATCTATTGGTGGAATGGGCGGTAGTGGAGCAGGCAAAAATGCCCTATATCCGGTCGGCTGGCTTACAAATTGGCCTGCGCGTTTTGACTCAACCATATAACAGTCTTTCTACATAAGAAGCTCGCACACGCTCTATATTAAAGGCTGGAGAACATATGGACTGCAATTCGCTGCTTTATGCAAGTTGTTTTCACTTTGACGATAGGCTGACAACAATGTGTATCCTGTCCTATGACCCTGTTTGAACGCATTCGCGGCTGGGGCCACGCACTGCGCCGTGATGTGACGGCATTGTGGCTGGCAGCCCGCAGCCCAGACACGCCATTGCTGGCAAAATTGCTGGCGGCGGCAGTCGCGGCCTATGCCTTTAGCCCGATTGACCTGATCCCGGACTTCATTCCGATATTGGGCATGGTCGATGACCTGATCCTGATTCCGATTGGTATCGCACTGGCGCTGCGGCTGATGCCAGCGGAACTGATGGCGCGGTTCCGGGCAGAGGCTGAGCTGGTCGATGCCACCCCCCGCAGTTGGGTGGTTGCGGGCCTTATTCTTGCGGTTTGGCTGGCTCTGATCGGGTGGCTGAGCTTGGAATTGCTGCGCTATAACTGACCTGCACAGCAAACCTATCGCCGCTCTGCAAAAAACTGGCGGAGCAGCAGCGCCGATTCGCTTTCCATAATCCCGCCATAAACTTGGGGGCGGTGGTGCAGCGTTGCTTGCGCAAACAGGCGCGGGCCATGGTCAATCGCTCCGCCCTTTGGGTCAGCCGCCCCATAATAGAGCCTGGCGATGCGGGCGTGGGCAATCGCCCCGGCGCACATCGCACAAGGCTCCAGCGTCACCCACAGATCGCATCCGTTCAGCCGGTCATTGCCGATGGCCTTCGCTGCCATCCGTATCGCCAATATCTCTGCATGGGCAGTCGGGTCGCAGCTAGCACGCGGGGCGTTCGCACCTTCGCCGATAATCCGCCCGTCGAGCACGACGACAGCGCCTACCGGCACTTCGCCAGCCGCAGCGGCGCACCGCGCCAGCGCCAAGGCGCGCTGCATCGCAGAAAAATCAGTCCCCACAGTCATCTTGGAGGGTCTAGTGGCTGGGGTCATGCTTGTCGCGCTTGACGTAACTGCTGGTGATGGCTAGTGGCCCATTCTTTCCGGCAATATCCAGCCAAGGGTTTTTTAATCATGTCGCGTATCTGCGAACTGACCGGCAAGGGCCGTCAGGTGGGACACAATGTGTCGCACGCCAACAACCGGACCAAGCGCACGTTCCTGCCGAACCTGCACAATGTCACATTGATCTCTGACGCCATGGGCCAGAGCTATCGGTTGCGGGTTTCTGCCCACGGCCTGCGCTCGGTGGAACATAATGGCGGCCTCGACAATTGGTTGATCAAGACCAAGGACGATCTGCTGAGCCTGCGCGCCCGCCGGTTGAAGCGCGATATTAGTAAAAAGATCGCCACTGCGGCCTGATCCCCGGCGCTAAGCGGGGGGATCGCAAAAGCTGAACGGCGGGCAACAATTCCGTTCAGCAAAAAATCATTTAGCTAGGCGCAAACCCCACTTAACCCCGAGCTTGTTCGGGAGAATGAGTGGAGACATCCCATGCGCAAGTCGCTGTTGACCATTGCCGCCGTTGTCACAGCCATGACCGGCTTTGCATCGGCGCCCGCCGCCGCTCAATATTCTGATCGCAGCGACTACCGCTATGATCACGATGCCCACGACCGGAACGATCATGGCTATGATCGCCGCGACAGCCGCGATGACCGGCGTTACGATCGGCGTGATGACCGCCACGACAATCGCCGTTATGACCGCCACAACAATCGCCGCTATGACCAGCGCTACGACCAACGCCACGACAATCGCCGTTATGACCAGCGCTATGACCAGCGCTATGACAACCGCTATGATAACCGCAGCTATCGCGGCTGCGGCGACGGGACGACCGGCACCATCATCGGCGGGGTAACGGGCGCACTGGCCGGTCGCGGGATTGTCGGACACCGTGGCGATCGCACCGCAGGCGCGATCATCGGCGGTGCGCTGGGCGCTCTGGCAGGCCGTGCGATTGATCGCGGCGACAATCGCTGCCGCCGGTAGTCACCTTATACCAAGGTGCCAAACTCATTGAGCCTTGGTATCAATCGCATTACCTGACAAATGGGGGATCGGGCCGCACGCCCGGTCCCCTCTTGTTTTGTTAGCGCCAGCCCTTTAGCATTAGGGTCAAGTACTGGCCCGGGAGCGTCCGGCCCCAGAGAATATACAAGTGCAAGGTAGACGTCGATGGGGGACATTTATTCTCCTTCCCCTAGCGCAAGCGCTAGCGGCGGTGAGTCCAGATCCGCCGACTGCCCCGGTCAGCAGCAACCAGCGCGAGCAGCTCTGCCAGCGATGCCAGACGGCGACCAAAAAATGCCCAGGCACGATACGTTAGACTCTGTTTCAGTTACACTGAAACGCTCTGTGCCAGCCCACTCCCCCTCCCGGCCTCCCACTACAGTGTATCTTATGGGAGGCCGGGAGGGGGAGTGGGCTGGTGCCGATTCCACTCAAGTGGATCAAACTCTAGGGGCCGATTGCTTGGGCCAAGACAGCAATACCGGAAGTTTTGCCGATCATCGCAATGGCTCGTTTTCACTACGGCCTGCGTTTGCTGCACTCGACCTTGGCAGCAACAATTGTCGTTTGCTGATTGCCCGGCCCCAGGGGCGGGAATTTGTCATAATCGACGCTTTTTCGCGGATTGTCCGGCTGGGCGAAGGGATGAACGCCACCGGCTGCATCAGTGAAACGGCGATGCAGCGGGCGATTGATGCGCTGTGCGTGTGCGCCGACAAACTCCGCCGCCGCCGCGTGTTGTTGTCGCACGCAGTGGCAACCGAGGCCTGTCGGCGGGCGGCAAATGGCGCAGAGTTTGTCGCTAGGGTGCGCGATGAAACCGGGATTGCGCTCGACATTATCTCGCCTGAGCAAGAAGCCCGCCTTGCGGTGCTCGGGTGCCACCAGTCGCTTAGTCCCGGCGACGGGCCGGCGCTGCTTTTTGACATCGGCGGAGGCTCGACCGAACTGGCACTCCTCGACGACAATGGACCAGAGCCGGTTATCCTTGAATGGTTGAGTGTCCCGTGGGGGGTTGTGTCGCTGACCGAAGCCCAGCACCACGACAGCAATGATGCCGCCGCCCGTGCAGCCGCCTTTGCCGCGATGCGGGCGCGGGTGCGTGATGCTTTTGGCGAATTTTCGGACCGCATTTCCCGCCATTTCCCACAGCTCGAACCGGCCCAATTACGCCTGCTCGGGACCAGCGGGACGGTTACGACATTGGCCAGCCTGTATCTCAAGCTGCCATCTTATGACCGCTCTCAGGTTGATGGATTGAATGTCGCGACAGCGGAGCTCAGGGCGATTAGTGTGCATTTGTCGAAACTATCGCTTTGCGAGCTGTCGCAAATGGCCTGTGTCGGGCGCGAACGCGCTGATCTGGTCGTCGCTGGTTGCGCCGTGCTCGAAGAAATCTGCGATATTTGGCCAGCCATTCGTCTCGATGTGGCTGACCGGGGGATCCGGGAAGGGGTATTGCGGCAGATGATGCGATCCCACGAGAATCTTCGGCATCGCGGTCGGGGCGAGCGGGGCGGGCGGGTCGGATGACCATCCGCAACACCGGTGGACGCACCCGGGTCAAGACCGCACGCAACCGCACAGCCTCCTCAACCCGCTGGCTGTCACGCCAGCTCAACGACCCCTATGTCAAACGCGCACAGGCCGAAGGATACCGTTCGCGGGCGGCGTATAAGCTGATCGAGCTTGACGAAAAATTTGGGCTGCTACGCGGGGTTGGTGCCGTGGTTGATCTGGGGATTGCACCGGGCGGCTGGTCACAAGCGGTGCGGCGGTTGCGCCCACAGGCCGTAATCGTCGGTATCGACCTGTTGCCGGTCGATCCAATTGACGGGGTCATAATTTTACAGATGGATTTCATGGACGATGCCGCGCCCGAACTGCTGATGCAGCAGCTAGGGCGTGCGCCAGATCTGGTCATGTCGGACATGGCGGCCAACACTGTGGGCCATCTCCAAACCGACCATTTGCGCACCATTGCGCTGGCCGAGGCGGCGACAGAGTTTGCGATTGAGGTGCTGGCACCGGGCGGCGCATTTATCGCCAAAGTGTTTCAAGGCGGCACCAATCAGGCACTGCTGGCGCGGCTCAAGCAGGCATTCACCTCGGTCAAACATGCCAAACCGCCATCCAGCCGCAAGGGCAGCCCGGAGTTGTTCGTGGTCGCGCTGGGCCGCAAGCCGTCGCAGACGCCCGCTTAGCAGCCCCTATTGCGCTTGCCGCCGCGCCTGCGCGATTGCGTCGCGCAGGGCCTGATACCCCACCGCTCCGGTCAGTGTGCGGTTACCGATGACCCAACTGGGGGTGCCATCAAAGCCGAGGTCGCGGGCGAGCTGGATGTTGCTGCGCAATTCATTGGTGATCGCAGGACTTGCCATTCGCGCCGGTTCGGTGCTCACATCAAATCGCAGCGCAGCGCTGGCCCGCGCACCCGCATCGGGATTGCCGCTGGCAAATAGCGCCCGGTGTACCGCCATATAGCGCCCGCTCTGCGCAGCGCTAAGTGCCAGCCGTGCTGCGGCCTCGCTGTCAGCCGACAATATCGGCAATTCGCGGAACACCACTTTTAACCGGCGATCCTCACGCAACAGACGGTCGATGTCGGCAACGCTGGCACGGCAGAATGTACAGGCATAGTCGGTGAACACGACCATCGTGACATCGCCATCAGCCGCGCCAGCCCAAGCCCCGGAAAAGGCCCGTTCAATTTGCCCACGCTGGCGCTCGATGGTTTGCGCGATGCGATTCGCCTGCAATTTCTCCATTGCTTGCGGGATGATTTCCGGATGGTTCAAAATATAGTCGTGGACAATGCGTTCGGTCACGGCGCGGTTGCTGCCGCCATCCCAGATAATTCCGCCGACAAACCCGCTGAGGATCAGCGCTCCGCCGCAAGCAACCCAGCTAGCCGGATGGCGCAGCCAGCTAGACCATGATTCATTTCGGTTGAACCAAAATGCGGGTCTAGTTTCCTTGCTTTCCGCCCTTTCCGAGCCGCCGGATGTTCCAATCCGGCTTGAAAAGGCTCTAGCATTAGACAGGGCGGGACTGATCGTGCCGCCGCCTTTTCCTGCGTTAGATACCTGTGGCTGTGGCTGTGGCTGCGCAGAGCGCGGTGCGGTGGCGGGTGCTGCCATAGCTGCCGCGCCACTGGTCATGTCCGGGGTTGTCTGGGCAAGCGGGGCAGGCGCTGAGGACTGGCTGTGTGTCGGTCCGGATGCGGTAAACAACGGTAGCGCCGAGCCGGGTGTTTCCGCTTTGGCCTGTGCTGCTTTGGCCTGTGCTGCGCCATCGTCGGCCAGCAACCGCTCAAGTTGCGATGCTGGCGGCGGGGCCTTGTCCGGGATTAACGCCGCTGCGGGCGTAGACTGTGCCAATTTGCGCCCCGCCGCCCTAACCGCCGCCCCGGCGTTGCGGGTGCCGGTGGTGATGGCCACAGCAGCGCTGGTGGCGGCGCTGGCAACGCTTGCCCGCAGCGTGATGGCGGCATGTTTGAGCTTTGGGCTGGCGACTGCGCGGGCGCGGGCTGTGGCGGCGGAAACCGAGCGGGCCGCAGATCGCAATGCCGTGCCGCTTGCTTGCGCTGCTGCCGTGCCGGCTTTTTTTCCGGCGGCAGTTGCTTTGCCGGTGCGCCTGCGAAGTTCGAGTTTTGCGACGCGGTTAGCCAAATCGGCGCGGGCGATCTGTTGATTGGTCCAGGCCCCGGCCTTGCGGGCGGCGGTGCTTGCTTTTTCACCGAGCGTCGGCCCGCTGCTGTTATCTAGCTCCGGCAAGGTGATCGGCCGTGCCAGCAGTTCGTCTGCCGACAGATACCGCGCCGGACGCGGTGGCGGCGCGGAAACGGGTTGTGGTTCACCCTCTGGCGCACGCTTGCCGCCCTTTGCTCGGGTTGGCAGTGGCTCTGGGCGAGCAACTGGCGGTCCATTAGCGGGGTTGGCTATGCCTTGTTTAGGCTGCCCCGGTACTGGCTGGTTGCGCAACCATGGCTGGTAATGCTCGTCCGGACTTGGATCACCATTATCTGTTGGCATGTGTTCCTCGTGACTGATCGCTTGGCCTATGGCCATGACAGCCAAATGCGGTCAATTTCGAGTCTGTCTACCGCGCCTTCGCTCTTCAGCCAAGCGAACCCGCGCAACCAGCGCAATATCCTGTGCGCGCAGCCCGTCCGGGCTGTTGGCCGCGAGTGCGCCGCTCGCCGCCTCCGCGCTTAGCAACGCCTGAGCGGTCTGGCCGATCATCAAATAGCGTTCGGCGCTGGCCAGATTGGCGCGCGGCTCGTCGCCTCTATGGGCATAAACAATCCCCAGTTGATACCAAGCAAAGGGATTTTCATTGTCCCGCGACACCGCTGCACGCAACACATCCTCGGCCTCGGCATAATTGGCAGGGTCTTCGGTCGCGATCAAGGCATGGCCAAACAGCGCAGCAATCAAGGGTTGCCCTTGGGATCGGTCTAGCGCCACCCGCAAGGCCGTTAGGGCTTGGGCGGGCTGGCCCGATTCGAGCAAAATCTGCCCCTGCAATTCGAGGAAATAAGGATTGGCCGGTTCGATATTGACCAGCGCGGTGGCTTCGGCCAGCGCCCGGTCTGGGTGGGCGCTGCGATGCCAAGCATAGGCACGGGCATAATGTGCAGCGGCACTCTGATCCGTTTCTGGATAACGTCGCAGCACCTGTTGCGGCTCGCTGACAAAGCCAACCAATTTTGCTCGGACCCGCTGGAACCATGCTTCCAATTGCGGTTCTGTGTTACGTTCCCACGCCGGATCGGCAGTATAAGTATCTCGCAATATCTGAATGCGGTCGCCCGACAGCGGGTGGGTGCGGCCATAGGCCTGATCATCGTCCTGGGGGATATTATAGCGGTGTTCCAGATTTTGCAGCTTCATGAAAAAATCGACGCTGCCTTGCCCGCTGATCCCGGCGGCTGACAAATAGCGTGCACCCGCCGCATCTGCGGTCGATTCTTGGACGCGGGAATAGGCCAAGTAACTGCCCAGCGCGGCCTGTTGCCCCGCAGCCAATACGCCAACGCCAGCCTCGCCTGCGCCTGCTGCAATCGCGATCGCACCCAACAGCAAGCTGAGCAGCGCAATCCGGGTTGAGCGTGTGGCACCGTCGGTGCGCACGACATGACCGCCGGCAATATGCCCTAGTTCATGGGCGATGACGCCTTGGACCTGGTTGGCGTTGTCGGAATTGACGATCAGGCCGCTGTGGATATAAACAACCTGCCCGCCCGCAACAAAGGCGTTGATGCTGCGGTCGTTGATCAAGACGATGCGAACATCGGCGGGACGCAATCCGGCTGCGCGGATCAGCGGCTCTGCCATTTGATTGAGCAAGGCTTCGGTTTCTGCATCGCGCAATATCTGTTGCGCCTGCACCGGGGCTGCCGACAGCGCCAGCGTAACCACCGCCAGCATCAGCGCATGGAGGGTCAGGGCGGCAGCCTTGCGGCCCAGCCTAGCTGCGCGCTGGCAATGCAAAAACAGCTTTGGGATCATCGATAGTCTCCTAGTCGCCCCATCCCTGAATATAGGGTGAAGCGCCAGCCGCAAAGCCCCTGCCGCCAAGCCTCCGCCAGACGGCTGCCGGTTCGCAAGGTCAGGCGCCGAAGGTGCGATTCCACCAACCTCGGCGACGATCACCACCATCCGTTGCGGCTTCGTCCGATCCCGCACCATTTACCAGTTCAGCACTGGCATTGGCTGGAGCAACTGCATCGCCACCAGTGCCAGCATTCTTGCCCTTGCTCACCCGCTTGGGCTTGGCTGGTTCAGCCGGTGCGGCGCTGGCCGCCGGTTTCGCCTGAACCTCGCCCTCATCCCCAGCTGCCGCTACCACCGGCTTGCGGCTGCGACCCGCGCGTTTCGGCTTGGCTGCGGCGTCTGGCTCTACGGCAGCCTCAGGTGTAGCCGCAACCGGTCCGGCAGCATCGTCGGCTTTCGCAGGGGTGCGGGCGCGGCTGGCGCGCTTGGGCTTGGTGGGCGGGGCATCAGATGACAGATCGAGCGGCGGCGCGGTGTCCTCGCCCGAAATAGCGGTATCCTCGCCTGAAATATCAGAGCTCGCTTCGCCATCAGCAATTTGCGGGCTGCCGCTGTCGCTGCGACGGCCACGTCCGCCACGCCGACCACGTCTGCGTCGCCGAGGGCCTTCGCTGCCATCAGCGTCGACTGGATGACGCTCGCCCCGGTTGTCAGAATCGCCGCCCGCTTCGCTGCCAGCATCGCTGCCATCGTCAGGTGACACAACTTCGCGATCATCTGTCTGATTTTCCCCGGCAGCAGCGTGGTTGCGATCATTCCCCCGCTCGTCATGCTCGCCATCACGGCCGCGACGCCGCCGTCGTCCCCGCTTGCGCCGGGGTTGTTCAGCGTCTTGCCCGTTGCGGTGGCTTTCCCCGCCATCCGCGCCAGCGGCCCCATCTGAGCCAGCGGCACCGTCGTCTTCTGCGTCATCCATGTCCATATCGTCGATGACGTCGTCATCCTCGTCATCATCCGGCGCATAGATAATCGGCGCGAGACGGGGGAGGTTGGTTGGCGCTGGGCCTGAGGCTTCGACTGTCATCCGGGCGCCTTCGGTGTGACCGTCAGGCTGGATTTCAATCGTCACGCCAAAGCGCGATTCAATCTCGCTCAGCTCGGTGCGCTTGTTGTTGAGGACATAGACCGCCGCTTCCTGGCTGGTACGCAGGAGTAGTTGGCTGCCGCGACCGCGTGCGGCCTCCTCCTCCAGCAGGCGCAGCGCCGACAGCCCGGCCGATGATGCGGTGCGGACCAGACCGGTGCCTTCGCAATGCGGGCAGATGCGGGTCGATGCCTCCAAAACCCCGGTGCGTAGGCGCTGGCGGCTCATTTCCATCAGGCCAAAGCCGGAAATCCGACCGATCTGGATGCGGGCGCGGTCGTTTTTCAACGCATCGCGCATCGCCCGTTCAACCTTGCGGACGTTGCTGCCGACCTCCATGTCGATAAAGTCGATGACCACCAGTCCGGCCATGTCGCGCAACCGCAATTGCCGTCCGATTTCATAGGCTGCTTCGAGGTTGGTGTTGAGCGCGGTCAGTTCGATATTATGTTCGCGCGTCGATTTGCCCGAGTTGATGTCGATCGAAACCAATGCCTCGGTCGGGTTGATGACCAGATAGCCACCTGATTTCAGCGTCACCAACGGTTGATACATCGCCGCTAGCTGGTCTTCGACGCCATATCTCTGGAACAGCGGCACCGCATCGGTATATTGTTTTACCCGCCGGGCATGGCTGGGCATCAGCAATTTCATGAAATCTTTGGCGGCGCGATAGCCTTCGTCTCCTTCGACGGAGACGTCCAGAATTTCGCTATTGTAAATATCGCGGATCGCTCGTTTGATGAGGTCGCTGTCGCTATGGATCAGGGCCGGGGCTTCGCTGCCCAGTGTGCGTTCGCGAATTTCGTCCCACAGCCGCGCCAGATAGTCAAAGTCGCGCTTTATTTCAGCCTTTGTTCGCTCTAGCCCGGCGGTGCGGACAATGCAGCCCATAGTCGTGGGTAGTCCCAGTTCGTCGATGACGCTTTTCAGGCGCTTGCGGTCGGCTCCGTTCGCAATTTTGCGGCTGATACCGCCGCCGTTGCTCGAATTGGGCATCAACACGCAATAGCGGCCAGCAAGGCTGAGATAGGATGTCAGCGCCGCGCCCTTGGTCCCGCGCTCTTCCTTGACGACTTGGACCAACAGCACCTGGCGGCGGCGGATGACGTCCTGGATTTTGTAGCGGCGGTGCAATGAGCGGCGGAAATCGGGAGCTTCGTCGCGCTCGCCGCGATCCTGAGCGTTGCCGCGCCCTCGCCCACGTCGATTGCCGCGCCCATGATCGCTGCGGTTGCGCGCGCCATTATCCTCATCACTAGGCGGTTCACCGTCCGAGGCGGCATCGTTGCCGCCATCATCGGTGCCGTCGCGGGCGCGTTCATCATCGCCATCCACGTCGGTGTAGGCATCGTCATCATCGTCGTCAAACGGAGCCGACGGAGCGACGTCCGCAACTTCGCCTTCGAGCGATTCGATTTCATCCTCGGCCCGCATCGCCGCTTCGGCGGCGGCCAGTTCAGCCTCCTCGTGCAACAGAGCTTCGCGGTCTTCCTTGGGGATCTGATAATAATCAGGGTGGATTTCGCTGAACGCCAGAAAGCCATGGCGGTTGCCGCCATATTCTACAAAGGCCGCTTGCAGCGAAGGTTCTACACGGGTGACTTTGGCGAGATAGATGTTGCCCTTTATCTGCTTGTGTTCAGCAGACTCGAAATCAAATTCCTCAATACGGTTTCCCTTGATGACGGCGACCCGGGTTTCCTCCCGGTGCCGTGCATCGATCAACATGCGCGTTGTCATTAAGTATACTCCAGGCGCGGCGGCGTGCACGATTAGCGCTCGCTGCTGCGGCTTGTGGTCGGGCTGGCGGCGGCGCTTTGAGCGGATGCCGAACTGCCCATTGGGTTGCATGAATGTTGGCGTCAGGACCAATGCCGACGCCAGGCTGGATAGAGTCTTGGCCGATCAGTTTTGCACGATTGCCCATCGCACCTGCCCGGATGGGGCGGTCGCAAGAGGAAATCATGATGTGCATGCGGCTTCAACCTGGTGTGGACCATAGCGCTCGTCCGGTGTGGCCGGGCGTCTGGTCGATATTCTGAGTGCCCCACAAAACCGGTTTGCGCCGGTTATTAGTCGTGGGCAATCTCATGCTAGCACCCTGCTGACTGTGGGGCAACCCACTGGCGAGGGTGGATTTGTTAACCTAGTGGTTCGCCTCGTAGTTTTTTTGCGCGCAAAATGGGTCAGCACCGCCTGACGGACGCCCTGCGCAATCGCGTCTTGTCCAGCGGAGCTGCTG
>JBCKXT010000003.1:0-98753 GCA_038921085.1 Sphingopyxis sp. | reverse complement strand
ATCACTCCACTAGCCTATGATTTCGACAATCGCGTCGATTTCCACCGCTGCACCGCGCGGCAGGGCAGGCACGCCAACAGCGCTGCGAGCATGTCGCCCCGCATCGCCAAAGGCGAGCTGCATCAGCTCGGATGCGCCATTGGCGACTTCGGGCTGAGCGGTAAAATCGGGCGTCGATGTCACAAATACACCCAGTTTGACGACCCGCTTGACCCGGCCAAGTTCGCCCAGCGCGGCTTTCATCTGGGCCAGCAGCATCAATCCGCACAGTTCGGCCGCAGCGCGTCCGGCGGCAGCATCCAGATCATCACCCAGCCGGCCGGTGACGATGGCGCCATCGCGGAACGATATTTGCCCCGAGATATACAACATCCCGCCCGCCACGACGGTCGGAACATAGGCCGCGATTGGTGCCAACGCAGTCGGCAAGACATGCCCCGCAGCAGCGAGGCGGGATTCGACGGTCTCGATCATCGGTTGTTTTGCTTGCAGCCAAGCGATGGTGCGCCCTTAATGGCGTCCCCCATCGCAAGCGATGATGCGGTGGTCATAGTGATACTCCTTCAAAACGATCCATAATCCATGTCTGTGCGCCCGCCCAGTCATCAATCCGCACATGCGCATCGCCCGCAGTCAGGGCATAAGGAGCGATGCGCGGTTCGCCCACCATATGCAGGCGGAAAACCTCTGGTGCATGCTCTGCCACCGAACTGTGTTGGAAAACCAGATCATCAACGAACACCGCGACACTTGGCGCATATTCGGCGATGATCCGCAGCAATGGCTCGCCCTTGCCGCCCTGGTTGGTGACAACCGGAAAATCGATCCCCAGCTCCCTTAGCTGGGCGACGCGGCCAGCGCAGGCATCGTCGGTCAGGTTGGTGAGGACCACAACATCCGCATGCCTAGCAATCGCATTGACCGCTTCTGCGGCACCGCTGATCAGTGGCTGGCGGTGCATTTCGGTTTCGAAAAAGGCTTTGAGGAGCGGAAATACCCGGTCGCTGGCAACCGCGACGCCGCTAGACTTGTGCTGCATCGCATTTAGATAGCCGCCGGTTTTGGGGTTATACAGCCGGTCGAGATCAAAATATATGTCATGCGCTTCGGCCAGCCATTCGCCAAATGGCACCACCATATGCAACAGTACTTCGTCACAATCGGTAATCAGCAGCGGGCGAGACATCAATGGTTCCTAGTGGAGATATTGCGGGTGGCAGCCACCAGCGCCTGAGGTGTTACCGCCAATGCCGCAGCGCAGGCCAACAGATCAGGCTCGTGATCAGCCAGAAACCGGCCGACAGCAGCCAGAGTGGCGGGATGGTCAGCGCAGCTGCGCAACGCATCGGGGCTTAAACCGGTCAAATCCAGCAGGCGCAGCGCCCGGTCAGGCTCGCCGCAGGTCCACGCCAATGCGTCCAGCAACAGCGCGGCGCTGTCGCGGCGATCATATTGGCTAGAATCTAGCAGGTTTTTATCCACAAATCTGGTCAATCTGTTTGTCTATACCCTGCCTTTGGCCTATGATGCAGTCTGCGGCAAGAAGACAGGGCGCCGTTGATGCATGAACTGGGGGCGGACAATCATGGGCGGCGCAAAGAGCGTGATGGTTGTCGAAGACAATGAGCTTAACCTGCGGCTGTTTTGCGACCTTTTGACTGCCCATGGGTATAATGCAGAGGGGGTCCGCGATGGCCGCGATGTCATGGAACGCGCCCGCACTATCAAGCCCGACCTGATCATCATGGACATTCAATTGCCGCATGTCAGCGGGATGGATCTGATCGTGGCGCTGAAAGGTGACCCAGAGCTGGCCGATGTGCCGATCATGGCGGTGACCGCCTATGCCGGCAGCGATGATGAAAAGCGGATCCGCGCGGCCGGGGCGCAAGCCTATGTGTCAAAGCCTATTTCGGTGATCCGCTTTGTCGAGACGGTGAGCCAGTTTGTATAACGCGTTTTATCTGCCCTTCCCCTAGCGCAAGCGCTAGCGGGGTGCGGCGGGAAAAGCCAAAGCTGCGTCGGCCTGCCGACGGGAAAAGCCAGAAAATAACGCGCGGTTACTTGATCTTGGCTTCCTTGAACTCGACATGCTTGCGCACCCGCGGGTCATATTTGCGCATCGACATCTTTTCAGTCAGGGTCCGTGGGTTTTTTTTGGTGACATAGAAAAATCCGGTGTCAGCGGTGCTCACCAGCTTGATCTTGACGGTGGTCGGCTTGGCCATGACCCGTTTCCTGTAATTTGAACGAACAAAAGAAAAAGGGCCGCCGCGAAGCCGCCCGCATATCGACGCGCCAATGCGGAGTTTGCCCGCGCTTGTCAACTATTAGACTCTGTTTCAGTTACACTGAAACGCGCCCACTGCATTCATCGTTAGCAAGCGGTTAACCCCTTGTGGCGCATCATCCTCCAGTTCGGTTCAAAACGAGGCGCGCCCGATGGCCAAAGCAGCCGACGGCAATCCGCCCGATTGGATGCAGGAGACGGCGCATGATGATGACCGAGGTAAAGGCCAGCCAGGTTCGCGAGGATTTGCAGGGCCGAATATCCAGTATCGCCGAAAGTCGAGGTCGCTTGAGCCAGCGCCAGCTCGTCGAAAATGTCGATGAAATCCGCTCGATGGCTCAATCCTATGGCTTTTCGACAGTTTCGTGCTTGGCCGGGCGACTCGAGTCCGCGCTGTCGCGCGACATCGGCGGGCCGACCTTGCTGTGCTATCTTGATGCCCTGCATGATGCGGTCAAGCTGGAGCCGATGCGCGCAGCCTCGCAACAAGCATTGCTGGCATCGATTGCGCTGCGGATCGGTGCCTAGAGCGATTTCAAGTGGAATGGTACATTCCACGGCTCGGGAATCGCGGCAAGATAATGTGTTTCCGATTCTGACATTTGCTCACTACATGTCCGCCAGAGAATGCGAATGTTGAAATCACTCCACTAGCCCTGTTCGCGCATTGTCACATCGATGCGCGGTGCAGGCAGGCTGATCCCGTTGGCCAAAAACGCATCCCAGATGGCCAGAAACACCTCGCCTTGGATATTGCCCAACCCGCTTTCCGGGTCAGTAATCCAGATACGCAGTTCATGGTCTATCGCGCGTTCGCCAAATCCGGTGATCCAGACCATCGGTTCCGGATTGTCGAGCACCCGCAGATTCGCCTTTGCAGCATCGATAATCAATTGCTGTGCGAGCCTGAGGTCGGCATCATAGCCGACGGGTATCCGCATCCTTACCCGCACATCGGGGTCGGAGTATGACCAGTTTTCGACCGGCTGGGTCATCAGCACTTCGTTGGGGATCAGATGTTTCTTGCCATCGCGGGTGACAACGCTGACCGCGCGCACCCCGATTTTCACCACCCGCCCGACATTGGCGATACCGGTTCCAGGTGATCCTGCGGTGCCGCCCAGGTCGCCAACAACGATGATATCGCCTGGCTTGATCGAGCGGTCCATCAACAAAATGATCCCGGCGATCAAATTGCCCACGGTCTTTTGCAAACCAAACCCGATCGCCAGCCCCAGTGCGCCGGAAAAAACCGTCAGGGTAGTCAAGTCAATCCCCAGCAGATCGACACCGATCAATACGGCCAGCGCAATTAAAGCGATGCCCAGCAGTTTTTCGGTCAGCAGTCGCTGGGTTTCGTCAATATTATGGTTGCGGCGTAACAGCCAGCTGATCGTGCGCATGGAGAGCCGGACAAGTATGAACAACAGCGCCGCGACCAACATCGCGGAAAAAAAGCTGAACAGTGACAAGCGATAGGCACCGATGTCGATACCGATGGCACGCGCCGCGCCGGTCAGCTGGTCGAGCGTGCCGACCAGACTGGTTCCGACCGCCATCATGCTCATGCCGATGCTCATGCGCCCAGCCCTGCTGCGGCAAAGCCACGTTCAAGGTCGGCAATCAGGTCGCTTGGGTCTTCGAGGCCGATGGACAGGCGGATCAACGGCCCGTCGGCCAACGGGTTATTGGCCCACGGCCGGGCGCTGCGTAGCGGCTTGACCGGTATCGCCAAACTCTCAAAACCGCCCCAGCTATAGCCAATGCCGAACAGGCTCAGGGTGTCGACTAACCTGTCACCGGCGGATTTGGACGCGCCCCTCAGGGTAAAGCCGAACAGGCCGCTGGCTCCTGAAAAATCGCGCTGCCAATGGCCATGGCCGGGGCAGGATGACAATGCCGGGTGCAACACGGTGCCAACCGCCGGGTGAGCGGCCAGCCAATCGGCAATCTGCAATGCACTGGAGCCATGGCGCTGCATCCGGACATCCAGCGTCCTAAGACCGCGCAGCATCAGCGCACAGTCATCGACGCTGACCGACTGGCCTAGCTGATAACTGGTGTCGCGCAGCCGCGCCCACAGCGCTGGTGTGACTGTCAGCGCCCCCATCATCGCATCGCTGTGCCCACCGACATATTTGGTCAGGCTCATCATCGCTACATCGACACCGTGTGACAGCGCCGGAAACAACAGCGGCGTCGCCCAAGTATTGTCGAGCATGGTGGGGATGCCGCGTTCACGGGCGACCGCGACAATCGCGGGGACATCCTGCACTTCAAAGGTCAGGCTGCCTGGGCTTTCAAGGAAGATCAGGCGGGTTGATGGCTGCACCAGATCAGCAATCCCGGCCCCGACTAGCGGATCATAATAGCTGGTGGTGATGCCCATGCGGGCCAACATCCCATCGCACAATGACCGGGTCGGGTCATAGACCGCATCGACCATCAGCACATGGTCGCCCGGAGCAAGCAGCGCCAGCATCCCGGTAGCGATGGCGGCCAGCCCCGAAGGATAGAGCAATGTCCCAGCCGCGCCCGGTTCCATTTGGGTCAGGGCATCGGCCAGCGCCCAGACGGTGGGTGTCCCGCGCCGCCCATAGAACAGTCTGTCATGGCTATCGCGGCCGCGCGATTCGAGGTCCGCAACGGTATCGAATAAAATGGTCGATGCCCGCCACAGCGGCGGGTTGACGATACCACCGCCAAGCCGGGGGTCATGCGTCCATTCCTTGCGACGTCCAGCGGTGACCAGCCGGGTTGCCGGACGTTGCGGGTGATCGGGATCATCCGTCACTTTTACCCCCTACCGCTGCCCTCCGCACTATCATTGCTTCAGGCCGCGCCGGTCGCTTTGGGTGTTGCTGGGTCAGCGCCCCATTCGGCCCAGCTACCGTCATAGACGGCGACATCTTCCTTGCCCAACAGATGGGCGGCATAGGCGATGGAACTGGCGGTCATGCCGCTGCCACAACTGGCGACCAGCGGCTGATTGAGGTCGATGCCCGCATCGACAAAGGCGGCGCGCAATGCGTCTTCGCTTTTCCAGGTGCCATCGGCATTGAACAATTTGCCGACCGGCAGACAGCGCGATCCGGGGATATGGCCAGGGGCCATGCCGGGGCGTGGGTCGCGCTCTTCCCCGCTAAATCGCGCCGCCCCACGAGCATCGGCCAGCTGTTCGGCCTTGCTGTCGATATTGGCCAGCATCTGGTCCTTTGTGCGCACCGCATTGGCATCGCGCCACACCGTGAAGTGACGATGGCGCAGCACATGGTTGCCCATTTCCAGCGGGTGTCCTTCGGCCTTCCACTTGGCTAGGCCGCCATCGAGCAAGGCGACATCATGTGCGCCAAACAGTTTGAGCAGCCACCATGCCCGCGCTGCACTGACCAGCGGGCTGTCATCATACAGGACAATCCGGCTGCCATCGCCCAGCCCCAAGCTTTGCATCCGGCTGGCGAATTTTTCTGCCTTGGGGGCCATGTTTTCGACAGGGTTGCTGGTGTCCGTCAGATCGCCAAGGTCCATGAACACCGCGCCGGGAATGTGGCCAGATTCATATTCGGCGCGGGCATTGCGGTCCGAACCAGCCATGAACTTTGTCGCATCCACAACCCTGAGGTCGCTTGCGCCCAATTCCTTGGCCAACCATTCAGTGCTGACAAGCGATTCCATATTCTGCTCCCAATTATTGCGCCCACCGAATCATTGCGATGATGACGCCTGCCCGTGTTCAATCTTAGGGAAAGTCAGCCTATTACCACGCCATCCGCTTTGCAACCATGCGGGGCTATTCGTTGCGGCTAATTCCCGTATCGCGCACCCCCAGCGGGGCAAAGCTGGTCGGCCCCAGGTCAAACCGGAATGGGGCCAGTCTGCCTAGGGGTTGATCGTCACGCGCTGGCGGTTCGCGCCCGACGACAAAGGATCGCGCGACCTGTCCGTCCAGCGGTGACTGGCCCGGCGGGTGGTGATAGCGAAGGTCGAGCGCGATCAGCGCGATCGCCAGCTTGCGCCCGTCGATGACCATCGCCCCCAGCGCGTCAAGCGGCGCGGCCAATTCCCCTTCAAATCTGTGCTCACCATCCACCGCGATTTTTTCGGCGACATGGTTCGGCGCTTGCCCATCGAGCATCAACCATTGGGCAACCCCGTGCTCGCTCGCCTGAGTGCCCGCAAACAGACCGATCCGCATCCCGATGTTGGCGGCGTCCACTTGGCCAGCGTTGTGGACAATCACCGCATAGCGCATCCGAAAATTGAGCAATGTCGTGCTGGCCGACAGCGGCTCTAGGCGAATCGAGAGGTCGGCCCTCCTGCCTGTGACCGGACGGGAAATGATCGGCTTGGCCGGGGCGGGCGGCGGTACAGGCGGCGGTACAGGCGGCGGTGCAGGCGGCGGGGTTGGCCTATACGCAGGTGCTGGCTGTTCGATAATGTCTGGTGCAGGCAGGACCAGCAGCCGGGGCCGCCTGCGTCTGCGCCACCACAACCACATCCCCCTCAACAGTGCGGCAATCCCGCCAAGCACCACCAATGGTGCCCATTCAGGCCATGAAGTGAGGGGCGGGGAGAGGGGCGGCGGCATTTGCCCAGCATCTGGCCCAGCATCTGGCGCGTCATCAGTGCTCGGCCCAGCTCCGCCAGCAACAGCGCTATCGAGTGGGACCGGCAACGAACCGCGCAGCGGGCCGGCGGGGGACGCTGTGCGCGGCGCAGGCCGAAGAGCCGTCCCCGGACCGCGCTGCGGCTGGCGGGGCTGGGGCAGCTCGGCTGATGATGGCACGGGCGCGGTCGTCTGGGGCGGGGGCGAGGTTTGCGGACGCGGCACGGGAAAGGGAAAGGGGGTGGTGCGGGGGCCGAGTGGCGGTGGCGGAATGATGCCGTCCGGCGGCCCCGCTGCCCGGCCCGACGATGGTCCAGCAGGCGCAGGCAACCCGGGCGTCGCGCTCGCAATCGCCGCGCCACCTAGCGCAAGTATAACTATGCCGGTCGTTGCCAAGCGGGTCTGTGTGCGGAATAGCAAAGACATTTCAGGCACGAGTGGCAATGTTCCAGCTTGATGGGGATGGCCCGATTTCCGTTCCACCTTTTTGTTTGGCGGTCCGCGATGCGTTCCACGTGACAGGTGCACCGCCTGAAGCTAAAGCGCAGCCATGGTCAAGCCCCCTCATGTTAGTTTAGCGCCCGGTTCACCGCCACGTTTCCTCGGTCAACCGAGCATATTGCCCGCCAGCCCGGATGCGGCCAAGCTGGATTATGTCCCCAACCCACGCAGCGCGGAACTCTATCTGGTGCGCTTTGCCGCGCCAGAGTTTACCTCGCTCTGCCCGGTAACCGGCCAGCCCGATTTTGCCCATCTGGTCATCGATTACGTACCAGCTCTGACAATCGTCGAATCTAAATCGCTCAAATTATTCCTCGGCAGCTTTCGCAACCACGCTGCATTCCACGAAGACTGTACCGTCGGGATCGGTCGCCGTCTGTTTGATGAAATGCAGCCACTATGGCTGAGGATCGGCGGCTATTGGTACCCACGTGGCGGCATACCGATAGATGTGTTCTGGCAATCGGGTGTGCCGCCACAGGGGCTGTGGCTGCCCGACCAAGGTGTCGCGCCCTATCGCGGACGCGGATAGAGTTTCTTGCCGGGTCAGTCAGTAGGTAACACTGTCTTCGTTAAGCAAACCCGGCTATAATGGCCCGATGAGCAGCAAAATCTCTCACGCCTATCCCATCCGGGTCGCGCCCAGCGACATTGATTTCATGGGCCATGTCAACAACGCCAACTACCTCAATTGGGTGCAAGAAGCGGTGTTGGCGCATTGGCGCAGCATCGCCCCTCCCCAAGCAGTTGCGGCTCATCTGTGGGTCGCGCTCAAGCATGAGATTACCTATCGTCGGCCCGCGTTCCTCGACGATGATGTCATCACGACCGTGGTGCTGGAACGAATCCACGGCGCCCGCGCATTTTACGACACAATCATCAAACGCGGCGAAGATGTGCTGGCGGAAGTAAAGTCCAGCTGGTGCTATGTGTGCGCCGAAACCCTGCGCCCGAAACGGATCGCGAGCGATGTGGCAGCAAAGTTTTTTGGCAGCGAGGGATAACGCGTTCTTTTCTCGCTTCCCCTAGCGTAAACGCTAGCGCGGCGCTCTTGTCTGGCCTTTCCCGCTCGCAGGCGAGCGCGGCGTATCTGTCTGGCCTTTCCCGCTCGCAGGCGAGCGCGGCGTATCTGTATGGCCTTTCCCGCTCGCAGGCGAGCGCGGCCTACCCTCTCCCCCCCTCCAACGCTGCGCGGTCCCCCTCCCCCGAGGGGGAGGATTTAGTGAGGAACGGCCAGTTCCTCCCCTCTTTGTTCTCCGGCGAGAGGCTCCAGCCATTGCACCAAGCCACAGGGGCAATATAAGGGGGCTTGTGCCGTCTGACCTCATCTCCTTTGAACCCGCGACCGCGCAATTCGGTTGGGCGATATTGCAATCAGCAAAAATGGGGCCAAGATGTTCAATTTAACAGGGATGACCGCGCTGGTGACGGGTGCCAGTGGCGGGATTGGCAGCGCAATTGCGCGAGCATTGGCGGCACAGGGTGCGCGGCTCGCGCTGTCGGGCAGCAATGCCGACAAGCTGGCGGCGTTCGCTGCTGAATTGGGATCGGAATCGGGCCGCGACCATGTGCAACTGGTCTGCGATCTGGGTGATGCCGCTGCGGTCGATGCACTGGTCGGACGAGCGGTCGAGGCGCTTTCTCCGGTGGGGGGCGGCGGCCAACTCGACATCCTCGTCAATAACGCCGGGGTGACCCGCGACAACCTCGCCATGCGGATGAAGGATGCAGAATGGGATGATGTCATCCGCATCAACCTGGAAGCCGCATTCCGCCTGTGCCGCGCCGCGTGCCGGCCGATGATGAAGGCGCGCTTTGGCCGAATCATCTCGATCACCAGCGTCGTTGGCGTCACCGGCAATCCGGGGCAGGTCAATTATGCCGCGTCAAAGGCCGGGTTAATCGGCATGTCCAAGGCGCTGGCACTCGAGCTGGCGAGCCGGGGGATCACGGTCAATTGCGTCGCGCCGGGGTTCATTTCCTCGGCGATGACCGACGCGCTGCCCGATACGCAAAAGGCTGCGCTGAATGCGCGGATCCCGATGGGTAAAATGGGTGAGGGTGCCGATATTGGCGCAGCGGTCGCTTATCTGGCAAGCCGCGAGGCGGGCTATGTCACCGGCCAGACGCTGCATGTCAACGGCGGGATGGCAATGATATAAGTGCGCTGAATATATGGGAATGGAACATTCCACGACCCGGAATGGGTGTGACTTGGAAGTCGCAGTGTTGGCAAAATCGCAGACTGTGCAGCGCAACCCCTTGGCATTGCCGCAATAATGCTCATAGAATTGCTGTGATTGGACCTGACCGCATCAACAACCCATGCTGGTAAGCGAGTTCAAACTGTAGGAGAGATATTATGCGCGCCGCCCACACCGCCAAATTTGCCACCATGTTGCTGTCCGCCAGCGCCATTGCGCTTTGCTCGCCCGCCTTTGCCCAAACCTCTGCGGTCGATGCCGCAGCCGCCGACGAAGAAAACAGCGGCGATATTATAGTCATTGCCCAGGGCCGCGCACAATTGCTGTCGGACGTGCCCGTTGCAGTGTCTGCAATCTCTGCCGAAACCATGCAAAACAGCGGTGCCAACGATATTCGTCAGCTCAACCAGATCGCGCCGTCGCTGTTGGTATCCTCGACCGGTTCGGAGGCCAATGGTTCGGCCCGTATTCGCGGCATCGGCACGGTCGGGGATAACCCCGGCCTTGAAAGCTCGGTCGCGGTGTTCATTGACGGCGTCTATCGTTCACGCTCAGGCATTGGCCTTAATGAGCTGGGCGAGATTGAGCGTGTCGAAGTGTTGCGCGGACCGCAAGGGACATTGGGTGGGCGCAATGCCTCTGCCGGGATGATCAGCATCATTTCGCGCAAGCCTGATTTTGATTTCGGCGGCAATTTTGAAGCAACCTATGGCAATTATGACAATATCCGTCTGGCTGGCGGCTTGACCGGCCCGATCAGCGAGACACTCGCTGCCCGGATTGACGGTGTTTATGTCAAGCGTGACGGATTTTACCGCGACCCGACAAACAATACCACCGTCAACGACCGCGACCGCTTTTTCGTGCGCGGCCAGTTGCTGTGGGAACCAAGCGACAGCATCACGCTGCGTTTGATCGGTGATTATTCGCGCCGGAGCGAAAAATGCTGCGGCGCCATTTATGTCGACCAAACCGTCAACCCGTTCATTGGCAACCTCAACAATCTGGGCATCGGCGCAACATTGCCGACCGGCAACAACATCATCAACGTGTTGCGCGATCTGGGCCAGCCGCTGGCCCGCTTCAACCCGGGCTATGACCGCACTTTGTCTGTGCCTCTGGGGCGCAGCTATGCCGGGAAAGCCACAGATGGCGGCGTGTCGCTGCAGGTCAATTGGGACCTGGGCGGTGCCAATCTGACCTCGATCACCGCCTATCGCGATTACAAGGCAGGCCAGGGTTTGGCCGGTGGCTATAGCGCGGTCGACATCCTGTTCCGCACCCCCAGCAACACCAGCAATTTTCGCCAGTTCCAGACATTCACTCAGGAATTGCGCTTGCAGGGCGAAGCATTCAACGGTGCACTCGACTGGCTGGTCGGGGGCTATTTCGCCAATGAAGAGCTGAAGGTGCGGGACAATCTGCGCTTTGGCACTCAATTTGGCCGTTTTGCCGCATGTCGCATCATTTCGGGCGGCGGCCTCGCCGGGCTCTATTCACCGACCTCGGCGGGCTGCATCGCATCGCAGGCCGTATTCTCTGGTGCCTTTGGCGCAGCTGGCCCAACCTTGCTGGCTGGCCTTCTCCAGCTTGATGGCATTAGCAATCGCGGCAGCACGACCGATCAGTATAATCAAAACAGCCGTAACTATGCCCTCTTTACCCACAATATCATCCATCTGACCGATACGTTCGATGTGACATTGGGCCTGCGTTATACCAGCGAGCGCAAGCGGTTCGATGCCACATTCGGCAATGACAACACCGCCTGCGTCACCAACCAGACCAATCTTAGCGGGTTCTTGGCCATTCCGGGACTGGTACCCCTCGTGGGCGGCATCATCGGCCTGTCCTGTCAGGGCAATACCACTTCTGAACTGAATGGCGTCAGCATCAATGACCGCCGCAGCGAAAGTGAGTTTAGCGGCACTGTAATTGCTTCGTGGCGGCCAACCGATGATCTGTTGCTTTATACCAGCTATTCGCGCGGGTATAAGGCAGGAGGCTTCAACCTCGATCGTTCAGCGCTCAAAAGTCCGATCGCCAGCTTTGCTTCGGTCGGTGGCGCACAATCGCTCGTGAGCAGACTGCAATTCGACCCGGAAATTGTCGATGCCTATGAATTTGGTGCAAAATATGCGACCCGCGAATTCAGCCTGAGCCTCGCGGCATTTCGTCAGGATTTCCAGAACTTTCAGCTTAATACATTCGACGGCACGGTGTTCCTGGTCCAGACGGTCAATGGTTGCGGAACCAGCCTTGCCGGGGCTGATCGTGACCTCAGCCCGACCACCGGGGCCTGCCCCGCGAGCGATGTCACCTATGGCGTCCGGGCACAGGGTGTTGAACTGGAAGCTTCGATTGTTCCAGCCCGCAATTTCCGGGTGGCGGCTGGCCTGACCTACACCGACACCAGTTATAATGATAATCTGGTTGGCACCGCACTGGGCACGCCGCTGTCTCCGGCATTGCGCCGGTTGCCAGGCGATAATCTGTCCAACGCACCTGAACTGGTTGCAACCGGTTCGGTGACTTGGACGCCGGAAATCGGCAACACGGGTCTGTCCGGTCTGGTCTATGTCGATGGTCGGATGACCGGCGATTATAACACCGGGTCGGACCTGTTCCCGCAAAAGGAACAGGATGGTTACACCATCGTCAATGCCCGCGTCGGCATCCGCGGTCCGGACAGCAGCTGGTCAGTGGAGCTGTGGGCGCAGAACCTGTTCAACGTCGATTATGCCCAGATCGCGTTCAACACGCCGTTCCAGGCCGGGACATCGTCGGCACCGTTTAACGATGCCAATAATTATCCCGGTGGTCGCCAGATTTTCTCGCAGTTCCTTGCCGAACCGCGGACCTATGGGCTGACCGTGCGCACGCGCTTTTGATTTGGCCTTTCCCTCCCCTCGCCCCTTGAGGGAGAGGGATGCGTGAGACTTGGCGAGGAACGAGCCTAGACGAAGCTGGGTGAGGGGTATCATCCTGTCGATACGCCCCAACCCCTCATCCAACTGCGCCTAAGTCGCTATGCGACTAAGGCTCCATATCCTTCTCCCTCAAGGGGAGAAGGAAGGGGCTGCCCCCTACCTTCGCCGGGGCAGGCTCTTTCGATTCGGCTAACCCGCCCTAGCGCGAGCCAAATAACCCCGTGCCAACCCGCACATGGGTCGCGCCGATGCGAACGGCACTGGCATAATCCGCCGTCATCCCCATGCTAAGGCCGGACAGGCCATGGTCGTCGGCCAGTTTGGCGAGCAGGGCAAACCATGGAGCTGGTTCCAGTCCGACCGGCGGAACCGTCATCAGCCCCACAACCGGCACATCTGCGTCGTGCGCAGCTGCCAACAAGGCGGGGATGGCGGCGACTTGGCATCCGCCCTTTTGCGCCTCTCCGGACAGATTGACCTGGATGAAACAGGGCACTCGGCGATCCAGACGATCCATCGCCCGCGCCAGCGCCGTGACCAGAGCGGGCCGATCAAGCGAGTGAATAGCGTCGAACAGGCGGACCGCCGCCTCGGCCTTATTCGATTGCAATTGGCCAACCATGTGCAGCGCTAGCGGTTTCTCGCCTTCCCCTAGCGCGCCCTTGCTGGCGTCCCCCGTCGCAAGCGACGGTGCCTGCGCTAGCGGCGGGTTAGCGGCCAGCAGCGCAGGCCATTTTGCTTCGGCTTCCTGAACCCGGTTTTCGCCAAAAACCCGCTGTCCGGCATCGATCAGCGCCTGAATCGCAGCGGCGGGCTGGGTTTTGGAAACTGCAATCAAGGTGACGTCATCGACATTGCGTCGCGCATCGCGCGCAGCGGCACAGATGCTTGATAACACCGCAGTCAGCCGGTCACGCGGGGCGCTGGCGAAGGGGGCTGGAGCGATGGCTGCTGGCGTCAACATGGTCCTACGCTATAGGCTATGGCGATGCTTTCGCGCCAGCCCCGGCTAAATCCACCCCGCACGAAAAAGCGGCAGGCTGTTGCTGTTCCCCAAAGCTGGCTGATGACCGATGCCCGGCTGGGCAGCGCAATCCCGCACATTGCCGCACATATGCCGCCCCGATCGGCAATCATCATCCGGCCCTATGCCATGGGTGGGCATGGCGATGCGGCGATGCTGCGATCCATCCGGCACGTAGCGCGGGCAAAGCGCCATCTGTTGCTGCTGGCTGATAGCTCGAACCAGCCATCGCTATGGGCCTATGATGGCTGCCACCTTGGCCGGTTCGGCAGCAATGCGCGGCGCGGCAGCGGATTTCTGAGCATCGCAGTGCACAACCCCAAGCAGGCGATGGCGGCGCGGCGGATGCGAGCCAATGCGGTGCTGATTTCCCCGGTCTGGCCAACCCGGTCCCATCCTGAGGCAAAGCCGCTTGGTCTGCGCGGGCTGGTGCGGCTGGCCGCCATGGCCCGATGCCCCGCGATAGCACTGGGCGGGGTCGATCAGCCGAGTTTCATTCTGGCCCGCCGCCATGGCGCGCATGGCTGGGCCGGGATTGACGCGTGGATGCAGGGGGCAGACCGTGCGCCGGCGCGTGGCGCGCCAGTCTAAAAGCGGAACTGGGTTCCGACATAGACAGCCTGACTGTCCTGACGTTGGTCGGTCAGCGGGGCCAAGCGGTCATTTTCCCGCTGCAAGCGGACACCGGCGGTCACATCGATATTGCGCGAGAGACGATAGCTGCCGGTCACATCGAGCGAATAAGTGCGGTCTGCATCCAACACGCGCTCGGCAGTGCCGGGCAATGTCCGGCTGTCGATCCGCATATCAGCGCCAAAACGTGAGGGATGGCGGGCGGTCGGCTCAGTTGGGCGGCGCGCCTGTGGCAGCGCTGCAATATTCACCGCTGCCGCTGGTGGGGCCGCCAAAGTTCGGGCCGCTGATGCAAAGGCGGTATAGCCAATCGCCGAACCCAGTCGATAGCTGACCGGGGTAATCGCCACCGGCTGAGCCGGACGCTGGCCTAAGTCAATCCCCGCAGACGGCATCACCGGGCGAGCGCGAACGACCAAGGTTACGGCGCGATTTTCGGTCCGCGGCAAGGCTGGCGTAAATCTGAAGTTACGGCGCACTTCGTCCGACAGGCTGGCAAAACGCCGCAGCAAGATGGGGTCGCCGGTCGCCGGGGTGAAGCGGCCAACCAGCGCCGAAAGCGATATCGCATGGTCATGGGCCGAAATTGCGCTGAGCGCCGGAGTCGTGACAAGACCCACGACAGCCAAGGCCGACAGGCTAGCAGCAACAAAGGCGCGATCAGAGAACATCCGGGTAATCGACTCCGAAATCAGAATCGCTGTTTATCACGATTTGTGAGACTATTACCAGTGGTTCAGCTGCATTTTTCTGGAAACTGTTGCGCCAAACGCACAATCTGTTCCATGTCCGCCAGCAGCAACGCTTTTTTATGGTGCCTGGGGGAGATTTTCGGACCACTTGCGGCTGCGCTTGCCCGAACGGCATGCTGCGGTTAAAAGCCAAACGGGCTTCGCTGGGTTGGCCCTTGGTTGCGGGCTGTGGCGACCTTGGCCAAAGCTGCTGCGAACCCTTATCGCTTGAAGATATAGTCGCTTGAAGTTAAATCTGTCGCCAAAGGAAGAGTGCACCAGCCATGACCAAAATGTCCCCAGTTTTTTCCCGCCCTGTGGCCATGGCCAGTGTCGTGGCGCTTGGCCTAGTCATCGGCGGTTGCGCCGGTGGCAACGAACGCCCCAGCGCCGACTTGGCTGCAAGTCAGGTGACGACCATCGGGGTCAACGCCTATCTGTGGCGTGCATCGCTCGATGCCTTGTCCTTTGCCCCGCTGTTACAGGCCGATTCCAATGGCGGCGTGATTATCACCGACTGGTATGCCAACCCACAAAACCCCGGTGAACGGGTCAAGCTGACTGTGGCGATATTGGACCGGGATCTGCGGGCCGACGCGCTGCGGGTGTCCGGCGCACGTCAGGTCGCCCAGAATGGCGCTTGGGTCGATGCCCCCATTCAGGCCGCAACGGTGCAACGGGTCGAGGAGATTATTTTAACCCGCGCCCGCGATTTGCGCCGGTCTGCGCTCAGCAGCAACTGATCGGGCTACGTCCGGTCGGGTCGCATCATGCGAACGGCGGCGGTGCGCCCATGCCGTCCGCCTCTAGAGCCTTATCCACATTAGAGGAATCAAAAGTGGCTCTAGATGATTTTCTGGCTTCCCCTGGCGAAAACGCCAGCGCTTTTGTTTACCGCCTTTTTCGAGCCGTTCGATGTTTCCATCTCACTGAAAAAGGCTCTCAGGGATATTGACCCATGACTGACCAGCGGTTCAACCCGCTCGCCGCCGACCGCCGCTGGCAGGATGCATGGGCCAGCACTGACAGTTTTCGCGCCGACCGCCACCCTGATCGCCCCGCCGCCTATGTGCTGGAGATGTTTCCCTATCCGTCAGGACGGATCCACATGGGCCATGTCCGCAATTATACGATGGGCGACGTGATTGCGCGCTACAAGGCGATGACCGGCCATGCCGTGCTCCACCCGATGGGCTGGGACGCATTTGGGATGCCGGCTGAAAACGCCGCGATGGAAAATAATGTTCATCCCGGCGACTGGACGCGGCAGAATATCGCAGCGATGCGCGCCCAGCTAAAACGGCTCGGCCTTGCCATCGACTGGAGCCGCGAACTGGCTACCTGCGATCCAGAATATTACGGCCATGAACAAGCGCTGTTCCTCGACCTGATGGCGGCGGGCCTCGTCACGCGCAAGGAAAGCTATGTCAATTGGGATCCGGTTGACATGACGGTGCTGGCCAATGAACAGGTGATCGACGGGCGGGGCTGGCGCTCGGGCGCGGTGATTGAACGCCGCAAATTGTCGCAATGGTTTCTGAAAATCACCGACTTCGCCGAGGAGTTGCTGGACGGCCTGTCCGACTTGAGTGGATGGCCCGACAAGGTCAAGCTGATGCAGGAAAACTGGATCGGCAAGTCGCAGGGGCTGGAGTTCCGCTTTGCCTTTCCGGCGGGCAGCGCGATGGAGGATGTGGCGGTGTTCACAACCCGGCCCGATACGCTGTTCGGGGCCAGTTTTGTCGCGGTTGCCCCCGACCATCCGCTTGCCGAAAGCCTGTCCGCCAATGCCCCGGAACTGGCGAGCTTCATCGCCCGCTGCCGCGCCAGCGGGACCGCGCAGGCAGAGCTGGATACCGCAGAAAAGCTGGGCTTTGACACCGGATTGTCGGTGGAACACCCGCTCGATCCCAACTGGCACCTGCCGGTCTGGGTCGTCAACTATGTGCTGATGGATTATGGCACAGGGGCCATTTTCGGGTGCCCCGCGCACGACCAGCGCGACCTCGATTTTGCCCGCAAATATGCGCTGCCAGTCATCCGGGTGGTCGCCGATGGTGAGGCAAGTGATGCGCATTTTACTGGCGACACCGCCTATGTCGGCCCCGGAGCAATCGTCAATTCCCATTTCCTCAACGGTATGAGCGTCGATGCGGCCAAGGCGGCGATCATAGCCAAGGCCGAGGCTGAGGGCTGGGGGACAAGCAAAACCACCTGGCGGCTGCGCGACTGGGGTGTGTCGCGTCAACGCTATTGGGGCACCCCCATCCCGGTGGTCCATTGCGACAGTTGCGGCATTGTCCCGGTGCCAAAGGATCAGCTGCCGGTCGTCCTGCCCGAGGATGTGACGTTCGACTTTCCCGGCAATCCATTGGACCGGCACCCAAGCTGGAAGCACGTGCCCTGCCCGCAATGCGGCGAACCTGCGCGCCGCGAAACCGACACCCTCGATACCTTTGTCAATTCGAGCTGGTATTTCCTGCGTTTTGCCAGCCAGCCCAGTGATGCACCGTTCAAGCGCGACGAGGTCGCCCGCTGGTTGCCGGTCAGCCAGTATATTGGCGGGGTGGAACATGCGATTTTGCATTTGCTCTATGCGCGGTTTTGGACGCGGGCGCTGGCCAAGATCGGGCTGATTGACGTCAAGGAGCCGTTCGCCAACCTGTTTACCCAAGGGATGGTGACGCACGAGACATACAAGAACCCTGATAGCTCTCCAATAACAATCAATGGAGACCCGATTACAATTAATGGTGATCCGATCTTTATCGGTTCGCCGTGGCTGTCGCCTGATGAGGTCGATCATCGAGACGGCAAAGTCTTTTCCAAAGTCAGTGATGCCGAAGTCGAGGTTGGCCGCATCGAGAAAATGTCGAAATCGAAAAAGAATGTTGTCGATCCTGACGCCATTATCGACCAATATGGGGCCGACGCGGTGCGCTGGTTCATGCTGTCTGACAGCCCGCCCGAACGCGATCTTTTATGGTCGGAAAGCGGGATCGAGGGGTGCTGGCGCTTTGTTCAGCGGCTGTGGCGGATAGCCACCGCACCGCGAAGTGCGCGTGGAGGTGCCCGCGACCTCGCACTCGACAAGGCGGCGCACAAGACGATTGCCGGGGTCACAGCCGACATCGACGCCCTAGCCTTTAACAAGGCCGTCGCCAAAATCTATTCGCTCGCCAATATCCTTGAAAAAGCCGCGCCTTCGGCGAGCCGCGATGATGCTACGCGCATAATGGTCCTGTTGGTTGCGCCAATGTTGCCCCATCTAGCCGAAGAGATTTGGGGCACATGGGGCGAGACGGGCCTGATCGCCGATGCGCCTTGGCCGGTGGCCGACCCAGCGTTGCTGGTCGAGGATGAAGTCACTATCGCCATTCAGGTGATGGGCAAATTGCGCTGCACCATCACCGTCGCCAAGGGTATGGACAAGGCCGCGCTGGAGGCGCTGGCGCTCGCCAATGACACGGTCCAGCGCCTGCTCAATGGAGCCAGTCCAAAAAGAGTAGTTGTCGTTCCCGACCGGCTGGTCAATATTGTGCTATGATGTTCACCCGCGCCCTCCCGTTCGTATTGATCGCAATGATGCTCAGTGGCTGCGGCCTGCAACCGCTCTATACGGGGGGCAGCCGTGGGCCGGTGGCGAGCACATTGTCGTCGGTCAGCATCGCGCCAATATCCGGCGAAGCTGGCTGGCTGGTGCGCGGCGCGCTGCGCGACCGGCTGTCGCTGGCTGGCGAAGATGCCACCGCACGCTATCGTGTCGATGTCCGGCTGGACGATGACATCGCCGGATTTGGCGTGCGCACCGATGATTCGGTGACGCGCGAACGCCGCACTTTGCGGGCACGTTGGCAGTTGATAGACACAAGCGACGGCACGACATTGATCGATGACACCGCCGGATCAGATGCTGGGATTGACGTTGTCAGCAGCGAATATGCGACCATCGCTGCCGAACGCACCGCACTGGAGCGCCTGTCACAGGTGGTGGCGGAGCAGATTGTCGTTCGTATCGCCCAATTTGCCCGCAACCAGTCCGCCGCCAGCGCCCAATAGAGGATGCTGGTCAAGGCGCATCTGGCAGCGCGGTCGCTGGCCCGGCTTGACCCGGCGGTTCGCCTCTATCTGTTTGGCGGACCCGACGAAACAGCTTCGCGGGTGCTGCGCGACCGTGTCGTCACGGCGATTGGCAGCGAGGCCGAGCGCGTCGATCTCAACCCGGAAAAAATCCGCATTGACCCGGCGATAATTGCCGATGAAGCCGCCTCGATCAGCCTGTTTGGCGGTCATCGCTGGGTGTCGGTCAGTGTCGATTCGGGCAATGGCGATGAGCTCGTCCCGGCGATCGAGAATCTGCTGTCCGCAACCGCTGCGGGTAACCCGGTGGTGGTCACCGTTGCGGGCCTGACCGGCAAGTCGCGCCTGACCAAATTGGCCGAGAAAGACCCGCAGGCGATTGCTGTCATATCCTATCTGGCAGATGTCAAAGATGTCGGCCCACTGGCCCAAGCCCTAGCCGAACCGCTTGGCCTCACCCTCACTGCGGATGTGGTCCGCGCCATTGCTCAGGCCAGTGGTGGCGAGAGCGGCTTAATCGCCCGTGAAATCGAAAAACTGGCGCTGTATTGCGATGCCGCACCCGACAATCGCAAACGGGCAGCTTTGCCCGACTGGCAAGCGATTGGCGCTGATATTGACGATGCACAGCTTGGCGAAACGATCAACGCGACCTTTGGCGGCCTTGCGGCCTTGCTGCCACGCTGTCTGGCCGAGCTTGATGCGGTGGGCGCAATTGACATCAGACTGGTGCGGGCGATGATGGCGCGCGCCCACCTGTTGGCGCGGCTGCGGGTTGCGGTGGATGGCGGCATCAGCGCTAGGCAGGTCGTGGCCAGCCAAGGCAAGGCGATATTTTGGAAAGACGCTGACGCGGTCGTCCGGCAGCTAGAACGCTGGAATGCTAGACAATTGGCCCGCGCCATCACCCGCTTGCACGGGCTGGAACGCGATCTCAAGGCCCCTGACAATCCAGGATCGATACTGGTGCAAAACGCGCTCCTGCAATTTGCCAGGGTTGCAGCGTAACCACACCCTATTCATAGCTGACCGTGATCGGGATACGGCCCCGGAAATCGCCATCGACCGACCCAGTGATGTCCAACTGGCCGCCGAAAGCGACGTCTAGGCGGCCATCAGGGCCGAGCCGCAGCACCGGTGACTGGCCGGTTGTTATCCCCGTCAGGCGTATCTGGCCGCCATTGGCAGCGGTCAATGTCAAGTCGTCAGGCAGATCAATCCGGACAGTGCGTCCGGGCACTCCCTCTACCAATATCCGGCCGGAAAACCCCATGCCCGACACGGTTCGGACGTCGCCCTGCGCCTGTGTGCCGCTTTGCAGCGGATCGATGCGGACGCTGCCGCCACGCGATCCCGCAATCAGACGGGCAAAATCGAGGTCCGCTGCTACTTCTACCCGCAATTGGCGTTCGCCACCCCGATCAACACTGGATGCCTGCTGCTGATCTGCATTGTCCGCGTCAGTGGTGCACAACAGGCACTGCGCCGCCTGTGCCGCGCCAGACGATAACGACGACATTCCCGCAAGGGCAATAACCATCAGAATGCGCCGGGAAAACTCCATGCTCGCCAGATACCACAAAGATGGTAAAGGAGAGGTTGCCATGCTCAACCCTCCCCCGCTCCATCCCATGGTCACGATTGTCCTAGCCTGCGCTATCGGCGCTTGCCGATGACCGATCAAACCCGAGTGATGATTGCCGATATTGCCACCGCCCGGCCCGATCATGACATTCACCAAGCCTTTGTCGAATGGGCGATGCCCCGGATTACAGACGACCGCGAACGACGCCTGTTTACCCGGATGGTCGAACGCTCAGGCATCGACCATCGCTGGTCGGTGCTACCGCCGACGGTGTGCGGCGGATCGCCGGTCATGCCAGGCGGGTTTTATGGCCAGCCGCAACTGCCGCCGACATCGGCGCGAATGGCCGCCTATGGCGAATATGCCCCCGCTCTTGCGCTAGCGGCGATTGCCAAGCTGTCCTTTGACCCGGCGCAAATCACCCATTTGGTGGTGGTCAGTTGCACCGGCTTTGTCGCGCCCGGGATCGACCAGATTATCGCTCGCAAATTGGGGCTGTCTGTGCAGGTTGAACGGACATTAATCGGCTTTATGGGCTGTTATGCCGGAGTCACCGGATTGCGCACCGCCCGCCATATCGTCCGATCTGAGCCGGATGCGATGGTGCTGCTGGTCAGCGTCGAGCTGTCCACCCTGCATCTGGATGACCGGAACGAGATTGAGCCATTGCTGGCGATGCTGCAATTCAGCGATGGCGCGGCGGCCGTCATTATCAGCGCTGCACCCGGCATTGTCGCGATTGGCCCCGGATTGAGCCTAGCCCTGCCCGATTCCGACGATTTGATCCGCTGGGACATCGGCGATCAGGGATTTTCGATGCGGCTGTCGGGCGCGGTGCCGGGTCGGATAGAGGCTGCGCTGCATGACCCCGCGACGGTTTTGGCGCTGTTTCCCGACGGCATTCCGGACAATCTGGCGATTCACGCCGGCGGGCGCTCGATTCTCGATGCGGTGGAGCGCGCCCTAGCGCTATCCCCCGCAGTTCTGACTGCAAGCCGTGCGGTCTTGCGCACATGCGGTAATATGTCGTCAGCGACGGTGCTATTCGTGATTGCAGCGCTGATCGAATCCGGCGCCAAAGGGCCGGGACTGGCGCTGGCTTTTGGCCCAGGATTAGCCGCCGAAGCGGTCGCGCTCGACTTTGCTCCCAGTCCGGTCGCGCTGGACTCTGGCCAGTGAACCCACTGAGCTCGCTTGCTACGCGGGTCGAGCGCGAGGAGGAAATGGACGCCGCCGACCTCGGCGACGCTGACTATGCGCGGGTGCTGACGGATTTGTCGCGGATCAACCGATTGACCCTAGCGGCGCGGCCGACGCTGGCCTTCGTCCGCACGATATTGAGCCGCCGACCCGGCAATGCCCCGCCGCTGCGGTTGCTCGACGTGGGCTTTGGCCATGGCGATATGCTCAGGGCGATAGCCCGGATGGCCTCGCGGATGGGCCGCGCCGTCGCGCTGACCGGTATTGACCTCAACCCGCGCAGCGCCACTTGCGCCCAAGCTGCGACGCCTGCAGCATTCGGCATCCGCTGGCTAACCGGTGATTATCGCGATCAGCGCGGCGCTGGCTGGGATGGGGTCATCTCCAGCTTGGTTGCCCACCATATGAGCAACGCCGAGCGGGCGGATTTTCTGCGGTTTATGGAAGCCGAAGCAGGCACAGGCTGGCTAATCAACGACCTGCACCGCAGGCGGCTGCCGTTTGTCGGTTTCCCGCTGCTGGCGGCGCTGGCTTTGGCCGATCCGATCGTCCGGCGCGATGGCCAATTGTCGATTGCCCGCAGTTTTCGCCGCTCTGAATGGCAACAACAGCTAGCAGCGGCGGGGATAGACGGTGCGACCATCACCCGCTGGTTCCCATGGCGGTTGGTGGTTAGCCGGATCAAATGACCAGTTCGGCGATCAGGCCAATCGTCATCGGCGGCGGACCGGCCGGGAGCGCAGCAGCCATTACCCTAGCAAGGGGGGGGAATGCGCCGCTGCTGTTCGAACGCAGCCCCCACCCCGGTGACGCCCTTTGCGGCGGATTTTTGTCGTGGCAATCGCTGGCGCGGCTGACCGAACTGGGGATCGACCCCGCCACGCTGGGCGGACATCAGATTGACACGGTGCGGCTGTTCTGTGGCACGCGATCAGTCGAAGCCGCGCTGCCACTAACTGGCATGGGCCTGTCGCGGCGGCGACTGGATTCGCTCCTGCTCGACGCTGCCGCAGCGGCCGGGACAAGGGTGGAGCGCGGGGTCAAGGTCCAAAGCGTGGAGGGTGGGCGCGTTACCCTCGCCGACGGGTCAACCCATCACGCCCCGGCAATTTTCCTCGCTACCGGCAAACATGGCTTGCCGGGGCACCCCAGACCCGCGCCCGCACACGCGGCGGATGACCCGGTGGCGGGACTGCGGATGCGGATTGCCGCCAACCCGGTCACTGCGCGTCTGCTTGGCAATGCGGTGGAGCTGTTCCTGTTTGACCGTGGCTATGCCGGCTTGGTCCTGCAGGAGGACGGCAGCGCCAACCTGTGCCTCGCCGTCCACAAATCGCGGCTGAGCGAATCTGGCGGCCGACCTGAGGCGCTGATTGCCGACTGGGCCAGAGCATCTGCGCCACTGGCCGAGCGACTAGCAATGGCAGACGCCAAGGCACCAATCGACGCCGTTGCGGCGATCCCCTATGGTTGGATGGCGTCGCGAGGAACAACTGGCCTGTGGCGGCTGGGGGATCAGGCGGCCTCTATCCCCTCGCTGGCGGGCGAAGGGATGGGGCTTGCCCTTTACTCCGGTATTTCAGCGGCGCGTTCCCAGCTCACCGGAGAGGATTCGGCGGTATGGCAGATGCAGATGGCACAGCGCATTGTGCGACCGATGCGGGTTGCGCGGCTGGCTTGGTGGGTGGCCGAGCAACCGGGGTGGAACGAGCGGGCGGTTGGCTTGCTGGGCCAAATGCCGTGGCTGATCGGGGTAATGGCGCGGCTGACCCGCATGCCATCTTGAAACCGGCGGCGCAAAGGCGCATTTTCGCAGCATGACTAAAATCCGACTGAGTGATGGCGAATGGCGCGAGCGGCTGACAGCCGAGCAATATCAGGTGTTGCGCCAGCATGGCACCGAACCCGCCTTTGCCGGTCATTTCAACCTCCACAAGGGGGAGGGACAATATCACTGCGCGGGATGCGGCGCGGCGCTGTTCGACAGTTCGGCAAAATATGACAGCGGATCGGGCTGGCCCAGCTTTTTCGTAGCCGTTAGCAGTGATGCGGTGACGGTGGTGCGCGATACCAGCCATGGCATGGTCCGCGATGAAGTGCGCTGTGCCGCTTGCGACGGGCATTTGGGGCATGTCTTTACCGACGGCCCCCAGCCGACCGGGGAGCGGTTTTGCATGAACAGTGTTGCGCTGGACTTTACGGATCGCAACAGCGCCGCTTGAGCCAGATTCTTTGGGGCGATGGCTCCATATCTGTGGGGTTGTGCGAATAATGCTTGTCGGCAAAGTCTCCGCACCATAGTCAGGCGCACCCATGGCACGTTCCCCCCGATCCCCTAGGTCCAGCAGCGCACCCAAAGAACAGGGTCGCTTTCACCGCATTGTCGGCAGGGTCGTCAAATATGGCCTGATCGCCAGCCTGCTCGGTTTCATCGGCGTGGCCGTTGCGGTCGGCATGGCGGTGGGCAACCTGCCCAATTTTGAAGAATTGCGCCGCACCAGTAATGCCCAGACCATACGCGTGCGTGACGTCAACGGCGCGGTTATCGTATCGATTGGCCCCAATTATGGTCGCTGGCTGAGCCTGAACGACACCCCGATGGTGATGCGCGAGGCGATGGTCGCGGTGGAGGACCGCCGTTTTGCCTATCACTTTGGGATTGACCCGATTGGTCTGGCGCGCTCGGTCTGGGTCGCGATTGAACGGATCGGCACCGGGCGACGGATGCAAGGGGCATCGACGATCACCCAGCAACTGGCGCGCAACGTCTTTCTGACCAATAATTACAGCCTGTCGCGCAAGGCGCGTGAGGCGATTTTGGCGATGGCAATGGAGTGGAAGTTTTCCAAGGACGAGATTCTCGAACTCTATCTCAACAAAGTCTATTTTGGTGGCGGCAGTTACGGGATTGATGCCGCATCACGCCGCTTTTTTGGCCATGGCGCGGATCAATTGTCGCTGCCGGAAGCCGCCGTTATCGCCGGATTGGTCAAAGCCCCCTCGCGTTATTCACCGACCGCCGATGCCGACGCCGCTGTGGGCCGCGCCAATGTCGTGCTTGACGTCATGCTAGACGCCGACGTGATCACGCCTAGGCAGCGCCGCGACGCCCGTCCGGCCAATATCCGCATGGCAATCGAGCCCAACCAGAATAGCGCGCGATACTTTACCGATTGGGTGCTGCCACAGCTCGACACGCTAATTGACGAACCCGATGAGCCGCTGGATGTGTGGACCACGCTTGACCTCGACCTGCAACGCAGCGCCACTGCATCGATCCAGGCCAACACCCCGGCGGGGGCACAAGGCGCGCTGTTGTCGCTCGATCGCGACGGCGCGGTGCGGGCAATGGTGGGCGGGCGCGACTATGTGACGTCAAACTATAACCGGGCGACTACGGCGGAACGGCAGCCAGGCTCGGCGTGGAAAGTCTTCGTCTATATGGCGGCGCTGGAATCGGGCTATACCGCCGATACCCGCGTCGTCGACGAGCCGATCACGATTGATGGCTGGACCCCGCGCAACAGCTCTGGGCGATTTGCTGGCGAAATGGACGTGCGCACTGCCTTTGCCTATTCAGTCAACACCGTTGCCGCCCGGTTGGGCGACAGCATAGGCTTTTCTACCGTCGCCAATATGGCCCGGCGGTTTGGCATCACATCAACGCTCAACAACCATCCCTCGATGGTGCTGGGCACCGCCGACGTGCGCTTGATCGACATGACTGCGGCCTTTGCCTCGGTGGCGGCGCAGGGTCATCTGGTGCGGCCCTATGGCATCAACAAAGTGACGACAGCCGAGGGACGGACATTGTTCGAGCGGCGGCCAGACCCCGATTCCATTCTGGTCGACAGCTGGGTTGCTGCCGGGATTACCGACCTGTTGCAGACTGCGGTCAACACCGGAACCGGACGGGCAGCGCAGATCGGGCGCCCGGTGGCGGGCAAGACCGGCACCACCAGCAGCAACAAGGATGGCTGGTTCCTGGGCTTTTCCAGCGGCATCACCACTGGGGTGTGGATGGGGCGCGACGATGCGCGCGCCGTTGGCGGGCTACAGGGCGGCGTTGCCCCGGCTCGGGCCTTTGCTGCTTTCATGCGCACCGCCGTTGCCAATCGCCCGATCGAAGCGTTCAGGACCGAAGCCGAATTGCCGCAATGGCAGCTTGAAAGCGATGACGAAGCCTATTTCGGCGAGCCGGGGGATGGCGCACTCACTGACGAAAATGGCGCACCTATCGAGCCTGACCCGAACCCCGGCGGCAAGCCGCAAGATCAAGCGCCCGATGGCAATACTGATGGCAAACCGCGCAACCCCGGCCCGCAACTGGACCGGTCATGGATTGACGAGGTTACCGGCAACCGGGACGGTGATGCAGCAACCCCGCCGCCGCGCCGCGTTGTGCCGCCACCGCCGCGCTGACCGGCCCGTAAACTCTGTTTCAGTTGCACTGAAACGCTCTGTGCCAGCCCGCTCCCCCTCCAGGCCACCCATAGCAGTGTATTGTATGGGAGGTCGGGAGGGGGAGTGGGCCGGTGCCGATTCCACGATAGTGGATCAAACACTAGTTTCAAACCGCCACAAATGGAGGGCGCGACCATGGCGACGAAGCCAATCGCGCGACTGGCGGGCGCTATCCCCTGCCAGATCATCGACCAGTTGATGAAAGGCGGGGCTATGGTTCATGTGCGCCAGATGCGCGACCTCATGCGCGACCAGCGCGGTGCGGACAAAATCCGGTGCCATGGCAAGACGCCAGCTATAGCGGATGCGCCCCTGCGCTGTGCAACTGCCCCAGCGGCTGCGCGGATCGCCCACGCTGACCGTGCGACAGGTCAGCCGCGCACGCGCCGCCATTTGCTGCGTCAGCTTGGAAAACTCCTCATGTGCATAGGGTTTCATCCACCGCCCCACCCGTGGTCCGACGCTCTGCTCGGGGCCGCCAATCGCCAGTATTGCCCCGCCCGAGGATATGCTCAGCAGCGGCGTACGCGGGCGATCCGCCGCCCAGTCGACGAGCAGGTTGCTCTCTCCCCATGGCAATCGGGTTCCGGCTATGACCGGCTGCGGCAGCGTCCGCCGCTCTAATTGGCTGTGTATCCAATCGCTCTGACTTTCGGTCCACAATCGTGCCGAGCGCAGCGATGCGCGGGGCGGCATCACCAGATTAAGCGCGTGGGCGAGCGGATCATAGCGCAGTCGCAATCGCCGAGCCCGTGGGTGGAGCCGCACCCGAACCGCCAGCTCTTCACCCGCAATGGCGACCCAAAAATCAGACAATGCGGTCAACGAGATGGCTTTCCAATGGCCCGGCGATGGTTTCGCTGATCGTCCAGCCGCGCACCGATTGTCCGGCGCTATGCACTGTTTCGCGATCACCGGACAACAGATAATGCCAGTCAAACAACGGCTCACCCCGAGCCCGCAGGCGATAGGCACAGGTCATCGGCAACCACGGCAGATCGTCCACTTTGGTCGCCGTCAACTGTAGGCAATCCGGCACATATTTGCGGCGATTGCGATAATCACCACATTGGCCGGTTTGCCGGTCGAGCAGGCGACAGGTCACGTTGGTGGGATAGATGCGGACTTCGCCACTATCCTCGTCCGCTACTTCCAGCTTGTTAAGGCAGCATTTGCCGCATCCGTCGCACAGCGCCTCCCACTCGCTTCGCGACAAAGTGTCAAGCGGACGCTCCCAAAAAGGGGCGGGCGACGCGGGCTGTGCTATCGGCTGGCCCATTGTCCGCTATCGCACCCAGCGGGAAAGTTCGGCGGCCACCAGGCCGGGCGCGCCTTCGTTGACATCGGGGGTGCTGATCTGGTCGATGGGGATCAGCGCCAGCGGTTCGCCCGAAGGCCCCATCAGATAGGCCAGTTGGGTATGCGCAACCAGATAGGCATCAGGGCGCGATCCGGGCTGGCGAGCATAGCTGACCAGAAAATTGTCGGCCACGGCCTTAATCTGGGCCTCGCTGCCGGTAAGGCCAACCAGCCGGGGATGAAATTGTCCGACAAAGTTGTGCAACACTTCGGAGGTGTCACGGCCTGGGTCGATCGTTACAAAAATCGGCTGGATGCGGGCCGCGCGTCCGGCATCCTGTCGTTCAAATTGCTTTAGCCCGAGCATCAGCCAGTTCAGGTCAACCGGACAGACATCGGGGCAAAAGCTGTAGCCAAAATAGATCAGCCGATATTTGCCCGCCAAATTGGCGTCACCAAATTGCTGGCCATTATGGTCGGTCAAGGCGATACTGCCACCGATTCGTGCACCCGCAAGCGGTGGAGCCTCCATCGCGGCGGGGGAATTGCAGCCTGCGAGCATAAGGGTGCTTGCACAGGCGAACAGACAAGCGGTAAAAGAGGCTCTATTCATGGCACCGCAAGCCTTGCGGCTGCATCGCGACAAAATCAACCCTGCGCACCAATCGGCGCACGACCCATGTGGGATAGCGAATAATGGCAAGAACCCGATTTGCGCGAATACAACTGCAGCTGAGCGGTATCGCAATGGCCGCAACACTGTTGGTCACAGCGCCCGGTGCAGCCCAGATAGGTTCGCCGGGCTATCAGTTTTTGGAGGCGGTGCGCGACCGGGATACGAACAAGGTCAATGACCTGCTGAGCCAGTCAAATACTCTGGTCAACACCCGCGAAGTGTCCACCGGCCAGACCGCTTTGCTAGTAGTTGTCGAGCGCCGCGACCTGATCTGGCTGCGATTTTTGCTACAACGCGGCGCGGAACCCAATGGCGCTGATCGCGCCGGACTGACCCCGCTGATCCGGGCGGCCCAGCTTGGCTTTGCTGACGGGGCAGAACTGTTGATCCGGCGCGGTGCCCGCGTCAACGAAGGCGGCAGCAGCGGTGAAACCCCCTTGCATCTGGCGGTCCAGAGGCGCGACCTGGCGATGGTCCGGCTGCTGATTGGATCAGGCGCAGACCCCGAACAGACCGACAATATCACCGGACTTTCGGCGCGCGATCTGGCGATTCGCGACACGCGGGCGGGCGCGATACTGGCGGCATTGGATGGCGGCCCGGCTGTTGCACCCGCCGCGCCGCAGGTCGCCGGCCCCAACTAGTGGAGCGATTTCTACATTCGCACATGACTTGAAATCGCTCTAAGCGCGTCTATAAGCCGCGCTCACCTGCCCGTGCTGGCCGGTCGTACTGGGGCGTCGCCAAGTGGTAAGGCACCGGCTTTTGATGCCGGCATTCGCAGGTTCGAATCCTGCCGCCCCAGCCAGTTTTCACACCATCGACTGATTGAGCAATATCAAAACAGTCCGGGCACTTCGCGCTGGGCCGGGGTAGGTTGATCCGGGATCAGCAGTTCCATGTGCAAGACAGCAGCAGCGGACGCATCTCGGGCGCTCGCGGTCCCTTGACCCACCGAGGAGATGGTATTGCAAGCCGGACCAGTGCCGGTCAAAAAGCTGACCGCCTGAGCCACCGATGCTTCGCGCACATCGCCCAGTGGCAGGGTCACATCATCCGCGGCGCGACAGGTGGTCGCTATCGATCCCGCCAAGCCGTTGAAATAGGCGGTGTTGTTGGTGGCATTGCCGGTGGCAAAGGCGACGACCCGGATACGGTCGTCACAGGCGGTACGATCCACCGCGATCTGTCCGACCGGCTTACCAAAAGTGTTGGTCCCGACCAGCGCCATGTTGCCGCCCAAAAAGGGGATCATCCCGTTGATCACCAATTCGCTGGCCGATGCGGTTGACCCGGTGCCAATAAAGGCGATGCGCACCGGCGCGACCGACTGACCAGTCGGGGCAAATCGGTGGACGCTGTCGTTCGATGCTTTTTCGGGGCGAAAGCGCGTCTGCGAAAAAATGTCATTGGTGGAACGATTGCGGCCAAGCAAATCCCCGAAAAGATTGGCGGTCGATACCAGGCCGCCGCCGTTATAGCGCATGTCAATGACAAAGTCGGTGACGCCAGCGCTGCGGAAACTGGCGAAACTGTCGCGTAATTGCTGATCTGCCGAGGAAATGAAGGTGCGCAGGTTCAAGTAAGCGATCTGGCGCGCACCTACGGTCAAAATCCGCGCTCCATAGCGCGATGAAACCGGGATCAGCGAAAAGTCCGCCTTGGTCACGGTCAGCGTCCGTGCCCCGCCCTGTCCAGTCAGTTGCAATGTCCGGGAGATGCCTGCGGTGCTCGGCCCCAGCGCATTGGTGACCCCGCCGGCCCCTTCGCTGGCAATGATGTCGCTGACGGTGCGTAAGTTCGATGCACTGGTGCCGATAGCAATGATTTCATCGCCGCGATCAATCCCCGCCGTCAGCGCCGGGGCGGTTTCAAATGCTTCGGCGATGAACACCCGGCGGGCGGTTGTGTCGAATGACAGGCGGACGCCAAAACCTGCGCTTGAGCCGCTCGAGAAAAACGCATTCTCGGCGGCAATCGAGGTGATGAAGGTGAAAAAGCGGTCGCGCCCCTGAGCCCGGGCGGTCGCGGTCAGCGAATCGATATAGTCCTGTACCGTCGCAAATGCTGTTGGATTTGGCGATGCAGGCAGGGTTTCTGGAAACAAATACCATTCGCGCAGCGTCGCCAGCGCAAAATCCTGTCGTTCGCGCAGCGCGCACCCGGATGACGGCGGGGGCGTCGGGGTGGGCGGCAAGACAATAGTATTTCCACCGCCGCTACTGCCGCATGCAGACAGCATCAAGGCCATGGCGATCACACTACTGACGGACTTGCGCATCAAATACTTCCTCCCCAAACTGCCCGCCATTGCTGGCCCATCACCCATGTATGCCAAGTGAATGGCTAGCAATAGCCCAGATGGTGGTCAACTACCCAACATCTCCTTTAGCTGGACTGCGGCATCGGCCAGCCGTTCGGGAGCGATGCTTGCGCCGACCATGACCAGCGCCCGCCCCTGCACATAATCGCGAGTGGCATTGACGCAATCGAGAGCAATGACTCGACCAGACTTGAGATAGATCACTGAAAATGCCCGCGCATCCGGCTCGCCGCGCACCACCAGAGCATCATGCCCCAACGACAGGCCGACGGTTTGCAGCCGCAGGTCATACTGGTTCGACCAGAACCATGGCACCGCATCATAGGGGCGGGGATCACCGGCAATCGCCTTTGCCGCCACAGTCGCCTGATCATTGGCGTTCTGCACCGATTCAAGCCGGATGATGGCCTCATCGGCATAGCGGTTCGCATGCGCCGCACAGTCTCCCACCGCATAAATGTCGGGCAGCGAGGTCCGACAAAAATCGTCGACTAGCACCCCCCCCCGCCACCAGCAGTGCCGCCCGCTGCCCCCGCCGCAAGCAGGGGTGCTACCGCCGGGTCAATCCCGATGCCGACGATGACATGGTCGGCGGCAATGATACTGCCATCGCCCAGCCGCACCCCGGTGGCCCGGTTCTCTGCATCCTTGGCCTCGCCCTCAATCGCCTCGACCCGCACGCCCAGCCGTATATCGACACCATGGGCACGATGTTCGCGTTCGTAAAAGCGCGACAGTGGCTCGCCCGCAACCCGGGCTAGGACGCGATCCAATGCCTCCAGCACGGTCACGGTCTTGCCCATTTTGGCGAGCACCGCTGCAGCCTCCAGCCCAATATAGCCGCCGCCAATGATGACGAAATTCTGGCCCGATGCAGCCGCCGCGATCATCGCATCGGCGTCTGTGCGGCTGCGGACCCCCTGGACATTGGGCAGGTCGCCGCCCGGTACCGGCAATCGGCGCGGAATGCCGCCAGTCGCCCAGATCAGCTGGCCATAGGTGAACTTGCTGCCGTCGGCGCTGGTCAGTCGGTGGTCATCAGCATCAACCGCGACGATCCGTTGATTGAGCAGCATATGCACATTGCGCTCGTCCCAATAGGCCGCAGGGCGAATCAGCATCCGCGCCCACGGCTTGTCGCCGCTGAAATACTCCTTGGACAGCGGCGGGCGCTCATAGGGCAGATCGCCCTCCTCGCTCACCATCGCGATGCTACCGCTAAAACCCGCTTGGCGCAGCGCAATCGCCGCCTGTGCCCCGCCGTGGCCGCTACCGACGATGATGATGTCATAATGCGGGGCCATTTGTGCCAGCTAGCCGCCCATGCGCCTGATGATGGCGGAGAAATCGAGGCCACCTGATCCGGAATCGGCAAACTCCTGATAAAGTTCCGCCGCGCGGCTGCCCATCGGCACATCAGCGCCAACTGAGCGGGCAGCCTCCATCGCCAGTTTCAAATCCTTGAGCATCAATGCGGTTGCAAACCCGCCCTGATAGGCGTTGTCAGCTGGGCTTTGCGGGCCGACACCGGGAACCGGACAGTAACTGGTCATCGACCAGCACTGCCCCGAAGCCTTGGACGAAATGTCATAAAATGTCTGCAAATCGAGGCCGAGTTTTTCCGCTAGCACAAATGCCTCGCAGGTCGCGATCATCGATGCACCGAGCAACATGTTATTGCAGATTTTCGCCGCCTGTCCCGCTCCGGCCGCGCCAGCATGGATCACCGCCTTGGCCATTGCCGACAGGATCGGTTCGGCACGGGCAAAAGCCTCCGCTGTGCCGCCAACCATGAAGGTCAGGGTGCCACTATTGGCTGCGGCAATCCCGCCCGAGACTGGCGCATCGACCATCGCATAGCCAGCATCCACAGCGGCACCCGCAACTTTGCGCGCTGTCGCCACATCGATGGTCGAACAGTCGATCAGGATTGCGGCAGAGGGCGCATGGCCGATGACCTGATTGGCATAAACACTCTCGACTATCGCGCCATTGGGCAACATCGAGACCACTGCATAGACCCCGGCCACTGCCTCGCTGACGGTGGAAAAACTCGCGCAGCCGTTTTCGCGCGCTGTCGCCAGTGCTGTCTCCGACAGGTCAAAGGCGTGGACAGCATGCCCCGCCTTGACGAGGTTTGCGGCCATGCCGCTGCCCATATTGCCCAGCCCGATAAAGGCGATTGTGCGCTTTGTCTGGCTTCCCCCGTCGCTAACGCCGGTGCTGGTCATAGCTTTCTCCCGATCAATCATCCGGCGCGGCAACCATCGCCTCAGCCTCTATCTCCACCCGCCATTCGGGGCGCAGCAGTGCAGCAACCACAACCATGGTAGAGGCCGGTCGGACATCGGCGAACCAGCGGCCATGTGCGCGGCCCACCCGCTCTGCATCCGCAGCGTCAGTCAGGAACATCCGGGTGCGCACGACATCCTGTGCCGCTCCGCCCAAATGCTCTATCGCTTGGACGATGATGGCGAGACACCGCTCAGCCTGTGCCTCAGCATCGCCGGGGGTCGAACTCCCGTCAGCCTCGACAGGCGCAGTGCCGGAAACGATGATCCGGTCGCCCACGCGGACCGCCCGGCAAAAGCCGATGCTCGCTTCATAGGGTGAGCCAGACGATGCGCGTTGGTGTTTCATAATCCGCCCTCAGCCCATCGTCGGAATAACAAAGGCGTTACCGCCGTCAGGCGAGCCATCGGGCCAGCGCGAGGTGATCGTCTTGACCTTGGTCCAGAACTTGACCCCCTCCATGCCGTGCTGATTGGTGTCGCCAAAGGCGCTGCGCTTCCAGCCGCCAAAGCTGTGATAGGCGACCGGCACCGGGATCGGCACATTGATCCCAACCATCCCGACATTGACCCTTGCGGCAAATTCGCGCGCGGCATGGCCGTTCCTCGTAAAGATGGCGACGCCATTGCCATATTGGTGGCGCGAGGGCAGCGCGAGAGCTTCCTCAAAATTGGCTGCCCGAACGATTTGCAACACGGGACCAAATATCTCCTCCTTGTAAGAGGACATGTCGGCCGTCACATGATCGAACAGGGTTGGGCCGATAAAGAACCCTTGCTCATACCCTTGCAGGGTAAAGCCGCGACCATCGATGACCAGTTCCGCGCCTTCATCGACGCAGGTCTGGATCCAGCCCTCAACCTTGGCCTTGTGCGCGGCGGTCACCACCGGGCCGTAATGCGCCTCGGCGTCGGTCGAAACACCGACCCTGAGCGCGGCAATCGCCGGGATCAGCTTTGCGCGCAGCCGCTCTGCGGTATCATCGCCGACCGGCACCACCACCGGCAGCGACATGCAGCGTTCCCCCGCCGAGCCAAAGGCCGCCCCAGCGAGGTCGCCCACCACCTGATCGAGATCGGCATCGGGCATGACAATCGCGTGGTTCTTGGCCCCGCCCATCGCCTGCACCCGCTTGCCGTTCGCGACCCCGCGATTGTAGACATAATGGGCGATGTCCGACGACCCGACAAAGCTGATCGCGCCAATCGCCGGATGGTCTAGGATCGCATCGACCATTTCCTTGTCGCCGTGGACCACCTGGCAAATGCCTTCGGGAAGCCCTGCCTCCAAGAATAATTCGGCGAGGCGGACGGGGACGCTCGGGTCGCGCTCCGAGGGCTTGATGATGAAGGCGTTGCCGGTGGCAATCGCGACCCCCGACATCCACAGCGGGATCATCGCGGGAAAATTGAACGGGGTGATGCCCGCGCCAATCCCGATTGGCTGGCGCATGGAATAGACATCGATGCCCGGCCCGGCCCCTTGGGTATACTCACCCTTGAGGACATGCGGGATGCCGCAACAAAACTCGATCACTTCCAGACCGCGCTGAATGTCGCCCTTTGAATCGGCGATCACCTTGCCATGTTCGGATGAGAGCATATGGGCCAGCGCGTCCATATTGGCCTCAACCAAGCGTTTGAATTCAAACATTACTCGTGCACGGCGTTGCGGGTTGGTGGCGGCCCAAGCCGGTTGCGCCGCCAGCGCGGCATCTACCGCAAGCCCCAGCACCGCTGCATCCCCCAGCGTCACCTGGGCCTGCACCGTGCCATTGTTGGGGTCGAAAATATCCCCGGTGCGCCCGGTCGCAACGGCTGCGCCATTTGCCAAATAGTGGGTGACAATGCGCATGGGTTTTCCTTTTTTACGTCGGAGAGTTCACCTGTTACGCATTGCGATACGAGCGGATGGCCAGCCTGCGCAAGGCCAGACTGTTTCATCGCCAGCCATGCCCCGCACATCCCCGCTGGAAAACACCGCGATTGCCGCTACACTTGCACAGCGCTCTGTTAGAAAGGCGGCTTGACCCATGACCATCAACCCGCGCACTCCCGTCCTGATCGGGGTTGGCCAGATCACCCAGCATTGGTCGCCAGTGAGCGGCGATCCCGCGCCGTCACCGCAATCGCTGCGCGCCGACGCGGCACAGCTTGCGCTGGCCGACAGCGGTGCTGCCAATGCCGTGTGCAGCAGCATCGAGCGGGTCATCGTCGTGCGGACCATGCTCGATTCGGTGCCAACTGCTCCCCAACCCTTTGGCCGCTGCGCCAATCCGCCGGGAAGGTTGGCGGCTGACCTTGGCCTGTCGCCGCGCGATACCATCTACAGTCAGGTCGGGGGCGACCAGCCTCAAGATCTGGTCAACCAAAGCGCGGCGGCGATCCATAATGGGCAAGCGCGCACGATATTGCTGGTCGGGGCCGAAGCCACAGCCACGATGAAGGCCGCGATCAAGGCCGGGCAGGCGCTTGATTGGAGCGATTCTCCTCTGGCTTCCCCCGTCGTAAACGACGGCGCTCCTCTGGCTTCCCCCGCCGTAAACGACGGCGCTTGCGCTAGTGGGGAGGCCGGATTTACCGATTGCGGTCGCGGACCAATGCTGCTGTCGCCCTATGACATCGCCAATGGTCTAGGCGCGCCGACCCAGACCTATCCGGCGTTTGAAAGCGCCCTCGCACAGCGGCTAGGGCATGATTATGCCGCCCACCGCCAGATCATGTCGGAATTATGGGCGGGTTTTTCGGCGGTTGCCGCGCGCAACCCCCATGCCCAATTTCCGATCGAACGCTCGGTCGATTTTCTCTCGACCCCCAGCGCCGAAAATTATCCACTCGCCGAACCTTATCTGAAATGGGATGTCGCGCAGGACGCGGTCAATCAAGGTGCGGCGCTGATCCTGACCAGCGTTGGCGAAGCCGACCGGATGGGCATCGCGGATGACAATCGCGTCTATCTCCATGGTCACGCTCAGGCCAAAGACACATGCCCAAGCGAACGACCCGATCTGTCGCGCAGTCTGGCGATTGAACTGGTGCTGGCGCAAACGCTCGCGAGCAGCGGCCTCACCAATGCCGGGGAGCTGTCGGCAATCGACCTGTATAGCTGTTTTCCGGTAGCGGTATTACTGGCGGCAGAGGCGCTGGGCATCGACTGGCGCGGGTCTGGACGCGCGGGGGGGCAAGCGGGCGCGGCGGCGTTGACCGTCACCGGCGGCCTGCCGTTTTTTGGCGGCGCGGGCAATAATTACAGCATGCACGCCATCGCCACCATCGCCGAACGGATGCGCGCCAGCCCCGGCCAGTTCGGCTTGGTGCTGGCCAATGGCGGCTTCCTGACAAAACAAGCTGCGGGGATTTACTCCACCACTGCTCCTTCTGACTGGCAGCCGGTCAGCAGCGCCGACATTCAGGAGCAATGCGATGCGCAGGTGGGGCCGGTATTGCTGAGCCAAGACGCGACCGGCATCGTCGAAGCGTGGAGCGTCACCTATGCCAAAGGCGAACCACAACGCGGCTATGCGTTCTTGCGCACCGATGATGGCGCGCGGATCCTTGCCCGCACCGCCAAGGGGGAGGCAGAGCTGCTAGCTGCGTTGGCGCAAACGCATGGCGGCACGCTGACCGGACAGCATCTGTCGGCCCGCCACATCGACGGGGTGAATATTTTGGTGCTGTGACCGGAACAATGCCCGTCCTGTAAGCCCCCTCCCCATCGCCATGTGATTTTCTGGGAAAATATCCCCCCAAAGCTGGCCGAAGACTGTCGGAGCAATGACGTGAAGGTGCCCCGTCGCTGTCGCTCGGGATTTTTCGGGAGAATATCCGCCGGACATTCTCTGATTCCGAAAAATGGTGCGGGCGGCCGGAATCGAACCGGCACTCCTTTCGGAACGGGATTTTGAATCCCGCGCGTCTACCAGTTCCACCACGCCCGCAATCCGACGAGTTCAGGGCCAATGCCCTGACTGGAGCCAGCCCTCTATAGTGATTTCAAGTGGAATGAAACACTCCACTAGGCTAAAATCCTCCCCTGCAAGGGGAGGGGGACCACGCAGTGGTGGAGGGGTGTCACAAGCCGTAATTCCACCCTCACCCAGCTTCGACTATGCGATTGCATCGCCGAGTCTGCACATCCCTCTCCCGTCAAGGGAGAGGGGAAAGAGTGGGGCCGTAGAACACATCAGCGCAGTTTCCCCGGCCGCCCTATTCGCCTGCACGTTCAACGATGCTGGCCTCGGCATCCGGCATGGTGCGATAGGCGTAAATCAGCAGGGCCAGCGCGATTGGCACTGTACCGATCAGCGACAGGATACCAGTGCGCAGGTCGCCGACCAACCGCCCATCAACCATCGTCCCGAACAGGTCTGAAATCTGCCCGACCAAATAGGGACCGAACGACAGGCCAACTAGGGTTGTGCCGAGGAAAAATGCAGCAGTCGCGGTGCCGCGCATTCGCGGGAGCACCAAGTCCTGGGTGGTTGCAGCAGCGGCGCCCAATGCGCTGCTGCCACAGACGCCCGCGACAAAGCTCATGATGTAGAACAGGGTCGCGGATTGGGTGGTAAAGCCGATCCAGATCGGGATGACCGGAGCGACCACGCCAAACATGATGACGAGGATGCGTCCAGCGGGATTGCGTGCGCGCAGCGCATCCGCGACCCGGCCGCCAGCAATCACCCCAATAAAGCCGCTAAGCGCCCCGCTCCCGCCCAGATAAAAGGCAAGTTCAGCCTTGGGCAGGCCGAGCACGGTTTCGGCATAAGGGGCGGACCAAAAGGCGAGGCCATAAGCGGTGAGCGCACCCAGTCCATAGCCTATTGTCACGCAAATGAACGCGGGTGTGGCCCAGATCAGCCGGAACGTTGCAGGATCGCGTGCGCGAAGGGTAGAGGCCCATGAGAATACCGCATAATAGCCCAACCCGACGGCAGACCATTGCGGCAGATTGCCGGTGAGAGTGATCATCATCACGGCGATGGCGGCGAACAGCGCGGCAACGCTAAGGTTGATCGCCAGTGCCGCCGGTCCCCGCTGCCAGGCGCCGATCAGGGTAAAGGGCGGGACGATGGTGGAAAGGTCAGTCAGAAAGGTGCGAAACGGCCTGGGTGTCGGTGATGTTGAGATGCCATCCATCGCGCCGCGAACGGGTTCGCGCAGAGTCGCAACCCACAGCGCCAAGATCAGGCCGGGGATGCCGACCGCTAGGAAGGCCGCCTGCCAACCGACCAGACCCAGCGGACCGCCACCGGGATAGCCAGTGTTCCACGCTTTAACGATGAGCGCACCAACAAACAGCGAGAGGCCACCGCCCAGATAAAGGCCGGAGGAATAAATGGCGAGCGCGGTAGCGCGCTGGCGCTTGGGAAAATAGTCGGAGATGAGCGAATAGGCGGTGGGGCTGGCGGTGGCTTCGCCGATTCCAACCCCCATCCTGGCGAGGGTCAGCGTGGCCTGATTATAGGCAAACCCAGACAGCGCCGTCATCGTGGACCATAGCGTCAGGCCAATTGAGAGCAGCCGCACCCGGCTCCAATTATCGGCGAGGCGGCCGAGCGGGATGCCAAACAGGGCATAGAATACCGCAAAGGCCGCGCCACCAAGGAAACCCAAGTCGGAATCGGAAAGGCCGAGATCCGCCTTTATATCGACCGCGAGGATGCTCAGGATTTGCCGGTCGATGAAGTTGAGGATGTAAACGACAACCAGAACGCTCAGCACATACCAGCTATAACTGCTGGCTTGTTGTGGCATGGCCTGCGCTTTGGGGGCTCCTGCTACAGCGCCCTTGTCGCTATCGTCCATACCAATCTCCATTTTTGACCTTTGCTCCCGGTCGCACCCCGCCTTAGCGAGGTTTCAAGGCAGATGGAAACATCTGATAGCTTGGTCATTCTCCAGCTTGGCTATTCCCGAAAAGACGAAAGTGGGTTAATCCTGAGCGATCTGCGGTTCCATGCTCACTCAACAAAAAAGGCTCGAACAAGCAGAAAACCCCCTAACCGCAGCCTAAATAAACCCCCAAAGTCGCCGTTAACTCAAATTGTAGCAGCTATCGGTGTGCGATGCTCGGGGAGTGAATAATGTTTGCGGCGGTTGGTAGTATCATCCTTCTCGTCATGGTTTTTGGGGCGTATATCCTCAGCGGCGGCAATATCGGTGTCATCCTCCATGCTTTGCCGATTGAAATGATGGTCATCGCCGGAGCCGCAATCGGTGCGACCATCAGCAGCAGCAGCAAACGCGAACTCGCCGGTCTGTGGGTTGGCTTCAAAAAGATTTTCAAGGGTGAGCGCTATGATCGTCAGGATTTCCTCGACACCATATTCCTAGTGTCAAGCCTGATGAAGCTGATGCGCAGCGACGGGCCGGTTGCGGTCGAACCGCATATCGAGGAACCTCAAACTAGCAGCCTGTTCGAGAAATATCCCAAATTGTTGCAAGACCAAACCCTCATCCACTTGATCTGCGACACATTGCGTCTGGTGGTGGTGTCATCAGGATCGCTCGACACCCATGCCGTCGAAGACGTGATGGACAGTAGCATCAAGACTCATCACAATGACGCAATACGCCCCGCAGACATGCTGCAAGTCCTGGCCGATGCACTGCCGGCGCTGGGCATCGTTGCCGCCGTTCTCGGGGTTATCAAAACCATGGGGGCGATTGACCAGCCGCCTGCGATCCTCGGCGGAATGATCGGATCGGCGCTGGTTGGCACTTTCCTCGGCGTCTTGCTCGCCTATGGCTTTGCCACGCCTTTTTCCAATCGTGCCCGCCAGATCATCGAAGCCGACGCTGCAATTTATCATGTGGCGAAACAGATCATTATCGCGTCGCTCCACGGCCACCCGTTGCCGCTGGTGATTGAGGCCGCAAGGTCGAGCATCCAGCACGCCAACCAGCCCAGCTTTGCAGATGTATTCGACGGTATGCGGGGGCGATAGGCGATGACCAGTGTTGCCCATGAACTTCGCCCGATCATCATCAAAAAGATCATCGTTGCCGGACACCATGTCCATCATGGTGGGGCCTGGAAAATCGCCTATGCCGATTTTGTCACCGCGATGATGGCGTTTTTCCTGTTGATGTGGTTGCTTGGCATGACCGACGATGTAAAGCGCAAGGGGTTGGCCGACTATTTCGCCCCGACGCTGATCGAGATGCGCCAAAACAGCGCGGGTTCCAATGGCTTGTTGGGGGGAGAGTCGATTGTCTCCCGCGATAATTACCCCCACCGCGCCACGCAAACTGGCACCCGCAGCCTGACTATTCCCCGCGATGCCACCGGTGGCCCAGATAGCGGCAGCCGTGCGGCGCAACAGGCCGAAACACAGCGCCTGAACGGTGTCGAGCAAGCCATAAGGCGGCAGCTAGAATCGGATCAGCAGTTACGCGAACTTGCCCGCAACGTCCGTTTGGTCAACACCACCGAGGGACTCCAGATCGATTTGATGGAAGGCGACAACTTTGCCATGTTCGCCCTGGGCACCGATCAATTACAGCCGCGGGCGCATCGCCTTGTGCAAGCGGTTGCCCGTTCGATTTCCGCCGTCAACAATGCAGTTATTGTCCGTGGCCATACCGATGGCTTGGCCTATCGCAGCCAAAGAGCGATGAACAACTGGATGCTTTCGACGGCCCGGGCCGAACAAACCCGGGCGCTGCTCGTCGTCAATGGCGTTGGCGGCAGCCGGATCAGCCGGATCGAGGGGGTGGCTGATCGAGAACCCCTGATCGCTGCAGACCTTCGTGATCCGCGCAACCGGCGCATTTCCATTACCCTCATGCGCGAGCACAGGGTGACGCCGAACAACCCGGTCCGGATCAGCAATAATATTGCCGCGCCGCTGGCCCCGCGACTGTCGGAGCAAGCGGCTGAGCGGTGATCCGCGCTCGACATTTGCGGGGCCAAAGTTCGTGAAAGTTCGGGCCGAGCAGAGTTTTCGTGGCAGACGCCGCCTTGCTAGGATCGGCTCCATTGAATAGCTAATAAATCATTATATAACAGATAGTTAGAGTGATTTACGTGCGGGAAAAAGTCACAAAATTGCTCATTTTTGCATTTGGGTAAAGCGAGAAAAGAGCTTCCGTCACTCCGGACCTGATCCGGGGTCCAGAATGCGGGGGAAGGCTGGACCCCGGATCAAGTCCGGGGAACAGCGGGCAGGGCACCGCCCCTCACCCAGCTTCGGCTAGCTTCGCAAAGTGGCACCCCACCCCTCACCCCAACCCTCTCCCGCAAGGGGAGAGGGGGGTCATGCACGGGATGGGGTTTGGGCGAGGGATTGTGGGAATTCCCAAAAGTCTATTTGCACTTGGCTGGCTGCTACCTTATTCTACATTTGTTCCATTATTCATCCTTTTCCAGAGGTGGCAATGACCGAAGAGAGCAATAGCGTTTCAGCAGGAAAAAGCCTTTCAAATATTCTCAATAGCACCGGGCTTCCTACGACGCTGCGAGGCAAAGCCCAACGGACGTTCTTCCGCTTGATTGCTGGAGGTATGGGACTCCCCTACTTTGCGAAAATTCGAGAAAATCTCGACACGGTTGATGGCCGCGCGAGGGTGAACGCGATGATCGCCGTCGAGGTAGGCCGCCAAGCAATCGCTGACCCGGAGCTTATGGAACGCGCCAAGGCGCGTTTCTTGGGAGATATCGGTCAGAAGCAAGAAAATGTCGAAGCGGTGGGGAGGCTAGCTCAAAAGGCGATTGATGAGGCTGCTGATTCTGATGTTGAGACTGATGACGCCACGGCAGAACCGAACGACGACTGGATGAATGCCTTTGCTCGCGAGGCAGAAAATGCGTCGTCAGATCAATTGCGTATTCGGCTGGCTAATGTGTTGACCGGTGAAATTAGAAAGCCAGGAAGTTACGCTAGGTCAACAATCAGACTCATTGCAGAGGTTGAGCAAGACACCTTGGAACAATTCAAATTGGTGCTTCACCATCGAGTGGGTCAATGTATTGTGCGTGACGAAACCTGGAATCAGGGTGACATGTTTGAGATCGGCGTAAGCCTAGAAGATGTTGGCTTGATTTCAGGAAGCTCTGGTTTTACAAATCGGGCCATGCATCTCGACGGAAATGGCAATGGCTTTTTTGCTGGGGAGCAAACGGGAATGGTCTTGCAAGGTGTCGCTGGGACGCAGAAGCAAATTGGTGTTTGGTTATTGACACGCGCGGGAAGGGAAGTTGCTTCTCTTCTTCCCGCAGTTGATGAACGGTCTGCGTTACGCCGAGCCGCCCAATTGGTTGACAAGAGTCAAATTTCGAAGATAATTATGGGTCGAGCGACTGCGTCTGGTGCCAACCAAGTACACGTCGCCTTTGAGGAGACATTGTGGCTATCTCCAACACCAGAATAAGCTGTCGTTGATCACGTGAGTGAAATCGACAGCCAGAAAGAACAAACCGCTGATTGGGGTCGAACAAAGTACCACTTTGATCGAAATCACAATTTCCTCGTCAGTTCCGGCACCGCGACAAACAGGTCGGCGACCAGGCCATAGTCCGCCACCGAGAAAATCGGCGCGTCCTCATCCTTGTTGATCGCGATGATCGTCTTTGAATCCTTCATCCCCGCCAGATGCTGGATCGCGCCAGAGATACCGATGGCGATATAGACTTGCGGCGCGACAATCTTGCCAGTCTGGCCGACCTGATAGTCGTTGGGGACATAGCCCGCATCGACTGCCGCGCGACTGGCACCGATGCCCGCACCCAGTTTGTCCGCCAGCGGCACGATCACTTCCTCAAACTTTTCAGCCGAACCCAGCGCCCGGCCACCCGAGACGATGATTTTTGCGCTGGTCAGTTCGGGCCGTTCGGACTTGGCGATTTCTTCGCTGACAAAGCTCGCAAGGCCTGCATCGCCGGTGGTGGCAACCGCCTCGATTGCCGCGCTGCCGCCGCTGCGCTCCGCCTTGTCAAACGCGGTGCCGCGCACGGTGATGACCAGCTTGGCATCGCTCGATTCCACGGTGGCGATGGCGTTGCCAGCATAGATCGGGCGGGTGAAAGTCTTTGGCCCCTCGACCGACAGAATTTCGCTGATCTGCATCACGTCGAGCAATGCCGCGACACGCGGCGCGATGTTTTTGCCGGTCGTGGTGGCGGGTGCAACAAAGGCATCATGATGGCCCATCAATTGCACCACCAGCGGCGCGACATTTTCTGCCAGCGCATGGGCATAGGCGGGATCATCGGCGACATGGACTTTGCTGACCCCGGCGATTTTGGCCGCTGCCGCCGCAACCCCGCCAACGCCCTGCCCCGCCACCAGCAAGTGGACTTCGCCCAGCTTTGCAGCCGCAGTGACCGCCGACAGCGTGGCATCTTTGACGGACGCGCCATCATGTTCGACCCAGACCAGTGTTTTCATCTCAGGCGACTCCCAGTGCTTTGAGTTTTTCGACCAGTTCGTCAACCGAAGCGACCTTTATCCCGGCGCTGCGCACTGGCGGCTCAACGACGCGGAGCGTCTTCAAACGCGGGGTGATGTCGACGCCGTAATCGGCGGGTGTCTTCATCGCCATCGGCTTGGACTTAGCCTTCATGATGTTGGGCAGCGAGGCATAACGCGGTTCGTTGAGCCGCAAATCGGTGGTGATGATCGCGGGCAGTTTGACCGATACGGTTTGCAGCCCGCCGTCGATCTCGCGCTTGACCGTGGCGCTGGCACCATCAACCGTGACTTGGTTGGCAAAGGTCGCCTGACCCCAGCCGGTCAGCGCCGCCAGCATCTGGCCAGTCTGATTGCTGTCATCGTCGATCGCCTGTTTGCCCAGGATCACGAGGCCGGGGGCCTCTTCGTCGGCAATCGCCTTGAGCAGCTTGGCCACCGCCAGCGGTTCAACCTCGGCGTCGGTTTCAACCAGGATGGCGCGGTCCGCACCCATCGCGAGCGCGGTGCGCAGCGTTTCTAGAGCCTTGGCAGGACCAATGGAGACGGCGATCACCTCACTCGCGGCGCCTTTTTCGCGCAGCCGGAGCGCTTCTTCGACCGCGATTTCGTCAAACGGGTTCATCGACATTTTGACATTGCTCAAATCGACACCGGTGCCGTCGGGTTTGACCCGTGGCTTGACGTTGAAATCAAGCACCCGCTTTACAGCGACGAGGATTTTCATGGATTTCGCTCCCTCAAAAACTATCGGCGTCGCGGTTACTTGACGTTAACGTAAACGTCAAAGTCAAAGTTGGCTTCCGCGCTATCTTGATTCGGTTGAAACGGCATCCTCAGCTCGACAGTTCCAGCCGACGCACAATGCGATCCAGCCGTCGGTTGATGTTGTCAGCCGACAGTTACTGGGCTGCGTCCGCCGACGCAAGGTCTCCGAGATGCCGGATGATCGACGCGGTTGACCCTTCAAGATTGGCAATTCGCCCCGTCATCTCGTCCTGTCGCCGTTCAACGCGGTCAAGTGTCACTTGAAACCGCTTCAGGTGTTCCAGCACCAGACTCTCGACATTATCAACCATCATTTGTCTCCTATGTCTGGTATGCAAACACCAGTCGTATCTCGTAGTCTAGTCTTACGCCACCTTCCTAACTTCAGCGACAATTTTCCGTGCCGCATCGCCCAGATCATTGGCGGCGATAATCGGCAGTCCACTGTTGGCAAGGATCGCTTTGCCCTGCTCGACATTGGTGCCCTCCAAGCGAACCACCAGCGGCACCGACAGGTTAACTTCTTTGGCTGCGGCGACAATCCCTTCGGCAATGATATCGCATTTCATGATGCCGCCAAAGATGTTGACGAGGATGCCCTTCACATTGGGGTCCTGCAAAATGATCTTGAACCCCGCCGTCACCTTTTCTTTTGAAGCGCCGCCGCCGACGTCGAGGAAATTGGCGGGGAACATGCCGTTCAATTTGATGATGTCCATCGTCGCCATCGCAAGGCCCGCGCCATTGACCATGCAACCAATGTCGCCATCCAGCTTGATATAGGCAAGGTCGTGTTTGGACGCTTCAACCTCGGCCGGGTCTTCTTCGCTTTCGTCGCGTAGTTCGGCAATATCCGGATGCCGGAACAGCGCGTTGGGATCAAAGCTGACCTTGGCATCAAGCACCACAATCTGGCCATCACCGGTTGCAATCAGCGGGTTGATCTCCAGCATCGACATGTCGGTGGCGATGAACGCAGCATAGAGTTTTTTGACCGTATCTTCGGCCTGAGCAGCGGTATCTCCGGTCAACTTGAGGGCTGACGATGCCCTTTTCGCGTCCGCGTCGGTCAATCCGGTTGCCGGGTCGATGGTAAAGGTTTGGATCTTTTCCGGGGTGTCGTGGGCGACCGCTTCGATGTCCATGCCCCCTTCGGTCGATACCACCATGGCGACGCGGCCTGATCCGCGATCGACCAGCATCGATAGATAATATTCATGCGCTATATCCACGCCAGCAGTGACATATAGGCGGCTGACCTGTTTGCCTGCTGGTCCGGTCTGGAGTGTCACCAGGGTATTGCCCAGCATTTCGCGGGCATTAGCCTCCACTTCTTCGATTGACCGGGCAAAGCGCACCCCGCCCTTGGCATCCGCTCCCAGTTCCTTGAACTTGCCCTTGCCGCGGCCACCGGCATGGATTTGCGCCTTTACGATATACAGCGGCCCAGGTAGTAGCCGCGCCGCCGCAACTGCTTCCTCGACGCTCATCGCCGCATAGCCGACCGGCACCGCGATGCCATGTTTGGCCAGCAATTGCTTTGCCTGATATTCGTGGATGTTCATGGAGGCACCTTGGTAATCGAGAAAATCTGGGGTCATCGAGAAAATCTGCGTCGTTCAGCAGGCAATAGAGTTCTCAACCTAGCTGCGCAATGCACATATCCCCGCTGAGGCTGTCACCACCGCCAGTATTTCGGGGTCGCCAAGGGCGCGGGCGCGATGGAGAAACTGGTCCACGGATAATTCGCGCGGATTTGCCCGGCGCAAATCGCCAATGCGTCCAATCCGGCGCAATTGCAGCAGCGACAGCCGATCAACCATCCGGCTTGCCATACAGGCCGCCATCGGGCGCGACAGGCCAGCATCCATCAAGCCCGATGTGACGCGCTGCTGCGGGGTCGCGCAGGCCGCCAGGGTCAGCAGTATGGCACCAGAAAGTGGCATTAAATATCGGGGTAAAATCGTCGTTATAGTCATCATGAGCCCCGCTATTCCTCCATTTTGGGAGTTTTGGCCAGAAATTGTTAACCTCTTTTTGCGATCAAGAATGGGTTATAGCCCCTTTGTATCCCACAAAACGGGCGACAACAGCAGGACGCGGGGTTTCACAATCTCGCGTCCTGAACCAGAGTGCCGGGGGCCTGTCTTGTCTGGTCCCTTGCCAGTATCCCGGCACTCTACCCTTTGCTAGTCATCGCACACCACTTTTCCCCTGCAATCGCCATTAGCAAAGATGAACGGGGCGCTGTGGCTATTGTTCACGGAACCGGACAACTGGTCCCCGGTCCCGGAACCAGGTCCAGGCAGCGACCATCGATATTCCGGCTGTCGATGGGCAGGCCGATTAACCCCGCCAATGTCGGCATGATGTCCACCGTCATCACCGGATTGGGCTGTTCAAAACTGCGCATACCGGCGCGCCAGAACAGCATCGGCACCCGCCGGTCATAATCCCATGGCGAACCATGGGTCGCCACATAGCCCAGATCAGCCGACGGGATGGGGGTGATGCGCGGTTTCAACACCACCAGAAAATCCCCCGATCGTCCGGCATAATACGAAGCGCGCAGGCGTTCTTCGACGCTCCACAGTTCAGGAGAGCGACGCGAAATCGGCATCGCGGCAAGATCGCTGCCCCGCACCACCGCTTCAACCTGTGGATGTGCGCGTAGGATGCGCAGCGCCGCGTCAATGACCCGGACGCGGTCCGCCGCACCAATCCGCCGGTCGACATAATAATCGCCGAACGGGCTATCCGCGAACAGCAATGGGCCATCGATGGCGAGGCCAAGCTCAGCCTTTATGCGCGCACCGAGTGTTGCGGTGGCCAGCGCCACATCGACCCGCTCAGCCGCAGGAGCGGCGTTCTCACGATTGCGCTCGGGCAGGTCATGGCCGCCATGGTCGGCGGTCAGGACCACTGCATAATCCACCCCGGTCGCGTCCATGCGCGCAAAGAAATCGCCCAGCTCGCGGTCCAGTGTCAGCATTTGCAGGCACATTTCCGATCCTTCGGTGCCATAGGTGTGGCCGACATAATCCGTCGCCGACAGGCCCAGGATCAACAGGTCGGTCTGTGGCCCTTGGCCCAGAGAGTGGACCGCGCGCAGGCTGGCCCCGACCGCGAGCACAGCCCCGTCAGATTCCGGCGAGGCCATAAAGCCCCGGAAGTCCCCTGCAGCGCGCTCAAACCGACCGGTGCCAACGCTGCGGCCCCCGCCAATATCGACGGCGTGGCTGCGCGCTGCGCATTGCTGTGGCAGGTCGAGCGCGGGGCGGGCTGTGCCAATCGCCGCCGCCACTGCGGCGGACATCCGGGCGATATGTTCGGGTGCCGCTGTGCCGCGATAGCTGGCAAGGCCAGACGGCGCGAGCCACCATAGCTCATCGGCGCTGCGGCCCCCCATCATGATCGCGGCGCGATCCTTTCCCGCCACCGAAACAACGCGGGTGCGCGGATCGGCGGCGGTCATCAAATCGCCCAGGGTTGGCACCAGCAGAAAATTGACCGACGGGGCATAGCGGCCAGATGAGGAGGAAGTGCCCGGCACATTTGGGTCTTCGGAACAATAGACGCGGCGATCATCGCGGGCCAGCGACAGGTCATACCAGTTATTGGCGATGACGCCGCTGCGCGCCGGGTGCGCGCCGCTCAGGATCGTCGAATGACCCGGACAGGTTTCGCTGGCAGCATGGGCCTGATAGCCCTGGGGAAACACCATACCGCCAGCCATGCGATGCAATCCGCCGCTAAACAGGCTGCGATATTGCGTAAACAGGTCGGCAGAAAACTGATCGATCGAAATCGCGATAATCAGGCGCGGCGGGGCCGGACGTTCGACGCTGGCTTCGGCTTGTGCCACCATCGGCTGGGGGGTCGGGACCGATTGTTGTGCCGCAGCCACGGTCGAAAGCGACAGTCCGGCGGCCAGCATAGCGATTACGGAAACCAGTTTTTGCACGGCTATTTCCCTTTATCGATAGTTGGCCATCTGCGGCCTATGCCCTGTTCATGCGCCAACCATAGGCTATATCGCAAGTGCGGCGGTATCGCGTCTACGAAAAAAACTTTGAAGCGAGCGCTAATATTTAGGATGAGGAATTGTCGGTTGTGCGCTGTTTGATACGCGGTTTACTGTTCACGCTGGCTGTCGCAACCGCGTCGCTTGCCGCATCACAACCGCAAACTGGGCCACAGTCTGGGCCGCACATCAGTGCCCGATTGGTTGCCGAAACGAACAACCCGGCCCCAGCATCAACGACCAGCATCGCGATTGCGATGACACCTGCAGCGCACTGGCATGGCTATTGGAGTAATGGCGGCGACGCCGGGTTTGGGATGCAGGTTCGCTGGACATTGCCGCGCGGTGTGACCATCGGCGAAATCGCCTATCCGGTGCCTGACACATTGGTCATTGCGGGGTTGATGAACCATGTGTTTGAGCGGCCCTATGCGTTGATTGCCCCGCTCAGAATTGATCCATCACTCGCACCCGGCACCCCGCTGACGATAAGCGGGGAGGCGACCTGGCTCGCCTGCACCACCGAAATCTGTGTGCCGGAACGCGGCACTCTCACGATCAACCTAGTCGCAGGAGACGGCCGCATCGCTCCTTCCCAGCGCGCCCAGTTTGACCGCTGGCGCAGTCTGTTGCCGCAACCGATCAGTGCCATAGTCCGCTACCAGATGGTCGGCAGGCAATTGCGCATCGCCATCCCCTTGCCCGCGCCGTTGGTGATTGCCGATCCGCATTTGTTTGTCGATACTGCGCGGATCAACCAACCCGGCGGCGAGCAACGGTTTAGCCGGGTCGGCGAGGTGCTGGTGATCGAAACGGTGGCGGGTGACGATGCCGCAAATGCGCGGCAATTTTCGGGACTGCTGAGGCTTGGCGGCACACGCGGCTTGTCGTTTGTCGCTGTCCCCGGCGATGTTCCAGCAGCGGGGACGCCATTTGTGGTGACATCAGCAGCCATGCCCTATGCGCCAGAGGCGGCAGCGGCAGCCGCCAGCAGCAGCTTTGACCTTGCCGCCTTTGCCTATACCCTGTTTGGGGCAATCATCGGCGGGCTGATCCTCAACATCATGCCCTGCGTGTTCCCGATCCTCAGCCTCAAGGCGCTGACCCTAGCGCGCGCTGGCGGGGACGAACGGTCGGTGCGGGCTGAAGGCTTTGCTTACACTGCCGGAGCGGTTTTTACCTGCATGGCTTTGGGCGCAATCCTACTCCTGTTGCGCTCTGGCGGGGAAGCGCTGGGCTGGGCATTTCAGCTACAACGACCAGAATCGGTGGTGTTGCTGATTATCCTTATGGCGGCGATTGCCGCAAATCTGGCGGGGCTGTTTGCCTTTGGCAACCTGTCGTTCGCAATCACCCCGCTAGCGCCTGCGCTTGGGGAAGGGAGCGGCGCCAAATCTAGCTTTGCGACAGGCGCGCTGGCTGCGTTTATCGCCACGCCATGCACCGGGCCATTCCTCGGTGCGGCATTGGGCGCGACGCTGACCCTGCCGCCATGGGCGGCATTGCCGATATTTGGCGGTCTGGGTCTGGGTCTGGCTCTGCCCTTTCTCGCGCTCGCAATGGTCCCTGCGCTACGTTCGCGGCTGCCGCGTCCCGGTGCATGGATGGTGACGTTCCAGCGCTGGCTGGCACTACCCATGCTGCTGACCGCGCTGGCGCTGATCTGGCTGCTCAGTCGCCAAGTCGGCAATATGGGCTGGCTGATCGGGGTGAATGCGCTGTTGGCGACGCTGTTGCTCGGCTGGTGGGCAGGCCGCCTTCAAAAACACGGCAAACAAGCGAGCGTCGCCATTTTTGTGATGGCGGCGATGATCGTGCCATTGGCCCTTGCGTTGCCAGACAGCGATGCACGGAGGGACAATGCCGCACCACAAAGCCCGAATGGTGCCGATGGCGCGAGGCCGTGGAGCGGGTCATCGCTTGCGGCTGCGCTCGACGCGGGCCAACCGGTATTTGTCTATTTCACTGCCGACTGGTGTGTGACGTGCAAGGTCAACGAAGCATCATCGATCAACCGCGATGAAACCGCCGCCTCCTTTGCCGCCGCTAATGTCACCGTGCTGGTCGCGGACTGGACCAGTGCCGACCCGGCAATCACCGCCGAGCTGGCTCGCCATGGCCGCAACAGCGTGCCGCTCTATCTATGGTATCCGGCTGGTTCCCGCGACCCCGAAGTGCTGCCGCAAATCCTGACCCCCTCGATGTTGATTGACCGGGCCGGGCGCAGCGACGCTAGCCGATGACAAAAATCCGTGCCGACCAGCGCTTGGTCGAGATGGGTCTGGCCGACAGCCGGACCAGGGCGCAAGCATTGATTATGGGCGGCCATGCCTTTGCTGGCGAGCATAAAATTGCAAAGGCGGGCCAGATGTTCCCCGCCGATGCTGTACTGACCCTGAAAGGGCGCGATCATCCATGGGTGTCACGCGGCGGCATAAAGCTCGATCATGCGCTTGGCTTGCTGGGCTGGGATGTGACCGCTGCGGTCGCGATGGATGTCGGCAGCTCGACCGGAGGCTTTACCGATGTGCTGCTCCATCGCGGCGCAGCGCGAGTCTATGCGGTTGATTCGGGCACCAACCAGCTAGCGTGGAGCCTGCGCCAAGACCCGCGCGTCATCGTCCATGAACGAACCAGCGCCCGGATATTGACCAGCGCCCATATCCCCGAACCCGTTGACCTAATTGTCTGTGACGCCAGCTTTATTGCGCTCGCCAAAGTGCTGGCGGTGCCGCTGGGCTTTGCCAGTGACCAGGCGCGGCTGGTGGCACTGGTCAAGCCGCAATTTGAAGCAGAGCGCGGCGAGATTGGCAAAAACGGGGTGGTGCGCGACAGCGCCGTGCACGAGCGCGTCTGCAACGCCGCGAGCCTATGGCTGCGCGCACAGGGCTGGCTGCCGCTGCCGGTCATTACCAGCCCGATTACCGGGCCACAGGGCAATGTCGAGTTTCTGCTTGCTGCAATGCGAGGAGGCAGCGATGAAGCCGGGACCAACGCAGCCGGGACCAACGCAGCAAAGGACGGCATGGAATGAACGAAATTACATCAAGCGGGCAATTGCGGATGTCGTTGCTGCGCTGGATATTGGTGTGTGTGCCTGCGATTGTCGCCATCGGCAGCCTGATCCGCGTCCTGTCCAATGCTAGCTCTTCCAACCCTTGGTTTGTCGCGCTCGACCGGCCAGATGGTACCCCGCCAGACTGGGTGTTTTTGGTCGCCTGGACAACGCTCTACGCGATGATGGGGATTGCGATCGCGATGATTATCAATTCGCGCCGCGCGCCCGGACGGGGTGCCGCCATGACTGTATTTGGGGTCCAGCTGTTCGCCAACTATGCGTGGGCACCGCTGTTTTTTGGGATGCGCGAAGTAACTGCGGCGTTTTGGCTGGCCCTGTTCATATTGGTCACGGCGATTGTCACCACCGTCCTGTTTGGCCGGATTCGCAAGGCTGCGGCGTGGTTGATGCTGCCCTGTCTGGTGTGGCTGGGCTTTACCGCGATCCTCAATTTTCAGATCGATCAGCGCAATCCTGATGCCGAGACCCTTGCACCGCCTGCTGTCAGTGCCAATATTGGTAATGGGCAGGGCTATTGATCCACCAGTGTGAGTGATCGCGCTGATGGGTGCCGGAGTAGAAAACATGCAGTCGCAGAAAAAATTCTTTGAAGACCTGGCAAAAGCACTGAACGGGGCTGCGGGCACTTTTTCCGGCATGGCTCGCGAGGCGCAGGGTGCAGCCCGCGAACGGGCTCGCGAATTCATCGGCGGAATGGATTTTGTCAGCCGCGACGAGTTTGAAACACTCAAGGATATGCTGGCACAGGCCCGTTCCGACATTGCCGCGCTCAAGGCTGCTGGGCCGACCAAGGCCGTGCCAAAGGCCAAGCCAGCGCCAAAGGCTGCGGCGCCGAAAAAGCCAAAGGGATAATCGGCAAATAATCCGGCGCATAACATTGCGCTCTGACCTAGTGGAGTGATTTCAACATTCGCATCCCGCTGTCGGCAAACTTAGGTTTCGCGAATGTTGAAATTAAAACTCCACTAGAAACTTAGTATTGCTAGTGGTCCTTTTGATTCTGACATTTGCTCACTACAGGTCCGACAGGGAATGCAAATGTCAGCATCGGTCCACTAGGCGCGAGCAAGGCAATCAGACCATGACCGGCCACGACTTTACCAGCGACGAAGATGACGATGGCGGCGAACCTATGGACATGCTGGCGCGCTATTTCGACGCGCATGGCTGGCCCAATGAGCCGGTCGGCGAGGATGAGATTGTCACCAATGTCCAGGGCAGTTGGACCAGTTATGAACTGCGCGGGGTGTGGCGGCGCGACGACAATGTCCTGCAATTGCTGCTGTTCCCCGAGATAAAAATTGTCGAGGAGCGGCGCGCCGCCGTGTTTGAAGCACTGTCGCTGATCAACGAGCAATTATGGATGGGCCATTTCGAACATTGGGCGAGCAGCGGGATGATATTATACCGCCATGCGACCTTGCTCGACAGTGAAACCCAGTTGACCTTGGATATGGTAGAAACTTTGGTGCAAACCGCGATCGACGAATGCGAGCGCTTTTATCCAGTGTTTCAATTTGTCTTGTGGGGTGGAAAATCCGCCAGCGAGGCGATAGCCGCAGCCCTGATCGAAACCCGCGGCGAAGCGTGATAAAATAGAAACAACAGCAGGAATCGCTATGACACTCTCCCCGCTTTCCCGTTTTGACGGCGAATTATTGCTATTTGGCTGCGGTACCATGGCCGGGGCGATGCTGACCCGCTGGCTCGACAGCGGCTTGCCGGGTGAGCAGGTGCTCGCTATCCGACCCAGCGGCGCGCCCGCTCCTGGCGGGGTGCTGACGAAAAAGGCACCTGGCCTGATTGCCCAGCCCCAGGTCCTGGTGATCGGGGTCAAGCCACAACAATTCCCCGCCGTCGCCGACCAGATCGCAGCCCTTGCTGGCCCCGGCACATTGGTCATTTCGATCATGGCCGGGATTATGCTGGAGGACCTGAAATTAGCGATCCCTGATGCCGGGTCGATTGTCCGGGTGATGCCCAATCTGCCGGTCGCAGAGGGGCGCGGCGTCGTCATTTCGGTTGGCGAGGCTCATCAAGCTGCGACCAAACAGCTTGCCGCGCTGCTCGCGCCACTCGGTCATGTCCATGCGATGGAGGACGAAGCGGGGTTTAATCTGGTGACTGCGTTGACCGGCTGCGGTCCCGCCTTTGTCTATCGCTTTGTCTCGGCACTGGCGGGAGCTGCGGTACGTCTCGGCCTGAACGAGAAGGATGCGGACACATTGGCGCGGGCGACCGTTGCCGGAGCGGCGGCGTCAATGGCCAATTCCGAGCAAAGCCCGATGGCGATGGCAGCGGCAGTGGCCAGCCCCGGCGGGATGACCCAGGCCGGGCTTGACGTGCTCGACAGTGATGGACGGCTGGCGACATTGCTGGCCGAAACGCTGCGCGCTGCGCGAGACCGGGGGCGGGAATTGGCAGCAGCAATGCGCTAGGACTACCTGCGGCGCACTAGGTCGGCGAAATGGGCATGGGCAGCGACCGGCAACAGCCCCTCCAGCACCCGCCAATAACCTGTGACAGCATCCTGTCCGGCCCTTGAATACGCCTCGGTCATCGCAGCATTGAGGACAGCGGACAGCCGCGCTTCAAGCGCTAGACCAGCAGCTGTCGGGCGCAATTCTCGCCGCCGCCGGTCGCGCTTGCCGGGGGTAACCTCGATCAACTCGCGCACGGTCAGATCGCGCGCAACCCGGCTCAGCGCCTGTTTGCTGGTGCCCGACAGGGCGATGAGATCGCCCATGGCAAGTCCGGGCCATTGCACAACATGCCCCAAAAGGCGAAAATGGGCACGGCCAATTCCGGCATCGCGCAGCAATAGATCGATGCTCCGCAACAGGTGCGATTGACCGAGCAGCAACAGCGCAACCCCGCGCTGAATCTCGGCATCGCGCAGAAACAATGGCGATGCCGCCACACGCTGGCGGGCAAGGTCATAATCATCGGTGACGGGCCGGCTTGTTCGGGTCATCGCTGCATCCTGACCATGAAGCGGGGAGCAGCGCAAGTCCCGTGCAGCAGCACCCGATTGCCCCCGCGTTGGTTGACCCGATAGCGCACGCTGCGCTAACCGCAGCAAACAACCCCAACCAAAGGCCCCGCCATGTCGTCCACTGCTTTGCCCGCCTTCGTCATTGAACCTGCTGCAAACAAAGTGCCAGCGGATGTCCGTGCGCAGCGCCTGGCCGATCCCGGATTTGGCAAGGTGTTTACCGACCATATGGCGATCATCCACTATCGCGAGGGGACCGGTTGGCACGATCCCCGGATAACTGCGCGCGTCCCTATCAGCCTCGACCCTGCGGCGGCGGTGTTTCACTATGCGCAGGAGATTTTCGAGGGGCTAAAGGCGTACCGGCTTGATGACGGAGCGATGGCGCTGTTCCGGCCAGATGCCAACGCCCGCCGCTTTAATGCTTCGGCCCGGCGGATGGCGATGCCCGACCTTCCCGAGCCATTGTTTCTCGAGGCCTGCCACCAACTGGTCCGGATCGACCGCGACTGGTTCCCGGCGATAGAAGGCGGATCGATTTATTTGCGGCCATTCATGTTTGCCTCCGAAGTGTTTTTGGGGGTCAAGCCCAGCGCCGAATATCTGTTCCTCGTGATCGCTGCAGCCGCCGGCAATTACTTCAAAACCGGGGGGCCGGGCATCCGCTTGCTGGTGTCCGAAACCGACAGCCGCGCCGCCCCCGGTGGCACAGGTGCAGCCAAATGCGGCGGCAATTATGCCGCATCACTGCGCACATTACAGTCGGCCGCTGCCCAAGGGTTTGACCAGGTCGTGTTCCTGGATGCCACAGAACGCCGCTATGTCGAGGAACTGGGCGGAATGAACCTGTTCTTTGTGTTTGACGATGGCAGCATGGTGACCCCGCCGCTCGACGGCACAATCTTGCCCGGGATCACCCGCGACAGCCTGATCACCATGGCCCGCGCAGAGGGGCTGGTGGTGCGCGAGCAACGCTATAGCATCGATCAATGGCGCGCTGATGCCGCGAGCGGGCGGCTGGTCGAATGTTTCGCCTGTGGTACCGCTGCGGTAATCACCCCGGTTGCCAGCGTCAGCGGTCAGGGCTTTGAAGCGATCATTGGCGGCGGTGGGCCGGGCCAGACGACGCAGCGGCTGAAGCAGCGCCTCGTCGCCATCCAGCGCGGACTTGCCCCCGATCCGCATGGCTGGGTCAGCAAGATAGGTTAGAGCGATTTCGAGTGGAACGGAGCATGGTCTAGTGGAGTTTTGTCTCGCTTCCCCTAGCGCAGGCGCTAGCGGTGGTGGAGTGCAATAAACCACATCGTCATGCTGAACTTGTTTCAGCATCCATGGCCCATCCTTACCGGAAGCGCCGCGATCGCGGCACCCTCAGACCATGGACCCTGAAATAAATTCAGGGTGACGAAAGGGAGGGGGTGGAGCAGATGTGCTGCGCATGGCGGATAACACCGCGCCAGCGCGTATTGTGCTTCCATCAAAATGCAACCGGGTCTAAACATATCGCCATGGCGACCACCGCGCCCTTTATTCCCGTCCAGCCAATGCGCACACCCGATTGGGTGCCGACATGGCGCGGATTCTGGGGCGAGCGATTGCGCAATTCCATCTATGGCATAGCAGAGCCTGCATTTGATGTGCCTATCCGCACCCGCAAGGTGCTCGGCTTAACCGTCCATATTGTCTCGGACCCGGACGCGGTTGAGCGGGTGTTGCTGGGCAACAAGGCGAATTACCTGCGACCGCGCATCGTCCAGCGGATATTGTCGCCGCTGCTCGGCAACGGATTGCTCAGCGCCGAGGGGGAAGACTGGCGTAAACAGCGGCGGATTATCGCACCCAGCTTTGCCCCCGCAGCGGTCGCGCAGATGGCCGGGACGATGGACGCCGCCGCACTGGATGACATCACCCGCTGGCCCGCTGGCCGGACGCGGGTCGACATGGCAGCAGCGGCAACCCGCACGACCATGGCGATCATCGCCAACAGCCTGTTTGCTGGCGATGCGCGGCTGACCAGCCCGGCAGCCAGCCAACATATCGAAAATCTGGTCATGGCGTCGGGGCAGGCGCGCCTTACCACCTTGCTGGGGGTGCAGGACTGGGATCCCAGCCTGACCATGCGCCGCGCCCGGCAAAGTCGGGCATGGCTGCGTTCGACCCTGTCCGATCTGGTGCGCGAACGCGGGCCGGATGGCGGCAATGCCGAAATGCGTGATGATTTCTTTGGCGGGTTGATCCGCGCACTCCACGCCCAGTTTCCCGCAGACCAAGCCGCAGCACTAGCGGTTGACAATGCGATTACCTTTTATGTCGCGGGGCATGAGACGACGGCAAACGCGCTCGCCTGGACCAGCTATTGCCTCGCAGCACAGCCCGCATTGCAGGATGAAGCGCGAGCCGAGGCACGCGCCGCGCTGACGCTGGCACCCGAGGCACGGCTCGACCAACTAGTGCTGCTGCGCCAGATATTGGAGGAAACGATGCGGCTCTATCCGCCCGCGCCGCGCTTTGACCGCGAGGCGACGGACGATGACGTGCTGGCGGGCACTCCGGTCGAAAAGGGCGATCTGGTGTCGATCTGGCCATGGATCATCCACCGCCACCGAAAGCTGTGGGATCAGCCCGACCGGTTCGACCACACACGCTTTGCGCCAGAGGCCAAGGGCGCGCAGCACAGGTTCCAGTATATTCCCTTTGGCGGGGGGCCGCGTGTCTGCATCGGCGCACGCTTTGCGACGATGGAGGCGCTGCTCATACTGGCGCGCTGGCTCGATGCGCGCCGCTTTACCCTGCCCCCCGGGTTCCGCCCTGATCCGGTCGGCGCAGTGACCCTGCGCCCGCGTGGCGGCATGCCGTTGTTGCTGGAACCCGCCTAGGGTGCTTGGTTCGCAATGACGGAGCGGGTTACCGCCCACCCAGCGCTGCCCTCTCCCCTCGCGGGAGAGGATACGTCAGACTTATGACCCCGAACTTGATCCGGGGGAATTAGGCGTAGTTGGAGAGGGGAGAGGGGGCCGACCCTACTCCACCGTCACGCTTTTCGCCAAATTGCGCGGCTGGTCCACGTCCGTGCCCTTGATGCACGCCACATGATACGCCAGCAGCTGCACCGGCACCGCATAGACAATCGGCGCGATCAGCGGGTGGACCTTTGGCATTTCGATGGTCGCCATACAGCCTTCGCCAGCCTCGGCGATGCCCTCCGCGTCGCTGATCAGCACCACCTTGCCGCCGCGCGCGCGCACTTCCTGCATATTGCTGACGGTTTTTTCAAACAGCGGCCCGGACGGCGCGATGACGATCACCGGCACGGCTTCGTCGATCAGCGCAATCGGCCCGTGCTTCATTTCGCCCGCAGCATAACCCTCCGCATGGATGTAGCTGATTTCCTTGAGTTTCAGCGCCCCCTCCAGCGCCATCGGATAATCCGCACCGCGCCCCAGATAGAGCACGTCACGCGCCGGGGCGATGAGGTGCGCCATTGCCGCAATGTCATCATCATGGGCCAGCGCAGCGTTGAGCGCGGCGGGAGCCTCGGTCAGATGTTCGACCACTTCGCGTTCCTGCGCCCGGCTCATCTTGCCCTTGACCACCGCCAGATGCGCGGCGAGCGCGGCGAGCACGGCGAGCTGACAGGTAAATGCCTTGGTCGAGGCGACGCCGATTTCAGGACCGGCATGCGTCGGCAGCAACAGGTCCGCTTCGCGGGCCATGCTCGACGTCGGGACATTGACCACGACTGCGATCTTTTGGCCATTGTCCTTGCAATGTTTGAGCGCGGCCAGCGTGTCCGCCGTTTCCCCCGATTGCGAGATGAACAGCGCCAGCCCGCCTTCCTCCAGCACCGGGTCACGGTAACGGAACTCGCTCGCGAAATCGAGGTCAACGGGAACCCGGGCGAATTGCTCAATCCAGTATTTGGCGACCATGCCCGCATAATAAGACGTGCCGCACGCGACGATGGTGATGCGCCTTATCGCGGACAGGTCAAAGTCCATCTGCGGCAGCGCGACCTGTTGCTCAAGCGGGCGGATGTAGCTTTGCAGGGTTTGCGCGACGACGGTCGGTTGTTCAAAGATTTCCTTTTGCATGAAGTGGCGGTAATTGCCCTTTTCAATGGTCGCCGCCGAGACGCCCGAGGTCGTGATTTCGCGGGTGACGGGGTTGTTGTCGCGGTCAAATATCGCCGCCCCATCGCGGGTGATGACGACCCAGTCGCCCTCCTCCAGATAGGCGATCTGCTGGGTCAGCGGGGCCAGCGCGAGCGCGTCCGAACCGAGGTAAGTTTCGCCCTCACCATAGCCGACCACCAGCGGCGACCCCAGTCTGGCCCCGATTAACATGTCGTCATGGCTACGAAAGGCGATGGCGAGTGCGAAGGCCCCGCGCAATTGCGGCAGCACCGCCTTGACCGCATCGATCGGAGACAGGCCGGCCTCGACCTGTTCACTGAGCAAATGGGCGACAACCTCGGTATCGGTCTCGCTCTCGAACCTGCGGCCACGTGCAATCAGCGCATCGCGCAGCGGTTTGAAATTCTCGATGATGCCGTTGTGAACGAGAGCGACTTCGCCGGTGGCATGGGGGTGCGCATTGCTGGTGGTCGGCGCGCCATGCGTCGCCCAGCGGGTGTGGGCGATACCGATATTGCCCGGCGCGGGGTTGCCCGCCAGTTCCTTGACCAGATTGGCGAGCTTGCCCTCTGCCCGCCTGCGGATCAGCTGGCCGCCATCAACGGTGCACACGCCCGCGCTATCATAACCGCGGTATTCCATCCGCTTGAGGCCATCGACCAGACGGTCTGCAACGGGGGCTTTGCCAACAATTCCGATAATTCCGCACATGGGATATGCTTTCGTCTAGAGGATATAGGGAACCCGAATGCCCGGCATTTCTGCGGGAAAATCCCTGATATTTCGAGTTACCAGCACACGGCCCCTGGTCTGGGCAGTTGCCAATATGATGGCATCGGGAGATTTTAGCCTTGGTCGTTCACGGCGCAGCGATGCCGCCCGCGCGCCGATCTCATCGTCAATTTCGTCGAGACCGAAACGACCGAGAAATTGAAGTGCATCCCGAACTATCGCATCATTACCCTTCGAAAGCACTTCGATCCAAGCCATTCGGCTGATCCACATGCGTGCCCCGCTGTGCGCAATTCGCGTCATTTCGCGATGCGCTGGATTGTAACCCAGCAACGCGTCAATCAAGATATTGGCGTCGAGGCTATAACCGCTCATGCGGCATTCTTGGTGCGCTTGGTTGCGGCCTTTTTCGTCAGAGCGAGATAATGCGCCCGCTCTTTGTCATCTTCTTTCGAGAAATATTCCGGCGATTCAGCTCGGACTTCCTCATAATCGTCATCCCATGGCCGCGTCCATTCCGCCCGCCGTTGCCGGTCATAGTCATGTGGATCAATAGAAATGCCGTGCCGCGCCCAGAGGCCAAAACCAGCTTCTAACCAATCTTTCGGCGTCTGCGGCCGGTAGGCAGAAACCGCCTCCCGCAACACAGCCGCACGCGACTTGCCCTGCTCAGCCGCAAGCTGGTCAAGCCATTTGATGTCTTCATCGGGAATGTCGGCAAGGATACGGGCCATGATGATATCATGATATCATATCATGATATCATGTCAAGGTGTGTCTATTTGGTCGAGACAAAAGGCGATACGGATGCGTCTATTCAAGCCCCTCCACTTCAGGGGAAGGGACTTGTCGCTCTCCTCCGCGAGGTGGGCTTGAGTGCCATTCACATACTTCCCCGCCTTGCGCACCGCCATCGCCTCGCGGAACCGTTTGGCACAGCCGCCTTTTCGCGCTGATCGCGGTGTTCCGCAAGCTGGCGCGTGAGCCGGTCAAGGTGCCGAGTGTATGAGCAATTGCATCAATCTGCGACTTGCTGCCATGCACAACTGTGTAGTTGGAATCACCATAGCGGTGTCATCGCCCAATTGCTGTTTGCGCAAGCCATTATCAGCCCGAGTGCGATTAATGCGACAAAAGCGCTGATCGTCTTTGCGCGCCGCCAGCCACCGGTTAGAAACAACACCGCCGCCGCACCGCCGTTGGAAACAATGCCCATGGCGGCAATACCCCAAGGAAAGCGCTCGTCCGCGATGATCGCAAACCCACCGGAATAACCCACCAGCAGGGCTAGGATTGCAACCCCATAGAGCCGAAAGAACGCACCGCCATTTTCAACACCGGTCATTTTGGCAAGTTTTGCCTCTGGCAAAAGTAGGAAGGGCATCGCGGTCAATAGGGCCGTCACACCGATTTTGAGGATGAGTAGCAAGCTAATGAAAGGCATATCTGAATCCTTATTTTGAACTCAGCATCAGGTGCACTATTTGAATCCCCATGTCAAATGAGAACAAAGAACCGATTCCCGCTCATGTGCGGCAAGCACCCATCACTCAAGATCGCTGCGGCATGGCGCTGGCGTGCGCCCTATTCGGCGACCGCTGGACGATGTTGATTGTACGTGAGGCCTTTTATGGTGTGTCGCGTTTCGCCGATTTACGTCAGGATTTGCAGATCCCGCGCGGTGTTTTGAGCAGCCGTCTCGATATGCTCGTTCGGCGTGGTGTGCTAGAACGGCGACCTTATCGCGAAGGGAAGACCCGTGTTCGCCTCGAATACCGCCTGACCACAAGCGGCCAAGACCTCGGTATTTCGCTGATCGCATTGATGCAATGGGGCGATCAACATTTGAGCCAGAATCCAACGCTGTTTCGGTTGAGTGACAGGAAGACGGGGGATGCATTGATCGTTAGTTTGGTGGATACGAGCGGTCGAGCGGTTTCTCGTCAGGATGTTGTGATCGAAATTGTCGCCGATGAACAGAGTGCCTGAAGCCGTCAACAGCATCTGAGAAAAGCATAGATTCAGCCCGAACACCTCGTCACCCTGAACTCGTTTCAGGGTCCATGGTCGAGCATCGCTCCTAACATGGTGGTCTTTGGCCAGTCAGGCCGTGGATGCTGAAACAAGTTCAGCATGACGAAGATTTACTTCCCGGCCTTCGCCACCGCCTTCTTAGCCGTCATCGCCTCGCGGAACCGTTTGGCCCAGCCCGGCTTTGCCTGTTGCGGAGCGCGGGCAAGCGCGAGCGCGTCCGCCGCCACATCTGCTGTGACGGTCGCCCCTGCCCCCACAATCGCGCCCGCGCCAATCGTCACCGGCGCGACGAGGGCGGTATTGCTGCCGATGAACGCGCCTTCGCCAATCACCGTTTGGTATTTGAAATAGCCGTCATAATTGCAGGTGATTGTCCCTGCGCCAATGTTTGCCCCCGCGCCGACGGTGGCGTCGCCAATGTAGCTTAGGTGATTGGCCTTGGCGCCCTTGCCCAATGTCGATTGCTTGACCTCGACGAAATTACCGACCTTTGATTTCTCGCCGAGCACCGCGCCGGGGCGCAGCCGCGCATAGGGGCCGACCTGCGCGCCCTCGCCAATTGTCGCCCCCTCAATATGGCTGAACGCACGGATCGTTGCGCCGTCGGCGACACTAACGCCGGGGCCAAACCAGACATTGGGTTCGATGGTGACATCGCGGGCGATAACCGTGTCGTGGCTGAACCACACGGTTTCCGGCGCGATCAAGGTGACGCCAGCAGCCATCGCGGCGGCGCGGCGGCGCTGTTGCCACACGCCTTCCAATGCGGCTAGTTCGGCGCGGCTGTTGACCCCGGCGACTTCGCTCGCCTCCTCAACCTCGATCACCGCGCTGGCATGGCCGGGCAGCATGACAATATCGGGGAGGTAATATTCGCCCGCCGCATTGTCGTTGCCGATGCTGTCGAGCAGCACGAACAGGTCGGATGACCTGACCGCCATCAGTCCCGAATTGCACAGGGTGACGGCGCGTTCGGCTGGCGAGGCGTCCTTATACTCGACCATCTTGGTGATGGTGCCGTCGGCCTTGACGATGATCCGGCCATAGGCTCCGGCATCATCGGGGCGAAAGCCCAGCACGACGGCACGCGGTTCAATGCCAAAGTTCAGCCGCTCGATCATCCGGGTCATGGTCGCGGCGCTGACCAGCGGCACATCGCCATAGAGGATCAGGACATCGCCCGCGAACCCCGCCAGCGCATCCTTTGCCATCAACACCGCATGGCCGGTGCCAAGCTGTTCGCGCTGCCGGGCGACGCTGACATCGCGGCCCGCGACCGCCGCCTTGACCTGTTCGCCGTCCGCGCCGACCACCACCACGGTGCGCGTCGCGCCCAGCGCCGCTACCGCATCGAGCAAATGGTCGAGCATCGGCTTGCCCGCCAGCGGGTGCAGCACCTTGTGCAGCGATGACTGCATCCGGGCGCCCTGCCCAGCAGCAAGGATGATCGCGGCCAATGGTCGGGCCAGAGGACGAGAATGCGGACGGGGCGGTGTGGCTTTAGTCATGCCCCGCGCTTTGCCACCAATTGCTTGCCGATTCCAGACCAAGCGACGCCTAGAGCCTTTTCAAGCCGGATGGAAACATCCGGCGGCTTGGAAAAGGCGGTAAACAAACAGACTAGAGCCACTTTTTGATTCCACTAATGTGGATCAGGCTCTAGGTCACCAAACCGGATTTACTCCATGATAAAGGCGTTGAGTTTGTTGCCATCGGGATCACGGAAATAGCCCGCATAAAACCCCCCATCACCGCGCGGCCCCGGCGGCCCTTCGTCGCTGCCGCCATTGGCAAGCGCGATGTCATAAAGGCGATGGACCTGATCCTTGTCCTTGGCCGCCAGCCCCACCATCACACCATTGCCTACGCTCGGTGCATTGCCGTCGAACGGCTTGGTAAGGCCGATTCCCGCCGCACCGCCGGGCTTTCCCCATGCGATGAAGCCGTCAAATTCCATCATCCGGGGCGTGTCCAGTTCCGCCGCGATGGCATCATAAAACACCGCAGCACGCGGCAGATCATTGGTGCCCAAAGTCACATAACCAATCATAAAATCCTCCTCGATTCGTTGCGTTCGGAACATATTAAGAACATACGCTCGATTGTCAACGCCGCCATTTTGTCCACAGATGGCGCAGCAACATCGGCAATGGCATCCGGATCAGGTGCGAGCGGATATAGAAGATAAGGCGGATAAGCCGGTGGCTTTCGCGGCCCCAGTCATCGCGCGCCAACATACGGATGCGGTAATATTTGTCGTGGCGCACGCGCCCGGCCATGGCACTGGGAATGTTGGTTGCAAACAGGCTGTGGGACAGCCGGATGGCGCGGTGCACCGCTGGCCATAGCTGATGCTGCTGAGCGCGGCTCTGTAAGTCTTGCCAAAATCCATCGTCGTCCTTGCCACCGGAAAACTCTGACAGCAGACTGTGGATGTCCCACAGGTTCCGAAGGCCGCCAGCCATATCCCCATCGGCAAATAAATGCGCGGCAGCATGGCAGACCATGTCGGTGGGGCAGAGGATTTGCAAAGTCCCCCTCCCGCCTGCGGGAGGGGTTAGGGGTGGGAATGAGCCAAAGACGAGCCTCGTTCTTTCGCCGTTCAGGCCCACCCCCGACCCCTCCCGCAGGCGGGAGGGGGGATAAGCATCCCCCAACAACGCCACCGCATCAGCTAGCATCGCCGCCACATCCGGACGCGGCTTTGCGGTCAGCGGCAGGATGGTGTGGTGAACGTCGATCATCCGGTCGCGTGTCTTGTGGATCAGCGGTGGCAGCTCGTGCATATGCTCGCGGTAATAGGCCTGGTCATAGGGATCATCCTTGACCCATTCCCAGCCCGCGCTAATCAACGCCGCCTCTGCCTCATCCAGCCGGTCGCGGGGCACCAATATGTCGAGGTCGCCAATCTGCCGCCCCGCCGCATTGGGCAATCCGGCAGCAGCATAGGCTGTGCCCTTGAGCAGCACCGGGGTGATGCCGAGCGGTGACAGCGCACGGTGGCACATTTCCGCTTCCCACAGTGCGTGGATCTGAGCCTGATTGGCGCTGGCGAGCGCGGCCCGCAACTCTGCCGCCACGCTGCCGGGTAGCGGCTGGTCGGCGACACGATGCGCCAGTGTTCCGAGCAACACTTCGCCTCGGGCAACGCTCATCAGCGCGCTCCATTGCGGGCCAGACAGCCCCGCCACCGATGCCGGATCGCGCAGCGCCGCGACGAGATGCGCCATAGCCTTCATCCGCCCACCTCCGCCCACAACGCCTCGACCGCAGCGACCCCTTGAGCCCCGCTTGCATAGCCGATGGCGACCGCTGGCACATCGCGCACCAGCCGGGTGAGGGCCACAAAGGCCGGTTCGCCGAGTGCCACATAGTTGGTCGAACTGTCGGTCAGGCGCATAAACGCTTCGCTAGGGGCAACCGCCCGCAACCCGGCTTGCTCGCCAAAACCGGGAAACAACAAAAGGACCGGCCGCGCCGGTTCATCCATCCGGGCAATCGCATCAGCGCGGGGGACCAGATGGCGGATGCTCCCCTTTGGCGTGCCGATAATCAGTGGTCCCAGCCGGTCGACGCTGACCCGCGCCGCCATTTCGGCAATCGACTCATTTTTCAGGCTGACTAGCCGAGGAAATGGAGCGAGCAGACCGTCGTCCAGCCCCAGCATCGCAAACTCGTCACCCAGCAATCGCCAGTCACCCTCGCCGAGCATCGCGGCCAAGGTTGATTTACCCGAACCCGATGCCCCGACCATGATTATCGCCCGCCCGCCCTGCTCGACCGCGCTGGCGTGGAGCAACATATGTTGCCGCCAGCCTAGCGCCACTTGCAGGTTCATCGCCATCTCTGCGGAGAGCAACCCTTGCGAGAGCGGGAGGGGCAGGGCATCGGGGATGATGTAATCGCCGCGAATATGCACCGCCGGACGCAACCAGCGCCGCCACGGTCGCGCTGCTTCGATCCGGGCTGTGGCGGTGGCGACGCCCGCAATCGGGGCGGGATAGGCACCATAGAGTTGCTGCAACTGACGCACCGGCTCTCGCCAGTCAGAGACAATACGAAACCCGACCGGGCCGACCCGAAAGCTGGCGCTATGGGTCATGCCTTAACCACCAGGCCGAGAGCCGCCAGCTCGTCGAGGCATTCGCTTATGCGTTGTGCGAGGCTGTCGCTCTCTTCGATGTCAAAGGATATTGACAGACGATTGGCAACGTCCAAGCTGGTGCCCGGTGCGTTGTTCAAAACCGCCAATATCTGCGGCAGCGGCTCCGCCAGCAAATGAGTCTGGCCCGATGCCCGGTCAAATACTGCGCTCAGCACATCGAGCTGCTGTGAGGCCAGACGATCCGGCGCAGCGGCAACCCATGTCGTCGGCGGCATGGGCGGCGTGGCCATGTCAGGTCAAACCACGCTCACAGCTCAACGCGGCATCTGGATCGATGCGTAACAGGTAAAGCCGCTCTGGCCCGCACGCAGGCGGCGGATGTAGTTGAGATAGGCCTGACCCTGTTCATAGCTGGTGCCGGGGAGCGAGCGGCCTTGCAGCGCCTGACGCACTTCTTCACCCTTGAACGCCCGCGCTGCACCGGGAAAAGCGCCCCGCGTGCCAGCGGGAACCAATGTCCCGTTGAGCGCAATATACCGCCCGCTGTTGGCCGGGTCGGGCACCGGAATCTCGCAATTGAATACTGACGCAGCAGTCTGGGCAAAGGCCGGACGGATAGTCACCGCAGCAGCGACACCGGCGGCACCAACCATCAGCACCGTGCGGCGCGCAGCGGAATGACCGGCAGCCCCGGCATCTCGGCGCGGCGTTGCGGCGGTTTCGCCCTGCTCACCCCCAGGTGGCACCCCATCGCGCTGGCTATCGTCAATCATCACAATTCCCCAAAGTCATCTTTCACGCCCGCAAACGTCAGCGCCCACTTTAACGGGCAATCCAGCAACAAGCGAATCGTCAATTCTAGGGCTTTTGGCAACCATGCTAACCATCTTGATTGTGCTTGTGCGAGACTGCCGCTTGTGTCCGGCATTTTAGCATGAGGATTGACAGGGGCAGCATTTGCCCGCCAATCGCGCGTTAATGAAGTTCGATCGCGCCCCAATCATCGTTGCAGCCAGCGTAATTGTCAGTGGGGCACTGCTGAGCTGGGCATTGGGTGCCCCACCCGTAGGGATATTCGTGATGACAGCGGCGGCAGTTGCTGCGGTGCTTGCGGTTGTGGCTGGGCCGATGGGCGCGGAACGCAGTGAACACCCGCAAACACCCCACACGCCAAGTCCGCAGCTACGACCATCTGCTTTGCACCACCACCCGGGCTTTTCCGATCTGGTCGATGCCCTGCCTTTTCCCTTGTTGATCGTTAGCGATGGACAGATTGCCGCTGCCAACATTGCAGCAAAGGCGTTGTTGGGCGACTTCATCGTCAGCGTGGATGTGCGGCTGGCGGTCCGCCATCCGGCCGCTGGCGATTTACTGACACACCAGAACAACCCCGCGCAAAGCAACGCTGTCGATCTGGTCGGCATCGGCCGGCCTGGGCAGCGCTGGCAGATGCGGGTTATGCCGCTGGCCAGCGGGGCGTTGCTAGTGACGCTCGAGGATCAGACCGCGCATGATGCGGTTGAGCGGATGCGCGCCGACTTTGTCGCCAATGCCAGCCATGAATTGCGCACCCCACTGGCGGTCATCATCGGCACATTGGAGACCCTGCTCGAACCTGATGCGGGAGCCGATGCGGTCTTGCGCCAACGCTTTTTGACCAGCGCCGAAATTGAGGCGCGCCGGATGCTGCAACTGGTGGAGGATTTGCTCTCCATATCGCGGATCGAAGCAAGCAAGGGCAGCCCGCCAACCGACCCGGTGGACCTGTCGGCACTGTGCCAGAGCGTCATTGCCGAACTGGTCGCTGGTGACAGCCAACCGGAAAGGCAGGTAATTCTCAACAGCGTTCAGGCCCCATTGGTGCCGGGCGACCAGGCGCAATTGTCGCAGATGCTTCACAATCTGATTTCCAACGCGCTAAATTATGGCGGAGACCGCTATCCAGTCACCGTCACCATTGCCATAACCGACAATGATATGGCCGAATTGTCGATTGTTGATCGCGGAGAGGGTATCGCAAAGGAACATCTGCCGCGCCTGACCGAACGATTTTACCGGGTCGATAGTGCGCGCAGCCGGGCCCAAGGTGGCACCGGACTGGGCCTCGCCATCGCCAAGCATATCGTCCAGCGCCATCATGGCCGGATGGAAATTGACAGCGAGCTTGGCGTGGGCACGACGGTGCGGGTTCGCCTGCCCCTATTGGCGATTGCGCTCCGTGGGTCGCCAGCGAAAGGCAAATAGCGCCGCAATCAGCAGAGTGCGATCAGCGTCATCAAACTGTCACAAGATAGTCATAAATGCAGTGAAAGGCCGAATCCACGCTGTGCATAATCGTGCGGTGCGGCCATAGTTCCCGCCCTTCAATTTGCCCCAAACCCAAGGATGTGGCCATGATTTTTGCATCACCGATAAAGAAAGCCGCGCTGGCTCTCATCCCGCTATTGGCGCTCAGCGCTTGCGGCGATCAGGCCGGAACATCGTCGGCTTCGCGTGACTATATTTCCGCCGTTGGCTCCTCGACCGTATACCCCTTTGCCAATATTGCCGCTGAGCAATTTGGGTCAGCCAATGCCGGGATGAAGACGCCGCGCATCGAATCGATCGGCACCGGCGGCGGCATCGAACGTTTCTGCGCCGGGGTTGGTGCTGCCACCCCCGACATCGCCAACGCATCGCGCCGGATGAAGGCGAGCGAGTTTGCAACCTGCCGCGCCAACGGGGTGACCGACATTGTCGAAATCCAGATCGGTATCGACGGCCTAGCCGTGGGCAATTCGGTCAATGGGCCGCGCTTTGCCTTGACCCAGCAAGACATTTACCGGGCGCTGGCTGCCACCCCCTATGGCCAGCCCAATACCGCCCGCACCTGGCGGGATGTCAATCCGTCGCTGCCGGCGGTGGCGATTTCGGTCTATGGCCCGCCATCAACATCAGGCACTTATGATGCGTTCAAGGAACTGATTCTGGGCAAGGGCTGTGAAGCCAACCCCGAAATGAAGGCGCTCAAGGATAGCAACAAGGACCGCTACGAGGAATTGTGCCACAGGTTGCGCAGCGCACCAGAATATGTGGAACAGGGCGAAAACGACAATCTGATCATCCAGAAACTGGTCCGCAACCCCAACAGTCTGGGCATCTTTGGCTATTCCTATCTCGATGCCAACCGCGCCCAGATCCGCGACGTGCCGATCAACGGGGTCGAGGCAACAGCGGCGACCATCGCGGATGGCAGCTATCCCGGATCGCGCCCGCTGTTCATCTATGTCAAGAAATCGCACATCGGGGTCATCCCTGGCCTGCAAGCCTATCTGCAAATGTTCGTGGACTCGGCTGGCGCTGGTGGTCCGCTGGCTAGGCGCGGCTTGATCCCATTGGGTGCCGACTTGTATGCAGCATCACTGAGCGCGGTTCGTAATCTGCCGTTGCTGACTGCCGACCAACTGCGCTAGGGAATATGGTTCGTGGGGTAAAACTACCGCCTCCCCAACCGTTTATTTTTAGGAACAATGATGTCGGGTGGGGCGATTACCTTGATGGTGTTGGGCTTGGCGCTGGTTGCTTGGCTGACCGGTCGCGCCAAAGCCGCTCAAGCGAACATCGGTCAACCCACCCGCGCCCACTCCCGCCCGCAATATCACGGCTGGTATGTGGCGCTGTGGACCGCGCTGCCAGCGCTGGCGATGCTGGCACTATGGAGTGCGATTTCTCCTGCCTTGGTGACCCAGTCGGTATTGGCCGACCCTGCCGCCGCAACCTTGCCTGTCGATCCATTCCTGCGCAGCGCGATATTGGGCGAAGCACGCGGCCTCGCCAGCGGCGCGATTAGCCAGGGTTTCAACAGTCATTCATCGGCTTTGGTCGAGCCGTATCGCGCCGCGATGGCGCACTATTCGACGATTGGCGTGGTGGTTTCACTATTACTGGCTTTTGCTTGCGGGGCCTATGCCTTTACCCGGCTGCGCCCTGATTTTCGGGCTCGAACCCGGGTCGAACGCATTGTTATGTGGGCATTGATCGCGGCATCACTGGTGGCCATTTTGACAACTTTCGGGATTGTGTTCAGCCTGTTGTTTGAATCGATCCGATTTTTCAGCAAAGTCCCGATTTTCGATTTTCTGACCGGGACCAATTGGGCGCCGGTATCGGGACAGCAAGACCCTGAGACTTTCGGTGCCATCCCGCTGTTCTGGGGGACCATATTGATCGGCGCTATCATCGCCATGATCGTCGCGGTTCCATTGGGGTTGATGACAGCCATTTACCTCACCCAATATGCCCATAATCGGGTGCGTCAGTGGCTCAAGCCAGCCATCGAAATCCTCGCCGGGGTGCCAACCGTGGTCTATGGTTATTTCGCCGCACTGACCGTTGGCCCGTTCATCCGCAATCTGGCTGAATCCACCGGCATCGGCGGTGCCAGTTCGGACAGCGCGCTGGCCGCCGGGGTGGTGATGGGGATCATGATCATCCCGCTCATCTCCTCGATGGCCGACGACAGCATCGCTGCGGTTCCGCGTGCGATGCGCGACGGCAGCCTGGCGTTGGGCGCGACCCCTTCGGAAACGATCAAGCAGGTGCTGATTCCTGCGGCCCTGCCCGGCGTCATGGGAGGGATATTGCTGGCGGTCAGCCGCGCCATTGGCGAAACCATGATTGTCGTCATGGCGGCGGGCCAATCGGCCAATCTGACCGGCAATGTGTTTGCCAGCGTCACCACTGTGACCGTCCAGATCGTCAAGCTGATGACCGGCGATCAGGAGTTTGAAAGCGCCAAGACGCTGGCTGCATTCGCGCTCGGGCTAGTGTTGTTCATCGTCACCCTGATCCTCAACATCGTCGCCTTGCGCATCGTCAAACGCTATCGGGAAAGCTATGAATAGCGGCGCGCCTGTCACGACTGGGGAGCTGTGGTCTGACGCAGCGATGCAGACCCGATTGCGCAAGCGCCATGGCGCGGAACGGCGATTCAAACTGCTCGGCCTTGGCGCAGTGGCTTTGTCGGTGGGTTTCCTGCTGTTCCTGCTGGTGACCATGGCTGCTGCTGGCCTCAGCGGGTTCAGTCAGACCCGCATCGCGGTTCCGGTCGATTTTCGCGGCAGTGGCCTGTCGGTCGATCTGGCGCAGATGACCCGCGATGAAGCCCAAAGCGCGCTGAACCAGCAAGGATTGCCCGCCTTGCTGGCGCTGGCTGCGACCAACGCATTTGGCCCACAGGCCGACCAATGGCTGGGCCGCGCAGCCGAACAGTCGGCACGCGACGCCATCCTTGATGATCTGTCGATGCTGCAACGCAAGGTCGTGCTGGTCTTGCCCGCGTCGTCGGCCATTGATATTGCGGCCAAGGCTGATGGCACTCCGGCCGCCGAGGCGGCAGTAGCGCGGCTCGAACAAGCAGGGCAATTATCGAGCGGGCTTGATACGACTTTCCTCACCAGCGCCGATGCGACCGACCCCACGGTCGCAGGGATCTGGGGCGCGCTCAAAGGCACGTTGCTGACGATGCTGGTGACGATTGCGCTGGCCTTTCCAGTTGGCCTGTTGACCGCCATCTATCTTGAGGAGTTTGCCCCAAAGAACCGACTGACCGAGATCATCGAAGTGTCGATCAATAATCTCGCGGCGGTGCCCTCGATCATCTTTGGCCTGTTGGCGCTGGCGCTATTCATCAATGTTCTGGGGGTGTGTAACGGCAGCCCGCTGGTCGGCGGCATGACCTTGGCCTTGATGACCATGCCGGTCATCGTCATCGCCGGGCGCAATGCGATAAAGGCGGTGCCGCCGTCGATCCGCGATGCTGCTCTGGGTATCGGGGCATCACGGGTGCAGGTCGTATTTCACCATGTCCTGCCGCTCGCTCTGCCTGGCATATTGACCGGCACCATCATCGGCATGGCCCGCGCACTGGGCGAAACCGCGCCGTTGCTGCTGATCGGGATGCGAGTATTTGCCGGCGATGCCCCCGATGGCATGTGCGACCGTGCCACCGTATTGCCGATGCAGATTTTCCTGTGGTCGGACGAAGTTGACCATGGCTTTGTCGAAAACACTTCGGCAGCGATCATTGTCTTGCTGGTGGTGCTATTGTCGATGAACGCGCTAGCCATCTATTTCCGCAACCGATTTGAACAACGCTGGTGACCCAAGTGACACAAACCCCCATAGTGCCGAAAATGACGGCTGAAAACGTCGATATTTTCTATGGCGAGAAACAGGCCATCTGCGGCGTGTCGATCGACATTTATGACAATGACGTCACCGCCTTCATCGGCCCATCGGGCTGCGGAAAATCCACATTACTGCGAGCCTTCAACCGCATGAATGACACCATAGCTGGCGCGCGCTTTACCGGTAAAATCCAGCTCGATGGCGAGGATATCTATGCCCCCGGCATGGACCCGGTGCAGCTACGCGCCAAGGTCGGCATGGTATTTCAAAAGCCCAATCCGTTTCCAAAGTCGATTTATGACAATGTTGCCTATGGCCCGCGCATCCATGGCCTTGCGACCGGCAAAGCTGCGCTTGACGCGGTGGTGGAAAAGGCCCTGACGCGGGCGGGGCTGTGGAACGAGGTCAAGGACCGGCTGAGCGACAGCGGCACCGCGCTGTCCGGCGGTCAACAACAGCGGCTGTGCATCGCCCGCGCGATTGCGGTCGGCCCGGAAGTGATCCTGATGGACGAGCCATGTTCTGCGCTCGACCCGATTGCCACTGCTAGGATCGAGGAGTTGATCCACGAACTGCGTGCGCGTTATGCCATCGTCATCGTCACCCATAACATGCAACAGGCCGCGCGCGTGTCACAACGCACCGCCTTTTTCCATTTGGGCGAGATCGTCGAATATGGCGCGACAAGCGATATTTTCACTAACCCCAAAGAAGTGCGAACAAAGGATTATATCACTGGCCGCTATGGATAAGGCGCTCGCAAGCGTCGGCTGCGTCGGCTTGCCGACGGGAAAAGCCATAAAGGGAAGGTAAGCACCCGCTAGCGCTTGCGCTAGGGGAAGGTAAGTAAAAGGATCCAATTATGAAAGACCATACAGTCAAGGCTTTTGACGACGACCTCAACCGGTTGCGCGGGCTTGTTTCTGAAATGGGCAGCCGCGCTGCCATAGCCATTGAACAGGCGATGCAGGCACTCGAAGCACGCGATACAGTCGCGGCCGCGCGCATCGTCGCCGACGACCGGCGGATTGATGAGCTGGAGGCCGAAATTGAAAAGCTGGTGGCGACCACCATCGCGCTGCGGGCGCCGATGGCCGACGACCTGCGCTCCATGATTGCGGGGCTCAAAATCGCAGCGGTGCTCGAACGGGTTGGCGACTATGCCAAGAGCATCGCAAGGCGAGTGCCGGTGCTGGCCAATGACCGCGCAATCAACGCCATCCCGCTGTTGATGTCGATGTCGCAAATGGTCTGTGAAATGCTCCGCGACGTCCTCTCCGCTTATGCCGGTCGCGACCCCCAATTGGCAGAAGAAGTCTGCGCACGCGACAAGCGGGTGGATGATTTCTACAACAGCGTGTTTCGGACCTTGATCACTTATATGATGGAGAATCCGCGCAGCATCAGCGAATCTGCGCATCTGTTGTTCATCGCCAAGAATCTGGAACGGGCGGGCGACCATGCAACCAATGTCGCAAAGATGGTCTATTATGCCGCAACCGGACAGCAAATGGCGGAGCGTGAAAAGGGTGCCGATGTTGCCAGCATCATCGATCAGGGTTGATCGTCATGGAAAAGCCCGACCTGCTCCTCGTCGAAGATGATGTGGCACTGTCAGAGTTGGTGCGCTGGCATTTCAGCCGTGAGGGCTATTCCATTCGCCATACCGGTAATGGCGATGAGGCGTTGCTGCTCGTCAACGAACGGCTGCCCGACATCATCCTGCTCGACTGGATGATTGAAGGGGTTTCTGGCATAGAGATTTGCCGCCAACTGCGGCGAATGACGGCCACCGCCAATGTCCCGATCATCATGATGACCGCACGTGGGGAGGAGGAGGACCGGGTGCGTGGCCTGATGACCGGCGCAGATGACTATGTCACCAAACCCTTTTCCCCGCGTGAGCTGGTTGCTCGCGCTGCGGCCGTGTTGCGGCGGATCCGCCCGGCACTAGCTGGCGAGGTACTGACATTTGGCGACATTGCGCTGGACACCGGCGCGCACAAGGTACGGCGCGCTGGCAAGGCGATTGCGCTGGCTCCGACCGAGTTTCGCCTACTGCGTCACTTCCTTGAACATCCTGGCCGGGTGTTTTCACGGGAACGGCTGCTCGACAGCGTCTGGGGCCATGATAGCGACAACGAGCTGCGCACCGTCGATGTCCATATCCGCCGACTGCGCAAGGCGATCAATATCGATGAGCTGCCCGACGTGATCCGCACCGTGCGCTCGGCGGGCTATGCGCTCGACATGGATTGATCCCCGTCGCGATCAGAAATCGATCTGCATCCGGGCCCCCAAAGCGTCGAGGCTATAGTCGCGGTCGGTCCCTGCGGCGATGCGCGCATCCCGTACCGCCACATGTCCGTAATTGACGATAAACCGGACATATTCGGTCGGGATCCACGTCAGCGAAGCACCATATATCCTCTGCTGGCCGCCAATGATCCCGGCCGACCCATCGTTCAGGTCGAGGATGTCATAGCGCAGGTTCAACTCGATCGCCCCGATGCCGCCACTGGCAATATTATGCGCAGGACGGACGCGGTCGAACACGCCCTTGCGCCAGTTGCGGCGATCGTTGGTCAAAAATACGCCAAGCTCGGCATAGCCGCCAAAAAAGGTCGGGTCGGCAAGACCCGGCCGCCGTGCCCGCATCCATGACGCTTCACCGACACCATGGAAACGGCCGCGAACCACAGCAGCCTCGACGCCCCAGCCCGTTTCTCCCGTCGCGATGATCGCGCCCGTATCCACCAAGCGGATGTCGGTGGAGTGGATGAAGGGCCGTGCACGATAGCGCGCAAAGGTCGACGCATCGTTGAAAGTGCGGCTGTGGGCGGAAACGCCAAAGTGGAGCTGGGTCGTTCCCACCTTCGGTGCGAACACCAATCGGCCATCGGCGCTCCAGCTGTTATTCTGGGCGTTGGCAAGCGCGCTCACGTCATCTGTGAACAGCCCGGCCTGCACAATGAGTGGGCCATGCGCATAGGTTGCCGAAAGCCCGACCCGCCGTTCAAAACCAAATGCGCTGTTGAAAGCCGCACGTTCGGTGAAGCTGGTGAACAGATCGCTGGTCATATCCTCCAGTGACTGGAACGGCTTGTGTTGCCCCAGTGTCACCGTCGCATTGCCACGTGCGAGTGTAAGATAGGCATCGGTCAGTTGCACCGAATTGTCGGCAAGATCGGCCTCAACCCGATAGCCAAAGCCACCGGGTATCGTCCCGTCCATGCCGACATAGACCCGGCGGAATTCGCTACTGAAGCCAAGGTTGGCGTTCCTGACGGCATCAGGGGCATTCACCGTTCCGGCATCCAGCTGAATCCGCCCACGCGGTTTGAAACTCCAGCCATCAGCGGAACGAAACTCCGGCGCGCCGCGCCACGTCGTTTCAACCGCTGGAACCGTTGATCCGGGCGCTGGAGCAGGCGCCGCAACCGGCGCGGGTGGCACCGTCACTGGTGCTGGGCCGGTCGCCGCATTGAGGCGTGCCTCCATTGCCGCAATCTGGGCCCGCAGCGCCTCTATCTGCGCCCGCATGGTCGCCGCCTCTTGCGCTGAAATGGCCTGCGCATGGGCCGGAACCCCTACAAATGCAGACATCGCGGCCAAAGAAAGGAGCCAGTTTTTACCCATGGGAGTTCCCGATCTGTGAGATTCTGTGACAATATGGTTACGCTATTATTTCAATAATATTACATTTTGAAGACATTAAGATTGCATTTTTGTGACACTTGCATCCGGGCCTGTCGATACAGGCGCGCTAGCCCTTGGGCTAGAGCCTGCCCCGGCGAAGGCCGGGGGGAAGCGAACAAGAACGCGCTATGGTCTTGCCATCAACGCCAGTGCGCCTAATGGGATCGTTCAATTCCTGCCGGGAACACACTCCGGTGCAGCCCATGGGAGCATGATATGACCATTGATTTTACCGATCGCGTTGCCATCGTCACCGGAGCAGGCGGCGGCATTGGCCGCGCCTATGCGCTCGAACTGGCCCGGCGCGGGGCTAAGGTGGTGGTCAATGATCTGGGCGGCGCCCGCGACGGCACCGGACACAGCGATGCTGCGCTCAAGGTGGTCGAGGAAATCACCGCTGCGGGCGGCATCGCCATGTCCAACGGCGGCAGTGTCACCGAATATGACCAGATGGCCGAAATGGTCGCCAAAGCCAAGCAAGCCTGGGGCCGCATCGACATCCTGATCAACAATGCCGGCATCCTGCGCGACAAGAGCTTTGCCAAGATGGAACCCGCCGATTTTGAACTGGTGATCAAGGTTCATCTGATCGGTTCGGCCTTTGCGACAAAGGCGGTGTGGGACATCATGCGTGAACAAAATTACGGGCGCATCCTGATGACCTCCTCCTCGACCGGCCTCTATGGCAATTTCGGCCAGGCCAATTATGGCGCGGCCAAACTGGGTCTGGTCGGCCTGACCAAGACGCTGGCGATCGAGGGCGCAAAGAACAACATTCGGGTCAACAATATCGCGCCAGTCGCCGCCACAAGGATGACCGAGGATATTTTCCCCGAAGCTGCCTTTGCCCTGTTTTCCCCTGATCTGGTGGTCCCGGCCTCGCTTTATCTGGTCAGCGAAGACGCGCCGACCAACATGACCCTGGGGGCCGGGGCTGGCGTCGTCCACGCCGCCAACGTCACCATGACCCACGGCATCAAGCTGGGCGAGGACGAGCGCAATCCCGAAGGGGTCGCCGCCCGCATCGCCGAAATTACCGACCGCACCGGCGAAACCGTGCCGCAAACCGGCGGCGAGCAATCGATGGCGATTATGGGGCTGCTGCAGGGCTAGCGAGTTTTGTCTCGCTTCACCTAGCCCAAAGGCTAGCGCGGGGTTCTTATCTGGCCTTTCGCACTTTCCTTGCCCTTCCCCCAATGCAAGCATTGGCGGGCCGCAGGCCGACGCGGCGCTCTTATCCCCCTCCACTTGAGGGGAGGGGTTAGGGGTGGGGCATTTCGTGTGGCGCTTTACCGTATTGCAATAGCAATACACCTGTGCTATGTGCCATGATCAAGGCTTTGGGAAACACCGCTAACGCTTGCGTTAGGGGAAGGCGAGAACACCGCTAGTGCTTGCGCTAGAGCCTGCCCCGGCGAAGGCCGGGGGGAGGGCCATCAACACACCATCAGGGGTTGAGATTATGTATAGTGAAACCGATTTGACAGCAGCGGTGGCAGCCGGCGTGATCAGCGCCGATGCCGCACAGGCGCTGCGTCACCATGCGGCATCTGCACGTTCGACCACAGCGGTGGATGAAGAACATTTCCGGCTGCTGACCGGATTTAACGACATTTTCGTGTCGATCGCAGCGGTGATCCTGATATTTGCTGTCGCCTGGATCGGGCAGGATATTTACACCCCGCTGGCCGGTGTGTTTGTCGCTGCGGTCGCTTGGGGACTGGCTGAATTTTTCACTCGCGTTCGCCATATGGCACTGCCATCTATCCTGTTGCTGCTCGCCTTTGTCGGCGGGGTATTGGCCGCGCAGGCGGGTGTATTGGTCGAACATGGCGAGGCGTGGTTTGGCCCCAATCCTGATCAGCGCATTATCGCTGTCCTGATCGGCGGCATGGCACTCGTTTCGGCTGGCGCGGCATGGCTGCACTGGCGGCGGTTTATGGTGCCAATCACGGTCGCTGCGGGCACAGCCGCGCTGGTCGGCACGGTCATCGCGTTGACCGTAGCAGCCATCGGCCCCGATAATTTCAACCCCAACAGCATCTTGCCGATGGTTTTGGTTGGCGGCGTCGGCGTCTTTCTGCTCGCGATGAACTGGGATCGCAGTGACCGCATCCGTCAGACCCGGCGCAGCGATGTGGCCTTTTGGCTCCACCTACTCGCCGCGCCGATGATTGCCCATCCGCTGTTCACGCTGCTTGGAGTTACCGACAATGCCGCCATTGGTGTCGGCACCGCAGTTGGCGTAATCACGCTCTATCTGGTCTTTGCACTGGTGGCGCTGGCGATTGACCGGCGCGCGATGCTGGTATCTGCCCTCGCCTATGTGCTGTTTGCGATGACCCAGTTGTTCCAGCAATTTGGGGTAGTTGAACTCAATGTGGCGTTGACAGCGATGGTGATTGGTTCGGCGCTGCTGTTGCTTTCTGCCTTTTGGCACACCGCCCGCAGCACCGTGCTGGGCGTCATGCCGCAGGGGTTGCGCGACATGGTGCCGGTGCCGGGAATGGTCGCGCAATCGGCATAAAAAGGGCGTGAGGGGCGGGCTAGTGGTCCGATTCTGACATTTGCATCCCCTGTCGGACATGTAAGTTGCGAATGTCAGAATCGGACCACTAGCACCTGCTGCTTGGGTCTGGGCGCGGATCACGGTTGCATTGATCGCCCCAAAGGCAAAGAGGACGTCGCCGGCCTCCGCCATCGCTAAGGGATTTTTCGGATTGAGGCGTTCGACATAGTCGGCAACGCGGCGCGCCTCATCGCGTCGTCCAAGCCCAAGGAGCGCCGAATATCGGATTGCTAAAAAAATCAATTTGCTGCGCGGAAATAGCCTTTTCTGAACTTGTCCTCAATCTCCCGGTTCAGATCATCGTCGGCATCCTTGGCTTCCCAATAGCCAAGCGCGAGGCGCATCGTGAGCAATGCGCCATCGGGGTATATGCGCTGGCCATTGGCGCGCACAATTTCATGCTGCGCGGTGAAGACAAGTTAATGCCGCCGCCCCCAGCGTTTGAGCAAATCCTTGAACGCTTCGCTGAGTACGCCTTCGCGCCGACTGCCCGATACCGATTGCAGCCGGTCCAGTTCGGCGCGATATTCGTTGATTAGCTGGCGGCTCATACACCCATCCTGCCCGCATTAGTCCACAAAAGCCACCTCTGGCCTTTCCTGCTTTAGCGCCTTCCCCCAATGCCAGCATTGGCGGTGCGCAGGCTTGCGCGATGCGTTCTGTCTCACCTTCCCCACCCTTCGACAGGCTCGCAGGTGAGCGCGAGCGTTACATCCTAATGCTTCACCCGCTTCCCCTAGGGCAAGCCCTAGCGCTACTTCACCCTTGTCTCACTACGCACCCGGCGGACGGTGCCGCTGCTCGCGCGCATGACGATGCTTTCGGTGGTGATGATGCCGCCGCGTTTGCGCTTGACCCCCTGGAGCAGCGAGCCATCGGTCACCCCGGTCGCGGCAAAGATGCAATCCCCCTTGGCCAATTCCTCTAGGTCATAGATTTTGCCGAGGTCGGTGATGCCCCATTTGCGAGCGCGGGCGCGCTCGTCATCATTGCGGAACAACAGCCGCCCTTTGAATTGCCCGCCGATACAGCGCAGCGCCGCTGCTGCCAGCACTCCTTCGGGCGCACCGCCGGTGCCCATATACATATCGACCGTGGTGTCGGGGTCGCTAGTGGCGATGACGCCCGCTACATCGCCGTCGGGGATCAACATGATGCCGCAGCCAATGGCGCGCAGCTCGGCGATCAGTTTTTCATGGCGCGGCCGGTCTAGGACACAGACGATGATTTCATTGGGCGCAACACCCTTTGCCGCCGCAACCGCTGCGACATTTTCGGTCACGCTTTTGTTGAGGTCGATGATGCCGGCTGGGTATCCGGGGCCGACCGCCAGCTTGTCCATATAGACGTCTGGTGCGTTGAGCAGCCCACCCTGTTCGGCAATCGCCAACACCGCGAGCGCATTTGGCCCGGCCTTGGCGGTGATCGTGGTCCCTTCCAGCGGATCGAGCGCGATGTCGATCTTTGGCCCCTTGCCCGGCGCGCAGCCGACCTTTTCGCCGATATAGAGCATCGGCGCTTCGTCGCGTTCTCCTTCGCCAATCACCACCGTGCCATCTATATACAGCTCGTTCAGTGCGGCGCGCATCGCCTCCACCGCCGCCGCGTCCGCTGCCTTTTCATCGCCTCGCCCGATGAGGAGGGATGCCGCAATCGCCGCTGCTTCGGTGACCCGCACCATTTCCAGCACCAGCACACGGTCGAGATTCTGGCTTGTATCAGGCTTCACTGGGCATTCTCCTTTTAGGTCAGTAGGAGAAAGGCCCATAGCCGAACGGTTTAGCGGAGCCAATCGCTAGCGGGGTAATGGCCAACTTTCCCCCCTGAAGGGAGATGGGGTTAAACGGATTACAGGTCGAGGATCGGCATCACCATCGGTTCGCCAATCAAGTGCGGTGACCCCTGGAGCAGGGCGATCGCGTCGGTCACGCGCTGTGCTTCGCCGGCATGGGTGACAAGCGCGATGAGGGCGGTGCTTGTTGTCTTGCTTCCCCCGTTGCAGGCAACGGTGCCATCATGACTGGGGCGCTGAATGAAGCCCTCAACCGACACCCCGGCATCGCGCATCGCAATGGCGATTTCGGCAAGCACCCCGGTTTGGTCGGCGACCATCAGCCGGACATAGGATTTGCCGATTTTGCGGCCAGCATCCGCAACCAGTGCCGTCTCAAGCTGGTCAACCGGCATGGCAAAGGCGGGTCCATATTCGTCGCGCGCCACATCGATGATGTCTGCAACCACCGCCGATGCGGTTGGGCCGCCACCGGCCCCCGCCCCTTCTAGAAACAGGCGGCCGACAAAATTACCCTCTGCGACTACCGCATTAAGTGCGCCAGGAACATAGGCCAGCGGGTGATCGACCGGCACCAGACAGGGGTGGACCCGCTGGAACAGTCCCCCTTTACCGTGGCTGGCCGCTCCATGTTCGGCCAGTGCGATCAGGCGGACGCGATAGCCCAGTGCGGCGGCTTCGGCGATGTCGGCGGCGCTGACGTCGCGGATGCCAGTGATGTCGATGTCGGCAAAGTTCAGCCTGGTGCCAAAACACATCGCCGCCAGGATCGCGAGCTTGTGCGATGCATCAATCCCGTCGACGTCAAAGCTGGGGTCAGCTTCGGCAAAGCCCAGCGCTTGGGCTTCGCCGAGCACATCGGCAAAATCGCGGCCCTCCGCCTCCATCTTGGTTAGGATGAAATTGCAGGTGCCGTTCAATATCCCATAGACCCGCTCAATTCGGTTGGCCGAAGCGCCTTCGCGCAGTGCTTTGATAACCGGGATGCCGCCAGCAACCGCTGCTTCGAACTTCAGCGGGGTGTCGCTGTGGTCGGCGATAGCAGCCAATACCATGCCATGGTGGGCGATCATCGCCTTGTTGGCGGTGACAAAGGGCTTGCCCGCGCGCAGGGTCGCCTCTGCCAGCGCCAACGCAGTGCCGTTGCTGCCGCCGATCAGTTCAACCACCGCGTCAATGCCGGGGTCGTCCACCAGTGTCAGCGGATCATCGACCCAGCGATAGCGGGCGAGATCGATGCCCCGGTCGCGGGATGCATCGCGGGCGGATATGGCCACCACCTCAATCGGGCGGCCAGCGCGCCGGGTGATGAGCTGCGCATTGGTTTCGAGCAGACGGATGACGGAGGTTCCAACGGTGCCCAAGCCGACAACCGCAATCCGCAGCGGCGGTTGATGGGCAGGGTCTGAGCGGGCAGCAGGGTGATGGGGCGACATGGCTGCTGATATTTCCCCGATGGTGGCATGGACAATCAAGCTGTGATTGCCGGTGCCCTAACCGCTCACGGTCGCTGCGTCACGTTTTTCTATGGCTTCCCCTAGCTCCCCTTTTTAGCCTTTCCCATCGGCAAGCCGACGCGGCGGGCCTTGCGCGGTCTATCCCCCTACCCTTCAGGGGAGGGGCTAGGGGTGGGGGCTATCAGGATAAGCTGGTATTGGCTCAACGGAGCTGCGGCGGCACCGCAACCGCCGCTGGGGTGCGATCACACGCGCCAATCGCAGTCCTCGCAAATTGATAGTCAATGACGGCTGCGGCCATGTCCCGTTCGCTTAGTCCGGAAACCGCGCCGTGCGGAATTGTCATCGGCAATCCGCAGGCGAGTCGGTATCTGGGCAAAGTCCGTAGCGCCGGGATTACTGCTGATTCGTCGACTATCTCGCCAAATGCGGCGGCCCAGCGCGGTTGCTGGCCGGGGCGGCGCAATATCGTGAGCGACACCGGCTGTCCGTTGGCGGTGCGCAGAAAAACCTGTGTCTCGCTTTCGCCGGGAATCGTCCCTGGAACATGAAATGCCTGACTGATGCCGGTTACCTCGGGCGGAACATTGCCCCGCGACAATTCAGCGGCAATCGTCCGGGCAATCGAATCGCGCTGCTGGTCCCACGCCATTTGGGCGCTTGGAACCACCAGTTGGACCTGATTGGTAATTGCGACAGGCCGCGCAAACAGCAAAACCCGCTGTCGTTTTAGCCGGGGCGCACGTCCATTGGCCAGTCGCGGCTGGTCGGTGATATAGGCGATCCGCGCCGCCACCGGGTCGCGTCCATAGATGACGGTCTGCACCTCAGCTTCGATATACAGGCGGACCAGATGCGGCGGCACACCGACCGCCCTAGCCGGCTCGACTTCACGGACTTTGCGGATTTGGGCATCGATAATCGTCGCTGATTCAACTGCAAAATCAGCAACATCGGCATAGCTTTGGGGTGCTACAGCCACCACGACCTGCGCCTGTGCCACCGCCGATAGAGTGGTTATTGCGGCTACCCAAGCGGCTATCACGAGAGGCAATGTTGCCAGAGCAAATATGCGGAGGCGGGCTTGGCCAATCATCGATTAATCCTTTTTAAAACGGCTCTATTTCGACAATTCCTAGCAATCGGCACATTTACCTTTGATAAATGGTTTGCGCCATGCCGCATGTCGCGATAACAGCCCTAGCAGAGGTAGGGGAGAAACTAGGTTGGGGTGATTCCCGTTTGTAGTGGTCGGGAGACTACGAATTCGGGCAACCATACTCGAGCCATAGCCCCTTCACCTGATATAATTGGGTTAGCGAGGAGCATATTGCCGGATGGCCTATGGAGATACAGTCGATCCTAAAAGTCGTGTCATCTCGGCAGTCCTTGTCGGGGTCATCACCTTTCTACTCGGGTGGTTATTGGTGAGCGGCTTGGCCATTAAAGCGGTCGAGAAACTTATCGAAAAACTCGATGTGATCGAGATAGAAGAACCGCCTCCGCCAGAGGTGCCACCGCCACCGCCGCCGCCGGATAATAAATTGCCACCGCCGCCGCGGGTGACCCTGCCGCCACCACTATTTGCGCCGATCAGCGACAGTGCGCCCCGCTTCACGCCGCCCCCGCCGCCGCAGCAGCAGCCAACCCCTTACGTTGCGCCGCCGCCGGTGGTCGCGGCGCCAAGTCAGGCACGTGGTCCACAACCCCGTGGACGCGATTCGACTTGGGTGACCACTGACGATTATCCATCGTCGGCGATTCGTGAAGAGTCCGAAGGAACCACGGCAACACGTTTGTCGATTGGTGCCGATGGTCGGGTGACCTCGTGTGATGTCACCAGTTCGAGCGGCAATTCGTCTTTGGATCAGGCGGCGTGCCGCAACCTGATACGTCGGGCGCGGTTTGATCCGGCGCTCGACCGTGACGGTAATCCGATCTCATCCAGCTTTAGCAAGCGGGTGCGCTGGGTGCTGCCGGATCGCTGAGAATGATTTCAACCACCTTGCGACATCCCACAGGATGCCGCGAACCTACTGCGAATTTTAAGAGGGACGAAATAATATGGATTATCTGATTTATGCCGCTGGCGGCGAAGCTGCAAACTACGGCTTCATGGCCGCGATGGAACAAGGCGGCCCGGTTGCATGGACAACCATGACGATCCTGATCGTCATGTTCGTCGGCTCACTCTACATCCTGTTCACCAAGCTATTTGAGCAGAACAAAGTCATAAAACAGGGTCGCGATATGCAGGCGACATTCTGGCGCGCACCATCACTGGCCGAAGGCGCGGCCAAGCTGGAAAAAAACAGCGCCTATCGTCAGGTTGTCGATGATGCGCTGCGCGCCCAGGCGGACCATAGCAAATTGTCCGACCCTGTAGAAGCGCATGACTGGATGCATGGCACGATGGAACGTTCGCAGAACCTGATTAACTCGGTTCTGGCCGGGGGCCTGTCGTTCCTCGCGACGGTTGGATCGACCGCTCCTTTCATTGGCTTGTTTGGCACGGTTTGGGGCATTTTGAACGCGCTGGTGAAAATCGGCACATCCGGTCAGGCGTCGCTCGACGTGGTTGCGGGCCCGGTCGGTGAAGCGCTGATCATGACCGCCGTTGGCCTTGTCGTCGCGGTTCCTGCGGTTATGGCCTATAACTGGCTCCAGGCGCGCAACAAGGTGATCGCACGTAATCTGTCGACCTTTAGCAATGACGTGCTGGGGTATGTGATGTCGAATGGTGCAGTGCGGCCCGCGACTGCTTCCGCTGCCCGTGCGACTGCGGCACCGGCTGCGGCACCGGCTAGGAGCTGACTTGCCTGAAGGTGAGGCTTGCTGCGGCGGGTGGGAGCATCGATCAGCAGTCTGATCGATTGAACCTGCCCGCAGGGCAAGCAATGAACTGGTGACAATTTGCTACCCCGTTGTTCGCGGGTAGTCACAACAAGAACAGGATGCTAGAATATGGCCAAGCGCCCAGGCCCTGCCGACGGCACCGAAGTCGAGGCAATGTCGGACATCAACACGACGCCCTTGGTGGACGTCATGTTAGTGTTGCTGATCATCTTTCTCATCACCATTCCGGTGGTGCTGGAAAATGTCGATGTGACACTGCCAAGTATCGCTTTTGAACCGACGACAACCAAGCCGGAAAACGTGCTGTTGTCGATCCGTGGCGATCCGGCCAACCCGACAGTGTGTCAGGTGTATTGGGGCAGCACCCGGGTAACTTCCGAACAATTGCTGCAACGCGGCCAGGAAAAGCTGGAACAACTGCTCGAAGACATCGGCGGTGCCGCTAATATCACCGAGGATAATTTCCCCGAAGTGCATATTCGCGGCGACGTTGCGACGCCCTATAAGTGTATCGGTGGTGCCATCTATACGATGCAATATGCCGGTTTCCAGAAAATTGGCTTTATTTCCGAACCTGCGCCTGGGTCTGCGACCTTGGGTCGCCTGTAAGGTGCGGCTAGACTTTTAACAGAAAAGGACACTCTCATGGCTATCAGCATGGGAAGCGGTAAGGGCGATGAACCGATGATGGAGATGAACACGACGCCGTTGATCGACGTCATGTTGGTGCTGCTCATCATGTTTATCATTACCATCCCGATCCAGACCCACGCGGTCAAAATCGATCTGCCGACGCCCAATCCGAATCCGTCACCGATTGAGCCGGACAAGAACAAGATTTACATCACCGCAGGGGGTGTGGTGATGTGGAACGCGATACCGGTCAATTTTTCGCAACTGGCACAGAATCTTGAGGATACAAAGACGATTACCCCAACCCCAGAGCTGCAACTGGAACCAGACCCCTATGCGCAATATGTCGTGGTGGATTCGGTGCTGGCTTTGATCAAGCGTTCGGGCGTTGGCGGTCTGGGCTTTGTCGGCAACGAACGCTACGCGCGCGAATTCTAAGGCTAGAGCCTTTTCAGGCCGGATGGATACATCTCCGGCGGCTTGGAAAAGGCGGAAAGCAAGCCGCGCCGGTCTACCGGCGGGAAAGGCCACAAAAGAAACCAGACCCGCATTTTGATTCAATCAAAATGAAAACGGGTCTAAGTCGGCCTTATCTCGACCTGAGTCATTAGTCGCAAGAAATTGCCGCCGATCAACTTGGCGACATCACCCTCGGCGATCCCTCGCTTTAACAGCCCGCCGACATAATGTGGCAATTTGGTATAGGTATCAAACACCGGCTTGTAATTCGCATCCATATCCGAACCCAGACACACATGCTCAATCCCGACGGCCTCGATCAGTTCCAATGTCCGGTCAACAAAACCATCTAGATCAGAAATGCCGATCCCGGCGGGCCATGCGCCGACCAGCCCGCCGCCGCTCTGGGCAAGGGCTTGGCCCAATTCCCTGTTCACGCTGGTTTTCCGTGCCAGCGCCTGTGCCAATTGTCTCGATATGAAACGGGGATGATTGAGATGCTCGGTGGCGATATGCACATGCGATGCGATCACCGGCCGGGTTGAGGCCTCGATGATGGCAAAGGCTGTCCTTTCGGATGCATGGGCGACATCGATCAGCATCCCGGCATCGTTCATCGCTGCGACGACCCGTTTGCCCGCCGGGGTCAACCCGCCATGCACAGGGCTGGCCGTGGTAATATCCCCCAGTTCATTGTTGCGGTAGTGCATCAGGGTAATCGAGCGCACCCCGTCACGATAGGCCTCGGCGACACGCTCGGCTTTGCCTTCTAGGAAATCCCCGCCTTCGACCGAAAGGATCGCGCCAACCTTACCCTTACTTCGTGCAACCGCAAAGTCGCTCGCCCGCAGCACCGGATGAACGAGGCCGTCGGCAATCAGCCGATTGTGATTGGCGAGCTGTCGTTTGTAACTGGCCCATGCTTCGCCCGGTTCAAACTGCCGAACCGACTCCAACCCTTCGCCCCTGAAATCAAGCGTCTGAAAATCGGCCACCCCCGAAAAAGATGCACCAGCAAGCCCGCCTTCCTCCATCTCCCTGATTGTCTTTTCCGGATTGGTAGCGAGTCTGGAATAAAGATAAATTTTGAACGGAAGATGCTCTGCGCCTTCCATAAAGCCTCGCCCCGGATGGGCATGCACATCAATCGCCGGGTGCCTCCTAAGCAAGGCGCGCGCTGCGGCCAATTCTTCGGTGCTAAGGCCAAAGCCGATCGGTGCCAGCGGAGGATGTAACATCCTGTATCCCGCGAAACTCAAACCCACAACGCCCACCGCCCCAAGCCCAGCGGCAGTCAAAAATGCCCGTCTTCCGATCATGGTATTTCCTATTGATGCCTGCGAAAACAGCATGCCTGATTAAAACACCACTAGAAGATATGGCAACAATTTTTTCAGCCCGCGCTCAGCGCCGCCCCAGCCCTATGTCATCATGCCGTAGAGTCTGTTGCATCCCCCAACTCTTGGGAGAACATCACCCGCAGCTTGTCAATCGCCGCCTTTTTGATCTGGCAGACACGCGCAGCACCGATGCCCAGCGTCTGGCCAATCTCCTCAAGGTTCATCTCTTCAGAGAAATAGAGCTGGAGGATCATCGCCTCGCGCTGCGCCAGCCGGGATATCATCCGCGTCAGCAAAGCTTGAATGCGATCGCGGTCAATAACCATGTCAGCACTGTCGGAAATGTCGGCAAAAAACATCGAGCTGTCGATGGTGTGCTCTTCAATCGGCGACAATTGCACCGGCTCTGCCCGAGCGAGCATCGTTGCATAGCTGGCCGCATCGACATTCAGCGCGCTGGCCATTTCGTCCGCACGCGGTTCGCGCAACAATTGCTGTTTCAATTGATCGCGGACCGCCATGAGCTTGCGCCGCTCAGCGATCGCGCCGCGCCGGCTGGTCGCATGTTTGCGCAGCGTGTCGATCATCTCTCCGCGAATGCGGATGGACGCATAGGTGGCAAAGCTGTGGCCGCGATCCTCATAACTGCGCGCTGCTTCGACCAGGGCGACAAGCCCGGTCTGGACAATGTCTTCAAGTTCGATACCTTGCGGCAGCATTGGTCGGATATGCCAGGCAATCCGCCGGACAAGCGGCATGTGGCTGCGGACAAGGTCATCCGCACCGGCTCCGCGCCGCTCATAGATAGGCGGGGTGATGTCTTGTATGGCGTGTCGCATAACTCAGTCCTTGACGGCAAAAAGAGCGATGTTCAGGTCGGGGTGAACGGCATCATCGGTCATAACGCCAACGCCAGTTCGTCATCTTCATCAGCGGGAGAAGAAATCGCCAGTCTGGGCGGATCGGCTTCGCCGACGTTTCCTGGGGGCTCGGCTTCGCCAACGATGACAAGAATATCGACGGCCTTGGTTTCGGGTATTTCCATGAACGATAGCACCGCCAGATCCGGGAAATGCGGGTTCAGCAGCCGCGCCAATACCGGGCGCGCCAATGGTGCGGTGGCGAGCGCTATCCTGCGGTTGTCGGCGGTCAACGGCCGCAACACCTGCCCGACTGCGGCGACAATCTGTTGTGCCAGTTCCGGTTCAATCGCATGGGTGGCATCTTTGCCAGCGCGAGCCGCCTGCTGCACCAGCGCCTCCATCGGCTGCGACAAGGTGATGACTGGCAGGCTATCGTTCACCCCGACAATGGTCTGGACGATCATCGATCCGATGCGCAGCCGGACTGCCTCTACCAACCGCGCCGGGTCGCTTTCGACCCGGGCGGCATCGACCATTGCATGGGCGATCCGGCGGAAATCGCGCAATGGCACTTTTTCGTTGAGCAAGGAACGGCACAACGCGGCCAGATTGGCTAGCGGCAAGGGGCTGGGGGATAAATTGGCAACTAGCTGAGGCGATGTGTCTTTGAGGGTGTCGATCAGACCCTGCGCTTCATCAATCCCGAACAGGTCAACACAGCCGGCATGAAGCAACTGGCTCATATGGGTCGCGATAACCGTCCCGGCGTCAACCACGGTATAGCCATTGGCCGCAGCTTCATCGCGTCCGGCAGGCGCAATCCACCAAGCATCTAGGCCAAAGGCAGGGTCTTTTGCCGGCCGCCCTTCGATCGGGGCAATGGCATGACCTGGGTCCAAAGCCAGCAGCTCGCCTGGCCATATTTCATCCTCTCCCACCACAACCCCGCCGATCTGGATGCGATAGCTGTTGGGCGAAAGCGACAATTCGTCCCTAACCCGGACCAGCGGCACGACAAAACCCAGCTCGCGGGAAATCTGTCGGCGCAAACCGGTGATGCGGCTCATCAACGGGGCACCGTTACGCTCGTCAACCAGCCCGATCAGGGCAAAGCCCAGATCAAGGCTGATCACCGCGTCTTCGGCGACATCATGCCATTCGACCACCGGCAGTTGGGAGGCATTTTCGCTTTGTCCGTCGGGGGTGAGCGTTGCGGATTGGCTACGCGACAGCCGCCACGCCAGAAACCCGCACATGGCCGCCGCGGGCAGAATGATAAGGTATGGCATCCCCGGCATCAGGCCCAGCACGGCCAGAATCGCCGCCACCGGGATCCACGCCCGGCTCGACCGGAATTGCGAGCTGATCTGCTGCGGCAGATCGAGCGGGGAGCTGACTCGCGTGACAATCGTCGCTGCGGCAATCGACAGCAGCAATGCCGGAACCTGTGCCACCAGCGCATCGCCAATTGCCAAGATGACGTAATTGAACGCCGCATCGCTCAGCGACATGCCGTGCCTCATCGTGCCGAGCAACAACCCCCCGATGATATTGACGAACAGAATCAAGACTCCGGCAATCGCATCGCCCTTCACAAATTTTGAAGCGCCGTCCATCGAACCGTAAAAATCAGCCTCGGTCGCGACCTCCTGGCGGCGGGACTTTGATTCCTCAGGTGTGCTCAGCCCGGCATTGAGGTCGGCATCAATCGCCATCTGTTTGCCGGGCAGTGCATCCAGAATAAAGCGTGCGGAGACTTCGGAGACCCGGCCTGCGCCCTTGGTAATCACCACCAGGTTGATAATCATCAATATCGCAAAGACGAACAGGCCGACGACATAGTCGCCCCCAATCAGGATATGGCCAAAGGCTTCGATTACCTGACCGGCCGCTGCCGTGCCGGTATGCCCGTCGACCAGCACGACCCTGGTCGATGCGACGTTCAACGCCAGCCGGAACAGCGTCGCAAACAGCAGAACCGATGGAAATGACGAAAAATCAAGCGGCTTTGCGACATTGAGGGCGACCATCAACACCGCCAGTGAAATCAGAATGTTGAGGATGAAACCCACATCCAGCATCAGCACCGGGACCGGGACAAGCATGAACAGCACCAGCAGCAATGTTGCCATAGGCAGCATCGCATTGCGCCCCAAGCTGCTAAGCCAATGACCGCCGGTCGATAACCTCACGCCGTTGTGTGCCGCCGCATTCATGCCTCGAAACTCGCAAGACTGAGATAGGCAAGCCGCGCCAGGCTGGGCGATGCGGAGTTCATCAACTGGTCACTGGGCATCGCTCGCCACTGTGCCGGGGGGGCTGGACCAGGACCAGCGGCGTAAGCGGCGCCACTCGGGGCAACCAAGCCCCCGGCATTGAGCTTTTCGGCAAAGCGATCCCGGATCTCGGCAAGACTGCGGGGCTGGCCTTGGCGATTATAAAAAATCGAGCGATTGGCGCGGGCCGCTTGGGGGAGCAGCGAGGCTGCCGGAGCTGACGGGTTGGCATCATAGGCACGAAGAAAGCTTGTGGCCCCACCCGCGCCCAGGAAATGGGCGAGATAAAGGTCAACCGGCGCGGCCTGCCGTCCCAACTGTTGCTCAAGATGGTCACGATTGTCGGAGGCAAAGGCCCCAGCCATCATCGAGGCAATCTCAGGGTCGTTGCGCAAATTCATGATGGTCGCCCGCATCTGTGGGTCTGCGACATTAAAACCCCCGCTGCGGGTGCGGCTGATCGCCTCTGCCGCCCAGCCCAATCCAAATTGGTCACCATGGCGGTTGACCGTTGCCAGCCAGGTCTGGTCGATGAACTGGAACAGACCGGTCGCGCTCGACGTCGCGGCGCGAGCGTTTGGGCGAAACCCGCTTTCGACGCGGGCCTGATTGAAAAGATAGGCAAAATCGACACCAGTGCGGGCTGCGGCATTGCGAATAGCAACGGCAACCCGCTGGGACGATTGATGCTCGCTTATCCGTGTCGAAACCATGACACTCCCCTATGACTCAGGGGTAGGTATGCAATGTTCGTGCCAATCAGGCGCTAGCGCTTGCGCTAGGGGAAGCCAGAGGAGAACGCGCTAAGGTTTACCTAGGGGAAGCGGGCAAGAGCGCGCTAGGGGAAGCCAGAGAAGAGGCTCTAGCGGACCTCACCCTTGGCCCAATCGATCATGTCGCTGGCCAGTTGTTCGGGGCTGACGCGATAGCTGCCGTCGGCAATCCGGGCGCGTATTTCCGCCACCCGATCATGGTCGACTGGTGCATCGAGGGTGGCTTGCTGGACAGTTGTGCTTGGCGAGGCAGCCGCACGCTCGCGCAGCTGCGCGTTGCTTGCGCCAGCGGTCTGCGCTGCCAGTGTATCGGTCCGGCGATGGAGGTGGCCGCTGCCGACATTGCCGACGCCTTTGATATCTTGCACCATCACACTCACTCCTCAACACAATATAGTGCTGCATCAGGGATAACGACCCGTTGCGCTACTAGTTTAGGCCAGACATCAAAATAGTGCCATCTTGTTGCACCAAACCGTACATGGTCCCGGTGCGGCGTTCGTTACGAACGCGAATACGCTCGCCTGCGCGGCCTTCTTGATCGGCAAAACCCATCGCCCTGACCGTGAAATTATGGCCGACAAAGATCAACAACACCTGAACGCCACGGCGGATGATCTGCGCGGTGGCGACGCGCCGATCTGGCCCAAAAGCTGGCGGTGCGCCGGCTTCACTGCCCACAGCTCGGCTAAACGGAGCGCTGACGCGCCACCCCAATGCCGCACAGCGCACCACCATCGTCCCCATTTGCGGTCCGGATATTTCTGGCACATCGGGACATTGCCGTAACCTTAGACGGCGATCCAGCGGCAGCAAAGTCGCATCGCTGTCCGCGACCACCAGCGCCGCCTGCAACCGTTGTTCCAATTGCTCTAAACTCTGCAATGGCAAGCTCGCTTGCGCAGCGCCAAGTATCGCTGGCGTGGCGAGCGCCAGCATTACGCCGACACGGAAAGATCGGGCGAAAGCCGCTGGTCTTGGGTTCGGGGTCAATCCTCTGGCTTCCCCTAGCGCAAGCGCTAGCGCCTCTCCTCTGGCTTCCCCTAGCGCAAGCGCTAGCGCCTCTCCTCTGGCCATCGTCATTCTCCATTGTTCAAACAAGCTAAAATCCGTTCGCCACGATTTTGTAGCCGGTCACATAGCTCGAAAAGCCACATATTCCGCGTAGCTATATCCACGTAGCAATTTTGGTGCCAACCGTCGCAATGCCCGCGACGAGCATGTCGGAGCCGATCCAGAATAGTCGCGGACAATATCTGTATGATACTGATATATCACTCTTTTCTTCAATCCAGCGGCTGCTTGTAGATGCGACAGCGCAGCATCCAGCTAAATTGGCACAGGCTTTGCATCGCTAAACCCAGATGAGGTCAGTTGTCGAATGTCCGACATATTGACGCAGGACGAAAGGGTAGCGAACATGACCCAGGATTCCCTGTTTGGCGTACATGGTGCGGCACTTACCATCCGCGCCCAGCGGCTGGCGGTGCTGGCGTCGAACATCGCAAATGCGGCGACGCCCGGATACAAAGCACGCGACATCGATTTTTCGCAAGCGTTGGCCGCAGCCGAGAGCGGGCGCAACCGGGCCGACGCGATTGCCGAAGCGACTTTGTATCGCACTCCATCATCGGCCTCGCTTGACGGCAATACTGTCGAGATTTCGACAGAACAGACCATGTTTGCCGAAAACGCCCTGCAATATCGCACCACTCTCGCGTTTATTGATGCCCGCATCAATGGGCTGCGCCGTGCGTTGAAGGGGGAATGACGATGCCCCAAATGCCCTCCATTTTTGACATTTCGGGCCGAGCGATGCGCGCCCAGCTAGTCAGGCTCAACACCACCGCGTCCAACCTGGCCAATGCCGGAACGCTCGCAAGCTCCTCGGCAACGGCATTTCGGGCGATGCGGCCAGTGTTCCGCACCATCGACATGGGTGTTGGCATGGCCAGCGTCGATGTCGTCCGTATAGATCAGACGATGAGCCAGCCGGTCAGCCGCCACGCGCCCGACCACCCGCTTGCCGATGCTGACGGCAATGTCTGGGAAAGCGGTATCGATACCACCGCCGAGCTGGTCGACATGATCGAGGCAGCCCGCCAGTATCAAAACAACGTGCAGGTGCTGCAAACCGCCAAAGCGCTGACGCTTGATACCTTGAGGTTGGGTCAATGATCGGCGCCCCCAGCACCACAGCGCCGCGTCCTTCGTCGTCGGCAGGCGAGGCCCGCCCCAGCGCAACATCGCCATCTGCGGCGACGGGCGGATTGGGTCAGGCTGATTTCCTGCGCCTGATGAGTGCGCAACTGTCGGCCCAAGACCCATTCGAGCCGATGGATAACAGTCAGTTTCTGGCGCAACTCGCACAGTTCAGCCAAGTCGCCGGTATCGCTGAAATGAACGCGAGCCTGACCCAGATTGCCGCTAATATAGGCGGAGGCCGATTTGGCGATCCCACCGCTTGGCTCGGTCGTGAAGTGCTCGCTTCTGGTGACATCGCGGCTCCCGGAGCGGATGGCAACTATAGCGGAGAAATCGACTTTCAAACCCCCAGCGCTCCCGGCGCGACATTGGCCTTTGTCGATGGCGAAGGCCGGGTGCTGGCTCGCCAGCCGATCGGCGGTGGCGTCAACGGTCGGGCGCAATGGGGATGGGACGGGCGATTGGCCGATGGCTCGCGCTATACTGGCCCGGTGCAACTGGTCATCGAAGGCAATGGTGATGGCCAGACGGGCATCGCGACCTGGACGCGCATCGAGGGTGTTCGCTCCCCCACTTCACAACAGGCTTTGCAACTCGTCACCCCGCTGGGGGTCATTGCGGCGGACCAGGTCGTGCAACTTGGCCGCTAAATACAAGCGACCGCTGAACAAAACAAAAGCGCTGGCGCTTGCGCCAGGGGAAGCAAGAAAACAAAAGGAATAGTTTTATGTCTTTTTATACCTCACTGTCCGGACTTCGCGGTGCTCAATCCGATCTTTCGACTGTCTCCAATAATGTCGCCAACGTCGGCACTTTGGGGTTCAAGCGCAGCCGCACCCAATTTGGCGACATCATACCGACATCGCGAACCTCGCCGGGGCTTGGCACCCAGTTGCTCGGGATTGAGCAACAATTCACCCAAGGCGGGTTTGAAACTACCGCCCGCGACCTTGACTTCGCGATAAGTGGCCCCGGCTTTTTCATGGCGCGCCAAGGGGTTAACGGGAATGTCACCCACTTCACCCGCAACGGATCCTTTAGCATCAATGCCAACCGCTTTTTGACCGATGCCACCGGCGGCTTTATCCAGGTCTTGCCGGTCGATTCCAATGGTCGTGCGACATCAACCAGTCTGGGTGCAGCGCGCAACCTGCAACTGCCGCTGACATCAGGCGCTCCGCGAGCGACAACTCTGGCCAGTATCGCCGCGACGCTGCCGGCGAACGCCGACAAGCCCGCACAACGGCCCGTTTATGGCCCTGGCAATCCCTATCAATTTAATCGCACCGATCCGCAAAGCTTTAATTTCAGCCACCAGATCACCGTATTCGACGCGGCCGGCTCCGCGTTCCCTGCGACCCTGTATTTCGCCCGCACCGCCTCGCGCAGCGCAGGTGATGCCACCGACACTTGGGATGTTCATGCCTTCATCGGAGAAGAAGCCGCGACGGCGACGCCAATCAGCCTGACATTTGATGCCACTGGCACACTGGTTTCGCCAACCGGACAGGTTGCACTGGATTCCACCAACCCGGTTGGCGCGGCAGCACCGATCAACGTGGCGCTCAATTTCGGCAATGCCACAAGGCAGGCTATTGCCCCGTTTAGTATTGACTCGGTCGAACAGAATGGTGCCGCCGCGATCCAGTTCAGCGATGTCTCGATCAATAACGAGGGGCTGGTAACCGCCACCTTTTCGGACGGCTCATTGCAGCTTCTAGGACGCCTCGCGATTGCCAGTTTTACCGATCCCAGCGGGCTACGCCAGATCGGCAATGCGCGTTGGACAGCTACCGGTGACAGCGGCCCTGCCAAACTGGGCGCTGCGGGCACCTCGGGATTTGGCGCATTGCAAGTCGGAGCGCTCGAACAATCCAACGTCGACATCACCGAGGAATTGGTCGGGTTGATTACCGCACAGCGCAATTTTCAAGCCAATGCCAAGGCGCTGGAAGCGGCCAATGCCTTGTCCCAAACCATAACCAACCTCCAGACCTAAAGGGGTAGACGATGGATCGGCTCATCCACACGGCATTGTCGGCACTGCGCGGCAGTATGGCTAGGCAAACCGCGACGGCGAACAACCTTGCCAATATTTCGACACCCGGCTTTCGTGCCGAGGTTTCGTCGTCGCAGCCGCTGTGGGTGCGCAGCGCCGGGGGCGGGGGCGGGGGGCAACTCAATGCCCGGGCTAGTGCGAGCCACGAAATCGTCGCTGCCGACATGCGGGCTGGCACGGTGATGACGACCGGTCGCGATCTCGATTTTGCGATCAACGGCGATGCCATGCTGGCGCTGCAAGATGCCACCGGCCAAGAAGCCTATAGCCGCCGAGGCGACCTGACGGTTGCTGCAAGCGGGCTGTTGACGACAGGTGACAATCACCCAGTGCTCGGTCAATCGGGACCGATTACCATCCCGCCATCAGATTCGCTGCGGATTGATACGGACGGCAGCATTTGGGTCGTGCCGCGTGGCGGCGACGCCGCAACGCCGCAGCTGCTCGACCGGATAAAACTTGCCAGTCCGGCTGGCAGCGATCTTCGCAAAGGGCTCGACGGCCTGTTCCACGTCACCGACGATGGCGTCCTGCCCACCGATCCCGATGGCCGGGTCAGCACCGGGCATCTCGAACAATCCAATGTCGATGCGACGCAGGCGCTGGTCGCGATGATCGATGCTTCGCGCTCGTTCGAGGTCCAGATGCGCCTGATCTCCACCGCCCAGTCGCTCGATGAAGCAGGGGCTGACCTGATGAAATTGCCGCAATAATTACACGATAGGACAAAGCCTGATGACCTATGCTCCATTTGACATCGCCCGTTCCGGCCTCGACGCCCAATCGACCCGAATGCGGGTTATCGCCAACAATCTCGCCAATGTGAACACTACCGGCTTCAAGCGTGAACGCGCCGAGTTCCAGACCCTGGGCTATCAGGTCATCACCACGCCTGGAGCAACCTCTGCTGGCGATAATCGCTATGCCACGGGCTTAAACCTGGGCACCGGGGTACGGGTTTCCGGCACCGGCCGGATGATGAATGCCGGGGCGCTCCAGATCAGCGACAATCCGCTCGACCTTGCTATCGAGGGCGACGGATATTTCCAGATTGCCCAACCCGACGGCAGCAATGCCTATACCCGCGCCGGCAATTTCAACCTGTCGGCCGAAGGGGTTGTGACGACCTCTGACGGCCGTCCACTCCAGCCCGCGATCCAGATTCCCGAGGGCGCACAAGCGATCACCATTGGCAGCGATGGCAGTGTTACTGCACTCGTCGCCGGTTCCACCGAACCGACCGAGATTGGCAAAATCGAAATCGCCCGTTTCGCTAACAGTGCCGGGTTGTTGTCGATTGGCAGCAATTTATTCGCCGTAACCGCTGCCAGCGGCACCGCCCAACTCGGCCAGGCGGCGAGCGAAGGGCGCGGCTCAATCCGCCAAGGTGCGCTCGAAGGCTCCAACGTCAATATCGTCCAAGAACTGGTCGATATGATCGAAACCCAGCGCGCTTATGAGGTCAATTCAAAGATGATCTCTTCGACCGATGAAATGCTGCGCAACGCGAGTCAGCAATTATGAGCGGTCGGCTTTGGTTTTGTGCCCTTGCCGCGCCCTGGCTCGTCACCACCAGCGACGGACAAGCGCGGGTCGCACCGCCGCCGCCTGCGCCTCCAGCCGCGACGCCAGCCCAGACGGGGGCGGCCCCGCTGCTGCCGCCAGCCAATGGTGCGATCTTTCAGGTAAGCCAAGGCTATTCGCCGCTGACCTATGGGATGCGCGCAGGCGCGGTTGGCGACGTGCTGACCATCCAGCTTGTCGAGCGCACCCAAGGCACAACCAGCAACAACAGCGGGACCGAACGTGCGAGCAGCATCGGACTGTTGCCGCCAACCACCGGACCGCTGTCCATCTTTGGCGCGTCCGATGCCAGTCTGGGCGGCAGCGGGTCGTTCGACGGACGCGGCTCGTCGGCCCAGACCCACAGCCTGACCGGAGAGATCAGCGTGACTGTCATCGAAGTCCGCGCCAACGGCACCTTGGTTGTCAGCGGCGAAAAACATGTCCAAATCAACCGAGGACGCGAACTGGTGCGGATTTCCGGCATCGTCCGCCCAGCCGATATCAGTAGCGATAATCGGGTGCTGTCGACCCGCGTCGCCGATGCTCAGATCAATTTTTCCGGACGCGGAGAAATAGCCCGTGCTGGCCGCCAAGGTTGGCTGCAACGCTTTTTTTCAGTCGTTTCCCCGTTTTAAAAGGTCTGCCAATCATGGTCTGGTTCCGCCTTGCCCAACTTGTCCTCATGCCATTGTTGCTCATCTCCGCACCGGCAATCGCCAGCCGGGTCAAGGATCTGGGGACATTCAACGGCGTGCGCTCAAACCAGATGGTCGGTTACGGGATTGTCGTCGGCCTCGCTGGGACCGGCGATGATAATCTGGAATATGTGACACAGAGCATGAGCGGCATCGCCGCACGCTTTGGGGTGACGCTGCCGCCGGGAGTCAATCCAGCGTTGCGCAATTCAGCAGCGGTGATGATTACTGCGGACTTGCCCGCCTTTGCCCGGCCCGGCCAGCGCATCGACATTACCATATCGGCGATAGGGCGGGCGCGCAGCTTGCGCGGAGGCACGTTGATATTGACGCCGTTGCGCGGGGCCGATGGCCAGATTTACGCCATGGCGCAGGGCAATGTCGTCGTCGGCGGCCTCGGCGTCAGCGCCGCTGATGGTTCCCAAGCGCTGATTAACATTCCCTCGGCGGGGCGCATCTCGGGCGGGGCCAGTGTGGAACGCGCAGTTGATACCGGCCTTGGCAATGGCGGGGTGCTGCTGTTCCTGCTGTCTGATGCCGATCTGACCACCGCGCAACTGGTAGCCGCAGCGATCAATCACCAATTTGGCGCGGGCACTGCCGCAGCGCAGGACGCGGTCGCCATCGCCATCAACGCCCCCATCGATGCCGCCGCACGATCGGCGATGATGAGCCAGATTGAAAATCTGAGGGTCGAACCCGCCCAAGCCCCGGCGCGGGTCATCGTTAACGCCCGCACCGGCACCGTCGTTATCAACGGTTCGGTCGTGCTCGGTCCTGCGGCGGTCAGCCACGGCCGGATCACGGTATTGATTGAAAATGATCCGATTGTCAGCCAGCCAGCCCCATTTTCCGACGGGCAGACGGTAGTGGTCCCCGATAACACCATCAGCATCGAGGAACAGCGGGGGCCGATGATAGCAATCGAGCGGTCAGCCTCGCTGTCCGAAATCGTCCGCGTGGTGAACATGATCGGGGCCGGTCCAGCCGATCTGGTCGCGATCCTCGAAGCCTTGAAACAAGCTGGCGCATTGCGCGCTGAACTGATAATCCTATGACCCAGATCCATCCCATCAGCATCAGGCAAGTTGCACCCGGCACCACAGAACCCCGCACCGCAGAGCCCCGCACGTCAGAACCCAGCTTTGGCCAAAGCCCTTCATTGCGTGAGGCGGCAGCGGCGTTCGAAGCGATATTCCTGCGCCAGATGCTGGTATCGATGCGGACGGCAAAGCTGGCCGATGACCCCTTGGCCAGCAGCGCCAGCGATCAGTTCCGCGATATGGCTGACGCCCGCACCGCCGACGCGATGTCACAGCAAAGGGTTGGGTCACAACAAGGATTTGGCATTGCATCGATGCTGTTGGCGCAATGGACCCGGCAGGACAGCACGCAGAGTAATGGCCATGACTGATATGTTCAGCATCGGCGCGTCGGCACTATCTGCTTACCAGGCCGCATTGACCGCCATATCCGAAAATGTCGCCAATTCCCAAACGCCTGGCTTTACCCGGCGCAGGCTCGTCCTGACCGAAGCGGGCAGCGGCCAGAACCGGGCCCGCTCAACCAATGGCGCCGACCGCTTTAATGGCGTGCGGGTTGCCTCGATTGAACGCAATTGGTTGGAACAATCCGCCCGCAATGTCTGGAGCAGCGCTGGCTCGCTTGCTGCGGCAAATGCCCGGAGCCAATATTCGCAAGCTATCGAAACCCAGACAGCAGAGAGTCATGCCGGTATCGGAACCGCGTTGACGCAGGCATTTAACGGCGCGGACCGGCTTGCTGCCGACCCTGGCAACCCGACTTTGCGGGCCAGTTGGTTGAGTAATCTGGGCAATCTGGCGGAGCGTTTTAGCGCGCTTGACAGCGGGCTACAGGAAATCACCCAAGCAATCGGCAATGCTCTGGGCTTTGCTATCGGACAGACCAACGCCAGTCTCAATCAACTTGCCGGGATCAACTCTGCTTTGTTAACCGCGACACCAGGCTCTGCTGCGCGCGCTTCGCTAGAGGATGCCCGCGACCTCGCGCTTGGCCAGCTTAGTGAGCGTCTCGACGCACAGATCAGTTTTGGTCCGCATGGCAATGTTACAGTGCGCCATGGCAACGCCATCTTGCTTGACGGCCAAGGTCCGCGACTGGTCCGCACCGCCGCCACTACAAACGGCACCCTTGGTATTGCGGTGATTAACGCCGCCAACGAAATCGTCATCCGCCCGGCAAGCGG
>JBCKXT010000002.1:0-102025 GCA_038921085.1 Sphingopyxis sp. | reverse complement strand
AAGCTGCCCAAGGTGGTGAAGGATGCTTTCGCCAAGGCGACACGCCCGCTGGTCATCGCTGGCGGCGGTGTTCTGGCTGTGCCGGGCGCGCAGGGTGCGATCAACGCACTCGTCAAATCGCTTGATCTGGTCAAAGATGGTTGGAACGGGTTTAATATCGTCCACATGGCGGCATCGCGGATGGGCGGGCTGATGCTCGGTTATGCGCAAGCTGGCGGGATCGCGGATATTGTCGCGGCCAAGCCAAAACTTGCCTTTTTCCTCGGTGCCGATGAAGTGGATTTCGGCAAGTTCGCGCAGAGTTTCAAAGTGTTTATCGGCCATCATGGCGACGACTTGGGCCGGGGCGGTGCAGCGGTGGCGGATGTCATCCTGCCCGCTGCGGCATGGCCGGAAAAGGCCGGCACCTATGTCAATACCGAAGGCCGGGTGCAGATGTCAGAGCGCGCCACTTTCCCGCCCGGTGATGCCCGCGAGGATTGGAGCATCATCCGTGCGCTCGCCGATGTGCTGGGGGTCCATGTCGGCTTTGACAGCTTTGCCCAATGCCGTGCGGCGATGATTGCGGCGGTCCCAGCGCTCGGTGTCGAAGGCGTTGCAAACTATGGCTGGTCGCTGCCGAAACTCGACGCGACGGCATCAGGCCCGATCCCGTCGCCGATCAAGGATTTCTATCTGACCAACGCCATCGCCCGCGCTAGCGCGACGATGCAGCGCTGCTCAGCCGAATTGGTCCATGGGCAAAGTTTTGCGGAGGCTGCGGAATGACCCACTTCATTCCATCAGCAAACTTCGTCATTCCCGCGAAGGCGGGAATCCATCACCTGACCGTGCGGTTTGGGATGATGGGGTCGGTGATGGATTCCCGCCTTCGCGGGAATGACGAATGTGGGTGTGAGAAAGCAGCATGACCGAATACCTCCAATCCACCTTCCTCGGCTTTGAGGCGGGCTGGTTCGTCGCCACCCTCGCGCTGATCCTGATGATTGCGCTGCCGCTGATGTTGGCGGTAGCGATGATTATTTACGCTGATCGCAAGATTTGGGCTGCCATTGCGCTGCGGCGCGGGCCGAATGTGGTTGGCCCGTTCGGCCTGCTGCAAAGTTTCGCCGACGGCCTCAAGGTTTTCTTGCAGGAAACGATCATTCCGTCGAGCGCCAACAAGGGGTTGTTCCTGCTCGCGCCGATCATCACTTTTTCGGTGGCGTTGCTGGCCTGGGCGGTGATCCCGTTCAATTCGGGCGCGGTCCTCGCCAATATCAACGTCGGCCTGCTCTACATATTGGCGATCAGTTCGCTGGGGGTTTACGGCGTCGTCATCGCGGGCTGGGCATCGAACTCTAAATACCCATTTTTCAGTGCCTTGCGCGCCGCAGCTCAGATGATTTCTTACGAAGTCTCGATCGGCTTTGTCCTGATCTGTGTCGTGCTGTGGGCCGACAGCTTTAATCTGCAAGCCATCATTGCCGCGCAACAGGGGCACATATTGGGCGTGCTAAATGGCTTTGGTTTCAACCCGCTGTTGTTCCCGATGGCAGTGGTGTTCCTGATATCGTCGATGGCAGAGACCGCACGTGCGCCGTTCGACCTGACCGAGGCGGAGAGCGAGCTGGTCGCGGGCTATCAGACCGAATATAGTTCGATGAGCTTTGCCCTGTTCTGGCTCGGCGAATATGCCAATGTCATCCTGATGTGCACATTGAACGCCATCCTGTTCTGGGGTGGCTGGCTGCCGCCGATTGAATGGGCACCGCTGTATTATGTCCCCGGCTGGGCGTGGCTGTTCCTCAAAATCTGGTGCTTTTTCTTTATCTTTAGCTGGGTCAAGGCGACGGTGCCGCGCTATCGCTATGACCAATTGATGCGGCTGGGCTGGAAAGTGTTTCTGCCGCTGTCGCTGTTCTGGGTGTTTCTGGTGTCAGGATACCTGATGCTGACGAGATATGGAGTTCCGGCATGAGCCTGTCGCAAACCATCAAAGCCTTTACCCTGTGGGAGTTTCTCAAGGCGCATGCGCTGACCCTGCGCTATTTCTTCAAGCCCAAGGCGACGATCAACTATCCGTTCGAGAAAAACCCGCTATCGCCCCGCTTTCGCGGTGAACATGCGCTGCGCCGCTATGCCAATGGCGAAGAACGCTGCATCGCGTGCAAGCTGTGCGAAGCGGTGTGTCCGGCACTGGCGATAACGATAGAGGCTGAACCGCGTGACGACGGGTCGCGCCGCACCACCCGCTTTGACATTGACATGACCAAATGCATCTATTGCGGCCTGTGTGAGGAAGCCTGCCCGGTCGACGCCATAGTCGAGGGGCCTAATTTTGAGTATGCGACCGAAACGCGTGAAGAATTACTCTACGACAAAGCAAAACTGCTCGCCAATGGTGATAGGTGGGAACGCACCATCGCTGCGAACCTTGCCGCCAATGCGCCGTATCGATAGGGGCGCACACGCATGATTCAAATCTTTGCCTTTTACCTGTTCGCCAGCATTTTGCTTGTATCAGCCACGCTGACCGTCTTTTCGCGTAACCCGGTGCACAGCGTGCTGTGGCTGATCCTCGCCTTTTTCAATGCGGCGGGGTTGATGCTGATCTTGGGCGCTGAATTTATCGCTATGATGCTGGTGATTGTCTATGTCGGGGCGGTCGCGGTGCTGTTCCTGTTCGTGGTGATGATGCTCGACATTGACTTTGCCGAAATGCGCGCAGGCTTTGTGCGCTATCTGCCGGCGGGTGTGCTTATCTCTGTTGTGCTGGCCGTCGAACTGATAGTCGTGCTGTTCGCATGGCAGGCAGGAACGGTGCAATTGGCCCAGCGGATTGCGCCGGTGGATGCGAACACCAGCAATATCCAGCAAATCGGCGAGCTGCTCTATACCCGTTATATTTTCCTGTTCGAAGTGGCGGGAATCATCCTGCTTGTGGCGATGGTCGGGGCGATTGTGCTGACCAATCGCCCGCGCATCGGGGTGCGGCGGCAGGACGTGTCGGCACAAAATGCGCGGCGACCACAGGATGCAACCCGGCTGGTCAATCCGCCGGTGGGCAAAGGGGTCGAACTGTGATCGGGATTGGCCATTATCTGACCGTCAGCACCATCCTGTTCATGCTGGGCGTGCTCGGTATTTTCATCAACCGCAAGAATATCATCATCATCCTGATGGCGATTGAACTCATCCTGTTAGCCGTGAACCTCAATCTGGTAGCGTTCAGCGCGTTTCTTGGGGATTTGGCGGGACAGGTGTTCGCGATGTTCGTGCTGACCGTGGCGGCGGGCGAAGCAGCCATCGGCTTGGCCATCCTCGTCATCTACTTTCGTGCGCGCGGGACAATTGCGGTTGACGATGCCAACCGGATGAAGGGGTGATTTTCCAGTGAATGCCATCACCCTGATTGTGTTTCTGCCGTTGCTGGCCGCGATTATCGCGGGTTTTGGCGGTCGGCTGATCGGCAATTTCGCGGCAAAGCTGGTGACGACTGCGGCCCTGTTTGTGTCTCTAGCGCTGAGCTGGCCGATCTTTCTTGGCTTTGTCGGCGGTGACGCGACAGCCAGCGTAACCCCGCTATTCGACTGGGTCCGTTCGGGCAATCTGGAGTTCAACTGGGCGCTCAATGTGGATGCCCTGACCGCAGTGATGCTGGTCGTCATCACCAGCGTTTCCTCGCTCGTCCACCTTTATAGCTGGGGCTATATGGCTGACGACCCCAGCCAGCCGCGCTTTTTCGCTTATTTGTCGCTGTTCACCTTTTCGATGCTGATGCTGGTGACCGCTGACAATCTGGTGCAGATGTTCTTTGGCTGGGAAGGGGTGGGCCTCGCCTCCTACCTGCTGATCGGTTTTTGGTATCACAAACCATCGGCCAATGCCGCCGCGATAAAGGCGTTTGTCGTCAACCGGGTCGGCGATCTGGGTTTCATGCTCGGCATTTTTGGCACATTTTTGGTATTTGGCACCGTCTCCATCCCGACGATTTTGGAAATGGCCCCCGGTGCTGCGGGATCGACGATTGGCTTTTTGGGGATGCGGCTCGATACTATGACGATCCTGTGCCTGTTGCTGTTCATCGGGGCGATGGGCAAATCGGCACAACTCGGCCTCCACACTTGGCTGCCCGACGCGATGGAGGGGCCAACCCCGGTATCGGCGTTAATCCACGCTGCAACCATGGTCACCGCTGGCGTGTTCATGGTTTGCCGCCTGTCACCGATGTTTGAAGTGGCCCCGGTGGCATTGGGGTTTGTCATCTTCATCGGGGCTGCGACATGCTTGTTTGCCGCGACCGTTGCCACCTGCCAGCACGACATCAAGCGGGTCATCGCTTATTCGACCTGCTCGCAATTGGGCTATATGTTCGTGGCTGCCGGGGTCGGAGCCTATGGCGCGGCGATGTTCCACCTGTTCACCCACGCATTTTTCAAAGCACTGCTGTTCCTCGGCGCAGGATCGGTGATCCGCGCGATGCATCATGAGCAGGATATGCGCTATTATGGCGCGCTGCGAAAACATATCCCGCTGACATTTTGGGTGATGGTGGCGGGCACTTTGGCGATAACCGGGGTCGGGATTATCGGGGTGTTCGGTTTTGCCGGTTTCTATTCCAAGGACGCGATATTGGAGGCTGCCTTTGCCAGCGGCCCGGATGGTCAGGTCGCCTTTGCGGTCGGGGCCTTTGCGGCTTTACTGACCAGTTTTTATAGCTGGCGGCTGATTTTCCTGACCTTTTTTGGTAAAGCGCGCTGGGAACAATCCGAACATATTCAGCACGCAACCCACGGCGCTTTGGGCTATCAACCCCATGAAAGCCCCTGGACCATGCTGGTGCCATTGGGCCTGCTGGCCATCGGCGCAATTTTTGCTGGCTTTGGCTTTCACCTCAGCTTCATTGATCCAGAGGTTGGCGCGCACTTTTGGAATGGCAGTATCGCCTTTGACGCGCATTTGATGCACGCCGCCCACCAAGTGCCGCTGTGGGTCAAGCTGACCCCTGGGGCGGTGATGCTGCTGGGCCTGTTCATTGCGTGGCGTAACTATATCCGCGACCCCGGCGCTCCAGCGCGCTTTGTTGCCGCTGTTCCAAACTTGCACCGATTCCTGTTCAACAAATGGTATTTTGACGAGCTGTATGACATGCTGTTCGTCCGTCCGGCGCAGGCGGTGGGCCGGTTTTTTTGGCATCGCGGCGACGAACAGACCATCGACCGCTTTGGCCCCAATGGCGCGGCGTATGCGATTGCCGGCTCGAGCCAGATTGCCTCGCGGCTGCAATCAGGCTTTCTCTATTCTTATGCCTTTGTCATGCTGCTCGGTCTTGTCGGGCTGGTGACGTGGGTGATGGTGAGATTTTCATGATCGCTGATGGTTTCCCGATATTGTCGGCAATGATTGTGCTGCCCGCGCTCGCTGCTGCGCTGTGCTTGTTTGCAAGCGACCGTGCGGCGCGCTGGATTGCACTGGTGGGCACGCTCGCCACCTTTGGCCTGGGCTGTCTGGCCTGGGCGAGCTATCAGATCGGTGGCCCGCAATGGCAATTTACTGAACAGTTCGCGATTGTCGGCGCGTTTAACTGGGCGATGGGGATTGATGGCATCGCATTGATGCTGATTATGCTGTCAGTTTTCCTGATGCCTATCTGCATTGGTGCGAGCTGGCGGACCATTACCGATCGGGTTGGCCTGTACATGGCCTGTTTCCTGTTCATGGAAGCATTGATGATCGGGGTGTTCGCGGCGCAGGATCTGATCCTGTTTTACATCTTTTTCGAAGCTGGCCTGATCCCGATGTATCTCATCATCGGCATCTGGGGCGGGGCAAACCGGATTTACGCGAGCTACAAGTTTTTCCTCTATACCCTGCTTGGTTCGGTGTTGATGCTGGTGGCGATGATCTGGATGGTCAGCACCACCGGCACCGCTGACATCCCAACGTTGATGCAGACCAATTTTCCGGTTGAGGCACAGACCTGGCTGTGGCTGGCGTTTTTCGCGAGTTTCGCAGTCAAAATGCCGATGTGGCCGGTGCATACTTGGCTGCCCGATGCCCATGTCCAGGCCCCAACAGCGGGGTCGGTGATCTTGGCCGGAGTGCTGCTCAAAATGGGCGGATACGGGCTTTTGCGCTTTTCCATCCCGATGTTCCCCGATGCCAGCGCGCAGTATATGTGGCTGATCTTTGGCCTGTCGATGGTCGCGGTGGTCTACACCAGCCTGGTTGCGCTGGTGCAAAGCGACATGAAGAAACTGATCGCCTATTCATCGGTCGCGCATATGGCGATTGTGTCTGCGGCGCTATTTACGTTTAACCAGCAGGGGATCGAAGGAGCGTTGCTGGTGATGCTTAGCCATGGCTTGGTATCGGGCGCGCTGTTCCTGTGCGTCGGGGTCATTTACGACCGGCTGCACACGCGAGAGATCAGCCGCTATGGAGGGCTGTCGAACAATATGCCGGGCTATGCTCTGCTGTTCATGCTGTTCACCATGGCTTCGGTCGGCCTGCCCGGCACCAGTGGCTTTGTCGGCGAGTTCCTCAGTTTGATCGGGATTTACGAGGCGTCGAGCTGGGTCGCGCTAGTTTGCGGCATGGGGGTGATTTTGGGCGCAGGCTATATGTTGTGGCTCTATCGCCGCGTCGCCTTTGGTGATGCTGCCGGGGACGATACCCGCGCGATGCCGGACCTGTCTTCGCGTGAATGGCTGTTGCTGGTCCCGATTGCGGCGGTCGTGATGTGGATGGGGATTTACCCTGAGTCATTTCTGGCACCAATGCGCGGCGATGCACAGGCGATCGTTGCCCGCATGGCCGATGCCAAGCCCGCTGGCGATGCGCAACTGACGCTTGCAACAGCGGGAAACACGACTGCAAATGCCGCTGATGGTGATGGGGAAAGCCACTGATGTCCGCTGCCGATTTCCTGTTCATCATACCGGAACTAGTGCTGACCCTTGGCGGGCTTGCCCTCCTGATGGGGGCAGCCTTTGCCACAGATCGTGTCAGTGGCCTGATAAATGCTTTGGCAGCGCTGGTTCTGGCGCTGGCGATTGCCGCTGTGGCGGTTGGGCCAGACAGTGCTGGCTTGATCTTTAGCGGGACAATGCGGATTGACGCATTCGCAGCCTTTGCCAAATATCTGATTTTTGGCTCCGCGATCATCGCCCTGTTGATGGCTCCGCGCTTTTTCGCACGCGAAGGCTATCGCAGCGAATATCCGGTGCTGATCGTGTTTGCCGCACTGGGTATGTCTATCATGGTCAGCGCCTATGACATGATGACGCTCTATATCGGGCTGGAGCTGAACAGCTTGGCCGCATATGTTCTCGCCAGCATGTCGCGGGCGGATGGTCGTTCGAGCGAGGCGGGGCTGAAGTATTTTGTGCTGGGCGCGCTTGCTTCGGGGATATTGCTGTTTGGCATCTCGCTGCTTTATGGTTTTAGCGGATCGACCGGTTTTGCCAGTATCGCAATCAGCTTTGCCCAAGGCAGCAATCTGGGCCTGTTGTTCGGGCTGGTGTTTGTCGCTTGCGGGATGGCATTCAAGATTAGCGCGGTGCCGTTCCACATGTGGACGCCCGATGTTTATGAGGGCGCGCCAACCCCGGTCACAGCCTTTTTTGCCAGCGCGCCAAAGGTCGCGGCACTGGCACTGCTGACCCGGATTTGCATGGAAGCCTTTGCCTTTTCGGTTCCCGCTTGGCAGCAGATTATCAGCTTTATGGCGGTTGCTTCGATGTTGCTGGGGGCGGTGGGGGCGATTGGTCAACGCAACATCAAGCGGCTGCTGGCCTATAGCTCGATTGCCAATGTCGGGTTTATCCTGATCGGACTTGCCGCTGCAACCGGAGCCGGGGTTAGCGCGGTTTTGATGTATCTGACGGTCTATGTGGTTATGACGTTGGGCAGTTTCCTTGCCGTGTTGCAATTGCGCACCGCTGATGGAGAGTTTGTTGAGGATATCTCTGCGCTGGCCGGCTTGTGGAAACAGCGCCCAGGATTGGCGGCAGCTATCAGCATTTTCATGTTCAGTCTGGCGGGGATTCCGCCGCTGTTTGGATTTTGGCCAAAGTTGATGGTATTTCAGGCGGCGATTGGTGCGGGGTTGTTGCCGCTGGCAGTGATTGGCGCGATTGCTTCGGTGATCGGCGCATACTATTATTTACGGGTCATCAAGGTCATGCTGTTTGATCCGCCATCTGGCGTTGAGTTTCCTATCACCGATGGCGCTATCGAACGCGGGGTGATTGCGGTTGCCGCCGCCTATGTCAGCCTAGTCGGCTTTGTCATGGTCGGGCCGCTGACCTATTGGACCGAACGTGCCGCGAGTGCATTGCTCTGAGCCAGTATGAGATCATTACGGTTGCCCAGACTGGTTCCACCAACGCCGATGTGATTATGCGCATCGCCGATGGCGACCCGCCTGCTGAAGGCGTCTGGCTGGTTGCAGACCGTCAAAGCGCAGGACGCGGGCGTATGGGCAGAGCCTGGCAGGACGGCGCTGGCAATTTCATGGGATCGAGCGTTGTCAGGCTGAAACCCGGCGATCCGCCAGCCAGCAGTCTGGCACTACTCGTAGCGGTCCAGCTCTGTGAAGTGCTGGGCGATTTGGTGGCGGCGCTTAACTGCCAGATCAAATGGCCCAATGACATATTGCTGGGTGGTGCCAAGGTCGCAGGGGTATTGCTAGAACGCCATGGCGATTATGTGGTGATCGGTATTGGGGTGAACCTGTGCAGTGCGCCGGTGATTGCAGACAAGGCAACCACATCGCTGTCGGCATTCGGTGCCAATGTGTCGCGAGATGATTTTGCACAATCGCTTGCGGCATCACTTGCCATTGCGCTGCTTGGCTGGCGCAGCGGGGACTGGCCAGAGCGGATACTTACCCGCTGGATGGCCCTTGCCCACCCTATTGGCACCGCCTTGAGCTTGAGCGAGGGTGCCCACGCCGGATTGACCGGGACATTTGATGGCTTAGAGCAGGATGGCAGCTTGCGATTGCGGCTCGACGATGGCCGCTGCATGACCATCCATGCCGGTGAAGTGCGACTGGCTGGCACATGACCAAGAAAGGGGGCGACAATGTTATTGGCAATTGATGTGGGCAACACCAACATTAAATTTGCACTGGTGGACGGTGTCGAGATACGCGCGCGCTGGCGGATTGCCACCGACCCGCACCGGACTGCGGATCAATATGCGGTGTGGCTGATCCAGTTGCTGGAGCTGGAGGGGTATGGCCGCACCGACGTGACCAATGTGCTGATTGCCACTGTCGTCCCGCGCGCGCTGCACAATCTCCAGTCGCTGGCCAGCAAGTATTTCGATGTGGAGGCTGGCATCGCTGGCCGTGCGCCGTTTGTATGGGGCATTGCTCTTGATGTGGACGAGCCGCAATCGGTCGGCGCGGACCGGGCGTGCAATGCGATAGCCGCGCATGCTGCGCATTCGGGCGACCTTATCACCATCAGTTTTGGCACCGCAACGACGCTCGATCATATCGATTGTCGCGGCGCTTATATGGGCGGGATCATTGCGCCGGGCCTTAATCTCTCGCTCGATGCATTGGTCACTGCTGCGGCCAAACTGCCGCGCATTGCGATAGAGGCGCCGAGCGACGACAATGTCATCGGCCGCACCACCGAAAGCCAGATGCTAATCGGAATTTACTGGGGCTATGTCGCGATGATAGAGGGGCTGCTAGCGCGGATGAAGGCCCAGATCGCTCGTCCGACAAAAGTTATCGCAACCGGCGGTCTGGCGACCGTTTTTCAACAACACAGCCATTTGTTCGACGCGGTTGATCCCGATCTGACGCTGCGTGGCATGGCAATCTTGCACCAACAATCAAAAGGTTAAGCTGAAATTACATGACCAAGCCTGGCAAAGAATTACTGTTCCTGGCACTCGGTGGATCGGGTGAGATAGGGATGAACCTCAACCTTTATGGGTGTGAGGGTAAATGGCTGATGGTCGATTTGGGGGTGACGTTCGGCAATGCCGATTACCCCGGCATCGACATCATCATGCCCGACACTGCGTTTATCGAGGAACGCAAGAGCGACCTGGTGGGGATTCTGCTGACCCACGGCCATGAAGATCATATCGGCGCGGTGGCCTATCTCGCGGCGGAGCTGGGCGTCACACTTTATGCCAATGCCTTTACCGCCGGACTGGTATCGCGCAAGCTTGCCGAGGAGCGGCTGGAGCGCAAGGTCAAGCTCAAAATCGTCAAACTGGACGCGCAATTCACGCTTGGGCCATTTGAGATCAAGCTGATCCAGCTGGCCCACTCGATCCCCGACATGTGCGCTGTGGTCATCGACACCCCCTATGGCCGGGTGTTTCATACAGGCGATTGGAAACTCGATGATGACCCGGCATTGGGTGTGCCCACAGCCGAAGCAGCGGTGCGTCCGGTGGGGGATGCAGGTGTGCTGGCGCTGGTCTGCGATTCGACCAATGTCTTTAACCACGAAGCATCAGGCAGCGAAGCCAGCGTCCGTGACGGGCTGATCCAGGTCATCGGCGAAGCCAAAGGCCGCGTCGTGGTGACCACCTTTGCATCCAATGCCGGACGGCTTGAAACATTAGGGGAAGTCGCCAAGGCCACCGGCAGAGAGCTAGGCGTCGCTGGCCGATCGATGGACCGGATTATCGAAGTGGCGCAGGCCAACGGGCATCTCAAAAAACTGCCACCGCTCATCGATTGGGACACCGCGATGCGCTTGCCCCGCGATCGGGTGATGCTGATCGTCACCGGCGGGCAGGGCGAACCGCGAGCCGCCTTGGCCCGGATTGCCGAAGGAAGCCACCCGATCAAGCTCGAACGTGGCGACCGGGTGGTCTATAGTTCCAAGCAGATCCCCGGCAATGAAATCGCGATCGGGCGGATCATGAACGTGCTGGCCGAGCGCGGGATTGAAATTGTGACCGAGAAACAAGCGCATATCCATGTATCGGGTCATCCGGGCCGACCTGAGCTTGCGGCAATGTATGATTGGGTTCGCCCGCAATTGCTGGTCCCGGTCCATGGCGAAATGCGGCACATGATGGAACAGGCGCGATTTGGCCTCGAATGCGGGATCACCAGTGCCTTGGTGCAGAAAAATGGTCAGGTTGTCAGACTTGCCCCAGGGCCAGCCAAGGTGATTGAGCACGTCCGCAGCGGTCGGCTGATCCTCGATGGCGACATGATTACTCCGGCTGACGGCAGCGGCATCGTGGAACGGCGGCGGCTCAGCCTGTCTGGCCATGTCGTGGTCGCAGTGCGCCATGGCAAAGCCGATGTGGTCCAGCGCGGGTTGCCGGTCGATCCCGACGACCTCGATGATTTTATCCGCGAATGTTGTCAAGCTGCGGAAAAGGCGGCGGCCAAGCGCGAACCAGCACCGGAAAAATATCGCGAAGCCATCCGCCTCGCGGTGCGTCGCTGTGTGACTGAATGGACGGGGAAAAAGCCGCTGGTCGATGTCTTAATGTTCGATGGGCCGGATTGACCGGTGTTGTGGACCTCGGCTCTGGCAATCTATCTCCTGTTCTGGTTCCTGTGCCTGTTTCTGGTGCTGCCGTTTCATGGTCGGCGCGATCAGGGCAATGAGGCCGAGCCGCCAATGGTGCTGGGGCAAGACATCGGCGCACCGCCAGACTTTCCGGTTCTGCGCGCGGTAATACAGGTGACAATTGTCTCAGCGATTGCCTTTGCAATCTATTATGCCGCCTATGTCAGCGGTTATTTTACGCGCGAAACGCTCAATTTTCTACCGGGTCCGCCGGATCGCTGATAATTTGCGAGATGAGCACCGGCTGCGGCCAGCCGGGCGTGGTATCGATATGCACATGCACGTCAAACAGGTCGGCCATATTGCTAGCCGTCATCGCCGTTTCTGGCGGGAGGTCAAAGACCAGCCTGCCATGGCGGATCCCGACAATCCGGTCAGCATAGCGCGCTGCCAGTCCCAGATCGTGGAGGACCGCGATTACCGTGCCACCATTGCCTGTATGTTGCTTAAGCAAATCCATAACCGCCAGACGGTGACCCGGATCAAGCGCGGCAACCGGCTCGTCGACCAACAGGATTGGCGCACCGCTGGCAAAAGTGCGGGCGATATGGACCCGCGCTATCTCGCCGCCTGACAGGGTTGGCGTCGAACGATTGATAAAATCAGACAGGCCGCACGCCGCCATGGCAGCGGTCACTGCGGCATGATCTCTCGATGATAATGCGCGCGGCGTTCCGCCATGGGCAAAGCGCCCCAAGGCCACGGCATCAAACACCCTTAGCGGCCAAGCCAAGGGGATGCTCTGTGGCAGCCACGCCAGCCGCAGTGCGCGCTCACGCGGCGACAGGGCGGACAGGGGCTGTCCGTCAACCAGAATGGTGCCCGTAGCGAGCGGCATCAAACCCATAATCGCCTTGAGCAATGTCGATTTGCCTGCGCCATTCTCCCCCAGAATGGCGATAAACTCGCCGCCCGTGGCATTGAGGTTGATGCCGTCAAGCAAGCGGTTTGAACCCGCCCGGGTTGAACCCACAACCACGCTCACTGCTGTCAAGCTCAGATCAGCCATGACGGGCATTTCCCAGTTTGAACACCAGCCAGATGAACACCGGGGCCCCGACCAGTGCCGCCAGCGTCCCTAGGTGCAGTTCATTGCCCCATGGAAACAGGCGAATGCCGATGTCGGCCAGCACGGTCAGGATCGCTCCGGCGATGGCTGCGGGAACCAGGGTTGCGCCGGGATCATAGGCCACAGCGGGACGGACAATATGCGGCGCGACAAGGCCGATAAAGCCGACCATTCCGGCCAGTGCCACCGCCCCGCCGGTAGCAAAGCCAGCACCCAAAATAGTTATCAGCCGAACCCGGCTGAGGTCTACTCCCAACCCGTGCGCAGTGTCTTCGCCCAATGACAACACCGCAAGCTGTCGCCGGATGGTCATCAATAACAGGACGCCCAATGCGACGAAGGGCAGGGCAAAGCCGATGTCTCCCCAATCGCGGTTGGCGACTGATCCTGCGGTCCAGTTAATCAGGTCCGACAGTGAAAAGGGGTTGGGAGCGAGGTTGACGAACAGCGCCATGATCGCGCCCGACAAAGCTGATAGCGCGACCCCGAACAGGATCAGGCTGGCGACCCCGCGCATCCGAAATGCCGCCCCGCTGATCAAGGCGGTGGCAAACAGTGCCCCGCACAGCGAAGCTATTGGCACAAGCCATGGCGCAGATGTGGCCAGTCCGAAATATATCACCGCTGTGGCCGCTGTCGCAGCGCTGGCGCTGACCCCCAGCACGCCAGGTTCAGCCAAGGGATTGCGCAATAATCCCTGTAATGCCGCACCGCTGATCCCCAAAGCCGCACCGGTGATCGCAGCGGCAACAGCACGGGGCATCCGCACTTCAAACACAATGGTTTGCGTCAGGGTGTCTCCCGACCCGGTGAGCGCTGACAAGGTGTCGCCAAGCGACAGATAGGTCGGCCCGATCATCACCGCAGCAGCCATTGCCGCAACGAGTATCACAGCAAGCAAGGGCAGCAGCCAGCGGTTCACAGGCCGGTTGTTGATCACAACCTCCGCCGCCACGCAGCGACAAGTTGATCGAGCGCCAGCCCCGCCAACCAGTTGTTACAAGCAAGCTGCGATCCGGTGATGCTGATTTGCTGACTGTGGCGCAAAGCGCTTGCCAGCACGTCATGCTGCGCGCTCGACCAGCGATCTTGTTGATACGCTGTGCTGTCAAAAAAACCGCGCACGACAATAGCCGGTGGGTGAGCTGCAATACCCTCTATCGGCAGCCGGTTCCATCCAGAGCGTTGGTCATAGGCCCGGTAACCTGCGGCTGCGATCAGTTGCGAAACGAAACTGTCTGGCCCGGTGGTGACATCGCCGGGGGTCATATACAAGGCGCGCAGATCGCTTCGTGGCAGCGAGCGAGCACGGGCAAGGCTCGCCTGCCAGGCATCAACCTTGCGCGCAGCACTGGCCTGTGCCCCAAGCGCTCGTCCCGATGCCATCATGACGTCATCCACATCATCGAGCGATGCGGGATAGGGCAGGGTAAAGACCGCGATTCCGGCACTTTTCAGCGCCTCCTCCAGTCGCGGACCGCCAGCAGTGCTGCGCACCACTAATGTCGGACGCAGGGCGAGGATGCGTTCCACATCCGCCCGAACATGCGGCAAGCCCGCCGCCAGCGCCGCTGCAAATCCGGGATCGCTGTCAGCTTGGCTCGATACCGCTGCGATGCGACCGCGCTCTACCAGACCCAGCAGCATCTGGTCGGCGCAATAGTCGATGCTGACGATACGGTCGATGCGGGTTCCATTTCCAGCATCGGCAACCGGCACGCAGCCGGTCAGGGCACAGGCCAAAGCCATCACCCATGACCGGCGGTGCAGCATCAGAACCGCGCCCGCACGCCGACATAGGCCGATTGCGGATAGGTGTTAAAACGGGCAACACTTTGATAACTAACATCAAACAGATTATCGACCCGGCCGAACAGTTCAACCTTTTCGGTCAGTGGAACCGAGGCCCGCAGCGCCACCAAGGCATAGCCATCGAGCCGGACCGAGTTTGACGGATTGTCGAAACTGTCGCCGATCATCAATATCGTTGTGCCCAGCGCAATCCCCAGCGGAGACCGCCAATCGACGGTCACACTGGCACTATCACGCGGTCGCAGGGCCAGTCTTTTGCCAAAATTGGCTCCAGCGGAGCGATTTATGGCGTCTGTCAGGGTATAATTGGCCTGGATGTCGAGGGTTGCAGTTGGCCTTAGCGCAAGCGACAGTTCGACCCCCTCGCTATCCACCCGGTCGATATTTTCTGAGCTGAAGGTCACAAAGGAAAAGGCAATCAGGTCGGTGCTGCGGCGATTGAAATAGGTTGCGCTCAACCGGACCCGATCATCCAGCAGCGCCTGTTCCACACCCACATCAAAATTGCGCGCGGTTTCGGGGCGCAGGTTGGGATTGCCAAACGGGGGCTGCCCCTCGCTCAGCGTCGGGGCCCGAAATCCCTCGCCATAGGCTGCGCGCACGGTCGTGCTCCCGTCATTGGGGGAATAGGCGATGTTGCCACTCATCACTGTCTGCCCGCCATAATCGCTATAGTCATCTTGGCGAACACCGCCGGTCACAGCTAGACCAGCAAGGGGCCGGACAATCGCCTGGACAAAGCCGCTGGTGACCCGGTTGCGTGCGCGGCTTGGCACAGCCCCTTCAAACGATACCCTCGCTACGGTCCGTTCATGCTCGATGCCAAATACGAGGGTAGCGGATGGCATCAGGTCGAATGCGCTATGATATTCGAAACGGTTGACGGTGCCGGCCACGTCAAAATTGTTGAAACTAAACACCACAGGGTCGGTGCCCAGCCGGTTGATGTCGGTGCGGGTATAGGCGATGCGGTTTTTCCAGCGCCCGTCAGCTAGGGTGACATTGCCGCCTACATAGCCCAAAAACTGACGGTTGCGGGACACGGGCAGGGCGTTTGCCCCGGCCCCAAAGGGCGAGTCATAGGCAATTCGGCCATTATTGTAATAGCCGCGTAAATCCAGTGAGATATTGGGAGCGATGTTGACTAGCAACCGGCCATTGGCGGAAAGGTTGCGATAGCCATCGCGTTCGGTGCCGCCTGCGAGTGCAGAAATGCCGTCACTCCGGTAATAGCCACCGCCAAAGCTGCCAGATAAAATGCCGCTGCTGCCGGAGATATTGGCGCTGGTGTTCAGCGTATCAGAATAGCCATATTCTGCGCTCGCTCGCGCCGCAAATCCGGATGTGGGGATGAGAGATTGGACATTAACCACCCCGCCGATCGCCTGGCTCCCCCAGACGACAGAGTTTGCACCGCGCAAGACTTCGACCCGTCCGACATTTCCGGCCAGTAATGCGCCAAAATCAAACGCAGCATTGGGGCTGGATGGGTCATTGATCCGCACTCCGTCAATCAGCACCAAAGTCTGGGAGCTGTTGGCGCCGCGAATAAAGGCGCTGGTCTGGCTACCCACGGGGCCGCGCTGAGCGATCTGGACGCCAGGGATGGTGCGCAACGCATCGCTGACCGATGCGACTTGCAGGGTCTCCAGCCGCTCACGGTCAATAACGCTGATCGCCTGGCCGGTTTGGGATCGCGGTTGCGCAAAGCCGGTTGCGGTCACGACAATATCCTCGCCCTCATCGACAATACCCTGCGCAGCCTCGCTGTTCAGCGTATCAGATGCGAACGCAGGGGCTGTGAACAGCGCCGCAATGCTGACCATAGCCAGCTTGGCAATATAATTTTGAGTAAACATTTCAATCCTTTCATAACGACACATGATAGCCGTTATGCAGGACAAGCCCGCCCTTATTCGGTGCACCCCGCCCGAACGAGAAACGGCAACGCAGGGCAGGTCTCCTGGCTCCCGGGTCATCAACTTTGGGCCACCTTCCCAAGCACTCCACGACAAATTGTCGTGGCGAACCCAGTGGTGTGCCGGCCCAAGTCTAACCGGTCACAGTTGCGGGGGCAGCGCCGGATTGGCCCATGCGGGCGTCACCGGCTTCCCTTTTCACCCCTCATGACGAGGGGAACCTTGCGTTACGAGCGGGCGGCATAGTTTGCCAGCCCGCGTTGCGCAAGCGACATCGGCTTAGAAATGTTTTACCGTGGCAGGCGGCTTTGCTCTTTTTAACTTTGTTGGCGGACAGGGTGTCCGCCAAACTACCGTCCACAGCCGCAGTCACGCATACACCAACCGGACATATGACGTGCTAACTAACCGGACATGTGTATTCGCTCTCGACATTCGCTTGTCCCTGCCGAAGTTGCATGCTAGATATTGGAGTAGGGAGACTGGGTCATGCGCAATCAGTTGTTAGCCGCTCTGATACTCGCCGCGACACCCGCGCACGCGCAACTGGACCACTCCCAGCACAAGCTGGGCACAGTGGAATTCCCGATCTCCTGCAATGCAGAGGCGCAGCGACAGTTCAACGTGGCGACGGCATGGCTGCATTCGTTCGAGTACGAAGAAGCGGAGAACGGCTATCTCGCCGCCGCGACCGCAGATGCCCGGTGCGCGATGGCGCAGTGGGGCGTTGCCATGAGCAACCTGCATCCGCTGTGGGCACCACCATCTGCGTCGGAGTTGCAGAAAGGCGTTAGTGCGCTTGATGAAGCCAGACGAATCGGCACGACGACAAAGCGCGAGCGCGACTTCATCGACGCGCTGTCTACCTTTTACGACAACGCCGAAACGCTCGATCACGGCGAGCGAATGCTAGCTTATGTCGGCGCGATGAAGCGGCTCTATCTAAGCGATCCCAATGACGCTGAAGCCGCCATATTCTATTCGCTTGCGCTCATCGCCGCCGGGACCATCGATGACGACGATACCTATGCTCGCGAGGTCGAGGCCGCCGGAATTCTGAACCGAATACTTGCGCGGCAGCCCGATCACCCGGGCGTCACACACTACCTGATTCATGGCTATGACTATCCGGCCCTTGCACACCTGGCCTTACCAGCGGCCCGGGCCTACGCAGGTATCGCGCCGGATTCCGCGCACGCGCAGCACATGCCGTCGCATATCTTTACGAGACTGGGGTTGTGGGACGAAGCGATCCGCTCGAATCTGGCGGCGGAGGCCGCAGCGATAGCCTATGCCATGGCGCATGGCATGGCCGGAGCGTGGGACGAGCAACTGCATGCGCTCGACTATCTGGCTTACGGCTACCTGCAACTGGGTCAGGAGCGGAACGCACGAACCGTGCTCGAACGTTTGAACGCGATCGAGCGGGTTGATCCCCCCAACTTCAAGGTAGCGTACGCCTTCAGCGCCGTTCCGGCGCGTTTCGCGCTTGAGCGTCGGCAGTGGGATGAAGCCGCGGCGTTGGAGCTGTCGCCAGCCGCGCGCAATGCGGTCCCGTGGGCTCGCTTCCCCTCGGCCGAAGCCAACATTCACTTTGCTCGGGCGATAGGTGCCGCGCGCAATGGCGACATTGCCGCCGCGCGCCGGGAGACCGCTCGCCTTCAGGCGATCCGTGAGCAGTTGCCCGCTAGAAATGGCGAGTACGACTGGGGCAAGCAGGTCGAGATACAGCGCCAGATCGCCGCTGCTTGGCTTGCCAGCGCCGAAGGCCAGACGGATCAGGCCGTCACGCTGATGCGAGAAGCTGCGAATCTCGACGAAGCCACGGAGAAGCATCCGGTTACGCCCGGCGCTATCCTTCCGGCACGGGAACAGGTGGGCGAATTGCTGCTCGCCTCCGGCAGACCGGCTGAAGCGCTCGCGGAGTTCGAAGCATCGCTCCGCCACACTCCTGGTCGATTCAATTCAATCCTCGGCGCGGCCCGCGCCGCTGAGCTGAGTGGCGACACCGCCAAGGCCCGCCAGTATCGCTTGACGCTCAAGTCGGAGTTACCGGAGTTGGAGTTACGGTGATGGTGTGGACGGCGCTCTGTTTGGCGGTTGATTCGCGGTGAAGCGATGCCACGATGTGATTGTCGTCAAAAACGATTCATCCAAGGAGCACCGTCCACACCATCACCGTAACTCCAATTGCGGACATTGGGAACAAGACTGGCTCGTCCCTAGGGTGACTGTCAGGTGGCTGCCGGCAGGTCAGTGTTGCCAATGTCCGCCGCGACCTTCCATTGGCCATCGATTTTGCGCCACACGACAACGTATTTACCGGTGTCGTTAATGGGGCCATTTGGTCCCCTGGCCGAGAATCGGTACCAGCCCCGATCAAGTGCCATGTCGCCCGAGATTGAGAGGACCAGCTGGTCGGTGCCGAATGTAAAGGCATAGTCTGGTGTCTGCATTTGACGGACATACCATTGGACGATGGCTTCACGGCCGATAACTGCATTTTCGTTCTGGGGCAGGATGACCGCGTCTTGGGCATGGAGTTGCCCGATGCCAGACGCGTCCTTGCTGCGGATCAGCTGGAGCCAGCGCTCATTCGCGACACGTATTGCTTGCTCGTCGGCGGCAGCGCTCTTCACCTCTGCCGCCTGATTACGTTGCACCTCAGATGTCGGGTTGCAGCCCATCAGTAGTGCGGCGGTACAGGCGAGAACGATATGAAGCTTGGTACTATTCATGGGTCACCTCTTTCTTGTTGAAAAGACGCACTCGGAGCCACTGCCCGACTCCGGAAGCAAATAAGCATTATTGGCCGAGTCGTGCAAGGGCCACCTCTAAAAATAGCCCTTTCCCCGGCGGTACAAAACTGATTCAGTCAGACTGACCTTGTCCTCGTCCAGCGTCTCCATGACGTGGTGATAATGCTCCCAAGCTGACTTGTCCGGCAAGCAATTTCTTCTCGAACGCACGGAGCCATGGTTCGGTGGAAGCAGTGTCTATTTCCCACTGCGCTTGGTGGTTTAATCGGAGTGGCAACCGGGCACAGCCTAGAAGGTCACGTTCTGGTCAATGGTCCAGCTATGCAATGTCTGTCAGAAGGAAACGGTGTAGGCTCCCGCACGGCGGCTTGGTGTGTGTCCCCAGTGGGAGGGGATATCTCCTGCGCCAAGCTCACAGGCGGCTGGGCGTTGAAATGGGAACGCTACTGGCGGGACCATCGCTGCGAAGGTTGATCCCCTCACCCTTTGAGCAAAACCGTATGTAGTAGGGAGCGCGGGTCCCATCAAAGCGAAATGGGGGGGTGCCACCCCGGTGGGGTCTGGCTGGTGAGGATTTCGATAGGGGTGGGGGGTGCCTAGCAATCGCTCTATCGGGGAGCGTTTATGGTAACTCGCCGCCTATTTGATATAATTCCACATAGAATCAATGGGAACTGGCGGACAGGGTGGGATTCGAACCCACGGTGAGCTCTCACCCACGGCGGTTTTCAAGACCGCTGCCTTAAACCACTCGGCCACCTGTCCGCACTCTAAAAGCGGTGCAACGCCTAGTGGTCCGATTATGACATTTGCATCTCCTATCGGATATGTCAGGTGCAAATGTCAGAATCACAAGGACCACTAGCAACACTGTATTTCTAGTGGAGTTTTAATTTCAACATTCGCGAAACCTAAGTTTGCCGCCAGCGTGATGCGAATATTGAAATCACTCCACTAGCCGCATAGCCGTGCGTAAGGGTAAAAGCCAAGCGACAAGTTGGTTGATTTGGACGATAAGTGCTCTTTTCCCGTGCGTATAAAGCTGGCACAGTGCTGCAATGACAGGTGTTTCATTGATAATTTCAGCTTTTCGAAGCGGTTTTGGCCTCATCCTGCTCGCTATCGCTATTGTCGGGACAGGCGCGCTGACGGGCATCGGCGGAGGCAGCAGCAACGCGATGGCGCAATCGCCCGCCACGGCCAGCCCTGCGGCTGACGGGTTTGCCGCCTATCTCGCGTCATTACGGCAAAAGGCGGCGGACATGGGGGTGAGCGCCGCAACTTTTGATCGGGTTGTGCCAGGGCTGAGTTATAACCCGCGAGTGGTGCAGCTTGATCGGGGGCAACTCGATGAGGTGCGGATTGACCCCAATGTGCCGGTCCCCTCATTTGCACCCTATCGTGCGCGCCATGTTGATGCGGCGCGAATCAATGGGGGTCGCTTGGTTTATGCCCGAGAGCGCGCCCATCTCGCGCAAATAGAGGCACGCACCGGTGTGCCAGCTGGCGTTATTCTGGGGGTTTATGGCCATGAAACCAATTATGGCCGGATCACCGGTAATTTCGACCTGCTGCGCTCGCTTTCTACTCTGGCCTATGATGGACGCCGCCGCAGCCTGTTTGAGGCCGAGTTTCTATCCGCTTTGGTGATGGTCGAACGCGGTGCCCCGCGCGAGGCCTTGGTCGGCAGTTGGGCTGGTGCCTTTGGCCATCCTCAATTCCTGCCGTCGGTCTATCTGCGCCTAGCACGGGATGGCGATGGCGATGGAGTGGCCGCGATCTGGAACAACCAGGCAGACGCTTTGGCATCCATCGCCCATTATCTCCAGGTTGCGGGGTATAAGCGGGGCGAACATTGGGGCTATGCGGTGGCGGTGCCCGACGGGCTTGATCGTGCTTCAATCGTTAGCAATGTTGCCTCACCGCGTTGTCCGCGAGTGTTCCAACGCCATAGCCGCTGGCTATCCGCCGATGAATGGCGCCAGCGCGGGGTTTCCTTTCAGGGACGCGCCCCCAGTGGTGACACGATGTTAACCTTGCTTGAGGCAGACGGGCGAGGGCGCACCGCCTATTTGCTGTCTGGCAGCTATCGTGCGATATTAGACTATAACTGCTCAAACTTTTATGCCTTGTCGGTGGGGTTGCTGGCTGATGCGATTGTCGAATAAATCCGTTCTGACGGCAGCGTTGTTCGCGCTATTGGCTGGTTGCAATCTGGCCAGTGGCGGCGGTGACGCGCCACGCACGTCGGGACCTGTGGACAGGCCCGCCAGTGTGGCTGTGCCCGACACGCCGGTCCGGGTTGGTGCACCCTATAGCATCGATGGCCGGACCTATACCCCTGTCGATCAGGTCGATTATGACGAGGTTGGTTATGCTAGCTGGTATGGCAGCGAACTTGATGGGGAGCCTACCGCCAGCGGCGAGCCGTTCCGAGCAAACTGGGTTTCTGCGGCGCACCGCATTTTGCCATTGCCCGCCTATGTTGAGGTAAGTCGGCTCGACACCGGACGCACCATTTTGGTCCGGGTCAATGATCGCGGGCCGGCTGATCCTAATCGCCTGATCGACCTGTCAGCGGCGGCGGCGGAACAATTGGGGATTACCGAGGCGGGCATGGCGCAGGTGCGGGTGCGGCGGACAAATCCGCCTGAAAGCGAAAGGCTGGTGTTGCGCAGCGGACAGCTTGTTTTCCCTCGGCTGGATACAACAGAATCGCTGCTGGAGATATTGCGTGAGCGGGCTGACCGCCTACCACGCCCTAACGGTTATGCCACCCGGCCCGGACCGCCAGCCCCAGCAACAACTCCGGCAATTGCTCCGGCTCCTGCTGGAACCGGTCCTTTTGTCGTCCAAGTCGCGGCATTTTCTGATCGCGGTCGCGCTGAAGCGCTGGCTCGACGGCTGGGTGCACAGGTCATACAGTCCGGCGCGGTTTATCGTGTACGCTTTGGGCCGTTCGCCAGCGAAGCTGAGGCACAAGCCGCGATTGCCCATGCGCGTTCGCTGGGGCAGCCGGGTGCGATTATCCAACGCCAGCAATGACATCACCATTGCGCGGCCGTTTCATCACTCTGGAAGGTGGCGAGGGAGTCGGTAAATCTACGCAGTTGGCGGCTCTCGCCAAAGCCCTGCGCAGGTGCGGATTGACCGTGGTTGTCACCCGCGAACCGGGCGGGAGTGCGGGGGCAGAGGCAATTCGCGATCTGTTGCTGCACGCTCCGGGCGATGCTTGGGGAGCGCAAGCAGAGGCTTTGCTGTTCGCTGCCGCCCGCAGCGACCACGTTGCCCGCGTCATTCGACCTGCGCTTGAGAGCGGTGAATGGGTATTGTGCGACCGCTTTGTCGATTCCACCCGCGCCTATCAGGGTGGAGGTAGCGGGATGGATGATGATGCGATCATGACCCTGCACCAGATTGGCAGTGGCGGGTTGATGCCCGACCGGACTCTGTTGTTGCAATTGGACAGCGAGAAAGCCACAGGCCGACGTGATGCTCGGAATCTCGACCGCCCCGATCGATTTGAGGAGCGACAAGCGTTGTTCCATAACCGGGTAATTGCGGCTTTTGACGCCATCGCTGCTGATGAGCCCGAACGCTTCAGGGTAATTGATGCCGCTGGCAGCACGGCGACGGTTACCGAACGGATGATGGCTGCGCTGGCGGATATACTGCCATGCTGATCGGCCATGACAGACAGGAACGCTCGTTCATCGATGCTTTGGCACGGGGCAGGATGCCGCATGCATGGTTGCTTGCCGGACCCCAGGGCATAGGCAAAGCCGGGTTCGCGAGGCGCGCCGCAGCATATGTAATAGCTGATGGCGATTTGCGCGCTCCGCAAATGACAAACGGAAAGGGCGATAGCTCGCTCGATGTCGATCCTGCGCACCCGGCGGTCCCGCTGATTGCGCACGGCACTCATCCTGAATATCTGTGGATCAAGCGCGAGATTCCCGAAGCCAAGCGGCCAAAGGACGGGGGTGAGGGCAAGGCCGAGGATGTCGCACGCAATATCACCATTTCCCAAGTGCGCACCCTGTTGACGCGGTTGCGGTTGCGTCCTGCTAATGCCCGCTGGCGCTGTGTGGTCATCGACAGCATCGATGATCTTGAGCGCAACGCAGCCAACGCCTTGCTCAAGACGCTGGAGGAACCGCCAAACAACACGGTTTTTCTGTTGGTCAGCCATCAGCCGGGGCGATTGCTGCCAACGATCCGCTCGCGCTGCCGCCTGTTGCGCTTTTCGCCGCTCGATGACGCCAGCATGCGTCAGGTTATTAGCGGATTTCCCGGCGCAATCGACCCACAGGAAATCGACTTGCTGTTGGCCATCGCCAAGGGTTCACCGGGGCGAGCGCTGCAATTTGCACAGGCTGATCTGTCGTCCATCGCCGCGCCGCTGCGGGCCATGGTGCAGAGCGGCGACCGCGACAATCGGTTGCGGGTGGAACTCGCCAAAGCAATAGCAGGCAGCGGGGCCGCTGGGCGGATAGAGATCATGCTGGTTCAGGCGAACACCATCCTTGTTGATGAAGCCCTAAAGCGCAGCGGCGATGGCTTGGTTGATGCCCTCAAAGCCAGGGATCGCGTTGCCGAGATCGGGCGGTTGGCGATCAGCGGCTCGGAAGACCCCGCGACGCTGGCTTTTGTGGTCGGAGGGGAACTGTGTAGTCTTGCCTAGGCAAGAGTGAGGTGCGTCGCTAGAGCCTTTTTAAGTGAGATGGAAACATCGAACGGCTCGAAAAAGGCGGCAAATAAACAAACTAGAGCCACTTTTGATTCCACAAATGTGGATAAGGCTCTAGAGCATGGCCGCAATGACCGAACCTTATTATATTACCACCGCTATCAGCTATCCCAATGGCCGCCCGCACATCGGCCATGCCTATGAAGCGATTGCCGGAGACGCGATTGCGCGCTTTCAGCGTCTGTCTGGCCGCGATGTTCGCTTCATCACCGGCACTGACGAACATGGCTTGAAAATGGTACAGACGGCTCGTGACGCTGGTTTGGAAACCATCGCGCTGGCAGATCAGATGTCTGCGCATTTTCAGGATATGTGCCAAAAGCTCAACATTTCTGTCGATGGCTTTTTCAGGACCAGCGCAGCGCAGCACCATGCCGCCAGCCAGGCATTGTGGCGGGCGATGGAGGCATCGGGCGACCTCTATCTTGATCGCTACGAAGGTTGGTATTCCGTCCGGGACGAAGCATTTTACGAGGAAAAGGAACTGGTTACGGGCGATAATGGTGGAAAACTGTCACCACAAGGAACGCCGGTGGACTGGACGGCGGAGGATAGCTGGTTTTTCCGCCTGTCCAAGTATCAGCAGGCGCTGCTCGATCATTTTGCCGCCCACCCTGATTTCATCCGCCCAGAAAGCCGCCGCAACGAAGTCATCCGCTTTGTCGAAGGCGGGTTGAGAGACCTTTGCGTATCACGCACCAGTTTGGATTGGGGAGTGGCGGTCCCTGACAGTCCCGGCCATGTCATGTATGTCTGGGTTGATGCCTTGACCACTTATCTTTCGGCCCTGGGGTTTCCCGACGAAGGGGGAGACTTTGCCCGCTACTGGCCCGCCAACCTCCATCTGATCGGCAAGGACATTGTCCGGTTTCACGCGGTCTATTGGCCAGCATTTCTGATGAGTGCTGGCTTGCCATTGCCCAAACAGGTGTTTGGCCACGGCTTTGTATTGGCGCGCAGCGGAGAAAAGATGTCCAAATCCGCTGGAAATGCCACCGACCCAATGGCGTTGGCACAGCGTTATGGCGTTGATTCACTACGCTATTTCCTGTTGCGCGAAATCAGTTTTGGCCAAGACGGCAGCTATAGCGAACAAGCCATCGTCACCCGCTGCAATGCCGATCTAGCCAATAATTTTGGCAATCTGGCGCAGCGAAGTCTATCGATGATTGCCAAAAACTGTGCTGGCAAGCTGCCCGATCCCGCCGCCATCAACGATGCTGACCGGCAATTGCTAAGGGAAATTGACGCGGCGCAGGGCAGGGCGGTGCAGGCGATGGCCGAGCTTGCCATCGGACAAGCGCTCGAAGCGATCTGGGGCGCAATGAGCACTGCCAACAGCTATTTTGCAGATGCCGCGCCCTGGGCTTTGCGCAAAACTGAGCCAGAGCGGGCAGACGCGGTGCTCTATACCACCTCAGAGGCGATCCGGCGGCTGGCGATCATGGCTAGCTGGGCCATTCCGGATGGGGCCTCGCAGATACTCGATTTGCTCGCTGTGCCAATCGAGGCAAGGGGCTTTGCCGCGCTCGACCAGCAACTAGTGCCGGGAACGACGCTGCCGCCGCCAGGCGGTGTATTCCCCCGGCTCGAACTGGAGGCGGATTGAGGCCATGTTCATCGATAGCCATTGCCATTTGAACTATGCCGGACTGGTGGAACAGCAAGATGAGGTGATTGCCCGCGCCCGTGCGGCCAATGTCGATGGCATGTTGTGCATATCGACTAAGGCCAGCGAATGGGACGAGGTCATCGCCATTGCCCAGCGCCATGACCGCATTTGGGCCAGCGTTGGCATCCACCCGCACGAAGCCGATCAGCATGTTGATGTTGACACCCAGCGCCTGTTGGCGGCCACCCAGGCTGAAAAGGTGGTGGCAATCGGGGAAACCGGCCTCGATTATTACTACGACAAATCGGACCGGGAACAACAGCGCGCCAGCTTTCGCAGCCATATTGATGCCGCAAGACAGAGCGGTCTGCCGATCATCGTCCACATGCGTGATGCCGAAGACGATGCCTCCGCGATCCTGAGCGAAGAAATGGCAAAGGGCCGGTTTGGCGGCGTCATTCATTGTTTTACGGGGACACAGGCCTTTGCCGAGACCGCGCTCGCGCTGGGTTTCTATATATCGCTTTCGGGGATTGTGACGTTCAAAAATGCCCGCGATTTACAGGCAGTGGCCCTGACTATCCCCAATGACCGGCTGTTGATTGAGACAGATGCGCCGTTTTTGGCACCGGTGCCGCATCGCGGAAAGACTTGTGAACCTGCGTTTGTGGCTGATACAGCGGCATTTCTGGCAGAGTTGCGCGGGCAAAATGTATCCGACTTGGCTGCAACAACAGCGGCGAACTTTTACCAACTGTTCGCAAAGGCGATTGATTCAAAGGCTGGGGCATGAAGGTGCGTCTGCTTGGCGCGGGCACATCTGCCGGGGTGCCACGGCTGGGCAGGGGCGGTGCGGATTGGGGGAGCTGTGACCCCTTAGAGCCAAAAAACCGCCGCAGCCGGGCGTCAATACTGGTTGAAAGCGCGACCACCCGCCTGTTGATCGATACCTCACCCGATTTGCGCGAGCAGCTATTGTCTGCTGGGGCACCGCAAATTGATGCGGTACTTTGGACCCATGAACATGCTGACCATTGCCATGGTATCGACGATTTGCGGCAGGTGTTTCTGGTGCAGGGCAGGCCGATTGCCTGTTACGCACGGCCCGACGCATGGCGGCGTCTAACCAACCGCTTTTCCTATGCCTGGCAGGGCAATGGCAGTTATCCCGCGTTGTTAACCGGGCAGGCAATTACCGCGCCGCTGACGATTGGCGACATCCAGATCAACAGCATCGATATGCCTCATGGAGGGATAACGACGGCGGGATACACATTTAGCGCAGATGGCAAGAAAGTTGGCTATGCTACGGACTTTCAACAATTTACTGGTGCAATGCTATCATTTTTTCGTGGTCTCGATCTTTTTGTGATTGACGCATTACGGCGTCAACCGCACCCGACCCATCCGCATCTGGCACTGACCCTTGAGGCAATTGCCCAGACTAAACCAGTGCGTTCGGTGTTGATGCATATGGACAGCTCAATGGATTATGCCACACTGCTATCTGAACTGCCCAAGGGGGTCGAGCCGGGGTATGATGGTATGGATATGATCTTGTGATCGACAGCGTAAGCGGCCCCAGCCTGATTTGGGGCGTCACCATTATAGTTGTGCTGATCGGCTCGCTGGCTGCGCGCAAGTTGCAGTGGGGGCAGGTAGCACGTTATACGCTGGCCTGGGTCGCCATCTTCGCCCTCGCCTATGGTCTGTTTTTGTTCCGCGATGACATCCGGAGCGTTTGGGACCGCGCTTATGCCGATCTTTCCGGCCAGCAACAAAGCGTGAGCGGGGAACACACGATCCTGCGCCGAAAGGAAGGTCACTTTTTCGCCAGCGCAACCATCAATGGTCGACCGGTTGAGTTTTTGGTGGATAGTGGCGCGAGTGTGACCACCATCAGTCCAGAAACAGCTGCCGCAGTTGGTCTGAAACCAAGCCGGTCTGGTTTTCCGATTGTTGTGCAAACCGCCAATGGCTTGGCTAACAGTTGGCCGGTCGAAGCACAGTCGATTGTGGTCGGATCGGTACGAGTCGCGGACATAGGATTGCATGTGTCTGAACTGCCTGGTTCGACGAACTTATTGGGGATGAACTGGCTCAATCGGCTGTCGGGTTGGGAAGTGCGCGGGGACCAGATGATCCTGACGCCATAATTTAATCACGGCTACTATTTAACATAATATATATTATCGGACATTTGACCATGCGCAAAACCCCTCCTCCTGCGCCCTACCCTGAAGCAATCGAGGCAATTCCTCCATGCCCATCTGCTGCAACAGGCGCGTTGGCCGGAGTGTTGTCCGACGCGGCGCTGGCACTTCCTGCCATGATGCGCGCACATGAATTACAAAAACAGGCAGCGCTGGTGGGATTTGACTGGCCCGACCAAAAAGGACCGCGCGCCAAAATTGACGAAGAACTGTGCGAATGTGATGAAGCGATGGCCGACCCTTTGGCGTTGGAGATGGAAATTGGCGACCTGTTGTTTTCAGTGGTCAATTGGGCGCGTCATTTAGGGGTTGAGCCTGAAACTGCGCTGCGAGGTGCGAACGCCCGGTTTTCAGCGCGCTTTGCGGTGGTAGAGCAATTGTCTGGCGACCAGCCGCTGACCGCGATGTCGCTCGATCAGCTCGAAGCATTGTGGCAACGGGCAAAGCAGCAAACCTAACCGGCTATTGCCCGCGCATCGGCGATCATCGCCGCCAAGCGGCCGTTGTGAAGTGCTGACAGCCGGATGTGCAATTCCATTCGACCATCGTCCCGCACAGTTTCACGCAGGACCGAGGCATTGTCGTGCAACCAAGCACGAATTTTGCCGTCGAACATACTCAGCGGTACGACGCGCTCGACAGCATTGCCGCCAAGGGCATCCGACAGCCGCGCCAGCAAGCCATCCACCCCCTCCCCTGACAAGGCTGACAGGGGTATCGCCGAAGCGCGAATCGATTGTTGCAGCATGTCTGATCGATCATCGTCTGACATCAGATCAATTTTGTTATACACTTCAATGATGGGAGGGCCGTTCGCTGCGTCATGATCACCCTGTGCCATTGGGCCGATGCCAAGATCGCCGAGCACCTTGAGCACATCATCGCGCTGGGCCAGACTCTCCGGGTGGCTGACGTCGCGGACATGGAGCAGCAGATCTGCGGACAGAACCTCTTCTAGGGTGGCGCGAAATGCAGCGACCAACTGTGTCGGCAGGTCGGATACAAACCCCACCGTGTCGGACAGGATAACCTTTCCCAATCCCGGCACCGGGATTTGCCGCATGGTCGGGTCTAGCGTCGCAAACAGCATGTCTTCGGCCACCACCGCACTATTGGATAAGCGGTTGAACAAAGTGGACTTTCCGGAATTGGTATAGCCAACCAATGCCACCACCGGCCATGGCGCACGCTGGCGACGCCTACGATGCAGCGCACGGGTGCGCACCACATCATCCAGATTCTTTCGAATATGCGTCATCCGGTCGCGGATCATGCGGCGATCAGCCTCAATCTGCCTTTCCCCTGGCCCGCCCAAAAACCCAAAACCGCCGCGCTGGCGTTCCAAGTGGGTCCAGCTCCGCACTAACCGCCCCTGCTGGTAATCAAGGTGCGCAAGTTCCACCTGCAACCGCCCTTCTGCGGTGGCGGCGCGCTCGCCAAAGATTTCAAGGATCAGCGCGGTGCGATCAATCACCTTGGCGTCAAAAGATGTTTCCAGATTGCGCTGTTGAATGGGCGACAGGGTTGCATCGACAATCACCAATTCCACCGCAAGACCGGTAAAGCGATCTGCAAGTGCCACCACCTGCCCCTTGCCGATTAAAGTTGCAGGATGAACGGTGCGGACGATGATGGTTGTAGCGTCCACGACCTCCACGCCAATCGCCATCGCCAGACCCTGCGCTTCTGCCAGACGCCCTTGCCGATCGCGCGCCGCTGAGCGGGACAGTTCGGGGACGATAATCGCAGCTCTGGCACCGCGCGCCAATTCAACCCTGTCTGCGGAAAAACTCAAGCGTCGATGTCCTCGCCGTCATCGTCGCCGTCATCCTGGGAATTGAGATCGATTGGGCCATTGGGCTGGACGGTCGAAATGGCGTGCTTGTAGACGAGCTGCGCTGCCCGATCCCGCTCTAGCATCACGCAAAACAGGTCATAGGCAGTAATTTCGCCCTGTAACATGACACCATTGACAAGGAACATGGTCACCGGCTGGCCAGTTTTTTGCACCGCCGACAGAAATACCTCTTGCAGCAGCCGCGATTTCCCATTGCCATCGGCAAATGCCGATTTGATCTGATCTGTTGCAAAGCTAGGGCCGGGCATGATTGTGGATATGGCGTGTTTATACACCAGTTGCGATTGGCCATCGCGGCGCAGCAGCACCGAAAAATTGTCAAACCAAGTGATGATCCCTTGCAGCTTTACCCCTTTGACCAGGAACATGGTCACCGGGCTTTTTGATTTGCGCAACTGGTTGAGGAAAATATCTTGGAGGTTGGCTGCCTGTTTGGTCATTGTTTTCTCCATTTTATTGGTCGTCCCAAATATGGGCACGACAATCCGCCTCGGCCATTTTAACGGCAGACAGTGGGGCTGTGCATATCATGCCAATGGCATTCCGCAATCGAAATTACTGCCAGCGGGATGCGAATGTTGAAATCACTCCATAAGGTGGAATGGCGCGCCTATTTGAACTGATCGTCAGTCAGGCCAAGCAGTTTGAGTTTACGATGCAGCGCAGAGCGTTCCATGCCGATGAAGATCGCGGTGCGCGATACATTGCCCGCAAAGCGGCGAATCTGGACGCGCAGATATTCGCGTTCAAACGCTTCCCTCGCGTCTCTCAGCGTCGCCCCCATCAGCATCGATGGGCTGCGCTGGCCTTCCTGATCCAAACCCAGAACTTCGGATGGTAGCATGTCGATTTCGATGCATGACTGGCGCGACTGTGGGGTCAAGATCATCACCCGTTCAATGACATTGCGCAACTGGCGGACATTTCCCGGCCAGTTGCATGCCTGTAGCGCTGCCATCGCGTCTGCCGATATATCGGGTCCGGGAATCCGTCGCTCGGCTGCCAGGCGTTCAAGGAAATGGCGAGCCAGCACCGCAATATCCGCACGGCGTTCACTCAGCGCAGGCAAGTGCACCGGCACCACATTCAAGCGATAGAATAGATCCTCGCGAAATCGCTTGGCGGCTATTTCCTCGTCCAGCGAACGCGATGAAGCCGAGACAATGCGGACATCGACTTGAATTTGGCGAGTGCCCCCGACACGGGTAAAACTCTGGTCGGTTAGCACCCGCAAAATCTTGCCCTGTGTGGTCAGTGGCATGTCCGCGATTTCATCGAGAAACAAGGTGCCGCCGTGGGCACGTTCCAGCAGGCCGGGGATGACTTGGCCATTGTCGCGTTCCACCCCAAACAATTCTGCTTCGACCGTCTCGGGTTCCATTGATGCCGAGGCCACCACAACAAAGGGTGCCAGTGCCCGTCCGCTCCAATTATGCAGCAGCCGGGCGGCTACCTCTTTGCCAACGCCAGCAGGACCGGTGATCAGGACGCGGCTGCCGGTCGAGGCAACCCGTTTAAGCGTTGCCCGGACATTGTTGATTATCGGACTGACCCCATTGAGCTCATCGCTTTGCCCCAGTTGCGCCTTGAGCAGTTGGTTTTCCTGGCGCAAGCGTTCGGTCTCGGTCGCCCGCCCGACCAGATAAAGCAAACGTTCTGCTTCAAACGGTTTTTCTATAAAGTCGATTGCGCCCCGGCGAATGGCGGCCACCGCCGTGTCGAGGTTGCCATGTCCCGAAATCACCAGCACCGGGATGGTCGGGTCGTGGTTTTTGATCTCGTCAAGCAAGTCGAGGCCGTCAAGCCGCGAACCTTCGAGCCAGACGTCGAGCAGCACGAGCGAAGGCCGACGTTCAGCAATAGCAGACAGGGCTTCGTCGCTGTTTCGCGCCATGCGCGTGATATAGCCTTCGTCCTCCATCACCCCGGCGACAAGTTCGCGGATGTCCTGTTCGTCATCGACCACTAGAATATCGAGTGGCATTATCCGTCCTTTTCAATGATGAGTGGCGGCTCAGAAAGATCATCTGGCGATGCAGGCGGGAGATTGCGCAGCAGCTCTGGCCACAGCCTGATACTGACTATCGTTCCTCCGCCCGGCCTATCTGCAAAGTTCAGTTGTCCGGCATGTTCTTCGATGATTTTTTTGACGATCGCCAGACCCAGCCCGGTGCCGCCTTCGCGGGTAGTGACATACGGCTCGACGATTGTTTCGCGCTCACCGGGCAAGCCGATGCCATTGTCAATGACGCTTATGGTCACCATCTGCCCATCCGTCTCGACTGCGCCAATGATATGGCCATCGCTGCGTTCTGAACGCTCGATGGCTTCGAGCGCATTTTTGATGACATTTGTGAATGCCTGCGCCAACAGCCGCCGATCACACACCAGCATCACCGGCGGTTCGGTCAGAAAAGCTTCAAATCGAATGTCCGGTCGGGCGACTTCGTGCAGGAACAGGCTCTGGCGCAGCACCTCGCCGATATTTTCTTCGCGGAATGTCGGTCGCGGCATTTGCGCAAAGCTAGAGAACTCATCAACAATTCTGCGCAGATCACCGACTTGCCTAACAATTGTCGATGTCAGTTTGCGAAAAATACCTTCCTCACTCCCCTGCCGTTCACCAAATCGGCGTTGCAGTCGTTCCGCAGCCAGTTGGATGGGGGTCAGCGGATTCTTGATTTCATGCGCTATCCGCCTGGCCACGTCAGACCATGCGGCGCGGCGTTGATCGAGTAATTGCTGGGTAATGTCTTCAAAGGTAATGACCTGACTATGCTCGTCATCGGTGACTTTTGCGACCCATGTGCGCGGTTCCCCGGCAATGGAGATCGCCAGGATGGGACCGGCATTGGCATCATCGATCCACTGCGACAATTCGGGGGCCGCATCGGCCAACGTCTTGCCAATCAGCTCGGGTTCCGGCTGCCTTAGCATCGCGGCTGCGGCGGAATTGACCAGCCGGATGGTGCGATTTTCATCGAGCGAGACGACTCCCGAGGCAACGGCTGAAAGCACCGCTTCGATGAAGGCGCGGCGATTTTCGATCTGCTCATTGGCAAACAGCAGATCGCGGGTTTGCTCGCCCAGCCGTTCGGTCATCTGGTTAAACGCGGTGGCCAGCAGCGCAATTTCATCTGGACGCCGCTGGTGCCGCTGGGGTGAGCGGACCCGCGTTTCCAGATCACCCGCAGTCACCCGCCGGGCAGCGCTGACCAGATCGTCAATCGGTCGGACAATCCGGTCCGCGACCGCTATTGCAACCGCAATAATCAATCCGATGAGGGCCAGAGAGCCAAAATATAGCCCGAGAATGAAACGGAATTGCAAGTCGCGGGAGCGCACAAGCAAAGCATTATAGTCGGCAAAGACAGAACGTGCGCGGCGCACCGATTCGATCCCGAACACGGTCGAACCGCGCGCGGCATAGAGATAGATGGGCCGGTCAGGCAACAGCTTGACCACCGCTTCAACCCCGTCGGCTGTTTCATTGGCAACGATGGTGGCGCCATTTTCCAACTGGCGAATGGTTGGTGCAGTCAATCGCGTATTGACGGCGCGATTTGCCGGATCAATCAGCGCTGCGGTCCGGGCAATGCCGTCTGCCCCTACTTCGATGATTGCGGACTCGCCCAGTTCCCGGACAACCACCTGTTGCACATAAAAGTTATAAAACGCATCACTTTCGATTGATGAGCGGGTCAGTTGTCCGCGCAAGTCGGTGGCCATCGCAAGTGCATTTGCACCGACATCCCGTTTTTCATTGTCAAAGAAATTCTGGGCCACGCTGACCGCGTTTTCAAACATCCCACGCGAACGGTCTGAAAACCAGAAACTCATCCCCGATTGAAACAGGTAAGACGAAAAGATCACGACCAGCACCGTGGGCACAGCCGCCGCCAAAGAAAATAAGGCGACAAGCCGGGTGTGCAGCCGCGCCTCCCCCCCGCCCAGACGGGCACGTCGCATCGCTATGCGTCGGCCAATCAGGACGAGCAGAGCCATTGCCGGGAGCAGATTAGCGACGAGAAGCAGCGCTACTGCGATGGGAGAGAGCAGGCCGCCCTGCCCCAGCGACGGGGTAATCAGCGCGGTCGTTATGGCAACCACCACCAAGGTGATTAAAGTCGCGACTTCAAAGTAAAATGTCAAAGTCGGAGAGCGGTCGCCCTTAACCGCCGTCAGCTCTGAAGGAATGGCATGCTCAACCCCGCCGCCATCACCATCAGGCGCACCATCACGCACGTCATCATCGCCGTCACGCGCGGCATCATCGCTTGTCGGGTCAATCATCTTAGCAGCCATTGTTGCCAGAATACATCATCTATGTTGCAAAGAAAGCACAATTTAGCACAGCGCGCTGTGTCTATAGAATAACCGTGGCTCAGGTCGGCTTTATCCGGCGTTTCAGGCGCAATGTGTTGCGATTAATCCCCAAGCGCGTGGCTGCACGCAACTGGTTGCCATCGGTTCGCTCCAGCATGGCTTCGATCAATTCCTGTTCGACAATGGTCACAAGTGTTTCGTGAACGCGCTGTTGATCCTGTGCGTCGAGCGCCTCACCGCTCTCTAGCCACTGCCGCACCGCTGCAACGAGCGCTGCGTTTGCGGAAGGTGGCGCTTGGCTTGTTGCCACTCCGGTCAGCGACAAAGGCGATTGCTGTAACAGGCGGCGGACGTCATTGGCCTCTATCTGGTAGGCGCGGGTCAGCAGTGCGAGGCGCTGCATGGCATTGGACAATTCGCGCACATTGCCTGGCCAATCATGCCTGCCCAGCAAAGTCAGAGCATCGCGTGAGATGCTGAGCACCGGCAATCCCAAAGCCGCCCCTTGGTCAAGAAAATGCCGCGCCAGCAAACCAATGTCACTTGGTCTGTCGCGCAACGGCGGCAAGTGAATTGGAATGACGTTCAGTCGATAATAGAGGTCTTCGCGGAACCGTCCGGATGCCACCAGCGCCGACAGATCTTGATTGGTTGCAGCCAAAATGCGGGCGTTGGCATGTTTGAGCCTCGCCGAGCCAATCGGCGAGTATTCGCCTGATTGCAGCACCCGGAGCAAGCGGGTCTGGGCCTCAAACGGCATGTCGCCAATCTCATCGAGGAACAAGGTGCCGCCCGCAGCCTGTTCAAACCGGCCAGTGGAGCGGGCATGGGCGCCGGTAAATGAGCCTTTTTCATGACCAAATAGTTCGGATTCGATCAGCTCGCGCGGGATCGCTGCCATGTTGACCGCGACAAAGGGTGCAGATTGCCGTGCGCTGCTGTTGTGAATAGCTTGCGCGACAAGTTCTTTGCCGGTGCCAGACTCGCCCAATATCAAAACTGACAAGTCGGTTGGGGCGACCCGCGCCAACGTCCGGTAGACTAGCTGCATCGCCGGGTCGCGGCCGATGATCGGCAGCTCAGCCTGTCTAGCACTGGCCCCACCGCCAGCACTGGCCGCACTGGCAGAGCCATATTGGGGCGCGCTGTCCGTGTCCGGGCGGATTGCTGATCGGGCCAAAGCGGCTTGCAGCGATGCCACCAGTTCGTCGAGGTCAAAGGGCTTTGGCAGATAGTCAAACGCCCCTTCGGATTCGGCGCGCAATGCAGTGTCGAGAGTATTTTGTGCCGACAAGACAATCACCGGCGTCGCGCCTTGGGCATGTTCAGTCAGGCGGCCCAAGCCATCCAAGCCATTACCATCGGGTAAGATAACATCGGTGATGATCGCGTCATACCGAGTCGTTGCCAGCTTTTGGTCGCGGCCTGCCAGCGAGGTCACGATGTCTAATTGCGCCCCTTCGGATTCGATGGCGACGCGAATCACGGTGGCAATCGCCGCGTCATCTTCGATCAACAGGATATGGGCACCGTGCATATTATGACTTTTCTGCAATGGGAATTGGCACCCCCAGTGGCAGATGGATGCGAAAACGTGTCCAGTCGGCGGCGCGATCATGCTGAACTAGCCCGCCCATTTCGCGCGCCAACTTGTCGACCAGCGCCAGACCCAGCCCCTGCCCGTCCCGTTTGTCGGTGACAAACGGATCAAACAAGGAATCGGCCAAGCCTTCGGACACGCCTGGACCATTGTCCGCCACGCAAATCTCCACCGGCAAAGACTGTTGCCCCCTGCCATCGCCAGCATCCCAAGACAGGCCATGACGATAGGCAGTGATTAAACGCACCGTCGGATCGGCATTGCCCTGTGCCGCCTCGCAGGCGTTTTTGATGAGGTTGAGCAGAATCTGGACCAGTGCATCATGATTGCCCAGCACGGTGGGTAGCGATGGGTCAAACTCCTCGATAAACTTGGTTGAAGCGGCAAACCCCTGAGCCGCAATAGCCTTTGCCTGTGCAATAGCGGGGTAGATGTTGAGCGGTTCGCGCTTGAGCGCGGCATCGCGGGTAAAATCCTGCATTCCATCGATCAGCTTGGCTATCCGGTCGACCTCCCCGACGATCAAGGCCGACAGTTCAGCCGGGTCAGCAGCGCTAGTTGCTTTGCCCAGCAATTGAGCAGCGCCGCGAATCCCCGACAGGGGGTTCTTGATTTCATGCGCCAACATCGCCGCCGCAGCCCCGGCCGAACGCGCAGCAGAACCTGGCCGACGAAAGGGGATGCGGCCACCACGCGGCAGCGGGTGGATTGCCAGCACCCGCCACGCGCTGTTGCTGCTCGCTGGCCCCAGCGTGATGTCGGCAATCAGGCTTGCTTGCAGGCCTGCTGGCTGACCATGACTAATATCGACCGAATAGGCCCACAGGCTTTTTCCAGGGTCGTGCAACATGGCCGTTAGTCCAGGATCGCCCGGCCAGTTGATAAGCTGATCGAGCGAATGCCCAATCAATGCTGCACGCGACCGATTGAGCAGTTGTTCGGCGGCCTGATTGGCATCGACCACATTTCCATCCGGGGCCAGTAGCAAAGTAGCCACTGGGTGAGCCTGGAAAACCACCGCCATAGCGTTAGCGTCCGTCAGAGCATGATTAGCAGCCGGTTTCAGGATAGTTTGCCCCACTTTTACGGCTGAATCTGCTGATTTATATGCCATTATGCTGCGGCTTTGCTCAGCCAAGGGTCATAAAAGCGCGAAAGTTCATCAAGCACGGTTCCAGCGTCGCCTATCTGATTGACCATATTGCGAAACTCGGCCGATCCATGCAGCCCGCGGGTATACCAGCCCAAGTGCTTGCGGGCGATCGGCACCGCAACCTGCTCCCCATAATGGTCGATCATCGCCCGGTAATGCTCGACGATCAGGTGATATTGTTCTTCGATGCCAGGGTCCGCCAACACTTCATCTTGCTGCAGCGCGGCCATCACTTGGCCGAGCAGCCATGGACGACCATAGGCCCCGCGTCCGATCATCACCCCGTCGGCACCGCTTTGGGCCAGTGCTGTCCGGGCATCGGCTACCGAAAGAATGTCGCCATTGACGATTACCGGAATGGACACCGCTTGCTTGACCCTTGCGACAAAGGCCCAATCGGCATCGCCGCGATACATTTGATTGCGGGTGCGGCCATGGACCGTAATCATTTTCGCGCCCAAATCCTCAGCAATTCTGGCCAATTCAGGCGCATTCAAACTGGCATGGTCCCACCCCATCCGCATCTTTACCGTCACCGGCACGCTGACTGCCTTGACCGTCGCGGCGATAAGTGATGCTGCCAGTGGCAAATCGCGCATCAACGCCGATCCAGCGTCGCCGTTGACTACTTTCTTGACCGGACAACCCATGTTGATGTCGATGATCGCCGCGCCGCGATCTTCGTTCAGCCGCGCAGCCTCCGCCATTTCATTTGGGTTACAGCCCGCAAGCTGCATTGACACTGGTTCCTCGCTTTGGTGCCAGGCTGCCTTTTGCAAGGATTGACGGGTATGGCGGATCATCGCCGGGCTGGCGATCATCTCCGTCACATTCAACCCCGAGCCATAGCGGCGTACCAATGTGCGGAACGGCATATCGGTGACACCCGTCATCGGTGCCAATATGACCGGCGTCTTTATGGTCACTGGACCGATGGTGATCTGGGTTAAGCGTGCCATAGTGCGATGTTCAATTATATTGGGCAGAAACAATCTGCCTGAAAAACAGGCAATCACCTAGCCTTTCATGCCGCACTGCACAAGAGCGGGGGCGCACCCCCTTCTCCCCTAGAGGGAGAAGGATACGCAGCCTTACCGCTTTTAGCGGTTAGGCGCAGTTGGATGAGGGGTGTTGGGACTTATCGATGGGGGAAATTACCCCTCACCCAGCACCGACTAGCTTCGCCAAGTGGCTCAGCAAGTCTTGTGCATCCCTCTCCCTCAAGGGGAGAGGGGAGAGGGGAGAGGAACGCGCTTTCACACCGGCGTCGGAATGGCTAAAGGCAAAGCTGTGAGCGCCCCCCTTGCCTTTGATGCCGTCATCGTCGCTGGCGGACAAGGTTTGCGAACCGGCCTGCCCCTGCCCAAGCAATATGCTTTGCTCGGCTCTAGGCCTGTGTTGCTGTGGAGCGTTGATGCATTTGCCGCGCATCCAGACTGTCGGACCATAGTCATCGTCGTTCCAGCGGGCGAGGAAGCACGCACCCGCAACTTGCTAGGCGCTCGCGATGCGACAATTACTGTCGGTGGCGAAACCCGACAGCAATCGGTGCTGGCAGGATTACAGCAATTGTCGGCGATTGCCGGTGGGCAATCTGCTGCGCAACCAATTGTTATGGTGCATGATGCAGCGCGGCCTGGTTTGCCCCGCGACGTGATTGATCGCTTGCTCGATGCGCTGGCGGATGGGCGCCATGCCGGAGCCGTCCCCACCATTGCCATTGCCGATACATTAGCGCGAGCGGATGGCGTGCTGGGCGATATACTGGGGCGCGACGGGGTGGTGCGGGTGCAAACGCCACAAGCATTCAGACTTGCCAGCTTGCTAGCAGCGCATGCTCGCTGGACCCAAGACCCCGCAAGCGATGATGCGCAAATGCTGCGCGCAGCGGGGGGGCAAATCGCGACTGTCAGCGGAGATGTTCGCCTCGAAAAAATAACCTATGCCGGCGATATTGAAATGATAGGAGCGATGGTGCGAGGCGAGCGCGACTATAATCAACGGACCGCTGTCGGGATGGGTTATGACGTTCATCGCCTGATTGCCGGGGATGGCCTGTGGCTGTGCGGGATATTCATCCCCCATGATCGCGGACTGGAAGGGCATAGCGATGCTGATGTCGCCCTACATGCGATCACCGATGCAATCCTGGGCACAATCGCCGCAGGGGACATTGGCACCCATTTCCCGCCCAGCGATCCGCAATGGCGCGGTGCGGCTTCTGATCAGTTTCTGCTCCATGCCCGCAATCTGGTTAAAGGGCTGGGCGGCACTATCGGCAATATTGATTGCACGATCATCTGCGAACAGCCCAAAATTGGCCCGCATCGCCAAGCCATGCAGGCGCGGGTTGCCGAATTGCTGGGCATCGATGCCTCGCGGGTCAGCATCAAGGCGACCACAACCGAGCGGTTGGGATTTGCCGGCAGAGGTGAAGGCATCGCCGCGCAGGCAATCGCCACAATCACCCTGCCCGATGGAGAAGCCACAGCATGAGCAATACGGTGTTGCAGGATGGAGATGGGGCGCTGTATGTGCTCGCCCGGCGCGTGATCGAGGAAAATATCGCGGCTGGTCGTACGATTGCGCTGGCCGAAAGCTGCACCGGGGGGATGGTGGCGACCGCGCTTACCGATGTTCCCGGCAGTTCAGCGGCGTTTAGCGTTTCGTTTGTCACCTACTCGGACCAAGCTAAGCAAAACCTGCTTGGTGTCAGCAGCGATATTTTGGAGACATTTGGTGCCGTCTCACTGGCTTGCGTATGGGCCATGGCGTGTGGCGCATTGGCGCGTGGTGAAGCTGATGTTGCCGTGGCCATTTCGGGCATTGCCGGTCCCGATGGTGGCAGCAACGCAAAGCCGGTCGGCACAGTGGTATTCGCACGGGCGCTTAAGGGTATGGCAGGCGAACGGGCTTTTTGCATCCAGCGCCAATTTGACCCCAATGCCAGCCGCTCAGAAATCCGCAGGCAGGCGGCGCTTTATGCGCTAGAGCTGCTCTTGCCCGAAGCCGACACGCTGCATCCCGCGCCGTAAAGCGCGCTCGCCCGTTCCTCGAACGCGGTAATCATCCTGCGCAGCGCCTTGTCGAACATTTTCCCCGCAAGCCGCTCAAACAGGCTGGAGCGAAAGGCAAAATCAACCGTGAAATCAACCAGGCAGCGGTCAATTCCCAACGGGTGAAAGCGCCAGTCATTGTGCAAATGCTTTAGCGGGCCATCAAGATAATCGACACGAATATGCGTGGGCGCATGTTTGTGGACCCGCGATGTGAATTGTTCGCGCAGCCCCTTGAACCCGACTACTAGGTCGGCGACCATTGCGGTATCACTACTCGACCGCACCCGGACCGCCACCACCCACGGCAGGAACTCGCCATAGCGGCCAACGTCAGCGACCAGCGCATAGATTTGCTCGGCGCTGAACGGCATTTCGCGGATTTCGTGATGTCTAGGCATTTTTAGAGCACAATTGCCGCATCAGTCGCCTACCCACGCGCCTACCCACGCGCCAGGCGCGTTGCTCTGGCTGTCCGCATTGCCTCAAAATCATCGCCGGCATGATAGCTGGAACGGGTCAGCGGGGATGAGGCGACCTGGAGGAAACCCTTTGCCCGCGCGACCTGAGCATAGGTATCAAAAGCCTGCGGGGTGATAAAATCGATGACTTTCGCATGGCGCGGGGTCGGCTGGAGATATTGACCCATGGTCAAAAAATCGATGTCGGCACTGCGCATGTCGTCCATCACTTGGTGGACCTCCATCCGCCCTTCGCCCAGACCCAGCATGATCCCGGATTTGGTGAACAGCGATGGGTCTAGGCGCTTGACCGTCTCTAGCAAGCGCAGCGAGGCATAATAGCGGGCACCGGGGCGGATGGTCGGATAGAGGCGCGGCACCGTTTCCAGATTGTGATTAAAGACGTCGGGTCTTGCGGCCACGATGGAAGCGACCGCGCTGTCGGGCTTGTTGCGGAAATCCGGGGTCAGAATCTCGATGGTGGTAGCGGGCACCCTCTTGCGGATCGCTTTGATTACCTTGACGAATTGGCTCGCGCCACCATCGGGCAGGTCATCACGATCAACCGATGTGATGACAATGTGCGACAGCCCCATGGTTTCGGCGACAGTGGCGACATGCTCCGGCTCGTTCGGGTCAACCGCACGCGGCATCCCGGTCTTGATATTGCAAAAGGCACAGGCCCTAGTGCAGATATCGCCAAGGATCATGACTGTTGCGTGTTTTTTGGCCCAGCATTCGCCGATGTTTGGGCACGCTGCTTCTTCACAAACAGTGTTAAGGTTCAACTCGCGCATCAACCGCCGGGTTTCGGCAAAGCCGGGGCTGGTCGGGGCCTTGACCCGGATCCAATCGGGTTTGCGGGTGCGTCCGGAATTACCAAAATTGATGGCATCCGCAGCGATGCGAGTCTGCTCGTTCATGATGTCCGATTAGCCACTTAGCTGTAATCTTGCCAGTGAGAAATTTGCTGGTAGAGACACCGCATGACACAATTTGCTGATATGCTCGACGGATACCGCCGCTTTTTCCGTAAGGATTGGGTGCAGCAGCATCAGCGCTGGGCCGAACTGGGTGAAGGGCAAAGCCCCAAAGTCATGGTGATCGCCTGTTCCGACAGCCGGGTCGAACCCAGCCAGATTTTTGACACCAATCCAGGCGAAATTTTCGTTGTGCGCAATGTCGCGGCCTTGGTGCCGCCTTTTGAAACCACTCCGGGCCTGCATGGTGTTTCTGCGGCGCTGGAATTTGCGGTTCAATTTCTGGGCGTTGAGGAAATTATCGTATTAGGTCACGGTCTGTGCGGTGGCTGCAAAGCAGCACTGACCAAGCAAATGGACGGCGCAGCACATGGTGAAGGTGGCTTTATCGCAAGCTGGATCAGTATGCTCGACGATGCCCAAGCAGAGGTCTCAGCAAAATATGGAACCAGCAGCGCACAAGCAGAGCGAGCTATGGAGTTGGCGGCAGTTCGGGTGAGTCTCGCCAATTTGCGTACCTTCCCTTACGTTGCGGAAAAGGAAGCCAATGGTTCACTGACCCTGCGCGGTGCATTTTTTGCGATTACCGATGGTGCGCTGCATGTGCTTGACGAGAACAGCGGTGATTTTGCCCCGGTCGAGTAATTGCCGCAACCCCTTGGCGTAGGGGGAGAAGGGCAGACCCGCGCTAGCGTTTACGCTAGGGGAAGCGAGACAAGACTGCTGCGTCGGCCTGCCGACGGGAAAAGCCAGAAAAAGCGCGCGCGCTAGCGCGTCAATTTCCGGTAAGCGACGCGCGCGGGACGGTCTGCGGCATCGCCCAGTCGGCGACGCTTATCCTCTTCATAGCTGTCGAAATTGCCTTCAAACCATTCGACATGGCCATCGCCTTCAAACGCCAAAATATGGGTCGCCAGACGGTCAAGAAAGAAACGGTCATGGCTGATGATGACCGCGCAACCGGCAAAATTTTCCAGCGCTTCCTCGAGTGCGGCCAGGGTTTCGGTATCAAGGTCGTTGGTTGGTTCGTCGAGCAACAGGACGTTGCCGCCCTCCTTGAGCATTTTGGCCATGTGGACGCGGTTGCGCTCCCCGCCTGATAGCTGGCCGACCTTTTTTTGCTGGTCGGCGCCCTTGAAGTTGAACGCCCCAACATAGGCTCGCGTCGCCATCTCATGCTTGCCTATGGTCATAATGTCATGACCGCCGGAGATTTCTTCCCAGACGTTTTTGTTGGGGTTCAGCGCATCGCGGCTTTGATCGACATAACCCAATTTGACCGTCGGACCAATGTCGATTGTGCCAGAATCCGGGATTTCCTTGCCGGTAATCAGCCTGAACAGCGTCGTCTTGCCCGCGCCATTGGGGCCAATCACCCCGACAATCCCGCCAGGCGGCAGGGTGAAGGATAAATCGCTGAACAATATCTTGTCGCCATAGCTTTTCGACAGATTGCTGACCTCGATCACTTTGCTACCGAGCCGTTCGGGGATTTGGATGAGGATTTGTGCCTTGCCCGGAGTGCGGTTTTCCTGAGCCTGGACCAGTTGGTCAAACGACTTGATCCGCGCCTTTGACTTGGCCTGACGCGCCTTGGGTGATTGGCGTATCCATTCCAGCTCGTCCTTGATCGCCTTTTGCCGCCCTTGATCCTCCCGCGATTCCTGTTGGAGCCGCTTGAATTTTTTTTCCAGATAGGTCGAATAATTCCCTTCATAGGGGAAATAGCGGCCGCGATCGAGTTCGAGGATCCAGTTCACCACATTGTCGAGGAAATAACGGTCATGGGTGACCAGAATGACATTTCCCGGATAGTCCATCAGGTGTTTTTCCAGCCACGCCACGCTTTCGGCATCAAGATGGTTGGTGGGTTCGTCGAGCAGCAATATACCCGGCTTTTCCAGCAACAAACGGGTCAGCGCGATGCGGCGTTTTTCGCCGCCCGAAAGGTCGGTCACCGGCCAGTCACCCGGCGGGCAATTCAGGGCCTCCATCGCGATTTCGAGTTGGTTATCCAGCGTCCAGCCATCAACCGCGTCGATTTTCTCCTGAAGATCACCCATTTCGGTCAGCAATGCGTCAAAGTCCGCATCTTCTGGCGGGTCGGCCATGATCGCCGAAATCTCGTCAAAGCGAACGACCAGATCGGCGATGTGACGGACCCCGTCCATGACATTTTCTTTGACGCTCTTGCTCTCGTCGAGTTCAGGTTCCTGCGCGAGATAGCCAACAGTGATGCCGTCACCGGCCCAGGCTTCGCCGGTAAACTCGGTGTCGATCCCCGCCATGATCTTCATCAACGTCGATTTGCCGACGCCGTTTGGGCCAACAATGCCAATTTTGGCGTCCGAATAGAATTGCAGGTTGATATTGCTCAACACTGGCTTTGGCGCGCCGGGGAATGTCTTGGTCATCCCCTTCATCACGTAACTATATTGCGCGGCCATTGGAGTTCTCCGGAACGGAATTGGAAAAGGCGCACTATCCGGTGCGCCTCGGTCGGAGTGGCCGTTAGCTTAGTAGCGTCAGCATGGCAACGGCACGTTGGCAAGGCGACTTGCTCACGCTATCAGTCTGCCATGACCAAAATCTCACTTTTGCTTGCCAGCATTGCCATTGCCCTCCCCTCCCCAATTGTGGCGCAATCGCTCGACGCCATCGCCATCGCAAGGACTGCTGCGCTGGAGGATCGGGTTGCGCTCGATTTCGTCGAGGATTTGACCACCGAAGTCGGGCCGCGTCAGGCCGGCACCGAGGCAGAGGCGCGGGCGAGAATCTGGGCGGTCGAACGGTTGCGAGCGATGGGCTTTGCCAATGTCCGGATTGAAACTTTCATGATGCCAACATGGATACGCGGTGAAGAACGCGCGTCCATCATCTCCCCTCACTCGCAAAACATGGCGATTACCGCACTGGGTAACAGCGGTGCGACCCCCGCCGCAGGGATGACCGGCGAGATCGTCGGCTTTCGCTCACTGGCAGAGTTTGAAGCTGCCCCTGATAGCGCCATCGTGGGAAAGATCGTCTACATCGGTCACGCGATGCGCCGCAGCCAAGATGGGTCGAGCTATGGTGCATTTGGCCCAGTGCGCTTTTCCGGCCCCGGTCGCGCGGCTAGGCGCGGTGCTAGCGCGATCATCATCCGGTCGGTCGGCACCGACAGCCATCGCAACCCGCACACCGGCAACACCAATTTTCCAGACGGTGTAACGCCAATACCCGCTGGGGCCATTTCCAATCCAGATGCTGATAATCTCGAACGGTTGATGGACCGGACGATAGGCCCAATCCGTATCCATCTGTTGCTGACCCCGCGCTTTATCGGCCAACAGCAATCGGGCAATGTCATCGCCGAAGTGCCCGGCAGCGACCCATCCGCTGGGATTGTCGTGGCCGCCTGTCACCTCGATAGCTGGGATTTGGGCACAGGTGCGATCGATGACGCCGCAGGCTGCGGGATCATTGCTGCTGCGGCGCAGCGAGTAGCTGCCATGGGGCAGCCCCGCCGGACCATCCGCCTGTTGCTGGCGGGGGCCGAAGAAGTCGGCATATGGGGTGGCCGCGCCTATGGCGAGGCCCATGGCAGTGACAATCACGCAGTCGCAATGGAATCCGATTTTGGAGCCGGACGGGTCTGGCGGGTCGATTTCAAACTGCCTGACCAAGCAGCCCCGATTGCGGACCGGATCGCAGCGTCACTGGCCGCCATCGGTATTGCACGCGGTGAAAGCGAAGCAGGCGGCGGCGCAGACATTGGTGCAATTGCCCGCAATGGTGTGCCGTTGGTCGATCTGCAACAGGATGGCACCTATTACTTTGACCTACACCACACTCCAGACGATACGTTCGACAAAATCATTCCCGCCGAAATCGCCCAGAATGTCGCCGCGTGGACAGCCACGCTCGCTATATTGGCCAATGCGCCCGAACGACTGGGTGAAGCGCAATGAAACGGCGGCTTACCTGGATATTCGTTACGACTGCTGTGATGGCGCTGGCCGCCTGTTCCTCGGGCAGCGAAGTTGGCAGCGACAGCGATGCGAGTAAGCTGGACCCTGAAATCACAGCGCAGGCACTCGAAATTGAGCAACGCGCCAACGCAGCAGCGGATCGGGTTACGCAAGAGGCGCAGGCTGAGTTGGAGCGTGTTGAAAGCGAAACGCGCGCCGCAGCGCAAGCCTCCGCTAACGTGCCGCTCGAGTAACCTTTGGTCGGGGAGACAGGATTCGAACCTGCGACCCTCTGGTCCCAAACCAGATGCGCTACCAGGCTGCGCCACTCCCCGACGCGCGGCCTTTAGTGCGCCAAATGCCTGCTGGCAATGGATTCAACCTATATGCCTGCGATAACTTTCCAAAAGCCGCCGCGATTGCAGTAAATGCGGGCGATCCAGCATTTTACCGTCGAGCCCGATGGTTCCAACATCGCCAGCCGATGCAAATGCCGCGACAATTTTCTCGGCATTGGCAACCTCTTCAGGCGTCGGCAGAAATGCAGCGTTGATGATCGGCACTTGCGCGGGGTGGATGGCGAGGCGGCCTGTATATCCCTCGATCCGCGCCTGCTCGCTGCTGGCCTTGAGACCCGCATCATCGCGAAAATCGGAGTGCAGCCCCTCGACCGCCTGGACTCCGGCTGCATGGGCGGCAAATAGGGCCAGCGTGCGGGCATGGCGGAACGCATCGAACAACCGCCCCTCTCCATCGCGATTAGCGCTGGCACCCACAGCGCTGGCCAAATCCTCTGCTCCCCAACTGATCGCAGATAGCCGCACAGGGCTGTGGTCGGCAAAACCCGCAAGTTTGAACACCGAGCGCGCTGTTTCGGTGGCGATGGCATGTATCGCCATGTCCTTGCCGGTCGCTCCCGCCTGATCCATCAGCCGCGACAGCCGTTCGACATCCTCTGGCCCTTCGGCCTTGGGCAGGACAATTCCGGCGGGGGATGCTGCGACCACTGCCTCCACGTCGGCTTGGCAAAACTGCGAACCAAGCGGGTTGATCCGCACCCATAGCGCTGGCCCCGCTGTTGGCTTGTGTTCACGCAAATAGGCGCAGGCCATGCTTCGCGCCGCGTCCTTGTTGGCCAACGCCACCGAATCTTCGAGGTCGATGATGACCGCATCGGCGCCGCAACCGGCGATCTTGCCCAGTTTTTTTTCGCTGTCGCCGGGGATGAACAGCCAGGATCTGGGTGCAATCGCCATCTGCTATCCCTTCGCCAAAAAAATTGGTGGGCCCGGAGGGATTCGAACCCCCGACCTAGCCGTTATGAGCGGCCAGCTCTAACCAACTGAGCTACAGGCCCCACCTGTTGAATGGGCGCGATAGCGGAGCATCAACGGCTATGGCAAGGCTCTAAGATGCACTGACCGCATCTGCGGCGGCCAAAATCTGTTGCATCGTCACCGGCTCAACTCCGCGCCGGGTGCAATGGTTGAATACCCCATCAAACCAGCGATACAATTGCGCCAAATCAGCCTTGTTCCGGACATAGGGTGTATGCCCGATCGCCAGCGATGGCGAATGGAACGACATGCTGAGCAATCTTGTGCCTTTGTCCAAGGCGGTATCAATCATCGCACAAGCAAATTTTAGCGGTATCCCCTCTGGGGTCAGTGGCACCCGGGTGACCAGTCTGGTTCGCGCCCCAATCGAGGGCATCGCCTTGAACAGCGCGGGCATCAATTTGCCGCCCCACCCGACAAAATGCGCGCTCAATGGCACTTCGATCAATTTGCGGCTGGTATCTGTCCAATAAGGGCGATCAATGGCTTTGCGAAAATCCGGACCGCCATCATCGCTATAGTCAAACAGCGGGCGGACCGAACTGTCGCAGCGAAATCCCTCTTCCTGCAATATCCTGTAACTGTTGGGACCAATCCCATAGCGTCCGGCACGATAGGCAATGGGGGTCTTTCCGACCCGTGCCGCAATCCTGTCCCTGATAGATCGCAACTTTGCCCGTTCCGTTGCAGCGTCCAGATTGCCGACATAGCTGTTGTGGCGATTGATGATTTCGGTGAATGGCGGGGTCACCCACGGATGGAGATGGACGCCGACCTCTGCGCTGCCGTCCATAACCGCTGGTGCCAGCGTTGCTACCGCCACATCGCTGTTGATGATCGGCTGATCGACATAGTAAATTGGAACTACGCCTGCCGCCTGAAAAAACCGTTGCCCTTGCGCCAATGCCGACGCGGCCTCGACGCCATGGTCATCGCGTGAAAATTCGCCGGCCCAGTCAAACTCCTCTTCGGTGTCAACCGAGACAGAAAACCGCGTTCCAAACGTGGAATCAAAAGGAATAATCTCTACCATTTAGCCCCGACATTAACCATTGGCAGTGCGTCGGGACACCCTCATCCTAGTTGAGACAGAGCGTTCCTCAGCTAACCTGGCCGAATCGACCATGTGCTCCGTGTAGCAAGGGCAGGTTTAGAATAAATGTATTTGTCATCAGCAACAGCTTGCCGCCATGGAGTTGGGCAAGCTGGCCAGCTAAGCGCAGCCCAAATCCTGGACCCAGTACATCCAGGCCATCCTCTGGCGCGACGCTGGTGTCATGTTCAAGCGCATCGGCAAAGTCGCTGGGCGAAAGCTCGGATGGAAAAACTATCGTCAATTGGGCCATGCTGGTTGCCGGATTGGCAACCAAATTGGCCTCAATCCCCTCGGCACCGGAACTTAGTGCAGCCACGGCCGCGAGCAATCGTTGGACAATTTGTTCGGCCACAACTGCAGGCACCGAGATCATTAGCGGCGCAGACGGACCGGTTCGTATTGGAATGGTTTGAGGAATAGCGCGACCGCGAGCAAGAGTGAAGGTCGCCGCGCTATAGGCGGCTTGCAGATCGCTCTCGCCGGTATCGGCAAACATCGCTCCGGTGTCGAGCCGGGCGGCCAAGTCAATATCCTCCAGCGCATGGGTCAAATGGTTGGCATCGTCCATGATGCCAGTGGCCAGCGCCCGGTATGATTGGCTGACAGGGCCAAAGAATTGACCATGAATCAATTGAGCAAATCCGCTGATGGCATTGAGCGGAGAGCGTAGTTCATGCACCAATTGGCGCATACTGTCTGCAACTGCGTCTGTGGTCGCCGCCACAGGCTGGTCGCCGTCATTCGCCGCCGCCTGATCCGGCATCCGGCGCAATGAACCCGCATAGCCAACGAAACGCCCGCTATCTCGGTCAAATTCCGGGTCTGCATCAATCAGCCAATAGCCGCCTTCGAGGCCCTCTGCATTCAGAAACAGGCGGCCATCGCGGATCGGGGCACGCTTACCAAAGGCGCGCGCAACCCCGGCATCACACCCGGTTTCCGTCGGACGCGCTGGTTCGGCTAACGAAAGTCCCACAAACCTTGCGCGCGATAGGCCGGTCAATGCGCGGATGCGCCCGTCGCTATCGCAACGAACGCCATAGGTTGGCGCTGCGGCCTGTGCCTTTTGGCTGCGGTATTTGTCGATCCTGCGGACCAGTTCGGCTATATCATGCAAAGGCGGCTCTGCTATTGCTGATACGGCTGCACCCGCCAATTCGGCAGGGTTAGCCTCTGCCCCAGCCCCTGCCAGAGCGGCACTCGCAAGCTGAGAATCCCCTGTTGCGGGTTCGGACAGGCCAGCGGGCAGAGCAAAATCGGCTGGGCCAAACTCAGCCAGTTTGGCTAATACGGTTTGGCTCAAATCCGCTCGCGCCCGCAACCGGCTGCGACCTAGCGGTCCAAGATCGGGAATAATCGATAGCCATCCATCCTGCGACAAATGGGCGCGATCGATGCTGGCAATTGCGACCTGGGGATGATCATTGGCCAGAAAGGCTAGCAGTGGGGGAAAATTGCATCGCTCCGCAACCGCATGAATTGATCCGACCCGCACTGCCAACGGGATATTGGGTCGCAGCATGGACAATCCTATTAGGCATTTTTCGGCTGCGGCAGTCGATAAAAATGGGCCGGTTTGTGCAAGCATATCAATCAGCTGTCGCCAGATCGTGATTCGCCCGGACTCTTGTGAAGGGTCCATCCTCAGAACGGTTTCCAGCCTGTCATCAAACCGCACGGATCATTTCCCTGATAATATGGAAACTGATTATCGTGAATGTTTCGTTAGCGATAGATGGGTAAAATCCGGCGTCGCATTGTGGGACAATTGCAATGTGCTGAAACTTTATTATAAAACCGTCAGGCTATCAGACCGGATATTATTTATGACGCTAGGCAAATTTGACTCGATTGACACTCAGATTCTTCGTGAACTGCAAGATGATGGCCGAATGACCAATGTCGAATTGGCCCAGCGCGTTGGATTGACTGCCCCGCCGTGCCTGCGACGAGTGCGCGGGCTAGAGGATGCCGGGGTTATCCGTTCCTATCATGCGGATCTGGATGCCGCCTATCTGGGTTTCGGAATCACGGTATTCGCCATGGTCAGCCTGCGCAGTCAGGCAGAGTTGGACCTCGAAGCATTTGAAACGCATGTTGCTCGACTGACAGAGGTTCGAGAATGTTACATGCTGAACGGCGAAATTGATTTTATTTTGAAAATCGTTGCCCGCGACCTCCAGAGTTTCCAGCAGTTTTTAACCTCTCATCTGACCTCGGCCCCCAATGTCAGCAGTGTCAAAACGTCGCTGACAATCCGGCGCTCCAAACATGTCTTTGGGGTGCCGATTGATTAGTGAGATGGTCACCTCGAACGGCGACGAGGATCAATCAGCTTGCTGGCGGAGGTGTCGCTGCTGCCTGTTCCGTAGCCGGCACAGCAACTAGAGCGGACAAGCGGGTGCGCGTCACAGCTTCCCACAGGCGGACGATGGCACCGCGGGTGCCAGATTGAACCAGGGCAAATTCCTCCATCGCACCGGCAAAATTGCCGGCACCAAATCGGGCAATGCCAATTCTGGTGTGCAGCAAATCTACATTGGCTCCCGTTTTACCGAGTGACAAACGATACATTTCCTCTGCCTTGGCATAATTATTATAGCCATAATAGGCATCGCCTACGACTTGCGCCAAGCGCGCCTCGGCAACCAACGCAGCGCGACGTTCCGTGCCCGGCAACGATGCTCGATCATCGGCCAGCTTGTCGCGTTGCCCTGTTTCAATCTCGCGAAATGAGACATCATCTGCGGGAATGAGGCCAGCCGCCCTGCCCATGCGAGCAACCATCAATGCTTCATTGGGCAGCCCGTCTTCGGCCAGATTGGCTGCATATTCCAAATAGAAGCGCCGATCATTTATCGCTTCCGCCGCCATCATCAGCCGCAAGATGTCGAGCGTTTGGCCCCTGTCATCGACCGTCGAATTCAGAATCGCGACCGACGCCGAGCGCAGGTTGCCCGCAGTGGGATAATCTGTGGTTCTGTGAACCAGCAAAGTTGCCAATTCCGTTTCACGATTTGCCCCTTGCAGCGCAACGCCGACGATTCCATAAATGTCATCTGCTGGTTTTTGCCCAGCCGCACGCGCTGTCGCGATCAACTGATTGCCATAGCTCAAACCGGCATCGAGCTGGTTCGAACGCATCAAGGCATCTAGTCGCAAAATTTCCATCCCCGGATTGCTTGAACTCGCCGCCATTGCAGCTTCAATGCGTTGTGCCGCTTTGCTGTAATCGCCCGCATTATATGCCATCTGACCAGAAGCAGTCAGCACCCGTGCGATGTCCGCTGTTGGCGCGCCATTGGACGCAATCATCGCATCGAGCACGGTCGCTTGCCGCGTGGTATCGCGGGTCGCAGAGGCGATGCGGAATTCGGTTTGGGCGGCAAGATATAGCTCATAGGGCGAAACAGCCGCTGCCTTGAGTGCAGCCAGCCCAGTTTCTGCCGTTGGCCAATCAACTGCCACAATTGCCGCATTCACTGGGGAGTATGCAGCGCTAAAGGCAGGGCTGACCGTGGCGGTGATGGGCTGGGCAGGAGCATCGCGACCACGCCGGGCCCGCCGTTCTTGTGGTGGAGCAGGCGTGGACGCACTGGGTTGAGCAGGTTGAGCTGGTTGCGAATATTGCGCCGCAGCACCAGTTGAAGTCATTGTCATTGTGGCAACCGACGTCACTGCAGCTGCAACACCAATCAGATAAACAACCCGTCTAGCCATTTTAATACACTCCCTATGGCAACCATTTTGGCTATCATGACTCATATTTGCACATTAACGCTGTTAGCGTCAAAGCGCCAGCCCTGCGCTTGGCCATGGGCGGTGCAATTAAGGTTGATCCGATGAATGGTGATTGAATTGAACTGTCAAAGTAGCGCAATAAATTGGGCATTCCATCGCGGATTAACCATGATATGATGCGACTATGACCAAGGGACGCAAAATTGTCGGTATCTGGCCGGCTGAGGACATTGTCGGCAGCGGTAATCCGGGTGCTGACAATCTGGGGGATTCAACCGGCATCGCGGTAGAACATCCGGACGAACCGGCCAAGACAGCCGTGTCCGACAATATGGCAGACCATAATACTGGGGAAGACGATACATATTGGCTGACACTTGGTGAGCCGCCAGCCTATCGCCATTCGCGATTGCCATGGGTCGGCATATTCCTCTCCATGGCTGCACTTGGCTGGGCTGCATTTGTGGGTTGGTCACAAAGTTCAGGCTTCACCATATTGCCGCAACCGCCAGCCTGGCCGGGAATAGCGGTGATGGCCTGTGCGCCGATTGCGATGCTGTTGCTGGCAGCGCTGCTGTTGGATCGGCACTCGCAAAGCGCCACCAACCGGCATCTGCGCACATTGGCATTATTGCGTGAAGAACAAACCCAACTTTCGGAACGGCTGTCGGTCATCGCTACCCATTGGCAACGTGCGCAAACCGCTTTGACCGACAAGGCGGCGCAGTTGAGCTACACTGCGTTGGCGGCTGGCCAGACGTTGAGTGACGTCAGCCACACATTGGGTGACCGGATGGACAAGGCTGTGATTCAGGCAGCGACGATCAATCAGCAGGGGGAAACGGCGCGGCGGGCGATGGATGCGCTGTTGGTTGCTCTGCCCAAGATCGAGGAAGTGGCCCAGCGGGCCACCGACGCGATGCGCGAATCCGGACAACTCGCCTATCAATATGGCAGCCAGCTAGAGGCCAAGATTGCGGCGGTCAGCCATGAAAGCAGCGAGGCGGAGCAGAATATTTCCGCGATTGAGGCTAGGCTGTCCGAACGCATAGAGGCGCTAAGAGCCGCCACGGCGCAGACACAGACTGGCACCCAACAGGCTGCTGACCATTTTGACGACACACTGACCCGGCAACGTGAAGCTGTGCTGGCAATGATCGCCGACCTTGCCACCGCCTTGGAAGACAATGTCAGCGTTACCGAGAACAGGCTGGCGTTGGTCCGGGGCAATGCAACCGAAGCCGCGCGAGCGCAAATTGATACGCTTGCCAGCGCCCTTGATGCCACCGACATCCAGGCCGCAGCCGTGGCAGCCACGCTTACACGCGCATCGGACGCCAGCGGCAAACTGGATTCATCGCTCAATCACATCGCAGCGGATGTCGAAGCGCGGGTGGCGCTGATTGAACATAATATGCGAACGAACATGGCGAGCATAGAAGCCAGCATCGCGGCGCTCAATACCTCCATCGACAGCTTAGCCAGCAACAGCGGCAGCGCAACTGAACGCGCCAAAGTATATACTGAACAAGTGCTTGCCGTCGCCGACATCCTCGGCGGTGTCCAAAATGACATTGATGTCGCCCTGCCCGCTGCGGTTGAGCGGTTGCAGGGGTTGGTGTCCGCCAGCCACGACCAGATAGCCAAGCTGCCGGCGTTGCTCGGAACAAACAGCGCCACCGTTGATGCAACGCTGGTCCAGTTGCGCGCGGCAGAGCAATCACTCTCGTCTCAGGCAGAGCTAATTACGGTGCTCGACCAGAGGGCGGTCAGTGCGATAAAGTCGCACGCCGATGCAACGGCGCTGGTACAATCGGCGCTGGATCATCTTTCTTCACAGATGCAATCAGTGGCCCAAGGCGATGCCGACAACCTCAAGACTGCATTGCAGTCGGTCGAGGAATCTGCGCGCGCGATTGTGGCATCGACCGCCGACAAGCTGGAAAAGGCGCTGGCCGACGCACTCGACAGGGCAACCGGTTCCGCAGTCAATGATCGTATCGCCCAGATTTCCAACGCTTCTGACCAGGCGGTAGCTGCTGCGGGCGCTGCATCCGACCGGCTGATGCGCCAGTTGATCACCATCGCAGACAGCAGCGCCTCGCTCGAAGCGCGGGCGTCTGAAGTGGCACACAGCGTCGAAAGCGGACAGCGCAATACACTGGCGCGCCAGCTCGCGCTTGTCTCCGAAGCTCTGAACTCCACCTCGGTCGATCTGACCCGCTTGCTGTCCCAAGACATCGCCGATCAGGCGTGGGAAGGATATTTAAAGGGCGACCGCAGCATTTTTGCTCGCCGCGCCCTCAAACTATTGACGGCGGCAGAGGCAAAGGAATTGCTCAAGCGCTACGAAAGCGAAGACGACTTCCGGGGGCTGGTCAACCGCTATATTCACGATTTTGAAACGATGTTGCGCTCGATCATGGACACCCGCGATGGCTCATCCTTGTCGGTCACATTATTGTCGAGCGACATTGGCAAAATCTATGTGGCCTTGGCCCAAGCGATCGAACGCCTGCGCAGCTAGAGCCTTTTCAAGCCGGATGGAAACATTCGGCGGCTTGGAAAAGGCGGAAAACAAACAAACTAGACCCTCATTTTGGTTCAACCGAAATGAATCATGGTCTAGCCGCCTGTTTATCAACGCGGCAGAGACGGGTCAGGCAAAACCTGCACCCCGCCCTTGATGACCGCATCTACGCTTTCCAACTCGCGGATGTTGGCGATGGGGTCGCCATCTACCGCAATAATGTCGGCATAGCGCCCGACGTTGATCGCTCCCACATCAGCTTCCCGTCCGAGCGCTTGTGCCGCGTTGCTGGTTGCCGCCTGAATGGCCTGGATCGGGGTCATGCCATATTCGACCATGTAGCGAAATTGCCCGCCTGCGGTTGCGTGCGGCATTACCCCGGCATCTGATCCAAATACCATCCGCACCCCTGCGCGCACTGCACGGCGAAAATTATCGCGTTGAATCTGAGCGACTTCGCGATCTTTACGCAGATTGTCCTCCATCACCCCGTTCCGCGCGCCCTCTGCCTGAGTATAGTCGGTGTTGAATATATCCATCGAAAACCACACCGGCCGCTCACGGTTGACCGCCATTCGGATGCCTTCCTCATCGACCAGACTGGCATGTTCGATGGTGTCGATGCCAGCGGCAATAGCCGCCCGTATCCCCGACGCGCCATGGGCATGGGCCGCAACCCGCATTCCCCACAGGTGGGCTTCTTCGGCAATCGCCCGCAATTCCTCCTCGCTCAGTTGTTGCTGCCCCGGCTCGGTGTTGCGCGAAAATACCCCGCCGGTTGCGCAAACCTTTATCACCTGTGCCCCGGCGCGGCGCTGTTCGCGCACCCGCTGGCGCAATTGCTGCGGCCCATCACCAACACCGGGCGACGGGGTGTGCAGCGACATCGGCAGGAATGTTTCATCGCAATGGCCGCCGGTGGCGCCCAATGAATTGGCTGCCGGGACAATCCTTGGCCCCACTGCATAGCCAGCGTTGATCGCCTCTGCCAGCGACACGTCATGCAGATCAGCAGAACCGACATTGCGCACCGTGGTGAACCCAGCATCGAGCATGGCTCTGGCGTTGCGGACGGCCACTATCCCCCAAAAGCCGTCGCTATATTGCAGGCTGTTATAACCGCCGACTTCGGCCAGACTGTCGAGGTGGACGTGCATGTCGATGAGGCCGGGCAATAATGTCCGTTGCCCCATATCGATATGTTTGACATCAGCGCCCCAACGCACCGTGCGCGCATCGGCGATGGCGGTAATCCGGCCGTCATCCCCAACAAATATCGCGGGATGGTCAACTACACGCCCGGTCAGCACATCGACCATGCGGGCCGCAGTGATGACACTTTCGGCGTGGGCTGGCACCGCGAATGTCATGGCCGTGACGGCTACACCCGTGGCCAGTTTCAGCAAAGTTGCAAGATGGTTCATTAAAAAACTCCCTTGTGGGCCGGCATAGCGCGGAAACATCGAGCGGCTGGCGAAACCACGATAATAGATGACTTTATATTGAACCGCTAGCGCTTGGCACCGCCCCCGTCATTCCAAAAATTCCTCAACATCGGGAATACGGGTAAAGGCGATCCTGGTTCCTGAAAAACTGCGTCCTGCCGATGGCAACATCCCGATCAACGCGCTGTCGCGGCCAAAGCGTTGATTGATCCGGTCGAGCGCGTGGGAAAGATTGTTCATCCGTGCGGCGTCTCTGTTTCTGTGTGCTGGCGCTGCGACCGCCGCTGCTGCCTCGCAAGCTTCAAACAAATCGGGCTGGACCATATCTTGATGCACCAGTCCATAGAGGACCACCGACAGTTTTTTAACCCGCACTCCCCTGCCCTCAGGCATCGCAGTTTCCCAAAATATCAGCAGCATATCAAGAAAGGTCATGCTGTCCTGTGCCGGACGACATTTTTGTTCGGCATGGATCCGGCGGCCATCCTCCAACCGTGCGGAAAATCCAAAAACGGTGGCGTAATAGCCCATCCGGCGCAACCGGCTACATGCTTTCATGGTCAGCCGGCGGGCAACATCGATGGCCAGATGTGGCGGGCGCAGCGCTGGCCCTAGAACATGGCTATGGCCGATACTGCGCCGCTTGGTCTCGACATCGCTCAGGTCATGTCCGCGCAGCAGATACCACATCCTCTCGCCCAATATCCCGCCCCAAACCGACCTCATCTCTCGCCGATCAAGCGCCCACAGCTCGACCATAGTCGTCACCCCGGCCAGATGGAGCCGCCGTTCCATATTCGCGCCAATGCCGGGCAAATCGCGCGGTTTCAATTCCATCAAGCGTCGCTCGACATCATCAGGCATCAATATGGTCAGACCGTCGGGTTTTTCGATGTCTGTTGCGACCTTGGCCAAATAGCGGTTTGCGGCAATCCCGATGGAGCAGCGAACATATTCCCCCAGATTATCGGCCAGACCAGCCTTGATCGACAGCGCAATCTTCCTCGCTACCTGTGCATCGGCTTCATTGCGCATCAGCCGCGATGCCATTTCGTCGATCGAACAGACATCGCTCACCGGAATGTGTCGGTTGATCTCGGCAATCGCACGGTGATGATACTCGACATAGGCTTCGTGACGCGCCAGCACACAGATCAATTGCGGACATTTGCGCCGCGCTTCCCAGATTTGCATGCCGGTTTTGACGCCAAACGCCTTGGCCTCATAACTCGCCGCAATCGCGCAGGTGCTGTCCGTTTCTACCGGCACGACGGCGACCGGCTTGCCACGCAGATGTGGTTGGAGCTGCTGCTCTACGCTCGCAAAATAGCTGTTGAAATCGAGATAGAGCCATTTGAGTGGCGATGGCGGGAACATGGCAATCAACCGGTGGGGAATCCACAGCCGGACCTTATATGTTCGTTATTTGTTCTTGTGAAGCAAATTTCAGAATCGGACCACGAGCGATTGCTTGTTTTCCTGATTGCGAGCGATCACGGCATATGCCGTCAGAGCAAAGGCGGTGCCGAGCATCCATCCTCCCACTACATCGCTTGGCCAATGCACCCCAAGCATGACCCGTGACAGGCCGGTCAGGATAATCAGCGCAAAAGCTGCTGCCTGCCACGCCGGATGCCGCGCCTTAGACGCGAGCAAGATAAACAGCAGATATACCACCGCCGCACTGGTCGCATGGCCGCTGGGATAGGCAGCACTCCCAACCTGATCGAGATGCGGAACCAAATCGGGGCGCAGCCTGACGAAATAGATTTTCAGAACGTCGGAGGCAATACTGGAAAGCAATGAACCAAGGCCCATGGCAAGGCCCGCACCCCAACCCCACCAACGCCACAAAGCCAGCGTGAGGAGGAGCACCATGATATAGCGCTGTGCCCCGCCTCCGATCCAGCTTATGCCTTGCATGGATGCGATCAACCAGCCGGGTGATTGGCCCGTGCGCAGATTAAGCGCATCGGAAACTACATGGTCAAAACCGGTGAACCAGCCATGTGTAACCGCGCTGCCCAACAACAGAACCGCAATGCCCAGCAAGGCTGCTATCGCAACGAGAAGCGTGGAACGTCTCACTACGCTCAAAAGTGCAACGCTTTGCCGTATGCCCCGAGCACAGACTCGTGCATCATCTCGCTCAGCGTCGGATGCGGGAAGACGGTGTTCATGAAATCGGTCTCGACCAGTTCCGCCGTCTTGCCCACGGTATAGCCTTGGATCAGCTCGGTCACTTCGGCACCGATCATGTGCGCGCCGAGCAGCTCCCCGGTTTTGGCATCGAACACGGTTTTGATGAACCCTTCGGCCTCGCCCAGCGCAATCGCCTTGCCATTGCCGATGAACGGGAAATTGCCGGTTTTGACCTCATAACCAGCCTCTTTGGCCTTGGCCTCGGTCAGGCCGACGCTGGCAATCTGCGGGCGGCAATAGGTGCAACCGGGAATGTTGAGCGGGTCCATCGCATGGGGGTGGACGTCTTTGTTGCCCAGGCTGGCCGCTATCGCTTCGGCCGCGATTACACCTTCGTGGCTGGCCTTGTGCGCAAGCCACGGCGGCTGGGTCACATCGCCAATCGCATAAACCCCGGCCACATTGGTCTGGCACATCGGGTTAGTGACGATATGGCCGCGATCCGTCGCAATGCCGAGAGCCTCCAGCCCGATATCCTCAGTGTTAGGCACGATGCCGACCGCGACGATGACATGGCTGAAATCTTTGCTTGTCACCGTGCCGTCGGCGGCCTTGATCTCGGCGCTAATCCCCTTACCGGTATCGGTGATTTTTTGCACCCCGGTCGAGGCGCGGATGTCCATCCCCTGTTTTTTCAGCGCCTTGGCGAGGAAGGTGGACACGTCCACATCCTCCACCGGCACTATCCGGTCAAGCATTTCGACGACGGTCACTTTGCTGCCCATATCATTGTAAAAACTGGCAAACTCGATGCCGATAGCGCCAGACCCGATGACCAGTAACCTGGTCGGCATTTCAGGCGGCACCATCGCGTGGCGGTAAGTCCAGATGCGCTTGCCATCAGCCTTTGCGAACGGCAGATCGCGGGCGCGGGCACCGGTGGCGATGATGATGTTTTTCGCGGTCAGCGTCTCGACGCCCTTGCCTGCCCCGGACCCCGATCCGGGGTCGCCCTTCACCTCCAGCGTATTCGTGGCAGTCAGTCTGCCATCACCCATATGGACGGTGATCTTGTTCTTTTTCATCAGATGGCCAATGCCCTGATTAAGCTGTTTGGCCACCCCGCGTGAGCGTTTCACCACCGCGTCGATATCGGCGGTGATATTGTCGGCGGCGAGGCCATAATCCTTCGCATGCTGCATATAATGATAGATTTCCGCCGAACGCAGCAGCGCCTTGGTGGGGATACAGCCCCAATTGAGGCAGATGCCGCCCAGCAACTCGCGCTCGACAATCGCGACCTTGAGGCCCAATTGCGCGGCGCGGATCGCGGCGACATAGCCACCGGGGCCGGAACCCAGGACGATCAGGTCGTAATGACTCACAGATTTGTTCCAATATCAAACCCCTCTCCCCTTGCGGGAGAGGGATGGGTTGTCAAAGCGTGGTAGATTGCCTCCAGCACACCATTCAAATTGGTCATAATTTCATTATTCCAAAAGCGCATCACGCGATAGCCCTTGCTCTTCAGGAAAGCATCGCGACGCACATCATAGTCACTGTCCGCATGTTGCGAACCATCGGCCTCAACGATTAAGCGCGCGTCCTGACAGATGAAATCGGTAATGTAGGGACCAATCGGCTGTTGCTTGCGAAACTTAGCCGAACCGAGACGCTGGTCGCGCAAATGCTTCCACAAGGTGCGCTCTTGCTCGGTCATCTCGCGCCGCAAGTGTTTGGCGCGTTTCAATGTCTCAGGCGTGTAGCCAACCGTCCTCCTCTCCCCTTGAGGGTGCGCCGCCACTTTCCTCTCCCCTTGAGGGAGAGGATATGCAGACTTGCGAGCTTGCTCGCTAGGCGGAGTTGGTGAGGGGTCAAGAGCCATAGCCCCCCTCACCCTCCCACGCACTGACGAGCGCGGGCCCCTCCCTCTCCCTCAAGGGGAGAGGGGTTAGCGCGCAACATAGCCACCGGGTCCGAAACCAAGGACGATGAGATCGTATGTCGCGCTCAAGCCACCAAGCCCAGCGGTTTCTCCAACAATTCCTTGAAGACCTTCATCAGCATCGCGCCGTCCGATCCGTCGATGGCGCGGTGGTCAAAGCTGCCGGTCACGCTCATCACGGTGGCGATGGCGAGCGCTCCGTCGACGACATAGGGCCGCAATTCGCCCGCTCCGATCGCCATGATCATCGCTTGTGGCGGGTTGATGACCGCGTCGAATTGCTTGATCCCCATCATCCCCATGTTCGATAGCGTCGCGGTGCCGCCCTGATATTCATGCGGTTGCAGCTTGCCGTCCTTGGCCTTGGCCGCGAGCGCACTCATTTCGGTCGAGATCGCCGAAATGCTCTTATTACCCGCGTCCATAATAATCGGCGTAATCAGCCCGCCGGGGATGCTGACCGCAACGCTGATGTCGGCGCGGCTGTATTGCAGCATCGTGTCACCAGCAAAGCTGACATTGCACGCCGGAACCTGGGTCAGTGCCAGACCGAGTGCCTTGATCAGCATGTCATTGACCGACAGCTTGATACCGCGACTCTCAAGGCTGGCGTTCAACTCGCCGCGCAGTTTGAGCAGCGCATCAAGGCGAATATCGACGGTGAGGTAGATATGCGGCACCTGTTGCTTGGATTCTGTCAAGCGGCGCGCAATGATCTTGCGCATGCCCGATAGCTTGATGACCTCGTGCGGGATGCCGGTGTCGGGGGCCTTGTGCTCCTGCACAGGCAGGAGTGGTGGAGGCGTTGCGAGTGTCTGATCGGGCTCCTGCCTGTGCAGGAGCACAGCGTCTCCAATGCCTTTAAGATCGGCCTTCACAATCCGGCCATTTGGTCCCGAACCGGTCACACCTGCCAGATCAATCCCCTGCGCTGCTGCCAGCCGCTTGGCCAGCGGAGAGGCGATGATGCGGTCGCCAGATGGTCTGCTGACTATCTCCGTTCGCCCTGAGCTTGTCGAAGGGCCCTTAACTGCCGGGGGAGTGCTTCCCACTAGTGCTTCGACAGGCTCAGCACGAACGAGTTCTGCAGGAGAGGGGCTTTCATCGCCCTCACCTGCAATCAACGCGATGACCGTGCCGACTTTGACGCCCTCGCTACCCTCAGCAACCAGAATCGCCGTCACAACACCTTCGTCAATCGATTCAAACTCCATTGTTGCCTTGTCGGTCTCAATCTCCGCGAGCAAATCCCCCGAAGCGACGGTATCCCCCACTTTGACAAACCATTTGGCAAGCGTCCCTTCTTCCATGGTTGGTGAAAGCGCGGGCATTTTCAATTCAATAGCCATGGGTCGCGTCATCCTCCTAGCTCAGGAGGATTCCGTTGCGGAAAGCCCCCCGGCACGCCCAACCGTTCCACCCATTTTCGCTGGCTGGGTCAAGCGCTTTCACCGGCATGATAGCGCCAGACTTGCCTTTATCCAATCACGCGTGCACTTTGCCGCAAAACAGGGGGAGCAAAGGGGTCATGATGCGGACCTATCTCGTCGTCGTCGACGACACTGACGAATCGCGCTTGGCGCAACGTTTTGCGGGGCGGCGGGCCGCGCAAACCCAGGGCAATGTCCATCTGTTGATCGTCACCGAACCTCCGCAATTTGTGGCATGGGGCGGGGTTCAGGAAACAATTGAGGCGGAAGCTGCGGAACTGTCTGAAACTGTGGTGAGGGCGGCTGCCGAGGCATTGCATTTTGATTTTGGTCTATCGCCCAAAGTCAGTGTCCGTCAGGGGGATGCAGTTGCGGTTGTCCGAGACATTATTGCCGAAGATACACAGATTGCGGTACTGGTACTCGGCACTGCGCCCAGCGGACCGCCGGGGCCTTTGGTGTCGCATTTTGCTGGCCATGATTGCGGGATTCTGACGGTCCCGGTCATGCTGATTCCCGGGTCGCTTTCGCTCGAAGAGGTCGATCAGCTGAGTTAAGGGGGGCACGCGCTACGCCTTGGCGTAGGGGAAGCGAACATGAAGCGCCCTCCCTATCGCGAGCGATGGCGAATGTTCCCCGGTCGCCCGCGCCTTCCCGTCATCGGTTTTGCTCCAGCCGGACCGCGACGCCCACGCGGCGCTGATCGCTCGCCGCTTGCCGGAGCATCGGGCAAAGCAAACGCCAGTCCCCCGGTCAGTGGATTGGCATCAACCAGCCTCAGGTCAATCACCTGCCCGCTGACAAAGCGGGTTCCGCTATGCTCGCCGGTCAGTGATTGGCTGGCCTCGTCCCAGCGGAAATACTCGTCACCCAAGGTTGATACCGGAACAATTCCGTCGCCGCCCAGACCGATGACTTGCGCAAAAAAGCCAAAGGATTGCACGCCGGTGATCCGGGTTTGCATGACGTCGCCGATTTTCTCGGACAAATAGGCCGCGACATAGCGATCAATCGTCTCTCGCTCTGCTTCCATAGCGCGGCGTTCTGCGGCTGAAATCAATTCGCCGGTGCGGACAAAGCTGGCTCCATCCTGCGGCGTCAATGCCGTGCTGGCCGCGATAGCCCCGTCCTTTGGCCGGGCTGGCTCAAGACCATAGGCGGCAACCAGCGAGCGATGGACGAGCAAATCGGCATAGCGCCGGATCGGACTGGTAAAATGGCCATAGGATCCCAGCGCGAGGCCAAAATGGCCGACATTGACTGGTGAATAATAGGCTTTGGTCTGGGTGCGCAGCAATTGCTCCATCACCCGCTGGCGCTCCTCGGGTTTTTCAAAGGCTTCAAGCAGGCGGTTGAGCACTGCCGGTGTTATCACCTGCCCCAGCGCAAATGGTATGTCATAAGTCGCCAAAAACTCTTTGAGCGCCACCAGCTTTTCTCGCGCCGGACTTTCATGGACGCGGTACATCACCGGCGCTTTTTTTGCCTCCAGCGCCTTTGCCGTTGCCACATTGGCGGCGATCATAAAGTCTTCGACGACCCGGTGCGCATCCAGCCGTTCACGCACCCTAATTTCCGCAATCCGCCCCTTGGCATCGAGGATGACCTGACGTTCGGGCAGATCAAGGTCGAGCGGCTGGCGAGCATCCCGCGCCTTGGCCAGCAACGCCCAGCACGCCCATAACGGCTTGAGCGCGACCCTGAGCAATTCAGCAGGAACCTGCGTCGGAGCGCCATCAATCGCGGCTTGCGCATCTTCATAGGCAATGTTGGCGGCAATCCGCACCCGCGCCCGGCTGATCCGGGTTGATACCACCTTGCCGTGCCGGTCAATCACCAGATGTGCGACCATCGCCGCCCGGTCCTCCCCCGCTTTAAGCGAACAGACCCCCGAAGACAGGATGTGGGGCAGCATCGGCACCACTTGATCGGGGAAATAGACGCTATTGCCGCGTTTGCGGGCCTCGCGATCGATTGCGCCGGACGGGCGAACGTAGAAACTGACGTCGGCAATGGCGACGATCGCGGTATAACCGCCCTTGTTCGCCGGATCGGGGTCAAGCGCGGCCCAGATCGCATCGTCATGATCGCGGGCATCAGCGGGGTCGATTGCGACGATAGGGATATGGCTCAGGTCTTCGCGGCTGGGGTCATCAATGGTCAATCTGGCAACCCGCTCGGCCTCTGCCATAACCTCCTCGTCAAAGACATGCGGCAGGCCATATTTGTGGATCGCGATTAGGCTTAAGGATCGCGGCGCAAAGGGATCACCCAGCCGCTGGGTCACTATCACCGTCTGCCTGGGTGCGCGTCCAGTCATCGTCGCCAGCACCAGATCACCTGCGCTTGCACCGCCAACGTCACTGACCGGCCAGTCCCGGCGCAGGCGCTTGTCAACCGAGCGCAGCCAGAACATCGGTTTTCCGCCCGGCGTCTGGTCGGCGGCCAACACCCCGATCACCTCTTCTGCGCTCGCCTCCAGCTTGCGGATTGGGTGCGCCCGATAGCCTGAGCCTGCCTCCTCGATCCGCGCCAACAGCCGGTCACCGATACCCAGCGCGCTGCGCCTCCCCCGTTCGATCACTCGCACTCTGGGCGGCGGGCCATCTCCATCCCATCGCTCCGGCACCGCGAACACCGCATCGCCATCAGCATCGGCAACCCGCAGCACCGTCACTTTGGGCAGGCTCCCCATTTTGTGGAATGACCGCCCCGGTGCAGTATCAATCAGCCCTTCATCAGCCATCTCTTTGAGCAGCGCCTTGAGTGCGATTTTGTCGGCCCCGCGCAGACCAAAAGCCTTGGCAATCTCGCGCTTGCCTGCAGGATCGCGGGATTTTTCGATGAATGACAAAATGTCATCACGGCTGGGCATGCCCCCCTGATTATCAGGTTTGCGCGCCACCATTATCGCGCAATTGGCACGAATGCCCCGCCTGGAACCGCAGAGGCTATCGGGCCTGCCTCGGATTGCTGTGATAGCGATGATACGCCAAACACCCAATCGTCGACGCGCACGCCCGCCAGCGTCACACTGATCCGGCCATCCTCGCCAATCGCATCGCCATCAACGATGATTGCTTGGCCCCAGTCGCGTTCATCGGTGCGGCGGCGGTGAACGATATAGCGGCTGGCACCGGGCACAGGTGCCCAGGTCAGCTTCGTATCGTTTGAAACGGCTCCTTCTACGCGGGGCGCTGGCGGCATAGGCACCCGCGCCAAACCGGCCAGTGCAGCGACGTTGAGGCGGGTCACCCGGGCCAGATAGGCAAAGTCCATTTCATCAATCGTGTCACCGTAAGCCACCCCGTTTTCGACCCGCTGATCTTGATGCTGGTGGTCATAATCTTCAACAGCTGCGGCCAGACGCACAGCAGGATAACCGGCCTCCTGCATTCGAAGCTGGTCGCCGCCCCGGCCAAAGCGGTCTGAACGCCATACCTGCCTGACCGTCAGATCAGCGGGAGACAGTGGCGACAAGGCCGCAATCCAGCGCGACAGGTTACGCGACGGGCTATCATTCTCTCCGCCTTCACGGCGGGCCGCGGCGCGTATCGCGTCATTGCTGTCCGCCCGCGCACCTTCAGAAAACACCCGCACATGGCGATCTTCAACCAACCCGTCGCTACCGCATGACCCACCTATGATGTCGTTGTTGAGCACAGCCTTGACCGTCCAGCCCTGTGCCGCCGCATGGCGCGCCAACAGGTGCCCGCCATAAAGCCCCTGTTCTTCACCCGACAGCACAGCATAGATGATGGTGGTTGGAAATTGATGCTGCGACAACACCCGTGCCGCTTCTATCACCGCCGCAGTCCCTGAACCATCGTCATTGGCACCGGGCGCATCGCTGGTTGCATCCAGCGGGTCGGACACACGGCTGTCGATATGGGCCGAAATGATGATGACTTCATGGGGCCGCTCAGTTCCCAGCTGAATGGCTAGAACATTGACCAGCCTGGTCGGAACCGGAACCCGCGCTCCTACAATCATTTCTTCGGGCAACTGGATGGTAAGGCATCCGCCACATTCCACCGAAATGCGGCGAAACTCGGCCTCGGCCCATCGTCGTGCCGCGCCAATCCCACGCACGTCACTGACTTGATCGGACAATGTGTGGCGGGTGCCAAACCCGACCAGGGTTTCGACTGTTTGGCGAAGGTTCGTTTCGGACACGGCATCCGCTGCGTTTTCAGCCCTCGGGGTCGTTGGCGATGGCTGTGTATGTGCGCTATGTGATTGCGCAGCGACTTGCACAGGCATCATCAAAACAGCGATCAGTGGCGCAATACGCCACAGGGATGGAATCCTTTTCATGGCCCTGTCATTACGCGACAAGCCGGTAATGGCAAGATGCCCCAGACCGCCACTGCTCAATAAGCCCGCCGCTGCTCAATAAGAACGCCCGATCAAAATCCGCTCAACCGCCTGTGCGCCGGTGAACAGGCATGGCCCATCGACCGGAGCGGCATCCATCGGCACATTGCGGATGGTCAGTTTCAGCGCCTTGAGCTGCTCGATAACGCCGTCCAATTCGTCACCGGTCGGGCGGGACCATTGCACTTCGACCCAGCCCGGAAATTCTGAACCAGAGAAATAGGCGAACAGCCCAGCGAAATCGCTAATGTCGCGCCGGATACTGCCATCGAGCCGGGCCTTGGCTTCGGCATAAAGACTTGTTTCAATCGAAACCATCAGCGCAGGCATGCCGGCCACAGCCGCCGCGCGGTCTGGGAACTCCGTCGCCAGCTTGCCATCGTCGCGATATAACTGATCGCGGCGGATCAGCGCGACTTTGCCATCGGCGACATCACGCGGGCCTACTTCGATGATGACCGGTGCGCCCTTTTTAATCCACGCCCAACGTTTGTTCGACGCCTTGGCGGCCTTTGTATCGACCAGCACCCGCAACGGCTCGCCAAAAGCCGCCTGCGCCCGCAATTGTCTGGCGACATCATGGCAGTATTCCAGCGTTGCTGCATCCTCGTCATTGTCGCGCAGCATCGGCACGATGACGATTTGCTGTGGCGCAATCTGTGGCGGACAGCGCAGACCATCATCGTCACCATGGGTCATAATCACCGCGCCGATCAGCCGGGTAGACGCTCCCCAGCTGGTGGTGTGGACAAATTGCTGGGCACCCTCGCGGTCCTGATAGCGGATACCTGCCGCCTCGGCGAAACCCGTGCCCAGATAATGCGATGTACCGGCCTGGAGCGCCTTGCCATCCTGCATCATCGCTTCGATGCTATAGGTCGCAACCGCGCCGGGAAACCGCTCATTTTCAGGCTTTTCACCGGCGATAACCGGCATCGCCAGCGGCCCTTCGGCAAAAGCACGATACATTTCGAGCGCCCGCAACGTTTCCGCCATGGCGTCAGCCTTGTCGGCGTGCGCGGTATGCCCCTCCTGCCACAGGAACTCGCTGGTCCGCAGGAACATCCGGGTCCGCATTTCCCAGCGCACGACATTGGCCCACTGGTTGATTAGCAGCGGCAAGTCACGCCAGCTCTGTATCCAGCGGCTCATTGCCGCGCCAATCACGGTTTCAGAGGTGGGGCGCACGACTAGCGGCTCTTCCAGTTTGGCCGTTGGATCGACCACCAACTTGCCATTTTGCTGGATCAAACGGTGATGCGTAACGACCGCCATTTCTTTTGCAAAACCATCAACATGGGCGGCTTCTTTCTCAAAGAATGAGAGGGGGATGAACAGCGGGAAGTAACAGTTTTCGACCCCGGCGGCCTTGATCTGGGCATCCATCAGTTTTTGGATACGTTCCCATATGCCATAGCCCCACGGGCGAATAATCATACAGCCGCGCACCCCTGATTCTTCAGCGAGGTCGGCAGCAGCAATCAATTCCTGATACCAGGCCGCAAAATCGCCAGCCCTGCTCGTGTTCAATGCATGTTTCATGGTCCGCGCCCTAACTGCCATCGCCGCAGGCTGCAACAGCACATGGACGATGCAGCGACTGCTAGCCCCTATTTACGCTTCAAAGCTGCCAATTCAGCGCGCAAGGCTGCGATCTCGGCATCTTTGGCATCGTTGCTGTCGCTCGCGGCACCCTCTTCTGGCCTCCGGAAAGCGCTGGTTGCGGCATCAAACATCTTGAGGTTACGTTTGGCCATCTCGGCCAGCGGATTACCCGCCAGCGCTCCTTCGAGGGCCGAACGAAACTGCTGCTGGTTGCGGCGAAAACTGTCCATTGAGGCTTCTAGATAGCTGGGGACCATCGCCTGCATACTGTCCCCATAGAGCGAAATCAGTTGGCGCAGAAAGTTGACCGGCAGCATTGTCTGCCCGTGCTGCTCCTCCTCCATGATGATCTGGGTCAGGACATTATGGGTGATGTCGTCGGCAGTCTTGGCATCGACGACGCGGAATTCCTGCCCCTTCTTGACCATCACCGCGAGGTCATCGAGGGTGATATAACTTGATTTGCGGGTGTCATAGAGACGACGATTGGCGTATTTTTTGATCGTAATGACGCCGTCGTCACTGTTGCGGGATTTGCTTGTCGCCATGGTCGTGCCTATTTCGTTCTGCGTTAGCATTTGTAAATGCATGAAAAGGATTTCTTTGTGGTAGCAGCAAAACATACTGCACTGCAACATCGGCTGGAATCTGATGTGGTTTTTGCACCACGGCCGCTGCCTTTATTCCTGGAATATGTCCAAAAAACCGCGACCACGAACCCAGAGCTAGCCCGCCGCGCTTTGGCCGGGGTGAGGGCCTATGGCGCTGCGGCCCGCCAGCAGCGCCATCAGCGCCGGGTTGTCACCAGCATTGGCCGAGTCCGCCTGCTCGACGGCGGCGGGGTCAGCGGCCCGCTGGTGTTACTGGTGCCATCGCTGATCAATCCTTCACATGTTCTGGACCTTGCGCCCGGCAATTCGCTGCTCGATCACCTTGCCGGCTCGGGTTTCAGACCAATGCTGCTGGATTGGGGTTGCCCCGGCCCGCAACATCGAGACGAGACAATCGGCAACCATATCTGCGACTATCTGCTCCCGATTATCGAACAGCTTGCCGAACCGGTGCATCTGGCTGGTTATTGCCTGGGCGGGACGATGGCGATGGCGGCGAGCCAATTGACTCCGCTCCGCTCGCTCACCCTGATCGCCACACCATGGCGGTTTGATCGCTATCCAGATGCGGCAAGGCGCGCCGCCGCCGAGTTGTGGGATGCACATCAAGCCAGTATCACTGCAATGGGATTGATGCCGCTGGAGTTGTTGCAGGCGCTGTTCTGGGGGCTGGATCCTGACCGCACTGTCGCCAAATATGCGGCGTTGGCAGATTTGCCACCCAATGCCCCGCAATTGGCCGCCTTTACGGCCTTGGAGGACTGGAGCAATGGCGGCGCGCCGCTGACCGCAGGGGTGGCCCGCGAGCTGCTTGTTGATCTGGTAGCAGGTAACGCCTCTGGTGCCGGCCAATGGACGATGAATGGCTATTGTCTAGGGGATCACAGTGGCGCACCTGTCCCCGCCATCCACTTCACCGCCCGCAATGACAAGATCGCCCCGGCTGAAACCGCCGCCGCAACCATCGCCACCGCGCCCTGCCCTGCTGGCCATGTCGGGATGGTGGTTGGCAGCGGGGCTCGCGAAGGATTCTGGCAGCCGTTCACTCGGTGGCTCTCCAGCAATTGATCGCGCCGGACCCGCTGCCATCAGGCCGTGCCATTATTGCAACAGGGGCGACACAAAATTACGCCAAATGGGCAAAAGCTCATAAGACAGCTTGCTGTTGTCGACCGTTTGCGGTTGAATGCAGCATGAATGGTCCTGCGCTAGAGACAGGACTAACAGCGGAGATCCCCATGCGTAAATCCAGCCTGATGGTAGGCAGCACCCTGTTTGCTGTCGCTATTGCCACCGCCCAGCCCGCCCTTGCCCAAGACGCTCCTGCGCCCGCACCTGTTGCGGATTGCGTCGATGATAACGCCAACGGCGTCTGCGATGAGGACGAAGCCGGGTCCGGCACCATCGTGGTCACCGGCACGCGGATTGCGCGCCCGACGCTGGCATCACCTGTGCCTTTGACTTCGGTCACGCCAGATGATCTGCTGGGCACTGGCGAAGTGTCGCTGGGTGATGCGCTGAACGATCTGCCGTCGCTGCGCTCAACCTTCAGCCAGGGTAACTCGTCGCGCTTTATCGGCACGGCGGGCCTTAGCTTCCTCGATCTTCGCGGTCTGGGCACGGCGCGGACTTTGGTGCTGGTCAACGGCCGTCGCCATGTGACGGCTTCGCCTGGCACGTCACAGATAGACGTCAACACGATCCCGACCGATCTGGTTGAACGGATCGACATTGTCACCGGCGGCAACTCGGCTATTTATGGTTCGGACGCAGTGGCCGGGGTGGTCAATTTCATCCTGCGCCGCGACTTTGACGGGATCACAGCGCGCGCTCAGGGCGGGATTTCGTCACGCGGCGATCGCGGCACTTATTTTGCCAGCCTAACCGCCGGTCGCAATTTCGCTGACGGTCGCGGCAACATCGCCGTGTCGTTTGAATATAGCCGTCAACAACCGCTGTTTTTCCGTGACCGTGATGCCTTGACCGGCGCATTCAGCGGGCGCTGCCAGTTCCAGCAGACTGACAGACAGGGCGCAGCAGGCGGCGAAACCGGGATCAGCGCGACCGACGGCATCCCTGATAATACATTCTTGTGCGGGATCAACAACGCCGCAATTTCTGATGGTGGCACGATTGGTGGCATCGGGGGTGGTGTATTCCTGCGCTTCAACGATCAAGGCAACATTTTCACCGATACGCCCACGCGCGAATTTGGGTCGGTCGGTTCGGGCAACCAGCAGGGCGGCCTTGGTTCAACCCTGCGCAATACCGGCAGCCTGCTCGCAGCGGTTGATCGCTATTCGGTTAATCTGCTCGCGCATTTTGACATTTCTGACGCCTTACGTCCATTTATCGAAGCGAAATATGTCCGTGTCGATGCATCGGGCGAAGGGCAACCAAGCTTTTTCCAGGGCGGCCCTCGGTCCCAATTTTTCAACCTCACAGACCCTGCAACTTTTTCCCTCACCAACATCCGCTGTGACAATGGCTTTTTGAACTCTGCGGCCTTGGCAACTCTGCGAAGCTTTGGTGTCTGTATCAACGCTGCGCCCGGAACCCTTTCAACCCTTCCACTGACGCGATTCAACACCGACTTTGGTGGCCGCCGCAACGAAGTCACCCGTGAAACCTTCCGCATCGTCGGTGGGGTTCAGGGTGACTTCAACGACGACTGGAACTATGAACTGGCGTTCAACTATGGCCGGTACGAAGCCACAGGGTTGAACCGCAACAATCTGTTGCTCTTTAACCCGGCACATACTGGACCGGATGGATTTCTGTTGGCGGTTGACGCGGTGCTGGCACCAGTCGGCTATACAGGTACTAATTTTGTCACCAATGCCACAGGCCAACGCGTGGTTTGCCGCGTCAACGGCGTCACGAATGTTAACCCAGGCTGCGTGCCTTTCAATGTCTTTGGTCGCGGCAACTTTGACCCCCGTGCCTTTGACTTTTCCCATATCGACAGCACGACGCTCGAATTTGCTGACCAGTTCGTGGCATCTTTGAACGTTTCGGGGGACCTGTCGCAACTGTTCGAACTGCCCGGTGGGCCAATCTCGTTTGCGCTGGGTGCCGAATATCGCAAGGAACGCGATTCGGTCGACTTTGACGAACTGACATCATCTGGCGGCACATTCCTCAACGCCTTGCAGGATTTCCGTCCCCCCAGCCTGACGGTCAAGGATATCTATGGCGAAATACGCATTCCTCTGCTCGAAAATATGCCCTTCGCCCGCGAATTGTTCATCGCTGCTGCGGGCCGCATGTCGGACTACAATACCCGCACCGGCACAGTCTATGCCTATAATATTCAGGGCGTCTATGCTCCGATCGAAGATGTTCGTTTCCGGGTTGCCTATGCAACCTCGGTCCGCTCACCAACCCAGAGCGCTCTCTTCTCGACGTTCTCACAGAATTTCGCACAAATTGGCGATCCGTGCGACACTCCAAACCCCGGTAGCACCGTTGCAACAAACTGCTTGGCAGCCGGAGTTCCGACTGTTGCCAATGCTGCAGTTCAGGCAGCCTGTAACGGGACCCCTTTTCCGATCTTGGTCGGTCAGCCATGGGTCAACTGCACAGCACGTGCATCGTCAACTGGCTTTGTTTCTGGCGGCAACCCCACGTTGAACGAAGAACGTGGTCGCAGCCTGACGATCGGTGTGGTGTTTGAACCCAGTTTCCTGCCTGGCTTTAACCTGACGGTTGACTATTATCGTATCCGGGTTACCAATTTGATCGCGGCATTGGGTGCCCAGACCATCATCAACCTGTGCTATGGCAATGCTGGCGGGATCAACAATCAATTCTGTGCCACGGTCAATCGTGACCCGGCGACTGGTCTGTTTGTCCGCCCTGCGGTTATCTCGGGCGGCGTCAACTTCGCCGCACAGCGCACCGAGGGGATTGACTTCGATCTGTCCTATCGCCGCTCGTTTGACAACGGCCACCGCTTGACAGTGCGAGGCATCGCCACACGGGTTCGTGAGTTGGATAACTTTGTCAACCCAGTGTTTCCGCTTATTCCAGACCGTCAATTGTCCGAATTGGGTGATCCGAAATGGGCCGCATCCTTGTCTGTCAACTATGACTTGGGCAATTGGGATCTGCGCTGGAACACCCGCTACATTGGTCGTCAGACCATCGGTGCATTTGAAACGCAAAACTCCTTCACTGGTCTGTGCACCGCAGCCTATGTAACCGCCGTTGGTTGCACACTGAACAGCATCGCAACCCTGCCACCACTGAACTTGGATGCGTTCCCGCAGGTCTATTATCCGGACGTCTTTTATCATGATGCCCGAATCGGTTGGGACGTTACCCCCAAGTTCCGCTTCTATGCCGGTGTGAACAACCTGTTTGACCGTCAGCCGCCATTGGGCCTGCTCGGTACAGCGGGTGGCGATCCGTTCGACAGCTTTGGCCGTAACTTCTTCTTTGGCATCGCCGCCGACTTCTAAATTTAACCTAATAAAATTAATGGGGCCGTCCGGAGCAATTCGGGCGGCCTTTTTTTGCGTTGAAGCGATCAAATCAAAACCACACCCGATCATATCGCGAGCCAAGTCCCGTCAACAACTCATATTGCGACAGGCCGGAAGCCAGCGAAGCACTGGCCAGGTCATAATCAATCGCGACCCGGTCCCCCTCGCTGATCGCGCAATCAGGCGGAACCTGCAACGTCACCAAATCCATCGAGACCCGGCCTATGACAGGAAGCACAAAAGCGCCAAAACGAGCTGACCCTTTGTTGGAAAACCCGCGCAAATAGCCGTCGGCGTAGCCCATATTTATGGTCGCAACCCGCGCCGCACTATCCGCCATCCACGTCGCATTATATCCAACATGATCGCCCGCAGCGATAGTGCGCAATTGCAAAACCTCTGCCACAGGAAATGCGACCTGCTTGATATGCCCGATTGCCTCGCGGCGCGGAGTCCCGCCGTATAGGGCTAGGCCAGGCCGCGTCAGATCAAAGCAATAGTCTGAGCCAAGGCATATCCCCGCACTGTTGGCCATACTGTATCGATCGGCTGAGACTGCCCCCTTTACGGCCTGAAACAGCGCCAGTTGCGCCGCGTTTTGGGGACTATCCGCGTCCGCGCTGGCAAGGTGGCTCATCACTGTGCAAATGGTCAGGCCGTCCAGCACGCCAGACCCTATGTCAGCCAGTGACAGGCCGAGCCGGTTGATCCCGGTGTCGATCATCACATCACAGTCGCCGCCGCCAGCATCGAGCCAGCGCCGGACCTGTTCGACGCTGTTTAACACCGGGCGGGCATTGAGCCTGTGTGCGAGCGGCATGTCCCCGGCCCGCACCCCGTGCAGGACCGACAGATTGGCACCAGCCAGCACGTCGGCGACTTGCTCCGCCTCCGCCCACGTCGCCACAAAAAAGTCGCGGCAGCCAGCGCTCAGCAGGATGCTCGCCACTTGCCTCGCACCAAGGCCATAGCCATCCGCCTTGATCGCCGCACCGCAGGCGGCACCATGGCTGTTATCGCGTAGCCACCGCCAGTTGCTGATCAGCGCACTACGCGACAGCCGCAGTTGCAACGGCCCGCTGGGGATGTCGCCGTCGTCACTCAATGGGCTAATCCAGCACCTTTTTATAGGTTTCCGGCAGCCAGATGGCGCTGACTACAAAAGCCATCGCGACCACGGCGACGGTATACCACAGGCCGGAGTAGGGATTGCCGGTCTGGACCACAATATATTGGGAAATAAACGGCAGAAACCCTCCGAAATAGCCGGTGCCGATGTGATAGGGCACCGACATCGAGGTATAGCGGATACGGGCAGGAAACATCTCCACGAATATGGCCGCGACCTGACCATAGGTCATCGCCGACAGCGCGACCATGATTGCAATCGCCAATATGATCTTCCACGGCCGCTTTTCGGCGGGATCGGCGCTGTCGGGATAACCGGCCTGTGCCAGCGCCTGTAGATAGGCTGGTTCGTCAAATCCGGCGACTGTCGCATCCCCCACCCTCAGGTTGAGTGCAGCGGATTCAACCTTGGAATAACTTACCCCCCGCTTGGTCAGAAACGCCAGCGCTCGTTCACAATCTGTATCGGGCTTGCTGAAAACGCTGAAATCGCACGGCGGCAATTCCAGCCGCACCGGAGCACTCGCCACCGCACGGGCCAATGCCGGGTTTGCTCCATCGGCCATCATATGAAACAGCGGAAATACCAACAGCATCGCCAGCGCATAGCCGGTCAGCAGCAATTTCTTGCGCCCAATCCGGTCCGATAACATCCCGAACCCGACATACAACGGGGCCGCGAGCATCGCCCCGACAGCCATATACAGCAGCGCCTCAGTCTCTGGAACGCGCGCCGTGTTTTGCAGGAAATATAGGGTGCCGAACTGGCTGGTGTAATAAATCACTGTCAAACCCGCCGCGACGCCAAACATGGCGGTGAAGATGCGCCCGATGTTGCCGGGATGGCGAATACTGTCGGCGATCGGGTTTTTAGACGTGGTTCCAGCATCCTTCATCGCCTGAAACACAGGGCTTTCAGACAATTGCAGGCGGATATAGACAGAAATTACCAGCATGATGAGGCTGAGCAGGAACGGAATGCGCCATCCCCATGCGGCAAAATCCTCCGCAGAGATGAAATAGCGACAGCTCAAAACGACGATCACGGCGAGCAGGAAGCCACCGACGACCGAAATTTGTATCCAGCTGGTATATTGGCCGCGCTTACCCGCCGGTGCGTGTTCCGCGACATAAATCGCCGCGCCGCCATATTCACCGCCGAGCGCTAGCCCCTGAAGCAAGCGCAAGAACACCAGCAGCGCCGGGGCGAGCAACCCGGCCTGGGCATAGGTGGGCAGCACTCCGATCAAGGCAGTCGCAACGCCCATCAATGTGATGGTGACGAGGAAGGTATATTTTCGGCCGATCCGGTCCCCGAAATAACCGAACAGCAACGCGCCTAGCGGTCGCACCCCGAACCCGGCGCCAAAAGTAGCAAGCGATGCCAGTGTCGCCGCGGTCGGATTGTCAGACGGGAAAAACACCTGTCCGATCAGCGCAGCCAATATCCCGTATAGAAAGAAATCATACCATTCGAACACCGTGCCCAGCGCCGATGCACCAATAATCAGGCGGATGTCCTTGGTGCTGGGCTGTACGCTAGGTGTCGCCATCATATCAGCCCCCGCCTGATCCGTCATAACCCCATCACTCCCTTCATCCCCGTTGCCGGAGTATTTATGGCCATCTTATTAGCCGCTGTGGTGGCTGGCACAAGCGACTTGGCGACGCGGCTTTATGCTGGCAGAATGGAGTGATGCAATTCATCGACCTGTCGATCCCGATCACCAACGATGTCATTTCCGATCCGCCGGTGATGCGCCCGCAAATCACCTATATGACCCACGACAATACGTGGGAACAGATCGCGATGTTCTTCCCCGGCCTGACCCGCGATGACCTGCCCGACGGCGAAGGTTGGGCGGTCGAAATGCTGACGCTTAGCACCCACAACGGCACTCATATGGATGCGCCATGGCATTATCATTCGACCACCGATGACGGCGCGACCTCGGCACCGTCGATTGATGAAGGCCCGCTCGAATGGTTTTTCAAACCCGGTGTGAAGCTGGATTTTTCAGGAATGCCGCACGGCCATGTTGTCAGCGCTGCGGAGGTGGAGGCGGAACTGGCGCGGATTGACTATGAATTGCAGCCGCTCGACATCGTGCTGGTCCAATCTGGCGCGGTCTACGGCACCGAAAACTTCACCGATCAAGGCTGCGGCATGGGCGCAGAGGCAACCCTCTATCTCACCAAACGCGGGGTTAAGGTGGTTGGCACCGATGCGTGGAGCTGGGACGCGCCGTTCAGCCACACCGCACGGCGCTGGGCCGAAACCCGCGATCCCTCAATCATCTGGGAAGGGCATAAGGCCGGACGGATACGGCCCTATTACCAGATCGAGAAATTGACCAACCTGGCGGCGTTACCGGCGTTCGGCTTTACGTTGAGTTGCTTTCCGGTGAAGATCGAGCGGGCCAGCGCCGGGTGGATCAGGGCTGTGGCGATGGTGGAGGGGTGACTATAATTCATTGGGAATATATTTTCTCACTTCGCCGGCTATCTTTGCCCGAAGGTCCGCAGCAAGGCGCTCAATTAGCTGATTGTGAGTAGTTACCAGAATTGCGTGTATACCCTTTATATTTTTCGCCCCGTTTTCACCATCATTCATTGCGTCAAATAGTTCGCCTTTGAGATTTTGAAACGGCTGGAGAATGTTTGCTTCGAAGGTAGCAATTATTGGACTGCAAATTGGATAATAAATCGCGACCAATCCGCGTAAACACCCTAAATCTGGGACCGGTGATATTGGTTTTTCATTCGTTGGGGGATTAGGAAAAATCCTTTGCATAGCATCAGTGGACGCCGTTCGAGATTTGTCGATTATTTGATCAATCTCATCAAATATCTCCTGCGCCTTATCACGCATCAGTGCGTTATCAAGCCGACGTGATTCATCGCGCTTTTGCTTGCCTTGCATTACCGACCCTAGGTAAATGCCCCCAAGAGCAACGGCTGCGCCGATAAATACTGGGACCGAATCAATAAGGCTTGCCAATTTGATTTCCACTTCCTTAATAATTCAGATGTGACAGTGGCTAATTGGATATGCAACCTTAATAAACCAGCCAATGCCCCTCCAGCCGCGCGTCGGTGGTGACCAACTTCATCCCCTCTCCCGCCAGCGGGAGAGGGTTGGGTGAGGGTCTTTCTTCCTTTATAAGGCAGTGCATGTATCCCGTCCGCCGTCAGATCAGCCCGCACGCTGCCAACCTACGCCGCAATATGACCGATGCTGAAAAGAAACTTTGGTCCGCTATGCGTGATCGGCGGTTAGGCGGCTATAAATTCAAACGGCAGGCAACCACTGGCAGCTTTGTGGTTGATTTCCTCTGCATAGAGAAACGCCTTGTCGTTGAGATTGACGGAGGGCAGCACAACGAAGTTGTCGATGCGCTGCGGACCGCGTTTATCGAGGCACAAGGGTACCGGATCATCCGTTTTTGGAACAATGAAGTGAACGAGAGTTTTAAGGGAGTTCTGGATGTGATTTTATCTAGGCTGAGCGCGTAGAAAAAGGAGAAGGCGAAGGCCCTCACCCAACCCTCTCCCGCAAAGGCGGTAGAGGGCTTTTGCGCCCTTTCAATAAACCAGCCAATGCCCCTCCAACCGGGCCTATTCCATCTCCAAAATCACCGCATCAACCGCGAGGCTTTCTCCAGCCGCAGCATTGACCGATTTGACCACGCCAGACTTTACTGCGCGCAGGATATTCTCCATCTTCATCGCCTCGACAATCGCCAGCGGCTGTCCGGCCTCCACCTTGTCACCCGCCGTCACATGGATAGCCGTCACCAACCCCGGCATCGGGCACAACAGATACCGCGACATGTCCGGCGGAATCTTCTCGATCATATGCGCGGCGAGCGGTGCTATATGCGCTGGAAGGCAGCGGACGATGTGCGTTGCCCCGCGTGTCGTCAGCCTGAAGCCGGTGCGGGTTTTGGCGATCTTGACCGACAGCGACGCGCCGTCCACTTCAGCCTCGATCAGCCGGTCACCCGGCGTATATTCCATCGACAAATGCAGCGGCGCGTCATCGACGGTGATGTCATCACCTGCCAGCGTCACATCATGGGCAGCCCCTCCGATTAGCACTTGCCAGGCTGATGGTGGATTGAGCTGATCGCCCAATTGCCCATCAACCCGCCGTGCCCGATCTGCCTCAGCGGTTGCGGCAAAACCCGCAATCGCTGCAAGCGAACGCAGCAGTTCGGGCGAAGCAGGCGCGCCCTGAAAACCATCTGGATACTCCTCCGCAATGAACCCCGTGGTCAGCTCTCCGCTACGGAAACGCGGGTGCTGCATGATCGCCGACAGGAAATCGAGGTTGTGGCCAAGGCCCTCAATTTCAAACCGGTCGAGCGCCGCAACAGCCAAGTCCGCCGCCTCATTGCGGGTTTGCCCCCATGTCACCAGCTTGGCGATCATCGGATCGTAGAACATACTGACTTCACCGCCCTCCGCCACGCCATCATCAACGCGGACGCCCCCGGTGCCGCGCAGTCCCAAATCCTCCCCGGAACGGGGAGGGGGACCGCCAGCCGCAAGGCTGGTGGTGGAGGGGCCCCCCTCCGTCAGCGCTGGCGCGCTGCCACCTCCCCGTTCCGGGGAGGAATTTACCGGCGGCCGATAACGCACCAGTCGCCCGGTGGAGGGCAGAAACCCGCGATAGGGGTCTTCGGCATAGACCCGGTTTTCGATCGCCCAACCGTTGAGTTTTACATCCTCCTGTTTGAATGCAATAGCCTCGCCCGCCGCAACCCTGATCATCGCTTCGACCAGATCGATGCCCGTAATGCACTCGGTGACGGGGTGCTCGACCTGCAACCTTGTGTTCATTTCAAGGAAGTAAAAACTCTCGCCGCTCGGGTCAGCGCCCGAAACGATCAGCTCGACCGTGCCCGCGCTGTAATAGCCCACCGCCCGCGCCAGCGCGACCGCCTGTTCGCCCATGCTTGCGCGCATCTTGGGGGTGACAAACGGCGAAGGCGCTTCCTCGACGACCTTTTGGTGGCGGCGCTGGATCGAACATTCGCGTTCGTTGAGATAGAGAATGTTGCCGTGTTTATCGCCAAGGATCTGAATTTCGATGTGGCGGGGACCCAGGATGAACTTCTCGATAAACACCCGGTCATCGCCGAAAAAGGCGAGGCCCTCACGCTTGGTCGCCTCAAAGCCTTCGCGCACGTCCTGCTCAGTATAGGCGAGCCGCATCCCCTTGCCGCCGCCGCCCGCAGACGCCTTCATCATCACCGGATAGCCGATCTCCGCCGAAATCCGCACCGCATGTTCGGTATCGTCGATCTCGCCGACAAAACCGGGCACAACATTGACGCCAGCTTTGAGCGCCAGTTTCTTGGACTCGATCTTATCGCCCATCGCGGCAATCGCGCCCACCGGCGGGCCGATAAACTCGATCCCCTCTGCGGCGAGCGCCTCGGCGAACGAAGTCCGCTCGGACAGGAACCCATATCCCGGATGCACCGCTTCCGCGCCAGTTGCCTTGCACGCCGCGATGATCTTGTCGGCGAGCAAATAAGACTGCGCGGCGGGCGATGGCCCAATATGCACCGCCTCATCCGCCATTGCCACAAAGGGGCTGCGCGCATCGGCATCGGAATAAACCGCGACGGTGGCGATACCCATTTTCTTGGCCGTGCGAATGATCCGGCAAGCAATTTCGCCGCGATTAGCGATCAGGATTTTAGAGAACATGTGACTTACCTTAGTATTCATTCAAACGAGGAACCATTCGTCATTGCGACCCAGGACTTGATCTGGGGGAAGCAATCCAGCCCAGCGCCGGGCATACTGGATTGCTTCGTCGCTTTGCTCCTCGCAATGACAGGATAATAGTCATACCCTACTCCACAACCGGCGGCATATTGTGCCCCAGCAAGCGCAGAATATCCGCCGCGCATTCGACCACATTTGACCCCGGCCCGTAAATCCCCTGCACCCCGGCCTCGCGGAGGAAATCATAGTCTTGCGGGGGGATGACGCCGCCGACGATCACTTTGATGTCGTTGCGACCAGCCTCGCGCAACCCCCGGATCAGTTCAGGGATGAGCGTCTTGTGGCCCGCAGCTAGGCTCGACGCGCCGACCACGTCGACATGGGACTCAAGCGCGAGCACCACCGTTTCCTCCGGCGTCTGGAACAGCGGTCCGCTGACCACATCAAAGCCCATATCGCCAAACGCAGAGGCAATCACATTGGCCCCGCGATCATGCCCGTCCTGGCCCATTTTGGCGACAAGGATACGCGGTTTATGCCCCAGCCGCCGCCCGACCGCCGCGATGCCGTCCAATACCTGTTGATAGCGCGCATCGCCCGCATAGGCCGGACCATAGACGCCCTTCACCGGTACTGGCTGCGTGGAATAACGGCCAAACACCGCCTCCATCGCGTCGGAAATCTCGCCCAGCGTGGCGCGGGCGCGAGCTGCGATGACTGCCAATGCAAGCAAATTTTCCCCAAGACCCGTTCGTGCTGAGCTTGTCGAAGCATCGTTCTGTTTTTCTGCGCCGCCCGAAGTGAAGGACGGCCCTTCGACAAGCTCAGGGTGAGCGGGGTTTGAGGAGCCGTTGCGCGCACCCGCCGTCAATGCCTTCAAAGCCGTCTGGCAGGCCTCCTCATCACGGTTCGCCTTAACGCTGCGGATCCGCGCTATCTGCCCCTCGCGCACCGCGTGGTTGTCAATATCCAGCGTTTCGAGATGCGCTTCCTCGGCCATGCGATATTTATTGACCCCGACGATCACGTCCTCACCCTTGTCGACCCGCGCCTGGCGAGCAGCCGCAGCTTCCTCGATCAAACGCTTGGGCATTCCGCTTGCCACCGCCTTGGTCATCCCGCCCAGCGCATCAACCTCGCCGATAATCGCCCACGCCTGTTCGACCAGTTCTGACGTCAAGGCCTCAACATAGTAACTGCCGCCGAGTGGATCGACGACGCGGGTGATCCCGCTTTCTTCGGCCAACACAATCTGGGTATTGCGGGCGATCCGGGCCGAAAAATCGGTGGGCAGCGCAATCGCTTCATCGAGCGCATTGGTGTGGAGCGACTGGGTGCCACCAAGCACCGCCGCCATTGCCTCGATCGTGGTGCGGATGACATTGTTATACGGGTCTTGCTCCTGCAAGCTGACCCCCGATGTCTGGCAATGGGTGCGCAGCATTTTGGAGCGCTCGTCCTTTGCGCCAAGCCCGTCCATCACGCGCCACCATAAAGTCCGCGCAGCGCGGAGTTTGGAAACCTCCATGAAAAAGTTCATGCCGATGCCGAAGAAGAAACTCAGCCGCCCCGCGAACGTATCAATATCGAGGCCGCTCGCCATCGCCCGCTTCACATATTCCTTGCCGTCGGCGATGGTAAAGGCGAGTTCCTGCACCGCCGTCGCTCCGGCCTCGTGCATGTGATAGCCTGAAATTGAAATACTGTTAAAGTTCGGCATATTGGCGGATGTATATGCGATAATGTCTGAAACTATCCGCATCGATGGTTCGGGCGGATAGATATAGGTGTTGCGGACCATAAACTCCTTGAGGATGTCGTTCTGAATCGTGCCATTAAGCGCGGCCAGCGGCACGCCCTGTTCTTCGCCCGCGACGATGAAGAAAGCGAGGATCGGGATCACTGCACCGTTCATCGTCATGCTGACCGACATCTGATCGAGCGGAATGCCGTCGAACAGGATTTTCATATCCTCGACGCTGTCAATCGCAACGCCCGCCTTGCCGACATCACCGATGACGCGAGGATGGTCGCTGTCGTAACCCCGATGGGTGGCAAGGTCGAAGGCGATAGACAGCCCCTTTTGCCCCGCAGCCAGGTTGCGGCGGTAAAAGGCGTTGGACTCCTCAGCGGTCGAGAACCCCGCATATTGCCGAATGGTCCATGGGCGCCCCGCATACATGCTCGCTTTCACCCCTCGTGTGAACGGCGCAAAACCGGGGAGGCCCGGGCCGGAATCAGAAGCGCTGGCGTTTTCGCTGGTATAGAGCGGCTGCACGGCGATCCCCTCGGGCGTGTGCCATGTCAGGTCATTGCCTTTGACCTCTTTGTCGGCGAGCGCCTTCCAGTCGTCGCGGGTCGCCATTACTGCCCCTTAAACTCCGCCTTGCGCTTTTGTAGGAAGGACATGCCACCCTCCATTGCGTCGGCACTGGCACCCGCGATCCGCTGACCCTCGGCTTCGCGCACCAACGCGCTGGCATAGTCGCCATCGAGTGCTGCTGCGATATTTTGCCGCATGATACCCAGCGCCAATGTCGGGCCGTTGGCGAGCCGTGCCGCGAGTGCGCGGGCCTCGGTCATCAGATCGGCGTCCTCAACACATTTGTAGATCAGGCCCCAATCCGCCGCCTGTTCGCCGGAAATCCTTTCACCCAACAGCATCATCTGCGTCGCCCGCGCCTTGCCAACAAGCCGTGCAAGCATCCAAGACGCACCGCCATCGGGGACGAGGCCGATGTTGACAAAGGCTTGGAGAAAATAGGCGGACTTGCCCGCAATCGCGAAATCGCTGCACAAAGCAAGGCTGCAGCCAACTCCCGCCGCCGGGCCGTTGACGGCGGTAATGATCGGGATGTTCAGCTTGGCCAACTTCATCATCGTCGGATTATAATGGCGGGTCAGCGCGCCATAGGGACCGCTGCTGCCAACCACGGTGGCACCGCCGCGTGCCTGTAAATCGGCCCCGGAACAAAAGGCCCGCCCCGCACCGGTAATCACGAGACATCGCGCACCGCCCAGATTGTCGAGCACGTCGGATATTTCATCAAACATTTGCGGTGGCGCAGCATTCAGCCGTTCGGGCCGGTTGAGGGTGATGGTTGCGATTTGGTCGCTGATGTCGAGGATGATGGTGTCATAGATCATTTGTATTTTGTTCCTCTCAGTTCCGTTCGTGTCGAGCCCTTCGACTGCCCGCAGGGCGGGCGCTCAGGATGAACTTCAGCCAAAAAGCTGAAGTCGAGACAACTTCTCCCGCGTCCCCGTCTCTCGACTGCGCTCGAGACGAACGTGGCTTGTTAATGCGCGCCCTCCATCGGCGTCTCCATAATCTCGGTCAACACCCCGCCCATATCGCGTGGATGCAAAAAGAAAATCAGCGTGCCGTGCGCACCGATGCGGGGTTCGCCTAGCACACGCTTGCCCTGCCCCTCAAACCACGCCTTGGCGGCGTGGATGTCGGGCACTTCGTAACACATATGGTGCTGGCCACCCTGCGGGTTTTTGTTGAGAAAGCTTGTGAGAGGCGAATCCTCACCGAGCGGCTCGATCAGCTCAATCTGGGTCCCCGCACCCCCGGAGCTGTTGGGCGTATCAACAAAGCACACCCTCACCCCTTGGGTCGGCATATCAAACGGTTCATGGATGACCGTCGCCCCCAGCACATCGCGGTAATGCGCGATGCTATCAGCGATCGAGGGCGTTGCGACGCCGATATGGTTGAGCCGACCTAGTTTCATTTCACATCCCAACTGTCGTCATTGCGACCCCGGACCTGATCCGGGGGAAGCAATCCGGAATGTTGGAGCATCTGGATTGCCGCGTCGCTACGCTCCTCGCAATGACGGTATTTGTTCTATCCACCCACAATCTCGGCATATAAATCATTCCAGTCCGGGTTAAGTTCCTCGATCAAAGCCAGTTTCTTTGCCCGAGAGCCGGCTTTGATCTGCTTCTCGCGCATAATTGCCGCATCCAACGTTTCCGCTATCTCAAACCACACCAGCATTTTGCACCCATGCTGCTTGGTAAATCCGTCCGCGACGCCCTCCTTATGTTGCCACACCCGCTGCACCAAATGGGATGTCACCCCCGTGTAAAGCGTTCCGTTCCGTTTGCTCGCCATGATGTAAACGGCGGGTTGCTTCACAATGACACTATTCCGCCGTCATTGCGAGGAGCCGCAGGCGACGCGGCAATCCAGCCCAGACCAGACCACCGCATTGGATTGCTTCCCCCGGATCAGGTCCGGGGTCGCAATGACGAAGAAGCCGTGGCAACGTCGGCATGGCTCACCCCTCCACTTTTTATCACAACGGAATATTGTCATGTTTTTTCCACGGATTTTCGAGCTGCTTATTCCGCAGTTTGCGCAAGCCCAGCGCAATCCGCCGCCGCGTTGAGTGCGGCATAATCACCTCATCGATGAACCCCATGCTCGCCGCGACGAACGGGTTGGCGAAGCGAGCTTCATATTCCTTGGTCTTTTCGGCAATCTCCTCCGGGCCGAGGCCACGAAAGATGATTTCGACCGCGCCCTTTGCCCCCATCACCGCTATTTCGGCGGTCGGCCAGGCGTAGTTGAGGTCGCCGCGCAGATGCTTTGACGCCATCACGTCATAGGCCCCGCCATAGGCTTTGCGGGTGATGACGGTGATTTTGGGCACGGTCGCTTCGGCATAGGCAAACAGCAGTTTCGCGCCATGTTTGATGATCCCGCCATATTCCTGCGCGGTGCCAGGCAGAAATCCGGGGACATCGACAAAGGTGATGATCGGTATTTCGAACGCGTCGCAAAACCGCACGAAACGCGCGGCTTTCTTGGACGAGTTGATGTCGAGACAGCCCGCAAGCACCATCGGCTGGTTGGCGACAATCCCGACGCTGCGCCCCTCAATCCGGCCAAAGCCGATGATGATATTGCCGGCATGGGTCGGCTGGACCTCAAAGAAATCACCCTCATCGAGCACCTTGCGGATCAGCTCGTGCATGTCATACGGCTGGTTGGCGCTGGGCGGGATCAGCGTATCAAGGCTGTTCTCAACCCGGTCCCACGGGTCATCGCTTGGCCTTTCTGGCACACCCATCCGGTTGTTTTCCGGTAAATAGTCAAAGAAATCGCGTGTCGCCATCAATGCTTCGATGTCGTTTTCAAACGCCACATCGGCCACCCCCGATTTGCTGGTGTGGGTAATCGCGCCGCCCAGTTCCTCCTGCGTCACCACTTCATTGGTGACAGTTTTGACAACATCTGGCCCAGTTACAAACATATAGCTTGAATCTTTGACCATGAATATGAAGTCAGTCATCGCCGGGGAGTAGACCGCTCCGCCCGCGCACGGCCCCATGATGAGGCTGATCTGCGGCACCACGCCCGACGCCAGCACATTGCGCTGAAACACCTCGGCATAGCCACCAAGCGACGCTACACCTTCTTGAATCCGCGCCCCGCCGCTGTCGTTGATGCCGATGATCGGTGCCCCGACCTTCATCGCATTGTCCATCACCTTGCAGATTTTCTGTGCGTGCCGTTCGGACAAAGACCCACCAAACACGGTAAAGTCTTGCGAGAAGACGAACACCAACCGGCCATTGATCGTCCCCGATCCGGTGACGACACCGTCGCCGGGAATCTTGGTCTCCTCCATCCCGAAATCGGTGCAGTTGTGCTCGACATACATGTCGAGTTCCTCAAACGATCCCTCGTCGAGCAGAATCAACAGCCGTTCACGCGCGGTCAGCCGCCCCTTGGCGTGCTGGGCGTCGATCCGTTTTTGGCCTCCGCCCATTCGTGCGGCGGCGCGGCGAGCTTCGAGTTCTGCAATATTGGACGACATAGACCTCCCCAAAACTGTGGCGCGCCCTTTCTGGCTATGTCTTGGGGCATTGTCCAATATGAACTACGCTAAACGTCAAGCGGGCCTCACCCTAGAGCCTCACTTGCTTCGAGCCACCGGCTCTCAACGGCTTTGATTTTTGCAGAAACTTCCGCCCGCAACTTCATCAGCCCACTCATGGTGAGTTTTTCGTCGGGTCCGCTTGCTGAAGATGGGTCAAACATGGCGCGCTCGATCTGGCTGTGCCGGTCGGTCAGCTTTGCCAGTTCAGCTTCCACAACTGATACCGCCTTGCGCGCCACAGCCTGCGCCTCCCGCGCTGCGGCTGCGGCCTTGCGCTGTTCCTTTTTGTCGCGTTTTGATGCGCCTTCGGGTTTTACCGCACCCTTCAAAATCAGATCGGTATAATCGTCAAGCGAGCCTGTAAACTCGGTCGCGGTGCCACCATCAATCAGCACCAGCCGGTCGGCGGTCAGTTGGATCATGTGGCGGTCATGGCTGACGATGACCACGGCGCCGGTATAGGCGTTGAGCGCCTGGACCAAGGCTTCGCGGGCATCGACATCGAGGTGATTGGTCGGCTCGTCGAGGATCAGCATGTGCGGCGCATCGCGGGTAATCAGCGCGAGTGCCAGCCGCGCCCGTTCCCCGCCCGACAATTTACCGACTTTGGTGGTCGCCTTTGCGCCCGAAAAGCCAAAACGGCCCAACTGGCTGCGCACCGCCCCCGGATTCGCGCCCTTCATCAACCGGGTCATATGTTCAAGCGGGGTGTCATCGCGATCCAGCTCTTCGACCTGATACTGGGTAAAATACCCCACCCGCATCTTGCCCGACGCGGCAACAGTGCCTGCCATGGCGGGGAGCTGGGCCGATAACAGCCGCGCCAGCGTAGTCTTGCCATTACCATTGCGCCCGAGCAACGCAATCCGCTCATCGGGGTCAATCCGCAGGTTGAGCCGTTCCAGAATGGGCTTGCCAGCTTCATAGCCCACCGCCGCCATGTCGAGCGTGACCAGCGGCGGTTTTAACGGGTCTGGATTTGGAAAATCAAAGCTAAGCGACGGGTCTTCGCTGATTGCGGCGATTGGCTGCATTTTCTGGAGCATTTTGGCCCGCGACTGGGCCTGTTTGGCGGTCGATGCGCGGGCGGAATTGCGCGCCACATAGTCCTGTAGCCGCGCCCGCTGTGCATCCTGTGCGGCGCGGGCAGAGGCCAATTGCGCCAGCCGCTCAGCCCGCTGCCGCTCAAAAGCATCATAGCCACCGGGATAGAGGGTTGTTTTTCCACCCTCCAGATGCAGGATATAATCCACAACATTGTTGAGCAGGTCGCGTTCATGGCTGATCAGGACCATGGTTGAACGGGTCGCCTTGAGGAATGTTTCCAGCCACATTGTTGCTTCAAGATCGAGGTGGTTTGACGGTTCATCGAGTAACAGCAGGTCGGGTTCCGAAAATAGCAAGGCCGCCAGCGCCACCCGCATTTTCCAGCCGCCTGAAAAGCTGTCGAGCGGCCGGTGCTGCATATCTTCATCAAAGCCCAGTCCGACCAATATGCGGGCGGCACGGGCGGGGGCGCTATGCGCGTCAATCGCAATCAGGCGCTCGTGGATGTCGGCAATACGGTGGTGGTCCGAAGTGCGCTCTTCTTCGGCGATCAGCGCGGCGCGCTCAATATCAGCCGCGAGAACCGCCTCAAACGGGGTCGTCGTGCCCGACGGTGTTTCCTGTGCGATATAGCCAATCCGGCTGCTACGCGGCATTTCAATGCTGCCCTCGTCGGGTTCGCTAAGCCCGGCGATCACCTTCATCAAGGTTGTTTTGCCCGCGCCGTTGCGCCCGATCAGGCCAACTCTGGCACCAGTCGGCAGCGCCGCGATGGCGCGGTCGAGGATGATGCGCCCGCCAAGGCGCACAGTAATGCCGGAAATATTGAGCATGGCCGCGCGCCTAGCCGAATGCGGCACGTGGTGCAATGCAGCATGAGGAGGAAACTAGAGTTTGACGATGCCGAGGCGGATCATGTCGCGTGCGGTATCAAGAATGCTTTCCTGGACCGGACGAGTTTCCCAGCCAAATACTGCCTTGGCGTGGCTGGAGTCCATATTGCGGGTCTTGCCCAGTTCCCCCAGCACCTGTTTGATGACGGGGTCGAACAAAGCGGACAGCCTTAGCAGAAAATCTGGCAGGCGGCGGCTGGGCACCTTGCGCCCGTCTTTGCCCATGCCCGCCTTTAATATCTCCCCGACATCGCGCATCCACAGGAACGGGCCGGATGCGATAAAGCGCTCGCCCGCCATATTGGGGGCATTGAGGCAGCGAACATGCAGGTCGGCCACATCGCGGACATCGACTATGCCAAAACCGAAATTGGGAAGCCCTGGTAGCGAGCCTTCAATCAGCCGCTTGATGACTTCGAGCGAGGTGGAAAAATCATCGGATGTCAGAGGGCCGAGCACCAGTGAAGGATTGACGGTCACAAATTCTATGTCACCGCCCTCGGCAGCAACCCAATCGCGTGCGGCGCGTTCGGCAATCGTCTTGGACTTCACATAAGCATAGGCATCCGGACTATCAGCGTTGGTCCAGTCGGCTTCGGTAAAGGTCTGCACCTTGTTGCCATGGCCATAGGCGATGGCCGCCGCCGACGACGTCATCACGAACCGTTTGACCCCAGCCGCTTTGGCACCGCGCAAAGCCCGCAATGCACCGTCGCGAGCCGGGATAATCAGTTCATCATCGCTCTTTGGCTTGTTTGAGGGTAGCGGCGAGGCAACATGGCAAACATGGCTGCACCCGGCCATTGCCTCCGCCCAGCCAGCATCATGCATCAAATCGGCAGCAAAGAATGTTAGTTTGGCATTGTCCACCGCCAGAGAGTCACGGACCGACTGTTCCTTGGCAAGGTTGCGGATGCTGGTGTGGACCATCCAACCCTCGGCGACCAGTTGCCGGATCAGAAAACCCGCAATATAGCCGCTGCCACCCGAGACAAAAACAGTGCCGCTCATCATCACTCTCCCCCAACCCACAATCTATCGGGTACAGTTTATAGGCGGGGCAATCGCGGTCGGCAAGTCAGTTTCAAAACAAGACCAACTACTGCATCAGTACCAACTCTTCGGCCATGCTGGGATGCAGAGCCATGGTGTCATCAAAGTCCCGCTTGGTCAGGCCCGCCTTGACCGCAATCGCCGCTGCCTGCAAAATCTCGCTGCTGTCTGGGCCGATCAAGTGCAGCCCGACCACTTTCTCGTCCGCTCCGGCTGTGACCATCTTGTATAGGCCGCGTTCATCACGGCCCGACAGGACATTCTTCATCGGCTGGAAGTCGCTGCGATAGACACGAACCGCGTCGCCAAATTGCGCCCGCGCATCATCCTCTGTCATCCCCACACCTGCCAGCGGCGGACTGGAGAATACTGCGGTCGGGATATTTTCATAGGATATGCTGCGTGGATTCCCACCAAACACGGTATCGGCAAAGGCGTGCCCCTCCCTGATCGCCACCGGGGTCAACTGGACCCGGTTAGTGACGTCGCCAATCGCATAGATGCTAGGGACCGACGATTGGTTATAAGCGTCAACCACGACTGCGCCCTGCGCATCAAGCGCAACCCCCGCCTCGATCAACCCAAACCCGGTGGTGTTAGGCACCCGACCAATTGCAAACAGCAGGAGATCGGTTTCAATCGCCTTGCCCGCGCCGCCATCGACCAGCAAACTGCCGTCGCCTTGTTGCTTTATGCCATGGCAGGGAAAATTGAGATGGACGTCGATGCCCTTGGCCCGCGAAATATCGATCAGGCGGTCGACGATTTCGCTGTCATAACCACGCAACATGCGCTCACCACGCGTGACCAATGACACTTTTACGCCAAAAGCATGGAGAATGCCGGCAAATTCATTGGCAATATAGCCCGCCCCTGCGATTACCGCACGGCGCGGCAGGGCGTCCAAGTGGAAAAACTCGTTTGATGTGATGCCGAGCGCAGCGCCGGGGACGTTAGGCACCGATGGCCGCCCGCCGGTCGCGATGAGTATTGTTCCCGCAGTGACCGTCCGGCCATCGGCCAATTGCACAGCATTGGGGCCATAGACGCTCGCCCGCTCCTCATAGAGTCTCACCTGATTGTTCACCAGCGTCTGGCTATACAGACCCTCCAGCCGGGTGACATCGGCCTGAACGATGTCGCGCAGCCGCCGCCAGTCAAAATGTGCATCACCGATGTCCCAGCCAAATCGTGCTGCTTCATGCAGATCCTCGGCAAAATGGGCAGCATAGACCAGCATTTTTTTGGGCACGCAGCCACGGATGACACAGGTGCCGCCGACCCGATATTCCTCGGCGATAGCGACACGGGCACCATGGCTTGCGGCAATACGTGCGGCGCGGACTCCCCCCGATCCAGCCCCGATGACAAACAGATCATATTCAAAATCACTCATGCGATCATCCCGCGCCAAATGCTGCATCTAGCAACGCCAGTGTTGCTGAATCAAATGTCTGGTCGACATCACCTTCGATCGCTTGGGCCATTTCCTTGCCCAGCTCTACGCCGAATTGGTCAAAGGCATTGATCCCCAGCATCACGGCGTTGGCAAAGGTGCGATGCTCGTAAAAGGCAATGAGTGCCCCCAGCGTGCGCGGGTCGAGCCGGTCCAGCAACAGCGTCGTCGATGGGCGATTGCCGGGATAATCGCGGGCCAGATCATCGGGATTGCTCCGCCCCGCCATCAGTGCCGCTCCCTGGGCAATACAATTGCCAAGCAGCGCATGGTGATGCTCAATATCCAGGTCATGCCCTGGCTCGATCACCGCCAGCAATTCTACCGGAATCAGGTGCGTCCCCTGATGCAACAGTTGGAACACCGCGTGCTGGGCATCGGTCCCGACCCCGCCCCAAGTGACCGGTGCACTGGCGCGGGTCAGCCTTGAACCGTCACTGCCCACCCGCTTGCCGTTCGATTCCATCTCCAACTGCTGGAGATAGGATGGCAGCAGCCGCAGCCGCTCGTCATAGGCAAACACTGCGCGGGTCTGGCAGCCCATTGCCTGCGTATAGGTAAGGTCGACGAACGCCGCCAGCACCGGGAGATTGCTCGCCCATGGCTCTGTGCGAAAATGCCGGTCCATTTGCGCTGCGCCGTTGAGCATTTCGGAAAATCCATCCCAGCCCAGCGCCAGCGCGGCTGGAAAACCGATCGATGACCACAGCGAATAGCGCCCACCGACGCTCTGGGCGAACGGTAGAATGCGGGTTTCATCGATGCCCCATTCGAGCGCCTTGTCCGGCTGGGCGGTCAGCGCGATGACCCTGCCCAGCGGATCATCAACCCCACCTTTCGCCAGCCAAGCCAATGCGGACCGCGCATTCAACAGCGTTTCTGCGGTCGTAAAGGTCTTTGATGCAACCGCCACCAGGGTCTTGTGCGGATCGAAATGGCAGACAGCTTGCTTGATCGCTGCACCATCGACATTCGAGACAATCGCGACATCATAGCGCCCGCTATCACGCGCCAGTGCATCGACCAGCAATTGCGGGCCAAGTGCCGAGCCGCCAATCCCGATGTGGAGAATATGAGCGATGTCCCCAAACGCACCCGCATCAATCGCTTCGATCAGGGTGCGCATACGGTCATGGAATGATTTGGCCAAGGCAGTGCTTGCAGGATTTCCCTCGCCCCGCTCGGCAGTATGTTCGACCGCCCGTCCTTCGCTGACATTGACAGCATCCCCGGCAAACATGGCGCGGCGCGCTTGGTCGAGCCCGGCAGCATCGGCCAAGCGGGTGAATGCATCAATGGCGGCGGTATCGAGATGGGTTTTGGTCCAATCAAAGCGGATACCGGCAAAGCTGTGGACCAGCTTGTCATTGCGGCCATCGGCGTTGCTACGCACCAGATTAGTCAGCGTGTCGGGCACCCAATTGTCGATTTTGGCCCAAGCTTGATCGAGACTCGTCACTTTTTTCTCCATAGGGTGCCTCCATAGTCATTCGCTAACGCTGTGACCACGCGCTCTAAATGTTTCACTGCAATGCCGCCGCGAACATGCGCCTTGCTTGACCTTCGCGAGGTGAGGCCGCAAAGCGCGCTCGATGTCCGATGACCAACATATATTGCCCGCCGCCGCGCTGGTTGTGAGCGCCGCTGATCCCCAACCGGCCCAGGAAGCCGCTTCAGATCACCGCAGTTTGGGGACGGAAATCCGTGAATTTTCAATCTTCCTAATCAAGTTTGCACTGCTGGTTCTAATAATCCGCAGTTTCCTGATCTCGTCCTTCAACATCCCATCGGAATCGATGCAGCCGCGTTTGTTGATCGGGGACTATCTGATCGTCAACAAATCAGCCTATGGCTATTCGCGCCACAGCCTCCCCTTTGGCCTGCCGCTGATCCCCGGACGCCTGTTTGGTCGCACCCCGCAGCGCGGTGACGTGGTGGTATTCAAGTCCCCCCCAAATCAATCGACGGACTATATCAAGCGGGTAATCGGCTTACCGGGGGAACGCATCCAGCTGGTCGATGGGGTGGTCCGCATCAACGATGTGCCGATTCAGCGGCGTCAGATTGCTGACCTGCTCATTCCAGCCAGCGAGAACATGCTCGAAACCAGTTTTGGCAACCCCTGTTTTCGGCCCGCCTTTGAACAAAAGGGTCGCGATGGTCAGCTTTACTGCCGCTACCCACAGTTTGTAGAAACTCTGCCCAATGGCCGCAGCTATGCGGTGCTCGACCTGATTCTGGGCGACGCGGACACCACCGGGGTTTATCAGGTTCCGCAAGGACATTTGTTCCTGATGGGCGACAACCGTGACCGCAGCTATGATAGCCGTTTTCCTGCGGCCGAACAGGCCGGGATTGGCATGGTGCCAGAGGGAAATCTGGTCGGCGAAGCATGGTTCACCATTTTCTCCACCGACGGTTCAGCGCGCTGGTATAACCCGCTCAGTTGGTTCACCGCAGCGCGGTGGAAGCGGATTGGAGGAGGGTTTTGACCGTAACTGCGATGCCCGCTGTCGCGGCGATGCTTGGCTATGCGATAAAGGATGCCTCCCTGCTTTCCCAGGCGCTGACCCATGGCAGCCATAATTCCAAAGGCGCGAAATCAGAGAATGACTATCAGCGCCTCGAATTCCTGGGTGACAGGATTTTGGGACTGGTGATCGCAGAAACGCTCTATCACCGCTTTCCAGAGGCCCGCGAAGGGGATTTATCAGCCCGGCTCAACATGCTGGTGTCGGGGGCCACTTGTGCGGATGTTGGCCGGACCATGGGCCTTGGCCCCCACATCAAGCTTGGCAAGCAAGCCCGCGATGATGGCGCACGTGACAGCGACAACATCCTTGGCGATGTCGTCGAATCGCTGATCGGGGCGACATATCTTGATGGCGGATTGCAAGCAGCACAGGCGGTGATTGAAAAACATTGGGGAGCGCGGCTGGACAGCGTTGGCAAACAGGCGCGCCATCCCAAATCGATCCTGCTCGAATGGGCGGCGGCTAACCGCAAAAAACCGCCCGTATATGCCCTGATTGATCGCCAAGGGCCAGATCATGCGCCGCGCTTTACGGTCATGGCCAGCATCGCCAATGCCGGCGAAGTCAGCGCAAGCGGGGCGAGCAAACAGGAAGCCGAGACCGCAGCGGCCGCAGCTTTGCTGACGATGCTTGGGGTAATCCAATGACCCGTCGGTGCGGCTTTGTCGCAGTTGTCGGTGCGCCAAATGCGGGCAAATCGACGCTGGTAAATGCGCTGGTCGGGCAAAAGGTCGCGATTACCAGCGCCAAGGCGCAAACCACCCGCACCCGGCTGATGGGGATAGCCGTCGAGGGTGATGTCCAATTGGTATTGGTGGACACTCCCGGCATTTTCAAGCCGGAGCGCAGGCTGGATCGCGCTATGGTTGCAGCTGCATGGAGAGGGGCAGAGGGTGCCGATGCAATCTTGCTGCTGGTTGACGCGCAAAAGGGATTGAACGCCAAAGTTGCTGCCATTTTGGCATCGCTGTCGGGGCGCAGCGAGCCATTGCTGGTCGCGATCAACAAGGTTGATGCCACAAAGAAAGAGCCAATGCTCAAACTTGCAACCGAATTGCTGGAGCGGGTTGCGTTTTTGGAGACATTTTTTATCAGCGCGACCACAGGCGATGGTGTCGCTGAACTAAAATCAAGCCTGATCAAATATCTGCCTGAGGGTGAATGGCATTTCCCCGAAGATGAGATCAGCGATGCGCCGGAGAGATTGCTGGCCGCAGAGATTACCCGCGAGCAAATCTATCGCCAGCTCCATCAGGAACTGCCCTATGCATCGACCGTGGAAACCGAAAAATTCACCACCCAGCGCGATGGATCATTGCAAATCTACCAGCAGATATTGGTCGCCCGTAGCACCCAGCGAGCCATAGTGCTAGGCAAAGGCGGGGCGCGCATCCGCGCAATCGGAACAGCCGCTCGCGCAGAAATCAGCGAGCAACTGGGCCGCAAATGCCACTTGTTCCTGCATGTCAAAGTCAAACCTGATTGGGCTGAGGACCGCAGCGTCTATCGCGATATGGGCCTCGACTGGGTAGATTGATCGGTGGCGGTACGATTTCGCAAGGCATCAGATGATTACCCTGCCCTTCCCCTAGCGCGCCTTTTTCGGCCTTTCCCTAACCTCGTCACCCTGAACTTGTTTCAGGGTCCATGGTCGGCCCTTGAGATAGGAACGGGCCATGGATGCTGAAACAAGTTCAGCATGACGATGTAATTTTCGCTACGGGTAACCACCTCACTCCACCGGCCAAGACTCCGGAGCGACGAGGAGCTTTTATGACTAAACTAGTTTCTTTGCGGCCGTTTTCCGTCCTGCGGGTTTCTTAACTGCTGCCTTTTTAGCTGGGGCCTTTTTTGCGGGTTTGCGCACCGGCTTGCCACCGCCCTTGGCAATTTTTGCTGCGATCAGCCCAACCGCTTCGTCCAGTGTCATGGCGTCTTTGTCGGCGCTCTTGGGCAATGTGGCGTGGGTTGTGCCATCGCTGACATAGGGGCCAAAGCGCCCATCCATCACTTTGATGGTCAGGCCGCTTTCAGGATGAACGCCTAGTTCCCTGCCCGCTGCCCGTGCCGGGCGGCCACCGCGCGCATTGCCTTCGGCGATCCGGATTACTGCTGCATTCATGCCAATTTCCAGCGCATCTGCGGTCGATGACAGCTTTGTATATTTGCCATCATGTAACAGATAGGGGCCGTAACGTCCTAATCCAGCTAAGATTTCATTTCCACTTTCGGGGTGTGCGCCGATGTTGCGCGGCAGCGCAAGCAGTCGCAGCGCCAGCGCCAAGTCAAACTCTGTGGCGACATCGGCGGGGATCGAACTGCGTTTGGCGTCCTTGCCCTCCCCCAATTGGACATAGGCCCCAAAGCGTCCGGCGCGGCGCACCACATCCAGACCTGACTCTGGGTCAATTCCGAGCGCTTCATCGCCGCCGTTTTCCTCACCCTCGCCCTGGCCAAAGCGACGGGTATACTTGCATTCGGGGTAACTGGAACAAGCAACAAAGCTGCCAAACCGTCCGCCGCGCAGCGACAAGCGCCCTTCGCCACATTTTGGGCAGAGCCGCGGATCCGTGCCGTCATCCTTGTCGGGAAACAGCCAAGGCCCGAGAAATTCGTCCAGCGCGGCGGTCACATCCGATGGCTTTTGCTCCATCACTTCATCCGTGCGAGACTTGAAATCGCTCCAGAAAGCAGTCAGCACCGCCTGCCAATTAGCACGCCCGCCCGACACATCGTCCAACTCTTCTTCCATGCCCGCAGTAAAATCATAGCCGACATAACGCTCAAAATAGCGTTCTAGGAATGCGGTCAGCAAACGCCCGCTTTCCTCTGGGAAAAAGCGCCCCTTGTCCATCCGGACATAGCTGCGGTCTTTCAGCACTTGCAGCGTGGAGGCATAGGTGGACGGTCGCCCGATCCCGAGTTCCTCCATCCGTTTGACCAGACTTGCCTCGGAAAATCGCGGTGGCGGCTGGGTTGAATGTTGCTCGGCATCGACACCAAGCAACGCCGGAGTATCGCCCTCTGCCATGATTGGCAGCAGCCGGCTGTCATCATCCTCGGCATCATCCCGGCCTTCTTCATAAAGCGCGAGATAGCCGGCAAAGCGCACCACCTGACCCGATGCCCTGAGCATGATTTGCCCCGTTCCGTCGGTCAAATCGATGCTGGTCCGTTCAAGCTGCGCCGATGCCATCTGGCTAGCCAGTGCGCGTTTGTAGATCAGTTCATACAGACGTGCATGATCGCCAGAGCCAGCGCGATCCCGCGAAAAATCGGTCGGACGGATCGCTTCATGCGCTTCTTGGGCATTTTTTGCCTTGGTTTGATAGTGTCGCGGCTTGTCCGGCACATAGCCGCCATCATAGCGCGTTGTTATCTCCCTGCGCGCATCGGCAATGGCGCTGCCGTCCATCTGCACCCCGTCGGTCCGCATATAGGTGATGTGACCATCCTCATACAGGCCCTGAGCGACCCGCATGGTGTGGCTGGCGGAAAACCCCAGCTTGCGCGCCGCCTCCTGTTGCAGCGAACTTGTGGTAAAGGGCGGCGGCGGGTTACGCGTCGCCGGTTTGATCTCGACCTGGCTCACCGCAAAACGCCCCGCAGCAACGGCAGCACGGGCGCGCTCAGCCGTCTTGCCGTCGCCAATCGTTTGACGCTCAATCTTTTGCCCTTCAAAGCGTGCCAAGCGGGCCGGAAAACCTGTGCCGCGATGTTCCAGACGCGCTGTCACCGACCAGTATTCCACCGGTCTGAACGCTTCAATCTCCCGCTCGCGATCGACAATTAGGCGCAAAGTCACCGACTGCACCCGGCCTGCGGATTTTGCTCCGGGCAGTTTGCGCCACAGCACAGGCGACAGGGTAAAACCGACCAGATAATCCAGCGCGCGACGGGCGCGATAGGCATCGATCAGATCATCATCGAGCGCACGCGGGCTGGCCATAGCCGCTGTCACCGCTGCCTTGGTAATTGCGTTGAATGTGACCCGATCAACCTTGGCTGGCAGCGCCTTTTTCTGGCGCAGCACTTCCAGAACATGCCAGCTTATCGCCTCCCCCTCGCGGTCAGGGTCAGTCGCAAGGATCAGCCGGTCTGCGCCCTTGGCGACATCGGCGATTTCTTTCATCCGCTTTGCCTTGTCGGCATAACCTTCCCAGATCATCGCAAAGCCATTGTCGGGGTCGACCGACCCGTCCCTTGGCGGCAAGTCGCGGATATGGCCATAAGAGGCCAAGACGCGAAAATCGCGACCCAGATATCCTTCGATGGTTTTGGCTTTGGCGGGTGATTCTACGATGACAAGTTGCATGGAAATGCGCGGTCCCTGTGGATAGTTTTACATGCGCGCGAGGGTTGCGGGTCAAATAGCGCGCGTCAAGGGGGCTATTGCGCAAATCCATCTTTGCCAAAATCGGGCGGCAAAATGCACCGTCCATTGTCATATTGCCCGACGACACGGATGATCTCGCCTTGGCCCGGCTCAATCCGACGGCCACTGATCTGGCTATCAATCACCCGCCGCAACAGCGCGTCGAGCCGGGTCACCAGATAGCAATCAATCGCCGGGGGGGCATGTGGATTGCCGACACCGCTGTCATCGGTCAGGAACAAATAGCGCGATTGGGTGAGCGCCGCCATCGCCCGCATCGCATATTCCGCTTTGTCAGCCACTCCCGATGCCGCCACCGGGACAATATGGATGCGCTGGGCGCGAGCCACCTCTGCTGCCGCCCAACTGCGGCCAAACTGGCCATCATGCGGCGGCGCATCGGCGACCAACAGCATCGTCTTGATCGCATCGGGGCGCCACGCCTGCCCTGCAGCACGGATCAGCGCTTGGTCCATGGCCTCGGGATAGTCACCGCCGCCGTCCGCGCTTTGCTGCGCAAGGGCAGCTTGTGCCCTGCCCACATCGCGATCAAACGGGATAGTGCGAGTGACATAATCATCGCCCATGTCGCGGTAAAAGACAAAGCCGACGCGGATATCCATTTGCCGGTGTTGATTGCGGATCAAGGATATGATCGATTGCAACTCGGTCTGAAGATAGCGGATTTCATCGCCCATCGATCCGGTGGTATCGACGACCAGCATCAGGTCCAGCTTTGTTGCTGGCTGCGCGCTTGCGGCAATCGTGACGTTCACCTGTTGCCCGCCCGGTGCAGACGCGACTTCAACCGAGCGAGCTGGGCCTTGCCACTGGCCATTGTGGCGCACCCTAATGGTGGCGCGCGGGCTGATCCGGTCAATTGCAGGAAAGAACACGACCTTGCCATCCGCCTGACTGGCAAGGGTGATGCTGTTGCCATCCGAGCAAGTCAGCACCACCTGGGCAAAGGGCATAGGGCGGCCGGCACTGTCCCGCACTTCGACGCTCAACAGCCGCGACGTGTCCAGCCGAGGCAAATCAGGGATCGCCTGGCCTAAATTGCTGGCTGCTAGATAGCGCGCATAGAGTTCCGGATTGAGCAGATCGTCATGCTCTCCAGCAGTCAGCAATCCGGCCTGTGGATAGGGCTGGGGCTTTGGGGGTGCCCACACACTAGACGACGAAGCGACCCTGTCTTCGGCTGGTGCGTCAACGACCGGAGTACTGCTTTCGCGACCAGTCGTTTCCCCACTGCGTCTCGCCGATCCCGTGACAACAATATCGCCAGCAGTGCGGGGTTCAATGGCGGTTGACGCTGACGAAGGAGGAGGCGGAAGCGGAGAGGGTATATAACTTGGGCTGCTATCTCGCTCAACATCACTCTCCGCACGGCGCGGCCTGTTTTGCTGGAACTGCCCATTGTCCACCTCCCGGCCCAAGGACGGCAACGCAGCGGGGGTGCGGCAATATCCACTGCTCAGACGGGACGATTGCTGTGCGTGGAGCGGTAATGGCGCAAACACGCTTGTCGCCAGCATTGTGGCGATGGTGATTAGCGAAGTTGTTGGCCGAATATTCATTTCTGGTTCCCCACTGTGAATGTCGCCCAAAACTGATCGCCTACCGCTGAATGGGCGGTGAACTTTGCCGTAGTGCCCCGTTCAGCTTATCAGCGAAACGCGGCCACCAGCATGACGCTGCAACCGGCCCGCCAGTTCCAGTTCGAGCAGGATCATCTGGATTTTCGGGGTGGAAATTGATGATTGTCGGGCCAGTTCATCGACGATCACCGCCACCGGCCCGAGCAAGCTGACGATCCGCGCGCGCTCATCATCTCTGGCATCATCTCGGGCATACTCACCCGCGTCACCCGCTTCGTCATCCTCGCCGAATATCCACTCTGCTTGTGTAACGAAATGCGCCCGCGATTGCCGGACCATGCGTTGATCCATCGGCCCCAGTGCCTCGATAATATCATCAACCGACTGAACCAATGTAGCGCCTTCGCGGATCAGCATGTTGCAGCCACGCGCACGCGGATCGAGCGGCGAGCCTGGCACCGCCATCACCTCTCGCCCTGCTTCGGTCGCAAGGCGTGCGGTCAACAGCGAGCCGGATCGCGGTGCCGCCTCGACCACAACCGTGCCGAGCGCCAGCCCTGCAATGATCCGGTTGCGATGCGGAAAATGCCGCGCCAATGGTTCGGTTCCCGGCGGGTGTTCGCTGAGCAACAGATGGTCCCTTGCCAAGCGTTCCTGCAATTCGCGATTTTCCGGCGGAAACACCACATCTAGGCCGTTGGCAATGACTGCGATGGTGCCCGTGGCCAGCGCCCCGACATGGGCAGATGTGTCGATGCCGCGCGCCAGCCCGCTGACCACTACGAAACCCGCTTCACCTAGTTCCAGCGCCAGCGTCCGGGCAAAGCGACATGCTGCGGCTGAGGCATTGCGGGCACCAACCACGGCGACCGACTTGCGGTTGCCCAGATTAACTTCGCCTTTGGCAATCAGCGCGATCGGGGCATTGCCCAGTTCGGCCAGCAGCGGCGGGTAATTGGCATCCCCCCAGAACAGATAATGTCCCCCTAGCGCCCTCACCCGATCAATTTCGCGGGCAATCAAGTCTTTGCTGGCAATCGATACCGCCTTGCCGCCACCGCGCCGCGCAAGGTCGGGTAGCGCATCAAGAGCGGCCTGGGGACCGCCGAAACGTTGAAGCAACTGGCGATAACTGACCGGGCCAACCCCGTGCGTCCGGGCCAGCCGCAACCGGGCCAGGCCTTCGTCGCTGTCGATTGCCTGATGTTGGCGGGTGCCGTCCACTAGCAACTAGCCCGCCGCATCGGGTTTCGACCCAATGCGCGGCTCTGTGCCAGCGATCAGCCGGGCGATATTTTCGCGGTGCCGCCATAGCAAAAGCAATGCCAAGGCCGCGCTTGCGGGCAATAACTCGGTCCGGCCCAGCGCAAAGGCTGCGAGTGGAACCGAGACCACCGCGATCATTCCGCCCAGCGAACTGACCCTCGCAACCGCCAGTACGGCAATCCATAAGCCCGCGTAAATCGCCCCAATCCGCCAATCCCAAGCCATTGCCACCCCCATCATCGTGGCGACGCCCTTACCTCCCTTAAAGCTCAACCAGACCGGATAGAGGTGGCCGATTATCGCGGCAGCACCCGCCGCGACCATATCATCTGGCGATACCATGCGAGCAATCCACACCGCCGCCGCGCCCTTTGCCAAGTCGAGCAGCAATGTGGCGGCGGCCAGCCCCTTGCGCCCAGTGCGCAGGACATTGGTAGCGCCGATATTGCCCGAACCGATGGCGCGAATGTCGCCAGCGCCTGCGAACTTGGTCAGCAGCAAGCCAAAGGGGATAGAGCCTAGCAGGTAACCCATGGCCAGCATCATCGCCTGCATTTCCCACATACTCGTCATAATTCCGCTCCCGACAGATTTTATGTGCTGGTGTAACCGCGATTTGGCGCAAGCAGCAAGCGCCCATTGCCCGACATCGGCCAATTGGCTAGAGCATCTTGGGTGACCGAAGCAATCCACCCCCAATCCCCGATCCTGTTTTTTGACTCAGGCATAGGCGGATTGTCGGTCTTGCAGCCACTATTGGCGCAACTCCCATATGCACCCATCGTCTATGCGGCGGACTATCGCGGGCTTCCCTATGGCGAAAAGAGCGAGGCTGAAGTTGCCACGCGGGTTTCCGCGTTGCTCGGTCGTTTGGTCGAACGGATCCATCCCCGCTTGGTAGTGATCGCCTGTAACACCGCAAGCACCATCGCCCTGTCGCATGTCCGATCAGCGCTCGATACCGCCTTTGTCGGGACCGTTCCAGCCATCAAACCCGCAGCTCTGGCCAGCCGATCCCGCGTTATCGGAGTATTGGGAACCACAGCGACAGTGCGCCAGCCCTATGTCGATAGCCTGATTGCCGACCATGCCGCCGACTGCATTGTTCTGCGGCATGGCGCGCCCGGACTGGTTCAGGCCGCAGAGGCAAAATTGCGCGGCGAGCCGATGGAGTTGAGGGTTATCGAGGACGCCGTACAGGGTCTGCGCGCCCAAGCTGGTGGCGAACGCTTGGACGCTATTGTCCTCGCCTGCACCCATTTCCCGCTGTTGCGCAGTGAATTGAGCCAAGCATTTGGCCCTAATGTCGCGTTGCTGGATGGTGGTGAGGGAATTGCCCGCCGCGTCGGCCATCTGACGCAAGGGCAGCAATGGCCGGCTGACAAACCCGACCGCAAAGTCATCGTCAATGGTGGCCGCGACAGGATCGAAAGCGCCTGGCCACATTTTGCCAAGCTGGGTTTTACCGCTATCGAAGTTTTATGATCACCCTAACCGCCTAATTGCGAATGGTTCGCGCTGGCATTGGACAAATACAGCGGCTAAGACCCCGAAATATCGGTGTAAGCGACCGCGCTAGCCCTTGGGCTAGGGGAAGCACGCAGGAACGCGCTAGCCCCTGGGCTAGGGGAAGCTAACAAGACCGCGCTAGCCCTTGGGCTAGGGGAAGCGCGGACAAGAACGCAGGGCTAAGTATGGATTACAACCGCGTATTTGAGCAAGCGATTGGTCGGCTGCATAGCGAAGGTCGCTATCGCATCTTCATCGACATTCTGCGCAACAAGGGCAGTTTTCCCAATGCGCGCTGCTTTGCCGGGCACAATGGTCCAATGCCGATTACGGTGTGGTGCTCCAACGATTATCTGGCGATGGGCCAGCACCCGGATGTGATCGCTGCGATGGAAGAAGCGCTGCACAATGTCGGTGCCGGTTCGGGCGGCACCCGCAATATCGGCGGCAATACCCATTATCATATCGAGCTTGAGCAAGAACTGGCGAGCTGGCACGGCAAACAGGGCGCGTTGTTGTTCACATCGGGCTATATCTCGAACGAAGCGACCATCACTACGCTGGCCAAAATCCTGCCGGGATGCATCATCTTTTCCGATGCATTGAACCATGCCTCGATGATCGCGGGAATCCGCAACAGCGGCTGCGAAAAACAGGTGTTCCGCCACAATGACCTGGCACATCTGCGCGAATTACTGGCGGCTGCCGATCCCGATGCACCAAAACTTATCGTCTTTGAAAGCGTCTATTCGATGGACGGCGACATCGCTCCAATTGCCAAAATCTGTGATCTGGCCGACGAGTTTTCTGCGCTGACCTTTTGCGATGAAGTGCATGCGGTTGGCATGTATGGGCCGCAGGGCGGCGGCATATCCGACCGCGAAGGTGTTGCCCACCGCATCAACATCATCGAAGGGACGCTGGCAAAGGCGATTGGCGTGATGGGCGGTTACATCGCCGCCGATCAGGTCATCATCGATGTTGTCCGCAGCTATGCACCGGGTTTCATCTTTACCACCAGCCTGTCGCCGGTGCTGGTCGCAGGCGCGCTGGCCAGTGTCCGCCACCTTAAGCAATCGAGCGAGGAGCGCGATGCCCAACAGGCTGCAGCGACAATGCTAAAGGGCATGTTCCGAAACGCAGGTTTGCCACTGATGGATTCAGCGACACATATCGTCCCGCTGATGGTTGGCGACCCTATCCGCGCCAAAAAGATCAGCGACATCCTGCTCGCCGAGTATGGCGTTTATGTCCAGCCGATCAATTACCCCACGGTGCAGCGCGGGACGGAGCGACTACGCTTTACCCCAGGGCCACGGCATGACGAGGCGATGATGGTCCAATTGACCAAGGCGCTGTGCGAGATATGGGAACGCTTGGAGCTGCGCGAAGTTAGGGCGGCCTAGCTGAGCCATGGATTTTGACGGAATGCTTGTCGGAATCCTTGGCGGGGCGCTGTCCGGAGTTGGGTTAGTGCTGTTCCAGAGAATTTCACCCGCCAATCGTCCGGGTTGCATTATAGTGCTAATTTTGATCGTCGCGTTGGCTATGCTCGCCTTCGTTATGACGGTTTAGTCGGCCTGAGGCTGGATGACATGAGATTGAATCGTCATTGCGAGCGCAGCGGGCCGAAGGCGACCGTAGGTCAACCAATCCACCGCTGGCCCCAAACGTTGAACTGGATTGCTTCCCCCGGATCAAGGCC
>JBCKXT010000001.1:0-111441 GCA_038921085.1 Sphingopyxis sp. | reverse complement strand
ACGCTGGCAGGGGTTGCGATTGCCTTGGAAGCAGGCATTTTGCTGGCCGCAGTCTATATGATGACGCGGCGGTTGTGGGCGGTCATCGGTCTGCACATGGCTTGGAACTTTACTCAGGGCGGTATTTTCGGGGTCGCGGTATCCGGGTTTGAATCGCAAGGGCTGCTCGCCAACCAGATGTCAGGCTCGCCGTTGCTGACCGGCGGAGCCTTTGGCGCAGAAGCATCGCTGCCCGCGATCATCATCTGCACCGCTATCGGCCTTTATTGCCTGAGGCGGGCGATCAAAATGGGGCGTATTGTCCCGGCAAGCTGGCAACGGTTCAAAACCGGACAGGCAACGGCACCCTGACCAACTGAACGCTGGACAAGCCAATCTTGACAAATTGCACCGGCACATAGAACATGATAAGAACATCATGCCATGTCTGATGCTGTCATCCACCCGCCGCGCAAGATTATCCATGTCGATATGGATGCATTTTATGCATCGGTCGAACAGCGCGACAATCCCGCGCTGCGCGGTCGTCCAGTCGCTGTCGGCGGGTCAAGCAATCGCGGCGTCGTGGCAGCCGCGAGTTACGAGGCGCGGCGATTTGGCGTCCGCTCGGCAATGCCGTCGATCACCGCCGCCCGACAATGTCCTGACCTCATTTTCGTCAAGCCGCGTTTTGATGTCTACCGCAGCATCTCCCAGCAAATTCGGGCGATTTTTAGCTCTGTCGCGGACATTGTCGAACCGCTCAGTCTTGACGAGGCCTATCTTGATGTCACGGCAGACAGAGGCGGTTTTGGCAGCGCAACCCGCACCGCCCAGCACATCAGAGCGGAGATATTGCGGGTAACCGGCCTGACCGCCTCGGCCGGGGTCAGCACCAACAAATTGGTAGCCAAGCTGGCGTCGGACCAAAACAAGCCCGATGGACTGACCGTCGTCCCGCCAGGACAGGAGGCCAGCTTTGTCCGGACCCTGGCGGTGCGCCGCCTGCACGGAGTCGGCCCGGTAACCGCAGCCCGACTGGAGGCGATGGGTCTGCATTCGGTTGCACAACTGGCGGCCTGTGATCCTGCTGAACTTGAGACGGAGTTTCGCAACAGCAGCGCATGGTTGCTGGCCATGGCAAGCGGCATCGACGAGCGTCCGGTGCGAGAGGACCGGCAGCGCAAATCGCTGGGAGCCGAGCGCACCTTTGACCATGACCTGACCGACGCCGACGCATTGGGCAGCGCGCTGGTCACCATTGTCGATACAGTATGGGAGCGCAATGAAAAGGCACAGGATGGCCCTGCACGCACCGTCACGCTCAAGCTGAAATATGCGGATTTCCGCCAGATCACACGATCGAGCACCCTCGACATGCCGGTTGGGGACAAAGCCACGTTGCTCGAAACGGCCCACAGACTGTTGTCGCGCGAACTGCCGCCGCCGCTGGGGATCAGACTGATGGGGGTGACATTGAGCGGCTTTGCTGCTCAAGCCGAGGGGCTGGAGACAATCTACGAATTGCCGCTGTTTGCATCGGTTGGCTGTCCCTGAAAGCTATGCAACCAATTGCTCGGCCGACAGGCAATAGAGGCCATCCGCGCCCGCCATCGCGCCCGCCCTGCGCCCACTCGCTTCGGGGACGATGCGGTCGAGGAAAAACCGCGCTGTCGCGACCTTGGCAGTCAGAAAATCAGGACTCCACTCCCCCTTGGCCTCACCATTGGCCAGCATCGTCGCAGCCACATCAGCCTGCACCCGCATCTGCCAGCCCGCAACCGCGCACGCCATCATCGCCAGAAAATCGACGCTGCCCGCCAGCCGGTCATCGATGCTGGCACCGCGCATCCACGCCGCCACCGCCGCACAATCATCGGCCAGTTGCGTTAAGCTGTCCTCTCCTGCCGCTCCAGCCCGAATGTCGGCAATGAGCAAAGCCAGTGGTTCGCCATTGCCCATACTCAGCTTGCGCCCGACCAGATCGGCGGCCTGAATGCCGTTGGTGCCTTCATAGATTGGAGCAATCCGTGCATCGCGGTAATGCTGGGCGGCACCGGTTTCTTCGATAAAGCCCATGCCGCCATGGACCTGCACCCCGATGCTGGCGACTTCGCAGCCAACATCAGTTGCCCACGCCTTTGCCAGCGGGATCAGCACTTCGGCGCGCATAACAGCCGCGCTCGCCTGCGAGCGGGAAAGGCCAGAATCGACCGCGCTCGCCTGCGAGCGGGAAAGGCCCGAGTCCAAATCGCTGTCACCCAATGAGCCGCGATCAAGCTGACCCGCCGCATAATAGACCAGCGCCCGTGCGCCTTGGGTCAGCGCCTTCATCCGCATCAGCATCCGCCGGACGTCAGGATGTTCGATGATTGCGACCGGACCACCGTCGGGGGCACTGGCCCGCGCTGACTGCACCCGATCCAGCGCATAGCGCATCGCATGTTGGGTCGCCCGCTCGCTGATCTGCACCCCCTGATTGCCGACGCAGATCCGGGCATTGTTCATCATCACGAACATCGCGCGCATGCCGCCACACTCCTCGCCGATAATCTCGCCATAGCTGTCGCCGTCTTCGCCATAGGCCATGACACAGGTGGGTGAATTGTGGATGCCCAGCTTGTGCTCAATCGAGCGGCAGCGCACACCATTGTCGATGCTTGGGCTGCCATCCGCATCGAGCCTGTATTTGGGCACCAGAAACAGCGAAATACCCCGCGTCCCCGCTGGCGCACCCGGCGTCCTCGCCAGCACCAGATGGACGATATTATCGGTCAGGTCATGCTCGCCAAAGGTGATGAAGATTTTCTGTCCGCGAATTTTCCATTGCCCGGCCAATGCGCCATCACTGACTGGCTCGGCGGTCGTGCGCAGCGCCCCGACATCGCTGCCAGCCCCCGATTCGGTCAGGTTCATGGTGCCGTTCCATTCGCCCGACACCAGCTTGGGCAGCCAAGTCGCCTTTTGCTGCTCGGTGCCATAGGCCATCAAAGCGTGGATAGCGCCGGGGGTCAGCAGGTTGATCAGCGTTAGCCCCATGTTGGCGGTGCCCAGCGATTCAATCACGATATTGGCAAGGCTGAACGGCAGTCCCTGTCCGCCAAACTCGACCGGCCCGTCGATGCTGCCCCAGCCCCCATCGACAAAGGCTTGATAGGCCGGTTTGAACCCCGTAGGCATGGTCACGCGGCCATCGCACCAGCGCGGGTTGTTGGTGTCGCCATAGCGGTTGAGCGCGGCATATTCGCCCGCAGCCAACTGCCCGATCCCCTCCAATATCGCGTCGATCATATCAGGGGTCGCATCGGCAAAGCGCGCATCCGCCGCCAGCTCGGCAATCCGCACCACATGGTCGAGGACAAAGCGCTGTTCGGAAATAGGCGGGGTAAATGTCACAGGGTAAGGCTTTCATAGATTTGCATGACCGGGCTATAGCGAGAGTCGATGTCCGGCTCAAACTTTCCCCATGTAACTGATGTTCGCGCTGCGGACGCTGAGGCTGTTGCAACTGCTGTTGCAATTATACTGGCGGGAGGCTGTGTCGCGGTGCCCACCGAAACCGTTTATGGACTGGCTGCTGATGCGACCAATGCCGATGCGGTTGCGCGGATTTATGCGGCAAAGGGCCGACCGGACTTTAATCCGCTGATCGTCCACGTCGCCAATCTGGAGATGGCCGAACGATTGGGCCTGTTTGATGAAACAGCCCGCGCCTTGGTCGCCCGCTTTTGGCCGGGTCCGCTGACCATCGTCGTGCCGCGCCGAACCGACTGTCCGGTTGCCGACATCGCCACCGCCGGACTTGGCACCATTGCGATCAGATGTCCTGCACACCCGGTCATGCAGGCGTTGATTGCAGCCTGCAACCGTCCGCTCGCCGCGCCTTCTGCCAACGCCAGCGGCAGCGTCAGCCCGACCACGGCAGCCCATGTGCTGGACAGCTTGTCCGGGCGGATTGCCTTGATCCTCGATGACGGGCCGTGCAGCGATGGGATTGAATCAACGATTGTTCAACTGAGCGACGGCGCGGTGACGCTGTTGCGCCCTGGGCCAATCACCCCTGATCTGCTGGCGGATGCGACCGGGCTGGCTGTCACTTGCCATGTTGGCGATGCCATTATCGCGCCGGGGCAGCTCGTCCGCCACTATGCCCCCGGCAAGCCGGTATTGCTCAACTGCACCACGCCGCCCGTTGATGCCTTTGTCATCGGGTTCGGGCCGGGGCTTTGCGATTATCCGCTCAGTCAGCAAAGCGACCTGACTGAGGCTGCGCGCAACCTGTTCTCGGCGCTGCACGCAGGGGCAGCCAGCCCGCACCCTCGCATCGCCATCGCCCCCATTCCTGACGAGGGCCTTGGCATCGCCATCAATGACCGGTTGCGACGAGCTGCGGCATAGGGTTCGGTCCTAGAGCGGTGCGTCCCGCAGTTCCGCAATCTGCAGATCCAGGTGCGCCGCTGCAGCGCATTTTTCTTCGTCGCCTTTCTCGCAACGCTCAGCCGCTTGCCGCCGTTGCCGGTCCAGCCTGCCCAGCTGTTCTTCGCGCGCACGCATGACGCGGCCTCGATTGCGATCAGACTCATCCTGGCTGGTGGTAGTCCAGTCCGCCACTTGCCCGACCGCACGCACCGGCGCGGTAATGATACTGGCAGCAGTGCTGACGCAGCCGGAAAGGACCATTGCACAGCTTGCGGTGATCAACACGATACGCATGACTTGCCCGATCAGTTGGGGTGAACGATAATCCGCTTTCGGCCAATTCGTTCAAAAAATCAATCAGCCAAGCATCGCTCTTAGCGACGCTCGCAGGGGTTCTGCCAGACCTGGCCGTTCCAGCGCGATGGCGACATTTGCCTCGACATAGCCCAGATGCGCACCGCAATCGAAACGGCGACCGTCAAAAGTCACCGCATTAAACGGCTGTGTCCCGATCATCTTTGCCATCGCGTCGGTCAACTGAATTTCGCCGCCAGCCCCCTTTTCCTGCGCCTCTAGCACCCGCATCACTTCGGGTTGCAATATATATCGCCCCGACACAATCAGGTTGGATGGCGCATCTTTGGCCTTTGGCTTTTCCACCAGAGCTTTGACCTCGGTAATCCGACCGTCGCTGGCACCCGGTGCAATCACGCCATAGCTGGACACCTGATCGTGCGGCACCGCTATCACTGAAATCAGGTTGCCGCCAAGCAGTTGATAGGCATCGACCATCTGCTTCATGCAGCCGGGTGAACCGACCATCAGCTCATCGGGCAGGAAAATCGCAAATGGCTCGTCGCCAATAATGTGACGTGCGCACCAGATGGCGTGGCCCAGCCCCAGCGGCTCTTGCTGCCGGACATAGATGCAATTGCCCGGCCCCAAGCGGGTTGGCCCCAGCACCGACAGATCCTTGCCGCGATCTGCCATCGTCCGTTCCAGTTCAAAGGCGATGTCAAAATGATCCTCAATCGCGCTTTTGCCGCGACCGGTGACAAAGATCATCTGCTCAATCCCGGCCTCACGCGCTTCATCCACCGCATATTGGATCAGCGGACGATCAACAATCGGCAACATTTCCTTTGGGATAGCCTTTGTCGCGGGGAGGAAACGGGTTCCAAGACCAGCGACCGGGAATACCGCTTTGCGGATTTTTTTCATCAATCCCACACCCCAAACTGCGCACATGCGCTTGGTCAATGCCCATATAGCCATTTGTTGCTATGGCCAACTGGTCAACCGGGCCAAAGGATTTAGAGGGTGTGCTGTCATAGACAAATCCTCCCCCGTCTGGGGAGGAGGACCGCCGTAGGTGGTGGTGGTGGGTATCACCCTATCAATACAAGCCGCCCAGCGTTCCATCTGGCCTTCCCCTAGCGCAAGCGCAAGCGGCCCCTCCAGCTGGCCGGGAGGGACAGCCCCCTCCCCCGCCGGGGGAGGATTTAGTGCGCGCCTTGTTTGGCTTACCCAAATGCAAGCATTTGCGCCAACCTCCAAGCTCCCGTCAGTTGACCGCGTCCTTGAGGCCCTTGCCAGCCTTGAACTTTGGCTGGGTCGATGCCTTGATGGTCATAGCCTCACCCGTGCGCGGGTTGCGACCGGTTGAAGCCTTGCGCTGTGTCACTGAGAAAGTGCCGAACCCGACCAAGCGGACATCGCCACCCTTTTTCAGTTCGCCAGTGATCGCTTCGAAAACGGCATCGACAGCCTTGGCAGCTTCGCTCTTGGCGAGGCCAGTGTGCTCGGCAACCGATCCGACCAGTTCCTGTTTGTTCATGCTGAAGGATTCCCCTTGATTCATTTATGATTGATGACGTGGATAAAAGCCACGGCACATTAATGACGGTTTAACGCCACTTGTCAAAGGGTAAAAGCGGGTTTTTTGCATTGAAACTATCTATTCGTGTATCGGCTGAAAACCACATAGAAATTACGCAAAACCTTCGCTTCTTGCTTACCTAATGACGCAGCGGCGGATCGCCTTCCAAAGCGGAAGGCGGCGGCACCGGCGAAGGAAGCGCCGCAATATCGTCAGCATCGCTCCATTCAATCGCAACCGGCATCGATGTCAGGGCCAGGCGCAACACTTCGTCAACATGCGATACCGGCACAATCGTCAGCGCATTTTTGACCGCCGCTGGTATCTCCGCAAGGTCTTTTTCATTCTCTTGGGGAATAATCACGGTGGTGATATTGCCGCGCTGTGCCGCCAATAATTTTTCCTTGAGACCGCCGATCGGCAGCACCAGACCGCGCAGAGTAACCTCTCCGGTCATGGCGACATCGCGGCGGACCGGAATGCCAGTCAAGGTCGAAACCATCGCGGTGACCATGCCGACCCCGGCCGATGGCCCGTCCTTTGGCACCGCGCCTTCGGGCAGATGGATGTGCAAATCCTTGCGCAGGAATATACTCGGCTTGATACCATAGCTTGGGGCACGCGACTTGACGAAGCTCATAGCCGCCTGCACCGATTCATTCATGACATCGCCGAGCTTGCCGGTGGTGCGCACCAGCCCCTTGCCCGGAACGGTTACACATTCAATCGTCAGCAATTCCCCGCCAACTTCGGTCCAAGCAAGACCAGTCACGGCCCCGACCTGGTCTTCGTCTTCGCCGACCCCGAACCGATATTTGCGGACCCCGGCAAATTCGCCCAGATTTTCAGCGGTGATGGTGACTGATTGCACCTTGCCTTCCAGAATCCGGCGCAGCGACTTGCGTGCGAGGCGCGCAATTTCGCGCTCCAAGGTTCGAACCCCGGCTTCGCGCGTGTAATAGCGGATCAAGTCGCGTAGCGCGTCTTGCTCAAGGATGAACTCGCCATCTTTCAGGCCATGCGCCTCGACTTGCTTGCTCAGCAAATGCCGGTTGGCAATCTCGATCTTTTCCTCTTCGGTATAGCCTTCAAGCCGGATGATCTCCATCCGGTCGAGCAGCGCCTGTGGCAGGTTGAGACTGTTGGCGGTGGTCACGAACATGACGTTCGACAGGTCAAGGTCCAGTTCCAAATAATGGTCCTGAAACTTGTTATTCTGTTCGGGGTCGAGCACTTCGAGCAGCGCGGATGCCGGATCACCACGGTAATCCTGACCCAGCTTGTCGATTTCGTCGAGCAGGAACAGCGGGTTCATCGTCCCCGCCCTTTTCAGGTTGGTCACGATTTTTCCGGGCAGCGAGCCGATATAGGTCCGGCGATGGCCGCGTATTTCCGCCTCGTCCCGGACACCGCCGAGCGATTGGCGGACGAACTTGCGGCCTGTCGCCCGCGCAATCGAACGGCCAAGCGAAGTCTTGCCCACACCTGGCGGGCCAACCAGACACAAGATTGGTCCCTTTAGCTTGTTGGTCCGCGTCTGCACCGCGAGATATTCGATGATCCGTTCCTTGACCTTGTCGAGGCCATAATGGTCTTCGTCCAAAATGGTTTGCGCGACGACAAGATCCTTTTTCAGCTTGGATGATTTGCCCCACGGCACTCCCAGTATGACATCAAGATAGGTGCGCACTACTGTCGCCTCTGCCGACATCGGCGCCATCCCCTTGAGCTTTTTCAGCTCGCCCGCTGCGCGTATGCGCACATCCTTTGGCAGACGTCCGCTCTCGATCCGCGCTTGCAGTTCAGCCAGCTCGCCTTCGCCCTCGCCATCTGGGCCTTCGCCGCCCAATTCGCGCTGGATCGCTTTGAGCTGCTCGTTGAGATAATATTCGCGCTGGGTCTTTTCCATCTGGCGCTTCACCCGCCCACGCACCCGCTTGTCGACCTGGAGCGCGCCAAGCTCAGCCTCCATGAAGCCGATCACTTTTTCTATCCGCTTGGCCACATCACCCTCGGCCAAAATCGACTGTTTTTCAGCGACGCGGATATTTAGGTTGGCCGCGATAATATCGGCAACCGGGCCGGCCTCTTCAACCTGCTCAACCTGGGCGAGGGTTTCGGCCGGCAATTTCCTGCTCAACTTGGCATATTCGCCAAATTGTTCAACCGTGGAGCGAACCAGCGCTGTCAGATTTGCATGATCCGTTGTTGCTTCGGCGACCAGTTCCACTTCGGCAGTTACAAGCTCGCCGCTGACCGACAGATTTTTGAGCAACGCACGTTCGCGGCCCTCGACCAGAACCCGCACCGTGCCATCGGGCAGCTTGAGCAATTGCAAAACACTTGCCACTACTCCCAGCTCATAGAGATCTTTCTGCACTGGATCGTCTTTGGCCGGGTCGATCTGCGCGACCAGAAAAATATCCTTGTCGCCAGCCATCGCCAGCTCAAGTGCGGCCACAGATTTATCCCGACCGACAAACAGTGGCACCACCATCTGCGGAAAAACAACGATGTCGCGCAATGGCAGCAAAGGGTAATTTTTGGTCATCATCACTCCATGGCGCTGGCAAAGCTGACGCCTAATTCTCATTCATTGGTGAACATGGTGACGCATCCGCGCCGCGTCAATGCCAAGCGCAATCGTGACATTTGATAGAATCGTCATTGCGACCCCGGCGCATGCCGGTGGAAGCAATGACGAAGGCGGCTCAACCTAACGGCTTTAATCGCCGGGCAATATCTCGGCATCAGGGAATATCCCTAGCGCCGCTACGACCAGCGGATGGCTGAGTATTTCGGCTTTGGCCATCGCAACGGCTTGTGGTGCGGCCTGGTCGTCACCCTGCCTAGCCATGTCAGGCTGAATCTCAGGCGGCGGCGGCGGCGCTGTTGGCGGCAATGCAGCGCCTGCTTGCGTATCGGGACCGGGTGCCAATTCTGCCCCATCACCGACCCCCTCGCCGACCCCTTCCCGCTGCGCCAACTGCTGTGCCAGTGCATCAGGGTCCGGCATTCGGGCAGCATGGGTCAGGCGCAACAACGCCATCTCTAGCGCTTCAAACGGGTCAGCAGCGCGAGCGATTTCCTCATGCGCACGCAGCAGCAACTGCCACAATCGCTGGATCTGGGCCATCCCGATGGCCACCGCCCATTCCGCCACAGCGGCGCGGTCATCGAGCGATAGCGCCGGGTCATCGGCGCGCGCGATACGAGTCAGCGCAGTCGCATGGGCCAGCACCAGCAATCCACGCAGCGCCGCAATCGGCTCCACCCCCAGCGCATGTTGGGCGCGTGCTTCATCCACCGCCATGGCCGCTTGTCCGGCCAAGATGTTGCCGAACAGACGGCGGGTTGCGCCACCATCGCTCAGGCCCAGCATATCCTGAATCTGGGCCGCACTCACCCGCCCGCCGCCGTTCATATCGCCGCCATCCATATCGGCGTGGGCAATCGCCTGATCGAGGATCGACAGGCCGTCGCGCACCGAACCTTCGGCCGCACTGGCAATCATCTGGAGCGCGGCATCTTCGGCTTCGACAGCTTCCTTGGCGCAAATGGCGCGGAAATGTGCGAAAAGCAGGTCGGGCGTAATCCGGCGCAAGTCAAACCGCTGACAGCGTGACAACACGGTGATCGGCACTTTATTGACTTCGGTAGTTGCAAAAATGAACTTCACATGCGGCGGCGGCTCTTCGAGTGTTTTCAGCAATGCGTTGAACGCATTCTTTGACAGCATGTGAACTTCGTCGATGATATAGATTTTATAGCGGGCTGACACAGCGGAGTATCGCACCGCCTCGATGATTACGCGCACGTCATCGACCCCGGTATGGCTGGCGGCGTCCATTTCGATCACGTCGATATGCCGCCCTTCGGCAATCGCGATACACGGGTCGCACACCCCGCACGGATCAATCGTCGGCCTGCCCTGCCCATCCGGACCAATGCAGTTCAGCCCCTTGGCAATCAGCCGCGCAGTCGATGTTTTACCGACCCCGCGCACCCCGGTCATCAAAAATGCATGGGCAATCTGGTCGCGGCGGATCGCGTTGGCGAGCGTCTGCACCATCGCGTCCTGGCCGATCAGCTCGGAAAACTTTTGCGGGCGATATTTGCGGGCGAGCACCCGGTATGCGCTGCCAACCGCGCTTGGCGCACTAGGCAAGTCCATCCCCAGCATCGGGGCGGCATCGTCTGGCGGGGAATCAGTCTCGGTCACGGCCATGACCATAAGCATGTCATCGGCACTTGTCGAAGGGGGTAAATCAGCAATAGCGCTAAAATCGAGCCGCTATCGAAATCCCGAACCCTTGCGTGTCACCCCAGGGAATGACTGCAACATGGCGGTCCGGTCGACTGGTCAACAACAGGCCGGACACTTCACCAATGACCGCGCCGACTATCACATCGCCCCAGCGGTGCTTACGTGCTTCGACACGGGCCACCCCAACAAAGGCTGCTGCAAGATGTGCAACTATACCGGCGGTTTGCCCCTGCCGTTCATGGATGGTCGCCGCCGCAGCAAAGGTAGTTGACGTGTGGCTGGACGGAAAGCTGCGATTGTCGCTGCCGTCGGGCCGCGTGGACGGAAACGTCTGTTTGAGCGCTTCAGTGACCAGAAATGCAGCTCCGATGCTTTGTGCAGCCTGTACAGTGCCGCGCCCGTCGCCGGTAACAGCAGGCGCACCAATCGCCGCCGCAACCAGACCGGCACGGACAATATCGCTGGCTGTCGCCCAATCTCCATTATTGGCACTGGCCGCAGTCGAACACCCTATCGAAATCAGCAAAAGCGGCCAAATCAATCGATGAACATGGCGCAAATCGCCCTCCTCGCGCCGCAATCGGTGCAAAATATACGGCACAGTCGCTAAATCAAACCCGAACAACAGTGCGTTTCAGTGGTGTTGAAACAGAGTCTAAGCAGAAAGGGTGGGAGCCGGAACGACCCGCCGCGAATTCGTTGCGGCTGCTTCCTTCCGGATCTGACCGGGTTGGCGAAGACGACGTCCGCCCGACTCCCGGATGTGCATATGGCGACAGGCGAACTATTTTGCAACCGGCGCGGGTCAGCAGCGCCCTCATCTTCACAACCCCTGCATGTTGCAGCTTTCCGCCGGTATCCGCACGGTTAACCCGCCGGGGCAGTCGCGCAAATGGATCTGGCAGGCAAGGCGGCTGGTCCTCACCGCCCCGGCAGCCAGGTCGAGCATGTCCTCCTCTGCCTCACTCGCGCTAGGCAGTTTGGCAAAATCAGCGGCATCGACAATCACATGGCAGGTCGAACAGGCCATCTGCCCTTCGCACGTCCCCTCCAGCGGCATGCCATTGGCTTGCGCCAGATCGAGCAGGCAATCGTCGGGCGCGCCCTCGGCTTCGGTCCGCTCTGTGCCATTGGTGTGAATGAAGCTGACCCGGATCATATGAATGCGCCCTGTGCATAACCCTGCATAACCCTGTGCATAAACCTGTGCATAGCCCTGTGCCTAGCCCTGTGCCTGGGCCGCCAGTTTGATGGCTTGCAGCGCGTCGCGCAAGTCGCTTTGGCTGGTATATCTGCCCCAGCCCAGCCGGATCGACGACCGCGCCTGTGCCTCTGACAATCCCATCGCCCGCAACACATGGCTGACCCGGCCCGAACCACTGCCACAAGCGCTGCCGAGTGAAAAGGCAACATTGCGGACATCGGACAGCAAGCGGGTGGCATTTACCCCTTCGCACATCAAGTTGATATTGCCCTTGTAGCGCTGCGTCGTTGACCCGTTGATCGTCCAGCCCGCCATTTCCTCCACCGCGATGTCCCACAAAAGCGCGACATGCTCGGCGTCCGTTGCCATCTGCTGTTTGGCAAGCGCAGCGGCCGCACCAAACCCCGCACATAGCGCCGGCGACACGGTGCCAGCCCTCATCCCCTGTTCCTGCGCGCCGCCCAGCATCAGCGGCGGCAGTGCAAGTCCATCGCGGAGCCACAGCGCGCCGATCCCCTTTGGCCCATGAATCTTGTGTGCGGAAACCGCAATCATGTCCGGCCCGTCGGGGATGACCATCCGGCCATAGCCCTGCACGGCATCGCACAACAGCAAACTGTCTCGGGCATGGGATGCCTCGGCATAGGCGCTGACTGGCTGGATTGTGCCCACTTCATTGTTGACCAGCATCACCGCCACTATGCCATTGCTCGGAAGCAAGCGCGGGTCGGGTATCGCCGCCAGCCCCTCGCTATCGACAGGCAGCACCGCCGCATCCAGTGCCTCCAAGCATTGCAACGATGCCGCATGTTCAATCGACAATCCAGCAGCGCCACCAGGGCGGAGTCGCGCACCGCACATCAATGCCCAATTGATCGCCTCGGTCGCGCCCGATGTGAAATAGACCCGCCCCCCCGCTGGCAACAGCGCGGCAACATCATCGCGCGCCATTTCCACCGCCACCGATGCGGCTCGCCCGGCCCGGTATTGGCCGGCGGGATTGGCGTAACCATCGCCATCCAGTGGCCCGGCCAACCACGGTAACATGGCTTCGCGGGCTTCGGGCGCAAGCGGCGTTGTCGCCTGATAATCAAGGTAGATCATGCGCCCTTCGCCATATTGTCTCCGTCCCCTAGCGCAAGCGCTAGTGGTGCGGGCGCGAGCGGCGTTGTCGCCTGATAATCAAGGTAGATCATGGTCGGGGCACTGTTCCCTCAAATCCAGTTATTGAGAGTGATTCGCAAAAGTTGCAGTCTGCAACCTTTGTCTATATAGGCACCGATCTTTCCCGGCTAGCCCGCGCCCGTAGGCACGCCCAGTAATTAAAGGTTCCGCCATGCCTGACGTGATTTTTACCGGCCCCGAGGGTCGCCTAGAGGGGCGTTTCAGCCCGCCGCCACGCCCGCGCGCGCCGGTTGCGATGATTTTGCATCCGCACCCCCAAGGTGGCGGGACAATGAACGATCGCATCACCCAGGCGCTATACAAGAGCTTTGTGCGCCGTGGATTCGCGACGTTGCGCTTTAATTTTCGCGGGGTTGGCCGCAGCCAGGGTGTGTTTGACAATGGCATTGGCGAATTGAGCGATGCGGCATCGGCGCTAGACTGGGTGCAGTCGATCCATCCCGAAGCGCAGACGACGTGGATCGCGGGGTTCAGCTTTGGCGCATGGATCGGCATGCAATTGCTGATGCGTCGCCCGGAAATTCGCGGCTTCATCTCGGTCGCTCCGCCCGCCAACATGTATGATTTCACCTTTCTGGCACCATGTCCGTCATCAGGCATTGTCGTCAGCGGGCTGGGGGATGAGATCGTCACCTCAACGTCGGTGGTCAAGCTGGTGGAAAAACTGCGCACCCAAAAGGGGATCACCATCCACCATGACGAGATTCCGCGTGCCAACCATTTCTTTGAGCAGGAATTGGAGCAATTGATGAAGTCGGTCGACAATTACCTCGACATGCGGCTCGCGCCGGATTCACCGATTCGCTGAGCCCGAAGTGCCATCATTGCCGCTCGGGTGCGGATGCGCTGGTTGCAACACTGCCGGGCAGCGGCATCACCCAGATCGCGACATTGGCGAGGAGAACCAGTGCGGCGACGGCCATCAATATTGCTCGGTTGCGATCACCTCGTTGCCAAATAGCGATGGCTCCTGCGATCAGGATAATGGCTGAAACGCCCAAGGCTGAGAGAAACCACGTCATGACAGGGTGACTAGCCCGGCTATCCGATTTCAGCCAGTGCTCATGTGTTGGTCAGCATTGCTCCAATCAGGCCATTCTACCTCTCGTCACCCCGGACTTGATCCGGGGTCCATGGACTGGCCTTGCAATTGACGCGGCGCATACGGCAACCGCCGGGCTATGGATGCTGAAACGAGTTCAGCATGACGAAGTTGTGCGGAGGCTGCGGAATGACCGGGGGCCGGTCGCACCTACACAAACCATCGTCACCCCTTCTCTCGTCACCCCGGACTTGATCCGGGGTCCATGGACTGGCCTTGCAATTGACGCGGCGCATACGGCAACCGCCGGGGAACAGGTCGGTGTTTTACGTCCTAGCCCGCGAAATGGGCGAGCGCAGCCAGCAACAACGGCACCACGGGTCCGGTCAGCTTGGCAAAAGCGTTGGTCATTCCCCACCTTTGCGCGCCAAGCCGCTAATAAATCATAAACTCGCATTTTGATTCAATCAAAGTGAAAACGGCTCTATGGCTGGAATTGCAAAGCCACCTCGCCTACAGCGGCCCATCAGGGTCCGCCCAAACGCCTCTAGTGGTCCGATTCTGACATTTGCATCCCCTATCGGACATCTTAGGTTCAAATGTCAGAATCAAAAGGACCACTAGCAACACTAAGTTTCTAGTGGAGTTTTAATTTCAACATTCGCGAAATCTGGTTTGCCGCCAGCGGGATGCGAATGTTGAAATCACTCCACTAGCCGGGAAAGCCTCTACGCCAATGCGCATTGCCATTGCTTCTGACCATGCTGCCTTTGGAATGAAGGCCGCGCTAGTCCTGTGGCTGCGCGATGCTGGACATACCGTCACCGACCTTGGCACAGACAGCGGGGATAGCGTCGATTATCCCGACTTTGGTTATGCTCTGGCCGCACATATCGCATCGGACCAAGCTGAACGCGGTATCGCGCTGTGCGGATCGGGTATCGGCATCTCCATCGCAGTCAACCGCAACCCGGCGTGTCGCTGTGCGCGGGTTTCTGAACCGCTGTCTGCGACCCTTGCACGCGAACATAATGACGCCAATGTCATCGCCATGGGCGCACGCTTGATCGGCATCGACATGGCAAAGGCGTGCCTGACTGCCTTTCTGACTACCGGCTTTGATAGCGGCCGCCACCTGCGGCGCGTTGACAAACTCTCACACCCCGCCTCCAGAGCGATTTCCAGTCAGATGGAAGCATCTGGCGGCTTAGAAATCGCGGCAAGACAAGCGCTGGCGTTTTCGCCAGGGGAAGCCAGAAAAGAACCTTGACCCTCATTTTGGTTCAATCAAAATGAAAACGGGTCTAGAATAGGAAACAGCCATGACAACCACGACCCTTGCCCGCCCCGCGATGCGCTCCACCGGGTTTTTCACCGATGGTCTGGCCAGTGTGGATAGTGCGGTTGCCGAGGCTATTGCGGCTGAACTCGACCGCGAACAGTATCAGATTGAGTTGATCGCATCGGAGAATATTGTCTCAAAGGCAGTGCTCGAAGCGCAAGGCTCCATCCTGACCAACAAATATGCCGAAGGCTATCCGGGGCGTCGCTATTATCAGGGCTGCGGCCCTTCCGACGCGGTTGAAACCCTAGCGATTGAACGGGCCAAGTCGCTGTTTGATTGCGGATTTGCCAATGTCCAGCCGCACAGCGGTGCGCAAGCGAACGGCGCGGTGATGCTCGCTCTTGCCAAACCAGGCGCGACCATATTGGGCATGAGCCTGGATGCTGGTGGTCATTTGACCCATGGTGCGCCACCATCGATGTCGGGCAAATGGTTCAACGCGGTGCAATATGGGGTCAATGCCGACGACCATCTGGTCAATTTCGATCAGGTCGAGCGACTTGCCAAGGAACACCGCCCGCAATTGATTATCGCCGGTGGCTCGGCCTATCCCCGCACCCTCGACTTTGCGCGTTTTCGAGCGATTGCCGACGATGTTGGCGCGCTGCTGCTGGTCGATATGGCCCATTTTGCCGGATTGGTCGCAGCGGGTGTCCATCCTTCCCCGCTCCCGCACGCGCACGTCACCACCACCACTACCCACAAGACATTGCGCGGCCCGCGTGGTGGGATGATCCTGACCAATGATGCTGCGTTGGCCAAGCGGATCAACTCGGCCGTCTTCCCCGGACTTCAGGGCGGCCCGCTGATGCACGTCATTGCCGCCAAAGCGGTGGCCTTTGGCGAAGCACTGCGCCCCGAGTTTCGTGACTATGCCAAGGCGGTGATCGCCAATGCCCAAGCTTTGGCCGCCCGACTGAAAGCGCGCGGATCGGACATCATCTCAGGCGGCACCGACACCCATCTGGCTCTGGTGGATTTGCGCCCGCTGGGGGTGACGGGCCGCGATGCCGACGAAGCGCTGGAGCGTGCCGGCATTACCTGCAACAAAAATGGCATCCCGTTTGACCCGCTGCCGCCTATCAAGACCAGCGGTATCCGGGTCGGATCGCCCGCCGGGACAACTCGCGGATTTGGCATTGCCGAGTTTGAATTGATCGGCGATCTGGTCGCGGACGTGCTCGATGCGCTGTCCGCCAAGGGCGAAGCTGGCGACCCGGCGGTCGAGGCCGCTGTGCGCGAGCGGGTGCGCAATTTATGTGAACGCTTTCCAATCTATCCAAGTGTGTGATACAAGTAATACGGCAAGGTATTTTTTGGAGCAGACCAATGACCAAACGTAACATGGAAAGAGAGCGCAACGAAGGCCCAGAATTCACCCGTGAGGGCGCGTCGCGGTCTGGCGGCAAGACATCACCTATCGACCAATTTGTTGAAATGGCTGACAAGGCCGTCGATGAAGTGACCCGGGTTGGAAAAAGCGCCTTCAACAAGAATAATGTGCCAAAACTGGCAGCGGGTGCTGCTCTGGGAGCGGTTGCCGGGATAATATTGCCGGTTATCGCATGGCCGCTGGGCGCAATCGTCGGGGTTGGCTATGTTGCCTATCGAGAGGCAAATAAGCGCAGATGAAGTGCCCCAACTGCAGCCACGAAGTCAGCCAGGTCAAGGATAGCCGCCCCACCGAAGACGGGGCGGCTATTCGCCGCCGACGTCAGTGCGAAAATTGCGGTGCCCGTTTCACCACCTTTGAACGCATCCAGTTGCGCGAAGTCACGGTGGCAAAATCAAGCGGTCATCGCGAACCATTTGATCGCGACAAATTGCTGCGCTCGGTCACTATTGCCTGCCGCAAGCGCCCGATTGACAACGCCGGCATCGACCGGCTGGTGTCGTCTGTGCAGCGGCAATTGGAAATGCAGGGCGACGCAGAAGTGCCTTCGGATGAAATCGGCGCACGGGTACTGGCCGAACTGAAACAGGTCGACAGCGTCGCCTACATCCGCTTTGCGAGCGTTTATAAGGATTTCTCGAAAGCCAGCGACTTTGAGGAGTTTGCCTCCAGCGTCAAGGAAATGGGCAGCGAGTGAGTTTTTCCGCGTATATCCTGCGCTGCTCAGACGGTTCCTACTACACCGGGCACACCGACAATCTTGAGCTGCGGATGGCCCAGCACAGCACAGGCGACATCACGGGTTACACTGCGACACGCCAGCCAGTGGAATTGATGTGGGCCGAGCATTTTCCGTCACGCGGGGAAGCGCTGGCAGCAGAATTGCAGATCAAGGGCTGGTCGCGCGGGAAAAAGGAGGCGCTGATCCGGGGCGATTGGCCCGCGATACGCCGATTGTCCAGTCGAGCCCATGTCCTTCGAGACGCGACGCCGACTTCGCCTGGCTCAGCCGCCGCCTCTCCTCAGGACGAACGGGGTGGGATACAGTCAGTTGACTCAGGAACCGTTCGTCCTGAGGAGGGACTGAGCGCAGTCGAAGTCCCGTCTCGAAGGGCCAAAAGACCAGCTCCGATCATCATCCTTGTCCGCCCGCAACTTGGTGAAAATATCGGCAAGGCGGCCCGGGCAATGCTCAATTTTGGGGTTACCCAGTTGCGCCTGGTCGCGCCGCGTGATGGCTGGCCCAATCCTGATGCCGGACCGGCGGCATCCGGCGCGGACATCGTGCTCGCGCAGGCCAAAGTCTTTGACACATTGGCCGAGGCGGTAGCCGATTGTAGCTATCTATATGCAACCACGGTGCGGCGGCGGGAATTGGTGATGCCGGTGTTGCGACCCGACCAGGCGGCGGCACAGATACGTGCGAGCAGCGGATTGTCGGCGATTGTTTTTGGCCCCGAACGGTCAGGGTTGGAGACCGATGAGGTCGCGCTGGCCAATGCTATATTAACGGTGCCGGTCAATCCCGCATTTGGCTCGCTCAACCTCGCTCAGGCGGTGATCCTAGCGGTGTATGAATGGTCGAAAGGTTCGGACCTGGCCCAACCGCCGGTGGTTGATATTGCCCCGCCTGCGCTGCAGGAGCAATTGGACGGGATGTTCGATATGCTCGTCGAAATGCTGGGAGCGGCCGATTATTTCCGCCCCCCCGAACGCAAGCAGGCGACGCTGCGCTCGCTGCGCACATTGCTGACCAAGCCGGGCTGGAGCGCCAAGGAAGTGCAGATGGTGCGCGGCATATTGCGGGCGGTCAGCGAAGGTCCGCGTTTACGCGATTAGCTGCGGGCCGCATCCCAGATGTCATATTCATAGGCGATCGATTGCTCGACCAGCGCCTCCCACACCGCCTGTAGCCGCTCAGGTGGGAGGTCCGCCGCAATGGCGTGGCGCGCAACATTGGCGAGCACCTGTGCCTTGCGCAGATCGTCGCGGATGACCGAGCGGCTCGGCTTGATCCGGGCAGCAGCGCGCATATAACCAAAGCGCCGTGCGAGCAGCGCCACCAGCGCCGTATCGGTCGCATCGACCCCGGCGCGCACCTCGCTCATTGCCTCGCAGTCGTCAGGCGCGAGCGCGCCCGCTGAAGTGATTTGCGTCATGCCGCTGTCCATTAACGCCTGTGCCTCGCTTGTCGAGTGACTTGCCCCCGACCCTTGCCCCCTACACTTGACGGTGGCGGCACTTTCGCCTAATCGCGCGCCTTCGCAATCGACCCTGCATGTCCGGTGAAGCAGGTGTCCGGCGCCACCCATTTTGGTCGTGGCGTTGCGCGGGTCCGGATCATCGGGTGACCATCGGGGTCGCCAGCCATTGGAGAAGACATATGTCAAAGCGCCAAAGCGCCAAGTATAAACTCGACCGTCGGATGGGTGAAAACATCTGGGGTCGTCCAAAATCGCCGGTCAACCGGCGTGAATATGGCCCCGGTCAGCATGGTCAGCGCCGCAAGAGCAAGGTTAGCGATTTTGGCGTTCAACTTCGCGCCAAGCAAAAGCTCAAGGGCTATTATGGCGATGTCACTGAAAAGCAGTTCAAGCGCGCCTATTTTGAAGCATCGCGGCTCAAGGGCGATACCAGCCAAAACCTGATTGGCTTGCTCGAACGCCGCCTTGACGCCGTTATCTATCGCGCCAAATTCGCGCCGACCGTCTTTTCGGCGCGCCAGTTGGTCAGCCACGGCCATGTCTATGTCAACGATGTGCGCTGCAATGTGGCATCGCGCCAGATCAAGCCGGGCGACGTAATCTCACTGGGCAAAAAGGCACAGGAAATGGCGCTGGTCGCAGAGGCTCAGGCCCTGCCAGAGCGTGACCTGCCCGACTATATTGCGGTCGATGGCACCAAGGTGACCTTTACCCGCACCCCGACGCTCGACGAAGTGCCATACCCTGTGAAAATGGAACCCAATCTGGTCGTCGAATTTTATTCGCGCTAACCGCTAGAGCGTTTCCCCCCTCCCCAGCGGGGAGGGGCCGGGGGTGGGGACTGTCCGACTGGCCCTGTATTATGGACCCCGAACCTGTTTCGAGGCGGCGCGGCAATCCACAGGTTGCCACCAGCGCGCCTTTGCTCGCTTCCCCTAGCCCAGGGGCTAGCGCGCCTTTGCTCGCTTCCCCTAGCGCGCCTTCTTTGGCTTCCCCCAATGCAAGCATTGGTGCCAGGGCTAGCGCGTTTTCCCCCTCCCCTTGAGGGGAGCGCTACAACGGAGCGTACGCGGTAGCTTGATATGATGAACTCCTTAATCTACACATTTCTTCAATGTGAAGGGGAAGGGCCATGAAGCATATCGACCCTACGAGAGCGGCGTTCGAACTGTTCAAATCGCTCCCGCGCGATACGCCGATCAACATGCTCAACCTGATCCGCTATCACAAGAATGCGAAATATCCGGACGGCCACGAAAGCGCCAGCAAGGGCTGGAGCGGCGCGCAGGCCTATGCCGAATATGGCAAGACCAGCGGGCCGATCTTCGCCCGCGTCGGCGGCACGATCCTGTGGCGCGGCCTGTTCGAAGCAATGCTCACCGGCCCGGACGACATGCACTGGGACGTCGGCTTCGTCGCCGCCTACCCCAATTCCGCCGCCTTCTTCGAAATGATCACCGATCCGGTCTACAGGCTGGCGGTGGCCAACCGCACGGCGGCGGTAAAGGACAGCCGGCTGATGCGCTTCGCGCCAGGCGGGACGGGGAAGGGGTTTGCTTGAACGAAGGTGTTGGGGCTGCAAGAAGGAGTTACGGTGAGGTTACGGTAACAGTTTACTAAATGCACATATTTTGGAATATTTTGGAATATTCCGGAGTATTTTGGAATATTTTGGAATATTTTGGACACCAGTGCACTTGATTGAGGCCCCCCGCACGCAATCCCTCACGCAATATTCTCTTTCCTACTATGGCTCTGCTATGGTAGCTTTTTGCCTTCCCCTAGCGCAGGCGCTAGCGGTGCGGGCATGCTGTCTCACCCGCCCCGTCACTCGCCCCACCCCTAGCCCGCGTTCAGAGGCGCGTGACTCTGAGCGCCCTCAAGGGGAGGGGACAAGACCGCGCTAAGGTTTACCTTAGGGGAAGCGAAACAAGAACGCCGCGTCGGCAGCCAGCGCTGGCGCTTGCGCCAGGGGAAGCCAGAAAAGACTCTTGCGGGAAAGGCCAGAGAAAGCGCTTAACGCGACAAAGGAGACAACCAAAGTATGAACTAGCGCAACTTTTGTCACTTTAGAGCCTTTTCAAATCAGATGTATTTGATGGCCAGAGCGATTTTGAGTGCAATGGGCCATTGAACGGTTAAGCAATCGCTCTAGAACAGTCCCGACCCGATTGATTGAGAAAGAGGCCCCCATGCCCCGCCCTGCCATGTCCCTGCGCTTACTCGCTCTGTCCGCCGCCACTGCTTTGCTGTCATCGTGCATGACGCCCGGCACAGCGCCAACGGCTGCCGCGCCGCAACTGAACGAAGCGACGCTACGCGAAGTCACCACCCGCCTATCCTCCGACGCATTCGAGGGGCGCTCCCCCGGCACCCCTGGCGAAGAATTGACGGTCAATTACCTGATCGAACAGTTTCGCGCTGCTGGCCTGCAACCGGGCAACAACGGCAGCTGGGTGCAGAATGTGCCACTGGTCGAGATGACCGCAAACAATGTTTCGCCGTTGCAATTCCATACGCCAGCGGGGGTGCAATCGCTTAGCTATGGCGATGATTTTGTCGCTAGCAGTTCCCGCATCACCCCGCGCACCGACATCGCCAACAGCGGCGTGGTGTTTGTCGGCTATGGCATCAACGCGCCCGAACGCGGCTGGAACGACTATGCCGGCATCGATGTGCGCGGCAAAACCGTGGTTATATTGGTCAATGATCCTGATTGGCAGGTGCCAACCGTGGGCGGCCAGTTCAACGGCCGCGCCATGACCTATTACGGCCGCTGGACCTATAAGTTTGAGGAGGCAGCGCGTCAGGGTGCAGCCGCTGCGATCATTGTCCATGATACCGAACCTGCGGCCTATGGCTGGAATGTGGTGCGATCCAGCTGGACCGGCCCGCAATATCTGCAGGACGCAGCTGACAACCATATGAGTGAGACACAGGCCAATGGCTGGATGCAGCTGCCCCGTGCCCAGAGCCTGTTCGCAGCATCCGGGCTGGATTTTGACTGGTTGCGAGCACAGGCGCGCGAACCGGGTTTCCGGGCGATTGCCCTGCCCGGCGTCACCGCATCGCTGGCGTTTGACACCATTGTGCGCCGGACCCCGTCGCGCAATGTTGTGGCCATATTGCCGGGGCGCACTCGGCCCGACGAGTATGTCCTCTATACCGCGCACTGGGACCATCTGGGCCGCTGTGAAGCCAATGCGGCTGGCGATGACATTTGCAACGGTGCGATCGACAATGCGACCGGCGTGGCAGCACTCGTCACCCTCGCACAGGCCCACGTCCGAGCCGGTGCGCCAGACCGGACGTTGGTGTTCCTCGCGGTGACAGCAGAGGAATCCGGCCTGCTGGGGTCGAAATATTATGCCGAAAACCCGGTATTCCCGCTGGCGCAGACGGTGGGCGGAGTGAACATGGATGCGTTGAACGGCGCGGGGCCAGCACGCGATGTGATTGTGATCGGTCGCGGCAAAAGTGATCTCGATACCTATCTCGATAGCGCATTGGCCGCCCAAGGACGGTTTGCCGTCAATGAACCGACGCCGGAAAAGGGATTCTACTATCGCTCCGACCATTTTAGTCTGGCCAAATTGGGGGTGCCGATGCTCTATTTCGATGGCGGAGAGGATCTGATCGACGGCGGCACTGCCGCTGGTCATGCTTGGGCAGAGGACTATACTCGCAACCGCTATCACAGCCCCGATGATGAGGTTGAGGCGATCACCCGCTGGGACGGGATGATGGCGGACCTGCGACTATATTATGCGGTGGGGCGGGCACTGGCGATGGACACGGCGTGGCCCAACTGGAACGACGGCGACGAGTTCCGTGCGGTCCGTGATCGCAGCCGCGCTGGGCAATAGAGCGGGCCATGACGACCACTCTACTCCCCGAATGGGCACCGCACGAACGGCTGTGGATTGGCTTTCCGGCGAGTGCCGAAGAATGGGGCGCAGCATTCCACCGGGCGCGCCAGCAAATCGCCGCCCTTGCCAATGCGATTGCTGACCATGGGCGCGGCGAGCAGGTCACGCTGGTGTGCAATAGCGCAGATGATGCAGCAACCGCCCACGGCCTGGCAGAGCCAGCGGTCGAGGTCATCGTCGAACCATTGGGCGATGTCTGGCTGCGCGATACAGCCCCGATCATCACCGGCAGCGGGACAGGCCGCCGCGCCGCCGACTTTGCGTTCAACGGTTGGGGCGGCAAATATCAGATGCTAGGAGACAGCGACATAGGGGCGCGGCTCGCAGCCCATTTCCATTTCCCACGCGATGGCCACGCGATGGTGTTGGAGGGTGGCGGGATTGACTGGGACGGCACCGGCCTTTGCGTCACTACTGAACAATGCCTGCTCAACCCAAATCGCAACTCAGACATGACGCAAAGCGATATGGAGGCGGTGATGGCAGAGGCTTTGGGCTTTGAGCGCATCTTGTGGCTGGGTGATGGCTTAATCGGCGACCACACCGATGGCCATGTCGACAATTTGGCGCGCTGGGTAGCGCCGGGAGTGCTGCTGTTGCCCACCGCGAGCGGGGTGGATGATCCTAATTCCGCAGTCTATGCTGATGCCATGGCACGGGCCAAAGCCTTTGGCGGCATCACCATTCGCACTATTCCCTCCCCCGGCCGGGTCACCGTCGATGGCGCTGTGGTCCCCGCCAGTTACATGAATTTCCTGATCGGCAATCATGTTGTCGCCATGCCAGCCTATGGCACGCCATATGACGATGCCGCTGCGACGGTGCTGGCCGATTGCTTTCCGGGCCGGCGCATCGTGCCACTGCCATCGGACGCAGTTCTGAGCGGCGGCGGCAGCTTTCATTGCGCCAGTCAGCAGGTGCCGACATGATTAGCAGTGTTATAGGCGCGCTCATCGTCCGCGCTATCCTGTCGGGCCTGATCGTGGCGATCATTGCGCTGGTCGCGCGCCGAAATCCCGGTGTCGGAGGTTTGATCGCCTCGCTCCCGCTCATATCCACATTGGGCATGATCTGGCTGTGGCGCGACACTGGGGATCAGGAGGCGGTGGCGACCTATATCAGCTCGGCATTTTGGTATTTCTTGCCCACGATCCCAATGTTCATTTTCATGCCGATCATGCTGCGCCATGGGGTTCATTTCTGGGTAACCTTGGTCACAGGTTTGCTGGTGACGATGCTGCTATATTTTATAATGAACAAGGTGTTAGCGGGTTTTGGGATCACGCTTTAACTGATCGGGAGACGAACGATGGCAAATTGGTGGGAACGGCACATCGTGCCCCGGTTGATCCGCAATTGCTGCGGCCAGCCACAAATCATGAAGGCGCGCAGCCACATCGTCCCGCTCGCCAAGGGCGATGTGTTTGAACTGGGCTGTGGCGGCGGCATCAACATGCCGTTTTATGATGGCGCTGCGGTCACCAGCTTTGCCGGGTGCGACCCATCCATTGCGCTGCTCGACGACACCCGCCGGATGGCCGCCGAGCAGGGCATGGCTGCGGACATCCGTGAGGGAGTGGGCGAAGATATCCCCTTTGCCAGTGCCAGTTTTGACACGGTCGTCACCACCTTCACCCTGTGTTCGGTCGCGGAGCCAGCGCGGGTGCTGAGCGAAATCCGGCGGATATTGCGGCCCGGCGGCACCGCGCTGTTCCTCGAACATGGCCGCGCCCCCGATGCCAATGTGCTGGCTTGGCAGCGCCGCATCGAGCCGATCTGGAAACATATCGGCGGCGGATGCCACCTGACCCGCCCGATTGCCGATGCCTATGAAGCGGCAGGGTTCGCCACGACCCGCATGGGATCACGCTATATGCCCAAGACCCCGCGCCCGATGGGCTGGATCGAATGGGGCACGGCGCGGGTGTAATCAGAGCACATTACAACCGCTGCTGTCGCGGCGTTTGCTGAATCCCCATGTCCGCCATCCGGTGCCATCAACGTGGAACCGCCCACGCACATTCCAAGCCGGGTGGGCCGGGTCATAATAGGCCCCATAACCCCAACCTGATGCAGCCCCAGCACGCCGCCTGTGTCACAGGATGTTGCAACCGTTGTTGACACACCGTTGGAACATATTAAGAACAACGCTACCCTCACTCTGACGCAAAGCGAGAAAATATGACGTCCGATTTCGATTTCCAGATTGGGTGCTGGGATGTCCGCCACCTCCGCCTTTCAGCCCGGCTGTGCGGCGCTACCGAGTGGGAGGCGTTTGACGGAACCAGCAGCATGCGTCCGATATTGGGCGGTAACGGCAATGTTGAAGATAATGTGCTGAACATAGGAAGCGGCACTTACCGGGCAGTCGCACTACGCAGTTATGACACCAAAACCCGGCGCTGGGCGATCTGGTGGCTGGACAGTCGCAACCCGCACAACCTCGATGTGCCGGTCATCGGCACGTTTGAGAATGGTGTCGGAAGCTTTTACGCCAACGACTTATTAGGCGACAAACCAATCAAAGTCCGCTTCCTATGGCTCGCGACCGAAACGCTAACCCCGCGCTGGGAACAAGCCATGTCTGACGATGACGGAGCTACATGGGAGACTAATTGGACGATGGATTTTATTCGTCAACGATAAGACGCGCCACCGCACGCGCCTATGCTCCGCCCACGATTGGCTCAACATCCCCAATATGCCGATGTCCACGCTGCTCGGCCAGTTCCACCTGCCGTTGCCGCTGCGCATAGCGGGCGCGGTCGGCGTCGCTTTTCTGGTGGGCGCAATGGCGGCACTGGATACCATCGACAAAGTCCGGTCGCTCCACATCCGCCCGTGTCAAAGGCAGACGGCAGCCTCGGCACAGTATATGTTCCCCCTCCACCAGCCCGTGCCCCACGCTCACCCGTTCGTCGAACACGAAACAGTCGCCGCTCCACAGGCTGTCTGATGCAGGCACGGTTTCGAGATATTTGAGGATGCCTCCCCGCAAATGCGCGACATCCGCTATCCCCTCGGCCCGAAGAAAGGCGGTCGATTTCTCACAGCGGATGCCGCCGGTGCAGAACATCGCCACCCGTTTGCCTTCAAATTGGCCGCGATTGGCGCGGAACCACGCTGGAAACTCGCCAAAGCTGCTGGTTTTGGGATCGATAGCTCCGGCAAAGCTACCGATTGCGACTTCATAGTCATTGCGGGTGTCGATGACGATGGTGTCGGGGTCTCTAATCAGGGCGTTCCAGTCCGCCGCTTCGACATAGCGGCCAACGTCGCGCGCAGGGTCGATGCCCGCGACGCCAAGCGTCACAATCTCGCGTTTCACTCGCACCTTCATCCGGCGGAATGGCGCGGCCAAAGCTGTGGAATATTTCACCTCCAGCGCCGCGCAACCGGGCAGTGCGCGAATGTGTGCCACAACCGCTGTTATCGCATCCGCACCGCCTGCTATCGTCCCGTTGATCCCTTCGCGGGCGAGCAGCAAGGTGCCCTTCACCCCTTGTGCCCGGCACAGGTTGAGCAATGGATCGCGCAGCGCTTCGGGCGAGTCAAAGGGCGCGAACTGGTATAGGGCGGCGATGGTCAGCGGCATGACGCGATGCCATAACCGTCTGGTTTTGAAATGTCGAAGGGGATAAATGGGCTGGGAATCCAACCTGACGACACAAATTGGCGACAATTTGCTGGCAGTTCGCGTTCTAGCCAACGCGGGTCTGACCAACATGGACGGATGAAATGGGAGCGACGGCGTGAAGCAATGGACATTGATAGCCTGTGCCCTCGCGGTATCTGGCTGCGGCGGCGATTCAGGATCGGCGAATCCGCCACCGCCTATAACCTTACCTCCACCAAGTCCGACGCCAACGCCAACGCCGACCGCGAGCATCCCCTACCCCGCTGGCCTGACCGCACAGGCAATCACCGTCGCCGGAACCGGGCGAACATTCCAGGTGCATGTGCCCACCGGCCTGACCCGCGCGCGCGCCGTAATCGTCGATTTGCACGGCGGAGGCGGTAGCGGCCTGAATGCTGCCACTTCTTCACCCGCAAGCATATTGCGCCAAGTCGCGACCCGCGAAGGCCTGATTATCGTATATCCCGACGGGACCAACAACCAGTGGAATGACTGTCGCTCAGACGCGAGCAATATCATCGGCAATGCTGACGATGTTGGCTTTCTTGATGCGCTGCTCAGCCGGCTGGAAGGGGAATTGCAAGTCACATCGTCCCAGATTTTCATCACCGGCATTTCCAATGGCGGGATGATGGCGATGCGCTATGCATTTGAACGCCCGAGCCGCTTTGCCGCGATGGCGATCAGCTCTGCCAACCTGCCGCTCAATCCCAAACCGGGGCTGTGCACTTCGGGTCCGTCGCGCGCCGTTGCGATATTGCTGACGCATGGTTCGCTCGACCAAATAATGCCCTATGCGGGCGGCTGCATCGCTCTCAACCTGACTTTAAACTGTGATCGCGGGCGAGTAATCAGCGCCGAGGCGACCCGCGATTACTGGTTGCAGCGCAGTGGCTTGCTCGCCACCACGCCGACCAACGAAACAGTCGAGCGTGACCCCAATGATGGCGGCTCGGCAATCGTTTCGCGCTATGCCGGGGCAGCACCCGTGCAGTGGTGGCGGTTGGTCGGCGCAGGGCACAGCCAGCCGAGCATTGCGGTGCCGATCACCACCGGCCAGTCCGGGGTGCAAAACCGCGACGTGGAGTTTGCGAAGATCGCTTGGGCGTTTTTTGCCGCGCGATTGCCCTAGTGGAGTGATTTCAACATTCACACCTGACATGTCAGACATGAGATGCAAATGTCAGAATCAATAAGGACCACTAGCGCCAAGATCATCATAGATGGTGCAACAGTCTGCGGTGCCGCCTTGGCATTGTGCCGCGCAACGCTGTTCCATCTGGGTCAATGTGCGTTCCAGCGCCTTTAATTCGCGGATGCGGGATCGCAGTGCGTCCCTGTGGCTGACGATAACCATGAGAGCGTCGTTGCAATCTGCGGAGACGCCGACGGCGTTGATGAGTTGCGCGACTTGGGAAATTGGCAGATCAAAATCTCGGCAGCGGCGAATGAAGCGGAGCCGATCAACATTTTCTTTTGAGTAAATCCGCCTGCTGCTCGCCGTGCGCCCGACATTTTGCAACAGCCCGATTTGCTCATAATAGCGAATGGTGGGGACGCTGCATCCTGCCGCGATTGCCGCTTCGCCGATCGCCAAATTACCAATATGCTGCTTCATGTCGATTTCCGCTTGCTCCTCAAGTTACTTGAGGTTGTATCGGTTTGTCCCATCATTGTCATGAGAAAGGATATAATCGTGAAATTGAAATATGTTCTGGGCATCGGCGCGGCCTGTGCCGCTTGCTGCGCGCTTTTGTTATTGGCTGGCACCGGGATAGTTGCGACCTCAATCGCTGGCCTCACATTTTGGCATGGTCTTTCGGTCGAGGCGTTGGTTTGTGGCGGCCTGTTGCTGCTATTAGCGCTCGCGATTGGTGCCTGGTTGTTCCGGAGTGCCCGCCAAAGCCCGACAGCCAGCAGTTGCGTAGTCGATGGCGGCTGTGGTTGCAAGGATAGCTCTTGAACTGCTGCGCCTATGGTTATCATCGAAAGGGATATATGTCGGGCGCTCATCAAAACATACAGCTCACACAGGCGCCCATTTCGCACTTAACTCCCCGCCATTGTTTTGCGACAAAATGCCTGTAACAATGATCCGCTAACAACGATCCGCGACGAAACTGACATATCGATTAACAAGGCTGGCCCGTTTGACACTCCCCCGTTTTTGCCGGGCATCGGCTAAGCTGTTCATCAGCACATCGCTCATGTCCCTGTCGGCGATGCCGCTGTCGGCGCAGACTGTGGACCATCCATCGCCCACCGCACCGCCGGAGCAAGCCGCTCCCGAACGGACTACCCCAGAACGAACCAGCGACATCGTCGTCACCGCTGAAATACCCGGCGGCGTCATCAGCGACGTGCCGCCCGATGAAGTGCTGAGTGAGGCCGAGATTGCTAGTTACGGCGCATCCAACCTCACCGATCTGGTTGGCCAATTGGCGGTGCGCACCCGCAGCGGCGGCGGTCGCGGCAGCGGGCCACCGGTGGTGTTTCTCAATGGCCGGCGCATTTCCGGCTTTGGCGAAATCCACAACCTGCCAGCCGAAGCGATCGCCCGGGTCGAGATATTCCCGCCCGAAGTCGCGCTGTCCTATGGCTATGGTGCCTACCAGCGGGTGATTAACATCGTCCTTAAAGACAATTTTTCAGCGATTATCACAGAGGTTGAGGTTGGCGGCCCAACCGACGGTGGACGCTGGACCGGGGACGGCGAAGTTTCGCAATTGCGGCTTCGCGGCACGTCACGCCTCAATCTGACTGCCAACTATGGCCGACAGTCCGCTCTGACCGAAGCGGAGCGGGACATAGTGCAGGCCGACGGCAACGCCAATGCCGGCAATTTGCGCACCCTGCTCCCCGCCGGCGACAATTGGTCCATCGACGGGACCTATGCCCGACCGCTGAGCACGACAATCGCCGCGTCGCTTAACTTGCGCTATGGCAACAGCCAGTCGCAGTCGCTGATCGGGCAACAGGCTTTCGATCCGTCGCTGGCGCTGCGCGCGCACAGTCGGGCCGAGACATTTCATGCTGGCGCGAGCAGCGATGGTCGCTTGGGCCGGTGGCGCTGGTCGCTGACCGGCAGCTATGATGGCGGCGTATCACGCGCCGAGAACGATCGCAACGCGGCTTTTGCCAACGGTGGGTCAGGGCAGGCCATAGCGGTTGGCCAGGACCGCACGCGCACCATCACCAATACCGAGGACGCTGATCTGGTGCTATCGGGCAGCCTGTTTAACCTGCCCGCTGGCCCCGTGCGCACCACCGTTCAGGGCGGCTGGAAACGCATCGACCTGATGACTCGCTCCGAACGGTCGGGTGTGGTCACGCTCACCGATCTCGGGCGGACCGCCCTTTCGGGCAGCACGAACATTAGCGTGCCCATTGCCAGCCGCGACAATGAAATACTCGATTTTCTCGGCGACCTGTCGCTCAATGGCCGCTACAGCCTGCGCGATGTAAGCGATTTTCGCACCCTGACCGGCTGGACGTATGGAGCAAACTGGTCGCCAGTGGCGCGGGTTGATATTCAGCTGACCTTTGTGGGCGATCAGACTGCCCCTACCGTCAGCCAACTCGGCGCACCCACGCTGGTGACGCCGTTTCGCACCTTTTTCGATTTTACCCGCAATGAAACGGTGCTCGCCGACAGCATCAGCGGCGGCAACCCGCTGCTGTTGGCAGAAACTCGGCGCGACTTCCGGTTGCAGGCCAATTGGCGGCCCATAGCCGAAACCCAGTTGCTGCTGACCGCCAGCTATGCCCGGGTGCGCAGCCGCAATACAACCGCAGAGTTTCCGTTGCTGACGCCTGAGACAGAGGCGGCATTTGCTGGCCGGGTTGTGCGCGGCGGCGATGGGCGCATTGTCAGCGTCGATCAACGCCCGGTCAATTTTGCCCAGACCCGTGGCCGCCAAATACGCTATGGCGTCAACTACTCGCGCAGTTTTGGGGTGCCCGCCGGTGGTGGTGGTGGTGGACGGGGCTTTGGCGGCGCTGGCGGCGGACGCTGGTCGCTCGGGGCCTATCACACCGTCCGGTTTGAGGACGAAATCCTCATCCGCCCCGGCGTTCCCATACTCAATCTGCTCGACGGATCGGCGGTCGGCAGTCGCGGCGGCAGTCCGCGCCACGAGGTTGAATTCGACGGTGGCTGGTTTTTCAAAGGCGTCGGGTTTCGCGCCAATGGAACGTGGCGGGATGGATCACGCGTGGTCGGCGGGCCAATCACGAGCGGTGGAGCCGCATCCGACCTCAGCTTTTCGTCGCAGATGACGATCAACCTGCGGGCATTTATCGACATCAACCAACAGACCAGCTTTGTCGCCGCGCACCCGATATTCCGCAACAGCCGGGTGCGGTTGTCGATCGACAATCTGTTCAATGATCGCCAGAGTGTGCGGGACGCCAATGGAGTTGTGCCGCTGCGCTATCAACCGGGCTATATCGACCCACAGGGCCGTCTGATCGAAATCGAGTTTCGCAAACAGTTTTGATGTGGGCCTACAAACGCCGGATCACCAAATTGCGGATTTCGCTCATATCCTCCATCGCAAAGCGCACCCCTTCGCGGCCCAGCCCTGAGTCCTTGACCCCGCCATAGGGCATATTGTCGACCCGGAAACTCGACACATCATTGACCACGACGCCGCCGACCTCGAGCTTGTCCCACGCGCTGAGCACTTGGTGAATATCGCGGGTGAACAGCCCGGCTTGCAGGCCGAATTTGCTGTCGTTGACCTCCGCCATCGCCGCATTCCAGTCGGTGAAACTGGACAGGATGGCGAGCGGGCCGAATGCTTCCTCGCGGTAGGCAGCGGCACTGCGGTCCACCCCTTCGAGCAAGGTCGCATCCAGCATCGCGCCATCGCGTTTGCCGCCGCACAGCAACCGCGCTCCGCCCGCCACCGCATCGTCAATCCAGCCCTTCAACCGGGTCGCCTCTTTAACCGATATCATTGGCCCGATGAAGGTTTGCGGATCCTTTGGATCGCCTGAAATCAAGGTCGCGGTTCGCGCGACGAGCATATCGCGGAACCGGGCGTAAATGTCGGCATGGATGATGATCCGCTGGACCCCGATGCACGACTGCCCCGATTGATAGAATGCCCCAAAAATGATCCGTTCGAGCGCGTGGTCGAGGTCGGCGTCCTTGTCGACGATCACCGCCGCATTGCCGCCCAGTTCCAGCACGACCTTTTTCTTGCCCGCTTTGGCCTTCAATTCCCAGCCGACGCCGGGCGAACCGGTGAAGCTGAGCAGTTTGAGCCGGTCATCGGTGGTGAACAGATCAGCGCCGTCGCGGCTGGCGGGCAATATCGAAAACGCCCCTTCTGGCAGATCGGTTTCGGCCAGCACTTCGCCGATGATGATCGCGCCCAATGGCGTCATGCTCGCCGGTTTCATTACGAACGGACAGCCGATGGCAATCGCCGGGGCTATCTTGTGCGCCGCTAGGTTGAGCGGAAAATTGAACGGCGAAATGAAACTGCACGGGCCGATTGGCACCCGTTTCCACATCCCCATATAGCCTTTGGCACGCGGGCTGATGTCGAGCGGCTGGACTTCACCATAGTTGCGCGTTGATTCTTCGGCGGCAATCCGGAACGTGTCGATCAACCGCCCGACTTCACCCTCGGCGTCCTTGATCGGTTTGCCCGCCTCGACGCATAGCGCATAGGCCAGTTCATCGAACCGTTCGGCAAACCGCACCGCACAGTGGTTGAGAACATTCTGCCGCTCATAGCTCGCCATCTCGGCCATTGGCTCTGTCGCGCGCACGGCTCCGGCAATCGCTGCGTCGATCACATCCGGCGTCGCCAGCGCGGTATGGAACGCGACTTCGCCGGTATATTTGTCGGTGACCGCAAGGCTAGCGTTGGGTTGGACCGCCTTGTTGTTGAGATAGAGCGGATAGGTGGATTTGAGAATTGTCATTTTTAATCTCCCCCCTCCCCTTCAGGGGAGGGGCCGGGGGTGGGGGGATGCGAGCTTGGCGCTTGGCCGATAGCCCCCACCCCAACCCCTCCCCCCTGAAGGGGAGGGGCTTGAAATGCGCTACAACGCCCTCGACAATTCCTTGATCTCAACATTTAAGATATGATCATTCTCGCTATAATCGACCGGGCAATCAATCAAATGCACCCCCGGCGTATCGCGGCAATGGGCCAGCAATTCCTTCAAGTGCGCGGCGCTTTCGACGCGGTGGCCATGCGCGCCATAGGCCTCAGCATATTTGACGAAATCGGGGTTGCCATAGGTCAGGCCCCAATCCTTGAACCCCATGGCCGCCTGTTTCCAGCGGATCATGCCATAGCTGCTGTCATTCAATACCAGCACCGTCATGTTGAGGCCGAGCCGAATGGCGGTCTCCATTTCCTGACTGTTCATCATGAAACCGCCATCGCCGCACACCGCCATCACCTTGCGGTCGGGATAGAGCATCGCCGACATCATCGCTGATGGCAGCCCCGCACCCATCGTCGCCAGCGCATTGTCGAGCAGCACCGTGTTGGGGCGATAGGCAGTATAGCCGCGCGCGAACCAGATTTTGTATACCCCGTTGTCGAGGCAGATGATGCCATCGTCTGGCATCGCGTCGCGGATCGACTGGACCAGATGTGGCGGAAATATCGGGAAGCGGGCATCGGCAGCGAGCGGCGCGGTGTGGGCCACTTCTGCTGCGCGATACCCCAGCATATGGTCAAATTTCCAACCGCCATTGGGGACAATATCCTCTTTCATCTGCCAGACCGCGTTGGCGATGTCGCCAATCACTTCGATATGCGGAAAATAAACCGGATCCACCTCTGCCGTCTTGGTCGAGATGTGGATGACGGTCGGCCCGCCTTCACGCATGAAGAACGGCGGTTTTTCAATCACGTCATGGCCCAGATTGACGATGCAATCCGATGCTTCAACCGCGCGGTGGACAAAATCCCCGGCACTCAGCGCCGCACAGCCGAGGAACTTGGGGTGGCGCTCATCAATCACGCCCTTACCCAATTGGGTCGTCATAAACGGGATGCCGGTTTTTTCGATAAACTGTTGCAACATCCGGCTGGTCATGGTCCGGTTGGCACCAGCACCAATCACCAATAGCGGCGACTTGGCCGCCTCCAGCGCCTCGACAGCGATGCGAATCGACTTCGCATCGGCGTTGGGACGGCGCGACTGGCTGCGATGCAGCGGCACCGCATCGGTATGTTCATCGGCAATGTCTTCGGGCAGTTCGATATGGACCGCGCCGGGCTTTTCCTCCTCGGCTAAGCGGAACGCTTCGCGCACCCGGCTGGGGATATTGTCCGACGATTGCATCTGGTGGGTATATTTGGTGATCGGCCCCATCATCGCCACCACGTCCAATATCTGGAACCGGCCCTGTTTGGATTTCTTGATCGGTTTTTGTCCGGTGATCATCATCATCGGCATCCCGCCCAGTTGCGCATAGGCCGCCGCAGTGACAAAATTGGTCGCACCTGGCCCCAATGTCGCCAGACACACGCCGGTTTTCCCAGTGTGGCGGCCATAGGTCGCGGCCATAAAGCCAGCGCCCTGTTCGTGCCGGGTCAGAATCAGCTTAATCTGGGTCGAGCGCGACAGACTGTCGAGAAAGTCGAGGTTTTCCTCCCCCGGCACCCCGAAAATATATTCAACGCCTTCTTTTTCCAGGCATTCGATAAACAGATCTGACGCTTTTTTTCCGGTACGCTGGTCGGCATTGGCCATGGGTCGCTCCTCATATCGCCGCCAAGGCTGATCGCCCCAGCGTCCATTATGTCAATCAGCGACCCAGTGCAGATTGTTACGCGGAAAATCGGGTTCATGCCCGCTCCGTCACCCCAGCTGCCAGCCTAGTATATCGACTCCGCGTCTGCGAGTCACGCCTGAGTCCAATCCTGCTATTTATCTGCGTCAAACAGCCCCGCCAGTTGGTCGATAATCGCACCGCCGAGCTGTTCCGCATCCATGACCGTCACCGCTTTGCTATACCAGCGGGTGACATCATGGCCGATGCCGATAGCGACCAGTTCCACCGGCGATTTACTTTCTATCCAGCCGATCACCTGCCGCAGATGTTGATCCAGATAACCACCGCTGTTGACGCTGAGGGTCGAATCATCCACCGGCGACCCGTCGGAGATGACCATCAGGATGCGGCGATCCTCTGGCCGACCGATAATCCGGCTGTGCGCCCACGCCAGCGCCTCGCCGTCGATATTTTCCTTGAGCAACCCTTCGCGCATCATCAGGCCCAGCGAGTTGCGGGCGCGGCGATAAGGCTCGCCAGCGGGCTTGTAGATTATGTGGCGAATATCGTTGAGGCGACCCGGCGCGAGCGGACGCCCGGCCGTCAGCCAATCGTCGCGCGACATTCCGCCTTTCCAAGTGCGGGTCGTAAAGCCCAATATTTCGGTCTTTACCCCGACCCGTTCGAGCGTGCGCGCCAAAATGTCGGCGCTGATCGCGGCAATCGAAATCGGCCGTCCGCGCATCGATCCGCTGTTATCGATCAACAATGTAACGATGGTGTCGCGAAAATCCGTGTCCCGTTCCCGCTTGTAGGACAGCGACAAAGTCGGGTTGGCGACAACCCGGGCCAGACGCGCCGCATCGAGCATCCCTTCGTCTTGGTCAAAATCCCACGCCCGATTCTGTTGCGCCATCAACAGCCTCTGCAACCGGTTGGCAAGACGGGTCACAGCCGATTGCAATGGCACTAGTTGCTGGTCGAGGAAACCGCGTAGTCGCGCCAGTTCGTCGGGATCGCACAGCTCACTTGCGGCGATCGTCTCGTCATGCGCGGTCGTAAATATCTTGTAATTAAAATTGGGGATGTCGTGGTGCGGTCGATTGGGACGAACCGGCTTGGGCGCATCGTCGCCCATCTCCTCGTCGCTGTCGCCGTCCATGTCATCGGCATCGACCTCGCCGTCCTGATCTTCGCCAGCCTCACCCTCCCGCCGCTCGACCCTGGCTTGCGCATCGGCGGCACCGCTGCTTTGTTCCTCGTCGCCCTTGTCGCTATCGTCGGGCTGATCCTCATTGTCATCCTGGCCCTCGGCCCCCTCATCCATCGGCTCGTCGCCTTGGATCAGGTCGAGGTGGCGCAGCGCCTGCCGTGCGATTTGGGCAAACCCGTGCTGGTCATCGATCAATAATGACAATGCCGCAAGGTCTGCACCCGCACTGCCAGCAATCCATTCCTCGACCAGCGCCAGTCCGGCGGCGGTGCCCTTAGGCGGAGCATCGCCCGTCAACGCCTGACGGACCATCAGTTCCATCGCGGTCGAAACCGGCACATCGTCACGGCTGGTGGCGCGAGAAATGGGGTCGGAGCGCATCCGCATCGCCAAGGATGCCGACAGATTTTCGCGCATCCCCGCCATCGACCGTGCGCCCAAAGCCTCTACCCGGGCGCTCTCCATCGCATCGAAACAGGCAGCGGCGAGCGGTTCGCGGGGCCGCCCGGTGCGATGCGTCCCCTCGTTATGATGTTTCAGCCGCAGCGCAAACCCATCGGCAAAGCCGCGTGCTTCTGCGACTTGTTCCAGCGGCAACCCGCGCGGCGGCATTGGCACCTTGATGACCTTTCCAGCCATGCTCGGCGCATCCGCGGTATAGCCAACCTCCAGCTCTGGTTCAGCCGTCAGCGCCCGCGCAGTGCCGGTCAGGACGGATTTGAAGTCATCGAGCGCAGTCTGGCGAGTCATAGCCCAGCCTTAGGCAAGGATTGGTGGCGGGTGAAGCCCCAATGCGCTAACATGCTCCCCGGCGCAGTTACCCGGCGATAACAATCCGCAACTTCTGCTTGGATTGCGTCGTCGCACCGCGCCTCGCAATGACGAGAAAATATCACATCACCGGATGGGCCTAACTTGCTTTGGCCCAAACTTCCGAAAATGCCCGGTCATTATGGAACGCTATGGGCAATGCTGCGGCCAATGCGCTATCGTCCTGACCGCGTTCACTCAATCGGTCCATCGCTTGCGCCAGCAAGGTCGGCATCGTCACAGCGGACCCGGTTTGATGCCCGGCCTGATTGCTGTGCGCTACCGCATCATTCAACCAGCTGACAAAGGATTCAGCATCACCACCGGTTATCGCTTGGGTTGGTAGCAATTCGCTGGAGAGCGCCAGCCAAGCTTCGGCCTCGTGGAGAAAACGGCCCGCCTGTTCCGTTTGGCAATGGTCGACATAGGCGCTCGACATTTCCGCTATTGTCGCGGCAACCCACGGAAATCCGGTTTGCGCAGCCGGGCGCAGGCACGCCGCCGGACCTTCGCCTAGCAACCACTGCCATGGCTCGTCGACGGGCGGCTGATTGGTTGAGGACATGGTTGGCGGCATTTGACCGCTGGCATCAGCCAGTTCGTCATTGCCTTGTGCGTCAAAGTCAAAGGATTCGGCGCAGTCTGAGCCATCGCCATCGACACCAATCTCGACATCGCTATCGCTATCGACATCGCTATCGACATCAATCTCGACCGTGCGAGTGATACGGCGCAAGCGTGATTGGGCAGAAACATCCACCTCGGACTGGGTAACGCTCGCATCCTCCCGCTCAGTTTTGGCAAGGGCGCGCTGCGCTCGACGAGCTTTCAGACCGCGCAGCACCTTTGGTGCAAACGCAACCCCGACTGCGGCAATGACCAGCAGCGGCAATATTGCCATGACCCAAGTCCCTGGGCCAATGGCGTTGCTGCACTGCCCCGCAGAATCGCAGGCGGCAGCCAATGACAGCATTGCATTCACCGACAAAGCGCCAAAAATTAATGCGTTAATTGTAAATATTACGGCGTATTTGTTCATTACTCACCGTCGCTGGCTATTGCACAGCACAGCTATAACCGGAAAGTCCTGAATATTTGGCAAAGATGGGGTTAAGCTAGGCTCAAGCGCGTCCAACCACGCTTTCGGGCAGATCCTTGCCGAACACCCGTTGGTAGTATTCGGCGACCAGCATCCGTTCGGACTCGTCGCATTTATTCAGGAACGACAGGCGGAATGCAAAGCCGACATCCTTGAATATCGTCGTATTCTGGGCCCAGCTGATAACCGTGCGCGGACTCATCACCGTCGATATGTCGCCGTTCATGAAACCGGCACGGGTCAGCTCGGCGACTTTGACCATATTCTCGATCATCGCCTTGCCTTCGGGATTGTCGAACTCACTCGATTTCGCGAGGACAATCTTTGCCTCGACTTCCGCCGCCAGATAGTTGAGCGTCACCACTATATTCCAGCGGTCCATCTGACCCTGGTTAATCTGTTGGGTGCCATGATACAGGCCGGTTGTGTCGCCAAGGCCAACCGTGTTGGTCGTCGAAAACAGGCGGAACCACGGATGGGCGCGGATCACCCGGTTCTGGTCGAGCAGCGTCAGCTTGCCATCCGCTTCCAGCACCCGCTGGATCACGAACATCACATCTGGGCGACCGGCGTCATATTCGTCGAACACCAATGCGGTCGGCGATTGCAAGGCCCAAGGCAGCAGCCCCTCCTTAAACTCGGTTACCTGTTGCCCGTCGCGCAGGACAATAGCATCGCGGCCGATAAGGTCGATCCGGCTGATGTGACTGTCGAGGTTGATGCGGATGCACGGCCAGTTCAAACGCGCTGCGACCTGTTCGATATGGGTCGATTTGCCAGTGCCATGATAGCCTTGGATCATCACCCGGCGATTATGGGCAAAGCCCGCCAAAATCGCCAGCGTCGTATCGGGGTCGAAAACATAAGCCCCGTCGAGGTCAGGCACCCGCTCGTCAGCTTCGCTGAACGCTGGCACAGCCATGTCAATGTCGATACCAAATGCCTCGCGCACGTCGAGCGTCCGGTCCGGCGCGTCCAGAATCGTCTTGCCGCGCGCATCGGGCTGGATATTGGGGATGTCGGTCATCGCACAAAGGTTTCCGTTAGGGTGAACCTCCTCCATAGGCTGAGCGCTACGGGAAGCGCAAGTATGAGCTCCCCGCAAAAGCAAGCCGGCATCGCCCCTGTAGCCGCACTCGGAGACCTAGTCCTTTCTTGCGGTGCGTGACAAGCCCGGATAAGCAATTGCGGCAGCGGGGCAAGCCTGTGGCGATATGGAGCAGAATGTGACCAGCACAATTTCAATCCAAGCAGAGATCGAGCAACTGTTAGTGGTTGCTTTTGCGCCGACGCAATTGCACGTCATCAACGACAGCGCATCGCATAGCGGCCACAGCGGCGACGACGGTTCGGGCGCGAGCCACTTTACCGTCGAGATTGTGAGCGCGGCCTTTGCGGGGCAAAGCCGGGTCAACCGCCAGCGCATGGTCAATCAAGCGCTTGGCGACCTGCCGGGCCAGCGGGTCCATGCGATGGCAATAAAAGCCAGTGCACCGGTGGAATGACGAATGGATTTTGAGCAACAGCGTTGCGCCCTGTCCACCGGGGTGGAACTCGACGTCTGGACTGCTGGCGATCCGGCCAACCCGGCGATCATATTCCTCCACGGATTTCCAGAATCACATCGCACCTGGCGGCACCAGATGGCGGCGCTCAGTGACAGCTATTATTGTATCGCGCCCGACCAGCGCGGCTATCGCGGATCATCCAAGCCGCAGGACGTTTCGGCCTATACCGCAGACAAGTTGACCTCCGACATTTTTGCTCTCGCCGATGCTTTGGGCGTGGCGAATTTTACCATCGCGGGCCATGATTGGGGCGGAGCGATTGCGTGGAGCGTGGCGCTGAACGGGCAGCCGGGCGGACCCAATCCGGCGTGGGCGGGGCGGGTAACCCGCGCGGTCATCGCCAACGCACCGCATCCATTTATTTTCCAGAACTTGCTGATTACCAACATGGAGCAGCGTGCGTCGAGCCAGTATATGCGGGCTTTTCGTGACCCTGCCAACGACGCGCTAGTGCGCGAACACGGCCTGACTGGATTGCTGCTAAAGGTGGTCAAGTGGGACCGGCCGGACGCGATGGAGCCGGAGGAACGCGACGCACTGCTCGCCGATTGGCAGGACCGCGATGCCGCATTCGGGATGCTCAATTGGTACCGCGCCGCCGCGATCAATGTGCCGACAATGGATGAAGTGGTAGAGCCACCACCCTTTGCGGTCGCCGATTTCCCCAAGCTCCATATCCCGACCTTGGTGATCTGGGCGATGGATGATCTGGCGCTGCCACCGTGCAATCTGGAGGGGATCGAGGAACTGGTGCCCAATGTGACCATAGTGCCGGTGCATGATTGCGGGCATTTCGTGCCGTGGGAAGCGCCCGATGTGGTGAGCGCGGCGATGCGGGAGTTTCTGGGTTAATCCAACCATTCGACCCACGCACCATGGGCATGGGCTTCACCGAGCAGAATTGGCGCGGCGTCACCGGGCCAATGGCGCACCTTTAACTCATGGCGGAATGTCGCCCGGTTGGTTTCAAGGGCTATCCACGCCAGCGGCGATGTGGCTGTCGCTGCCAACCCTGCACCTTCCATCGCGGCGGTGATCCGCGCTTGGCCACATACAGGAATATATTGCCAGACAATCGAATGCATCAACACGCGGGTCGTTCCAGCACCTTGGGGCATCGCCAATTGCGCCTCTATCCAGTCAGCAGCGTCCGCCTGCACCAGATCAACTGGGCGGTCATGGATCATGGCAATCGCGGCATCCAGCCGCGTGAAACGTTGCTTGGCCTCGGGCCAGATATAGGCTCGCAGGCGGTTTGCCGCGTCGGGGTCACGGATATCGACGGGAGCCAGATCGCAACCACGAACTGAAACGATGTTGAAAGAATCGGCAGGCGGTGGCGGACCGCGCCATTCTGGCCTAATCGTTACTGGTGCATCATCTGGCCCATAAATCACACCGGACAGATCATAGCGCAGCCGGTCAATCAACAGGTTCATGCCCGCGCTTGATCCAATTTCAAGCAGCTCAAAGTCCGACGGAGCGCGGCTGGCGAGCCAATGCAGCGCGGCGATAAAGCTGGCTGAACGACCTGCCTCATTGGTTTGTGGCGGGCCATCGAACCATGGCAACAAAGTGACATCGTGGCGCGAAACGATTTCAGCGACCAAAGCATCAACCTGCGCCTGATCGTCGATCTCACCTGAATATATCCCGCCAAGCGCTGGTTCTTTGCCGCTCAAATACAAGCTATGCAGGCCCCCGGTAAACCGCAGCGCCATGGCATCGACCAGGCTATTACCCGGCCAATTGGCAATCCGCCGACCGCATTGGCTTTCGCCTTGTGCCAGCGGGAGCTGAGCCAAGATCAACCGGGCCGTTGCAGGGGCTGCGTTTCTGAAACTATGTTCAGCCTGCGCCTGTATTTCGCCCATCAGTTTTGCGCTTAACGCCATGTTGCCCTTTGCCTGCCCGCACCTTAAGTGCCGTGGCATCATGCCAGCACCACTCATCTTTGCAATCCCCAAGGGGCGCATCCTCGACGAGGCGTTGCCGCTGATGCGCGCCGCCGGAATTGAGCCAGAGGCCGCATTTTTTGACAAGTCGAACCGCGCTTTGCGCTTTGCCACCAACAATCCCGCGATTGACCTCATCCGGGTGCGGGCATTTGATGTGGCGACATTTGTCGCCCATGGCGCCGCCCATATCGGTATCGTCGGTTCCGACGTGATCGAAGAATTCGGGTATACCGAACTTTATGCCCCGGTTGATCTGGGCATCGGTCATTGCCGCATTTCGGTCGCGGAACCGGCGGCGCTCGCCGCGCAGGATGATCCTAGCAGTTGGAGCCATGTTCGTGTCGCCACCAAATATCCCAATCTGACCCGCCAGCATTTTGCCCGTCGCGGGGTCCAGGCCGAATGCGTCAAACTCAGTGGCGCGATGGAAATTGCTCCGGCACTTGGCCTCGCCAGTCGGATCGTCGATCTGGTATCGTCGGGCAAGACGCTTGCGGACAATGGCCTGACCGAAGTCGAAGTCATCGCCCAGGTTTCCGCACGGCTGATTGCCAATCGTGCGGCCTTTAAGACCAATCCCATGGTTCGCGACCTAGTGGAACGCTTTCGCGAACTTGGTCCCCCTCCCGTAAACGGGAGGTGAGTTAGTGTTGCGCCTGTCGGACAGCCAAGCTGATTTCACCGCTGCATTTGCCGCATTGGTCAACGCCCGGCGCGAAGTCGGCGGGGATGTGTCGCGCGATGTTGCCGCGATAATACAGCGCGTCCGCGATGAAGGGGACACCGCTGTTGCGGCACTGACCCGACAGTTTGACGGCCATGACCTGCCCTGGCGGATTGATACGGCAGATTGTGCATCAGCCTATGCCGCGCTGGACCCAACGTTGCGCGATGCGCTGGACATGGCTGCCGCACGTATTCGCGCCTTTCACCTTGGCCAGCGCCCTGAGGACCGCGACTATGTCGATGATGCAGGGGTGAGGATGGGTGCGCGCTGGAACCCAGTGGACGCAGCCGGCATCTATGTTCCAGGCGGTCGTGCGGCCTATCCATCGTCGGTGCTGATGAACGCCATTCCGGCCAAATTGGCGGGCGTTGCCCGGCTGGTGATGGTCACACCAACTCCTGATGGGGTCGCCAATCCGCTGGTGCTGGCTGCCGCGCACATCGCCGGGGTGGACGAAGTGTGGCGGATTGGCGGGGCACAGGCCATCGCCGCTCTGGCTTATGGCACCGCGACCATCGCCCCGGTCGATGTTATCACCGGCCCCGGCAATGCTTGGGTGGCAGAGGCAAAGCGACAGCTATACGGTGTGGTTGGCATTGATATGGTGGCTGGACCGTCGGAGATTTTGGTGGTCGCGGACGCCAGCAATAACCCCGACTGGATCGCCGCTGACCTGATGGCACAGGCCGAACATGACCCGACCAGCCAGTCGATCCTGATCACCGACGATGCGGCTTTTGCCGATGCGGTTGCGGCGGCAGTCGAGGCTCTGATCGAGTGCCTTCCCACCCGCGCCACCGTGCGCGCTAGTTGGGACGATCATGGCGCGATCATCTTGCTCTCATCGCTGTGCGAAGCCGCCGTGCTAATCAACCGGCTAGCCCCCGAACATCTCGAACTCGCGCTCGATGACGAGCCAGCAGAACAGCTATTCGCCCAGGTCCGCCATGCCGGTTCGGTGTTTCTTGGGCGGATGACGCCAGAGGCGATCGGCGATTATGTCGCGGGGCCAAACCATGTCCTGCCGACGGGGCGACGGGCGCGCTTTGCATCCGGCCTGTCGGTGCTCAATTTCATGAAGCGCACCAGCTTTATCGCTATGGATAGAGAGGCGCTCGCGGCGATTGGCCCTCACGCTGTGCGCCTTGCCGAAGCTGAAGGATTGCCGGCCCATGCGTTGAGCGTGCGGGTGCGGCTTTAGGCGCGCCTTGCCCCAACCCCCAACCGGGTCTAGGGCGCGCGCATGAGTAAATCACGCCAACCATCGCGTGCCCTGTCGCGTTCAGCCGCACGGCTCGCAGCGGTGCAGGCGCTGTTCCAGCATGACATGGAACCGACCCCGGTTGCGCAATTGCTGCATGAGTTTCATCAGCACCGGCTCGGCACGACGATTGATGACGATGATTTTGCCGATGCCGAATATGCCGCCGCAGAGGTCGATTTCTTTGACGATCTGGTACGGGGCACGCTGGCCCGGCTGGATGAAGTCGATGCTGCCATCACCGGCAAGCTGACCAATGGCTGGACACTGGGCCGCCTCGACCGGACGATCAAGGCGATATTGCGGGTCGGAGCCTATGAACTGATGGCGCGGGCTGATGTGCCGACCGCCGCCGCGATCAGCGAATATGTCGAGGTAGCAAAGGCGTTTGACGCTGGGCGCGAAACCGGTTTCGTCAACGGTCTGCTCGACGCTGTGGCAAAGGACGTGCGTGGGTAGGGAAAAAGCGAACTAAGCAATGACCACCGAATCTGATTTCATTGCACTGATGCGCAAAATTGCGACCGACCCGGCCGCTCGCGGGCTGGCCGACGATTGCGCTGTGATCGACGATCTGGTGCTGACCCATGACATGCTGGTGATCGGCACCCACGTCATGCCCGATGCCGCTCCCGAGGATGTGGCGTGGAAACTGGTTGGGGTTAACCTGTCGGACCTAGCGGCCAAGGGTGCTGCACCAATTGGCGTCTTGCTCGGCTATATGTTGGGCGATGCCGCGTGGGACGCCCGCTTTGTCGCGGCGTTTGGCGAGGCCCTGTCTCATTTTAATACAGCATTGCTGGGCGGTGACACTGTGTCAGCGCCGCCCAGTCAATCGGGTGCGCCCCGCGCTTTCGGCCTCACCGCTATTGGCCGTGCGACCCATATGCCGGTGCCTTCGCGCTCTGGGGCTAGGGTCGGCGATGCTTTGTGGGTGACCGGCACGATTGGCGATGCAATGCTGGGCTATCTGGCGGATACAGGACAGTTGCCGACTGCGATAGTTGCCAACAAGCTCGTCTCAGATCGCTATCGCCGTCCAAACCCACGCATAACAGAGGGCCGCGCGCTCGCGCCGTTAGTAACCGCAATGATGGATGTTTCCGACGGTTTGCTGCTCGATGCAAAGCGTCTGGCGATGGCCAGCGGGGTGACCATTGGCATCGATACGAGGGCGGTGCCGCTGGCTCCTGCTTTGTGCGATACCCGATCCGCGCTGCCCGACCTCGCCGTCGATGCGCTGCGCTGGGGCGATGATTATGAGCTGTTGTTCACCCTCCCCGATGGTTTAGCCCCGCCAGTTCCCGCCACCCGGATTGGCGCTGTGCTGGCAGATCAAGGGGCGCCGCTGCTGGTCGATGGCATTGCGCCACCCACCGGCCAGGTGCTGGGCTGGCAACATCAAGGTAAATAGCTGGCGCTTTTGCTTGCCCTTTTGTTTTGATGCCCTTAGGCGTCCGCGCAATCAGCCAGCTCAAACAGCAGTTCGATAACTCGGAGGAAATTTAAGCCCCATGACTATCAGTCTCATTGCCATCGCCTTTGGCCTCATCGCGGTTCTTTATGGCATTGTCACCAGCCAGCAGGTGCTTAAAGCATCGCCCGGCAATGAAAAAATGCAGGAAATTGCCGCCGCGATCCAGGAAGGGGCACAGGCATATCTTGGTCGCCAGTATCGCACGATTGCTGCCGTCGGCGTTGTTGTTGCGATCCTCGTCGGGCTGCTCCTGACATGGACTTCGGCAATCGGCTTTGTGCTGGGAGCGGTTCTCTCCGGGGCCACCGGCTATATCGGCATGAACATTTCGGTTCGCGCCAATGTTCGCACCGCTGCGGCCGCGCAAGTCGGCCTGCAACAGGGATTGACCATGGCGTTTCGCGCCGGTGCTATCACCGGTATGCTGGTTGCTGGTCTGGCGTTGCTGGCGATTGCAGGCTTTTTCTACTATCTCACAGAAGTGGCGGGTGCCCTGCCAAACGACCGATCAGTGATTGACGCGCTGGTCGCGCTGGCCTTTGGCGCATCGTTGATTTCGATCTTTGCCCGGCTTGGCGGCGGCATCTTTACCAAGGCTGCGGACGTCGGTGCCGATCTGGTCGGCAAAGTCGAAGCAGGCATCCCAGAGGATGATCCGCGCAACCCGGCGGTGATCGCGGATAACGTCGGTGACAATGTCGGCGATTGCGCTGGGATGGCGGCTGACTTGTTTGAAACCTATGTCGTCACGATTGGTGCAACGATGGTGCTAATAGCGCTGCTGGTTACCGGCGTGAACGACACATCGCTGTTCACCAACCTGATGAGCCTGCCGCTGCTGGTCGGCGGTGTGTGCATCGTCACCTCGATCATCGGCACCTACTTTGTCCGACTGGGCGCGAGCAACAACATCATGGGCGCGATGTACAAGGGCTTTCTGGTCACCGTGGCCCTGTCGATCCCGGCCATTTACTTCGCCACCATATATGCACTTGGCGACCTGAACACCGCAATCGGCGGCGGCATCACTGGCGAAGGGGCATTCACCGGCATGGACCTGTTCTGGTCGATGATGGTTGGACTGGGTGTCACCGGCCTGATTATCTGGATCACCGAATATTACACCGGAACCAACTATCGCCCGGTTCGATCAATCGCCAAGGCATCTGAAACCGGACACGGTACCAACGTCATCCAGGGTCTGGCGATCAGCATGGAAGCAACGGCTTTGCCAACGTTAGTGATCGTTGCCGGTATCATCATCGCCCATCAATTGGCAGGTCTGATCGGCATTGCCTTTGCCGCAACCGCTATGCTGGCGCTGGCCGGGATGGTTGTCGCGCTCGACGCTTATGGTCCGGTCACCGACAATGCCGGTGGGATCGCCGAAATGGCCGGTATGGACGATGATGTCCGCGCAAGGACAGACGCACTCGACGCTGTGGGCAACACCACCAAAGCGGTGACAAAGGGCTATGCAATCGGTTCGGCGGGGCTTGCCGCACTGGTGCTGTTTTCTGCCTATACCACCGACCTCAAACTCTATTTCCCCCATCTTGAGGTCAATTTCAGCCTCGAAAACCCCTATGTCATCGTCGGCCTGTTGCTGGGTGCATTGCTCCCCTATCTGTTCGGGGCGATGGCGATGACCGCGGTTGGCCGTACGGCTGGCGAAGTCGTCAAGGATGTCCGCGACCAGTTTGCCAACAACCCCGGCATCATGACCTATGAATCAAAGCCGGACTATGCCCGCACGGTTGATCTGGTGACCAAGGCTGCGATCAAGGAAATGGTCTTGCCTTCGCTGCTGCCGGTGCTGGCACCAATCGTCGTCTATTTCGTCATCACTGCGGTGGCGGGGCAAGCCCAGGGCTTTGCCACTCTGGGCGCGCTGCTGCTCGGCGTGATCGTCTCTGGCCTGTTCGTCGCTTTGTCGATGACATCGGGTGGCGGTGCATGGGACAATGCCAAGAAGTTCATCGAAGACGGTAACCACGGCGGCAAGGGCTCAGAGGCCCACAAGGCGGCGGTGACCGGCGATACGGTGGGTGATCCTTACAAAGACACCGCCGGTCCTGCGGTTAATCCGATGATCAAGATCACCAACATCGTGGCGATTTTGCTGTTGTCGGCGCTGGCCCACGGCGCGATGTGATAATATAGGGATTGTCCCTAAATTATCACGTTCGTCATTGCGTATAGGCCAGAACCTGTTTCGGGGCGACGCGGCAATCCAGCCGAAGGGCCGGGAAACAAGTCCGCGCATTTGTGAACAAGTGAATTATTCACTTCCACCGCCTATAAAGCCCCATCGGGTGTCGCTTGAGCGGTGCGACACGCACAATGGATGATGGGTCAAATGGACGCTACTGTCAGCACCAAAACGGCAGCGAGAAAAGCCCGTTGTCCTGTTGAGCCTCGGCGCACGGGCCAGCGGGCCCTCGCATCGGAAAGGCCAGCGCAGCCCGTCGCCCACACCCCGGCGAGAGCCTTTTCAAGCCGGATGGAAACATCCGGCGGCTTGGAAAAGGCGGAAAACAAACAAACTAGACCCGTATTCTGGCTCAATCGGAATGAATCAGGGTCTAGTGTCCAGTTCATTTGCGCCGCCGTAATATCGCCAGACGACCTGCAAGCCTGGGAGCGCATCGCCAAGGGAGCGTGTGAGCCCAACGTGTTTGCTCTGCCCTGGATGGTCTTGCCCGCGCTGGTGGCATTGGACCCGCAACAAAAAGCACGGCTGGCGATGGTCCACAATGATGCAGGGGCACTGATTGGGGTCATGCCCGTGGCAACTGCGCCGCGTCTGGGCAGAGTTCCTCTCCAAATCGTCGGCGACTGGTGCCACCCCAACAGCTTTTTGTCACCGATCTGCATAGCTGACGGGGCAGAGATGGCATTCTGGCAGGCTCTGTTGCCCGCGCTGGCAGTGGTCGCACCTAGGGCCCGACTGGTCGCACTAAACCGTGTGGCAGAGGGCAGCACAGTCCATCAGGGGCTAGTGACCGCAGCGGCACAGGAGCATCGCCCGCTGGTCATCGAACAACAGATTGTCCGCGCCATGCTGGCCCCCGATTGCGACGCCGAAGCTTATTGGCAAGCCGCGGTGCGGCCCAAAAAGCGCAAGGAATTGCGACGGCAATGGAAGCGGCTGAACGAATTGGGTGCAATCGGCATAGACACCCTCGCAGCGGATGGCGATGTTGGCGCATGGATTGACGAGTTTGTGGCCCTCGAAGCGTCGGGGTGGAAAGGCAGCGCGGGATCGGCGATTGCCAGCGCGGCGGCAACAGATGGTTTCTTCCGCTCTGCGATTGCCGCAGCCCATGGCGCAGGCGCGCTGTGCTTTACCGCGCTGCGCCTCGATGGCCGGGCCATCGCCATGTTGATCACCCTGATCGACGGCAATGCCGGATTTTCCTTCAAAACAGCCTTTGACGAAGATCTGGCGCGCTTTTCCCCAGGGGTATTGCTGCAACGCGAAAGTTTGGACATATTGGCAGCGCGCAAGCTTGACTGGATCGACAGTTGCGCCGCCCAGGACCACCCGATGATCGACAGTCTGTGGCGTGAACGCCGGACCATATTGTGCCTGACGATGCCGATGCCAGGGCGGGCTAACCGCCTGATCTTCGATGCTCTCCAAGCCGCCAAGCAGATCTGGCACCGGATAAAACGAACCATAGAGCCTTTTCAAGCCGGATGGAAACATCTGGCGGCTTGGAAAAGGCGGCAAACAAACAAACTAGACCCACATTTTGATTCCATCAAAATGAATCAGGGTCTAGCCCCACTCCCGGCCCTCGACAAGGAAAGCGAGCAATGAGCCTCCAGCCCCAGCCACGGCCCCAGCCAACCAGATTACCCGATGCGGCTTCAGGCCCCGCCTGTTTCGACGCCGCCGCCCTCGAGACATTTTCCGCAGCCTATCCCGACAAGTTCGTATCGTTCGGTCACCAACTGGCGGACCACCCATTGTTGACGCTCGACGCATTGGCCACCCTTGGGGAGGAACTGGGCGAACATCGCATCGAATATGTCCGTTCTGACGTGGCGATTGGCACCCTGCCGGATGATGTGCCCCACAATGGCCTGAGCATTGGTGCAACGATCCGTACCATCGCCGACAACAAGAGCTGGGCGGTGCTGCGCAATATCGAGGATGTTCCCGAATATGCCGAACTGTTGCGCGACCTGTTGGCCGAAATGCGCGCGGTCGTTCTCCCGCGCACGGGGGAAATGCTGACGCTCCAGGGGTTCATCTTTGTCTCCAGCCCCGGTTCGGTCACCCCGCTCCATTTTGACCCCGAATATAATATCCTGCTGCAATTGATGGGCAGCAAGGTCATGCATGCCTTTCCCGCAGGCGACACCCGCTTTGCCGCACAGATCGAACATGAGCGCTATCATATGGGCGGACATCGAGGGGTGCTGTGGGACGACAGTTTTGCCGGACTTGGTTATGATGCGCCGCTCGATCCGGGACAAGCGGTGTTCATGCCGGTCATGGCACCGCATTATGTCACGGTTGGTCCAGACCCGTCGATTTCGCTGTCGATTACATGGCGATCCGAATGGAGTTATCGTGAGGCAGAGGCCCATGTGGCCAATGCATGGCTGCGTCGACGCGGGTTTTCGCCATCGATGCCGCCACGTTGGCCGCGTCATGCGGTGCTGCGCAGTTTGGGCTGGCGCGCCGCCCGCAAGCTTGGGCTGGTAGCCTGAACGCTGCACCCTTCCCAAGCGCTTGGATTGCCGCTATGCGCCGCCATTCAAGAGGCTGGTTCTAAGGGCGGCGCTGGGCTGCTCCCACCGGCACATAGAGCCTTTTCAAGTAAGATGGCAACATCTGACGGCTTGCGAAAAGGCGGAAAACAAGGAGGCTAGACCCTCATTTTGGTTTAGCCAAAATGAAACAGGGTCTAGAGGTTGAATGGCGAAAGAAGAACTTTTGGAGATGCGCGGGCAAGTCATTGAACTGCTGCCTAACGCCATGTTCCGCGTCAAATTGGAAAATGGTCACGAAGTGCTGGGCCACACCGCTGGAAAAATGCGCAAAAACCGCATCCGGGTGTTGGTCGGCGACGAGGTGCAGGTCGAACTGACCCCCTATGATCTGACCAAGGGGCGGATCAACTATCGCTTCAAATAATGGCTGTGTCCGGTCTGCGTTCTGACCTGCCGCAGTGTATTTCGGCGCGCAAATGAAGCCGACGCCGCACATGCCCACATTGTTGCTTGCTTCTATGTCGCCACGCCGCCGCGACTTGCTCGCACAAATTGGTGTGATCCCGCCCCGTATTGCAGACCCTGCGATTGATGAAACCCCGCATCGCGGCGAAGCGCCCGACGCTTATGCGCTGCGCATGGCAACCAGCAAAGCCAAGGCCGTCACGCAACAGGCGGACGAAATTGTTCTAGCGGGGGATACGGTTGTTGCCGTCGGGCGACGCATACTGCCGCGTGCTGCCGATGCGCAGGACGTGGCTTCCTGTTTGCGAATGCTGTCGGGTCGTCGCCACACTGTCCTAAGCGCGGTTGCTGTGATCGACGTAGCGGGCACCATACGCACCCGCATGTCGCGCAGCATCGTCGCCTTTGCATCGTTGGATGATGCGACAATCGCCGCCTATGCTACGGGCGGCGAAGGGTTCGGTAAAGCGGGCGGCTATGCCATTCAGGGCTCCGCCGGGGCATTTGTCCGCTGGATCAGAGGCAACTATTCAGGGATTGTGGGACTACCGCTGTTTGAAACCCGGGCTCTGTTACGCGCCGCTGGCATCGCCTGTGCCTGAGCCTGAATGGCTCTATGAGGATGGCATTGGTGAATGCCGCGCCGCACTGGTCAGCCAAGGCCGCATTGTCGAATATCTGAGCAGCAATTGCGATGACGGCGTTGCCGCCGGAGCAATCGTTCCGGCCAGACTGGTATCAAGCGATGGCAACATCAATTTGGTCATGCTGGCTGGCGGTGAACAAGCCCTGCTGAGCGCCCAGCCCCCGCGCACCGGCATAGGCGCAGATCTGTTGGTTGAAGTAACCCGCAGCTCGATCCCCGAACGCGATCTTGTCAAACGCGCCAAATGCCGACCAGCCCGTATCGATGCTGCCCCCATCGCGGCGCTCAGCATCAAAGAGCGGATTGACGCCAGCGGACAGCCTGTCCGCATCCTCCATTCCCACGAACCAGACCTGCTAGAACAGGCCGGGTGGGGTGAGTTGTGCGATGCTGCCGCCACCGGCCAATGGCCCTTTCCGGGAGGAATGCTGCGCCTGTCGCTGACCCCGGCGATGACGGTGATCGATGTCGATGGCACCCTGTCGGCGGCTGATCTGGCCAAGGCGGGCGCGATAGCCGCAGCAGCGATGATTTTGGCCATGGGCATCGGCGGCAATATCGTCATCGACTTGCCGACCACGGCCAGCAAGGCCGAACGGATCGCCGCTGCCGTGGCCTTTGACATGGCACTACCCCTGCCGTTCGAGCGCACCGGGGTCAACGGCTATGGCCTGATGCAGGTGATCCGTCCCCGCTCAGGGCCAAGCCTGGCCGAGCGCTGGCAGTTCAGCAAAGTTGCCCAGTCTGCGCTCACCCTGCTGCGCCGGGCGCAGCGCCATGCGGCGCATAGCAAGAGTGCTGAATTGACGCTGGTTGCTTCACCCGCTGAAATCCTATGGATCACCGAGCGCCCGGAGCTGGTCGAGGCGCTTGTCAGGAGCAGCGGACGGGCGGTGCACTTGCGCGCCGACCCGGCATGCTCCATCGGCTGCGGCCATGTCAGCTAATCCCCCCGCTTCCTTCAAACCTTGTCCCCTTTGCGGCAAGCCGGTGCAATTGGACTATCGCCCATTTTGTTCACGCGGTTGCCGCGACCGCGATCTCAACGCTTGGTTTGATGATGGGTATCGTATGGCCGCCCGCCCCGCCGCCGACGAAGGTGACGATGCGCCACCGGACGCGGGCCCGGGCAATGCCAACTAGCGGTAATTATAGGCTGGACAGTGCGCCCAGCGCGACCCTATAGGCGCGGCTCCCACGGCGGGGCCGGACAGGTTCAGCGCAGCGAGCGAATAGCTCAGGGCCCGGGTAGCTCAGGGGTAGAGCAGCGGACTGAAAATCCGCGTGTCGGTGGTTCAAATCCGCCCCCGGGCACCATATTTTCTGGCTTTTCCCGTCGGCAGGCCGACGCAGCCTGTTCTGCGCTTCCCCTAAGGCAAGCCTTAGCGCGGCGGTCTTGCCTGGCCTTTCCCGCTCGTAAACGAGCGCGGCTTGTCTGGCCTTTCCCGCTCGTAAACGAGCGCGGCTTGTCTGGCCTTTCCCGCTCGTGCTTGGCGCCAATGCCTGCATTGGGGGAAGCCCACAAGAAACGAGCGCGGGTTTGTCTGGCCCTTCTTCTGCTATATGCGTTAGGCGGGGATCTCGCAAAAGGAACGCATGATGCCAAACATCCAATGCTTCACCACTGGCGGCACCATCGACAAAGTCTATTTCGATGCGCTGAGCGAATTTGAAGTCGGGGAAACCGCGCTCCATACGATATTGCGCGAAGCCAATGTCACCCTCGATTTTGCGGTCGAGGGGCTGATGCGCAAGGACAGTCTTGACCTGAGTGACGACGACCGCGCTGCTATTCACCGTGCTGTCGCGCAATGTTCGGCCCGTCATGTGCTGATTACTCATGGCACCGACACGATGGCGGTGACGGCGGCTGCCTTGGCAGACATTACGGGCAAGACTATCGTCCTCACCGGAGCGATGCAGCCAGCGTCGCTGCGCAGTAGCGATTCCATATTCAACATCGGCTTTGCCATGGCTGCGGTGCAGTTGCTGCCGTCCGGCGTTTATGTCGCAATCAATGGCCGGGTGTTTGACGCCGCCCATGTCGCAAAGGATCGCGCCACCAACCGCTTTGTGGTGACAGATTAGGGTCAGGACCTACTCATCCCGATAAAAACGCGCGCCCCCTCATTATCCTTGTAACCTATCGGGCAATTTGGTCGAACCCGACTGTGTCATCCCTGACATCTGCAATGGAGGAAAACCCATGACCACCCAGACCCGCCTAGTCGGCCTTGCTGCCGCCATATTGGCCACCGCCGGTGTCGGCACCGCCGTTGCCCAAGCCCAGATGTCCGGCGACAAGATGAAGGACAATAGCGCACGCGAGCGTTGCTATGGCGTCGCATTGCGCGCTGCCAATGATTGTGCCGCCGGTCCTGGCACCAGTTGCGCCGGCACCTCAACCGTCAATTACCAGGGCAATGCCTGGAAATATGTATCCGCTGGCACTTGCGTGCAGATGGGTGGCACTCTTGCAGCGCACGCAGGCAACGCAGCACCGACGCCACGCCGCAGCTAATCCAGCTCCCTGAACTTGCCGGACAGAATACGGATGACCGATTTGCCCAGCCCCACAGGCACACTGCCGTGGCGCGCTGGTGTCGGCCTCAAACCCCAGCATTATGCCCCCTTGCTGGAACAACCATCCGATTCTGTCCGGCCTTTTTGGGTGGAAATCCACCCGCAAAATTACTTTCGTGACGGCGGAGCATCGCGCCAATGGCTGTCGCGTGTTGCCGACGTCTTTCCTGTCAGTTTTCATTCGACCGGCCTGTCGCTGGGTTCAGCCGATGGTCCCGACCTTGATCAGTTGGAACGGCTGGCGAGGCTGATGGCGGATATTCCTGCGGCATCGGTTTCAGATCATCTAAGCTGGAGCAGGACATCGGGCGAATATTTCCCCGACCTGCTGCCCATCCCCTATACCCGCGAAAGCCTCGAGAGGATGTGCGCGTCGGTGGATCTGGTACAGCAGCGGCTGGGCCGTCGGATGCTGGTTGAGAACCCCTCGCGGATGCTCGCCTTTCGCGGCGATAGCATGGACGAAGTCGATTTCCTGACCAGACTTTGCGCCGCAACCGGATGCGGTATCCTGCTCGACATCAACAACGTGATCGTCTCGGCAATCAATGTCGGCATCGATGCCCAAGCCTATCTCGACGCGGTTGACCCCGCTTTGGTCGGTGAAATCCATTTGGCAGGCCACAACCGTGAGGAACATGACAGCGGACCATTGGCGATTGACGACCATGGCAGCGCAATCAGCAAAGACTGTTGGGACCATTACGAACGCTTCATTGCGCGCGCTGGTCCGATTCCCACCCTGATTGAACGCGACAACAACATCCCAGACCTTGACGAGTTACTCGCCGAAGCGATGCGCGCCGACAACATTCTGACCGCTTGCCAAAAGGATGTCGGCATTGCTGCGTGATGGCCAAAATGGCTTTGCCGACGCATTACGCATCGGTCCTGATGCTTTGCCAGCAGAGCTTTTTTCGGGGCCGCCGCAACGCAACCTGCTGGCCATGGCCGCGCATGCGAACACCATATCACATGGCCGGCTGGTGGCGATGGAGGACATTTTCCCGACCTATCGCGGCATAGTGGGCGACGCGCAATTCAATGCCCGCAGCCGCCGCTATGTCGAACAGGGGTTTGGCCTTTACGGCGGACTGGACGCCATCGGCGATGTCTTTCCTGACTGGCTGGCCGACGATGGTGAGGCCACCGATCTGATCGCCATCGCCCGCTTTGATCTGGCCTATCTTACTGCCTATCATTGTGCAGATACGCCGGTGCTGACCATGGCTTTGCTTCCCTCGGACAGCGCCGAGCTATTGAAGACAATGCTTTCGCGGCATCCTGCGGCCTCGATACATCCGGCCAATAGCGCTTTGTTGACGGCCATCGGTCATCCCGATTGGGCGGGGGCCGCAGCGGTTTTGATGGCTCGCACAGACATGAGTGTGACATATAGTCCAGCGCCCCCTCTGGTAGCGTTGGCATGGGACAGATTGGCCCATCCCCTGACATTTGCGGCCTTGTGCGCGATGTTCTCACAGGATCACGACGACAGCACCATTGTGCCGGCTATTATCGCGCTGATTGCCAGCGGCGCATTGCAGAAAGGATAGGGCATATGACCAATATTATCCGCCGCCTGTTTGCCATGTTTGGGCGGGTGCCAGACTCATTGCTGTTGCTGTTGACACGGATCGGCATCGGCTTTGTGTTTTGGAACAGCGGTCAAACAAAGGTCGATGGTTTCAGCATAAGGCCCGAAGCCATCGACCTGTTCCGTGATGAATATCGTCTGCCGTTGTTGTCCCCCGAACTTGCTGCGCCTATGGCTGCGGGCATGGAACATATCCTGCCGGTGATGTTGTTCATCGGGCTAGGCTCACGATTTGCCGCCATCGGCATGTTCGCAATGACTGCGGTCATCCAGATTTTCGTCTATCCTGACGCTTGGAGCGTGCACGCCTTGTGGTTTGCAGCATTGGGCTGGATCATAGTCAAAGGCCCGGGAAATTGGTCACTTGATCGCATGTTTGCCGGTAATAGACTATAGGCAATGGCATGAAAGCCAGCGACACCATGTTGATGACCTTGATGGCGCGGGCGCAAGCCGGTGACCGCGAGGCCTATCGCATCCTGTTGTTGTCGGCGCAGTCGTGGTTACGACGATTTTTTGCCCAGCGCATTGCGCCGCATGAGGTGGACGATCTGGTCCAGGAAACCTTGATGTCGCTGCACCGCAAGCGCGCAACCTATGATCCTGCTCGCCCGTTCCTGCCATGGCTGGCGGCGATTGCGCGCTATCGCTGGGTGGATCGCCTGCGCCAGAGCTATCGCGCAGCCGCCGATACGTTGGATGGCGATCTGCCAGTAGATTCGCATGAAGATGTGGTCTTTGCCCAGATCAGCATCGAGCGCCTGCTGGCCCAAATCAGTCCCGCCCAAGCTAGCGCGATTATGCTGGTCAAGATTGACGGCCTGTCGATTGCTGATGCCGCGCAACGTTCCGGCCAGTCCGAATCTCTGGTCAAAGTGAATATTCATCGCGGTTTAAAGAAACTCGCCGCGCTTGTTGAAAGTGAGTAACTGCCATGAAGTCCCATCCCCATTCCACCATCGAGGGATTCTCGCTCGACGATCTTGTCGATGACCTCACCCCGGTGCGGCGCATCACTGCTGCTCAGGGCTGGCTGATCGGCGGGGCGATGACCTTGTTGGCGGTTACTCTGGTCACAATTTTCGCGGGCTTGCGTGAGGATGTATTGGCCGGTGATCCAAGCGCGATGGTGGTTCAGAGAAGTTTGGCGCTGTTGCTGCTGGGGTGTGCCGCGCTCGCTGCCGTCGTCGACAGCATCCAGCCGCGCGTTGGGCGGCACTCCAACGCCTGGGCGCTCGCTTTACTCGTAGCTTTAAGCTTTCCCATCCTGACTCTGGGAACAGCCATGCACAGCGCGACTATGCCGATGTCGCAGCTTTCGTCGCCTTCTGGCTTGTGGTGTCTAGGCATCAGCCTGACCTCGGCGATGATGATCGCCGCCGCGCTCACCCTGTGGGCGCGCCGTGGCGCTGTGACGGTGGCCAATCGCACGGCGTGGCTGATTGGCCTGTCGGCGGGGGCTTTTGGTACCTTGGCCTATAGCTTGCATTGCACCAGCACGACGCTGGCCTATGCGGGCATTTGGTATACTGCGGCGGTAGCGAGCAGCGCAGTTGCCGGTCGCGCCATTTTGCCAAGGTTGTTGCGCTGGTAACATCGAACGGCTTGCGAAATCGCGGTAAAGCACCCGCTAGCGCCTGCGCTAGGGGAAGGGCAGAAAAGAGCTAGAGCGGGATACCTTTATATAGAACCGCCCCCGGCCTTTTGCCCAGAAGCGGGCGGCGATTTGCGGCGGCGAAACAGCAGGACAAAACCGAGCAAACATGATGACATGGCCAGTACAGCAAAGCCAATCAACAGCGGATGGTGGGTATCTTCGCGGGTTTGCGGGTCCAAGATGTGCAAGCCCCACATAAAATCGAACCAACGCCACTGGTTTGAGCGCACAGCCAGCACTTCACCGGTCAGCGCATCGACATAGACATGTATGTCATCAGCATAGATGACCTGCCACGACGATCTATCCTGCCGCAGCTCCAATGGCGCATCAACGGCGGCAAAGGCTGAGACGCGGATGACCGCCGCTGGCTCGAGCAAGGCCGCATCGGCAATCCGCCGCGCCAATCCGGCGTTGACACCGGGCAACATCGCTCCGGTCAGCGCATCGGCAGCGCGCCGATCCCCACCGGCAAAACGGATAATCCAGACCGGCTGATCGGCACGCTGGACCAGTTCCAGACGCTCTATCTGACGCCCGTCAAGGCGCGGCGCGGCGGGCACGATATTAGCAGACAGATTTGCAGGGTCAGCCCGCAGTGCAATCCCGCGCACCTCCTCTATCGGGCGCGCCACCATCCACAGGCCTGAGACTGTCCACAGCAGCAATGGCACCCCGGCCAGCCAGCCAAGCCAGATGTGCCAGCGCGCGAATTGTCGCATGACTTTGGTCTGAGTCATGCGTCTGGGCGACGTCGCCATAGGCTTTCTTTCCCCCAACAATTACATATGGATCGGTTTGCCGGTCACCGCCATCGCCGCCTCTTTCAGCGCTTCGGCATGGGTCGGGTGAGCATGGCAGGTGTAGGCGATGTCTTCGGATGTTGCGCCAAATTCCATCGCGACACATGCCTCTGCGATCATCGTGCCCGCCACCGTGGCGATGATCCACACGCCCAGCACCCGGTCGGTTTGTGCGTCGGCGATGACCTTTACAAAACCGTCGGTCTGGCGGTTGGTCTTGGCCCGGCTGTTGGCCATCATCGGGAACTTGCCGACCTTGACCGGACCACGCGCCTTTGCATCGTCTTCGGTCAGGCCGACGCCTGCAATCTCGGGATAGGTATAGATAACGCTGGGGATGACGTCGTGATTCACAATCCCAGTGTGCGCCGCGATATTTTCGGCGCAGGCGACCCCCTCATCCTCGGCTTTGTGGGCGAGCATCGGTCCTGGCACGACATCGCCAATCGCCCAGATGCCGGGGACGGCGGTGGCAAAATCATGGCCAATGTCAATCTGTCCGAGTGCGTTGACCGCTAGGCCAGCCTTGTCTAGCGCGAGACCTTCGGTGTTGGGGCGGCGACCAATCGCGACCAGAACGCAATCGGCCGCTATCGTCTCTGCCTCCCCGCCATTTGCGGGTTCAACCGTGACGCTCGCCTTTTTGCCTTTGACCGCAACCTTGGTCACCTTGGTTCCGGTGCGGATGACAAAACCCTGTTTCTTGAAAATCTTGGCAGCTTCCTTGCGCACATCGCCGTCCATGCCGATAAGTATCTGGTCGAGATATTCGACCACCGTCACCTCTGCCCCCAGCCGTTTCCATACGCTGCCGAGTTCGAGGCCAATCACCCCGCCGCCAATCACGACCATGTGTTTTGGCACCTTTGCCAGCGCCAGCGCGCCGGTGGAGTCGACGACCACGCCGGCGTCATTATCGACTGTGACACCGGGCAATGGGGTAACGCTGGAGCCGGTGGCGATGATGATATTTTTGGCGCGATAGGCTTTACCCGCGACCTCCACCGTGTCCGCGCCGGTGAAGGCGGCATGGCCGCTCAGCCATTCAACCTTGTTCTTTTTGAACAGAAAGGCGATGCCGCCGGTCAGTTCATCGACCGCCTTGGTCTTTTCTGCGTGCATCTGATCAAGGTTGAGGCTGACCGATTTGAAATCCACCCCGAATTTGCCCAGAGCGCCTGAATGCGCTTCATGATATAATTCGGATGCGTGCAGCAACGCCTTTGACGGGATGCAGCCGACGTTGAGACAGGTGCCGCCCAGCGTCGCGCTGCTTTCGATACAGGCGGTCTTGAGGCCGAGCTGCGCTGCCCGGATCGCCGCGACATAGCCGCCGGGCCCGGAGCCGATCACCAGCACATCGAAATCATAGTCGGTCATGTCATGCCTTTTTTTACTCGTCACCCTGAACTTGTTTCAGGGTGACGAGGGAATGATTTCACAAATCAATCAACAACCTGGTCGGGTCTTCGATAGCATTCTTGACCGCCACGAGGAAAGTCACCGCATCGCGCCCGTCGATCAGCCGGTGGTCGTAACTGAGCGCGAGATACATCATCGGGCGCACCACCACCTGGCCGTCACGGACAACCGCACGGTCCTCTATACGGTGGAGGCCGAGCACCGCGCTTTGCGGCGGATTGATGATCGGGGTGGACATCAGCGACCCAAACACGCCGCCGTTCGAGATGGTAAAGGTGCCGCCGGTCATGTCGGCCATGGTTAGTGTCCCCGCCTTTGCCCGCGCCCCAAAATCGCCAATCGCCTTTTCAATTTCGGCAAAACTCATGGCGTCGGCATTGCGGATTACCGGCACAACCAGACCATTTGGCGCGCTGACTGCAACCGATACGTCGAGATAATTGTGATAGACGATCTCGTCGCCATCGATGCGGGCGTTGACCGCCGGAACATCCCGCACCGCGAGGGCCACCGCCTTGGTGAAAAAACCCATGAAGCCCAAGCGGACGCCATGTTTCTTTTCGAACAAATCCTTGTATTTAGCGCGCGCCGCAATCACCGCAGACATATCGACATCGTTGAATGTGGTGAGCAAGGCAGCGGTATTTTGTGCTTCCTTCAGCCGCCGCGCCACGGTCTGGCGCATCCGGGTCATCTTGATCCGTTCCTCGCGCCGCTCGCCAAGCGTTGCGGGTGCCGCTGCAAGCTGGGCCGTGGGCTGGGCCGTGGGTGAGGCCGCCAGCGTTGGCGCAGCCGGGGCTTCGCTCGCCCGCTTGGCCGCTTCAACGACATCTTCCTTGGTCAACCGCCCATCCTTTCCGGTGCCGGTAATCTTGGCCGGATCGATACCATATTCGAGCACCGCACGCCGCACCGCTGGCGAGAGGACACTGACTTCAACGACGGCGGCCATCGGCGCTGATGCAACCAAAGTCGTTGCCGCAACCGGGGCAGGAGCCGCAGCGGGGGCAGTAGCATTTGGCACCGTGGCCGATCCGCTTTCGATGATCGCCAGCGCCGCTCCGACCGCGACCGTATCGCCCTCCTTGAACAACTGTCTGCCCATCACTCCTGCGACCGGGCTGGGCACTTCGATAGCAACCTTGTCGGTCTCCAAGCTGACAACCGCTTCGTCCACCGCAACCGGATCGCCGGGCTGTTTCAGCCATTGGCCGACCGTGGCCTCGCTCACCGATTCGCCCAATGCGGGGACGCGCACTTCAATCGACATCGCTCTAACCCTTCTTTTTGGTGCGGCGGATTTCGGCGCGAACCGACAATCCCAGCGCATCGGCGACCAGCGCCGCCTGTTCGGTTTGGTGGCGCGACATCAGCCCGGTCGCAGGCGATGCAGCGGCGGCCCGGCCCGCATAGCGCGCGCGCATGCCCCCTTTTCCCGCCGCAATCAGACTTTCCTCGATGAACGGCTCGACAAAGGACCAGCCGCCGATGTTGCGTGGTTCCTCTTGTGCCCACACCACCTCGTCGAGCTTTGGCATCCGCGCTAGGCGCACGACGAGCGGCTCTCCCGGAAATGGATAGAGCTGTTCAATCCGGATCACCGTAGTGTCGCGCAATCCCCCTGCATCGCGGGCCTCCATCAGGTCATAGCCGACTTTGCCGGAGCACAGCACGACGCGCCGGATGTCGCCATCGGCTGGCGGCGTGCGGTCGGACATGATTCGGCGAAAATGACTGTCACCGATGAAATCACCGCGTTCGGACACCGCCAATTTGTGCCTGAGCAATGACTTGGGCGTCATGATGATCAACGGCTTGCGGAACGGGCGCATCATCTGGCGACGCAGGACGTGGAAATAGTTGGACGGGGTGGAGATATTGCAGACCTGGATATTGTCGCCAGCACATAGTTGCAGGAACCTCTCGAGGCGGGCCGAGCTATGATCCGGCCCCTGGCCTTCGTATCCGTGCGGCAACAGCAGGACGAGGCCATTGGCGCGCAGCCACTTTGCCTCTCCGCTGGCGATAAACTGGTCGATCATGATCTGCGCACCATTGGCAAAATCGCCAAATTGCGCCTCCCACAGCACCAGCGCCTTTGGATCGGCCATGGCATAGCCATATTCAAAGCCGAGCACGCCATATTCCGACAGCGTACTGTCGAGCACTTCAAACCGGCCATGCGGGACGCTCGCCAGCGGCACATATTTTTCCTCGGTCGTCTGATCGACCCAGACCGCATGGCGCTGGCTGAATGTGCCGCGACCGCTGTCTTGCCCTGACAGGCGCACCTGAAACCCTTCGGACAGCAATGTGCCAAACGCCAGCGCCTCTGCCGTCGCCCAGTCAAACACCTCGCCTTGTTTTGCAGCGAACATCGCGGCGCGCCCGTCAATCACCCGGAGCAACGTCTTGTGAACATCCAGCGTCGGCGGCACCGTCGTGATCGTGCGACCAATGCTGTCGAACAATTTGTCGGACACGCCGGTAAACGTATTGCGCCGCGCGCTTTCGGGATCGGCGGGCATATGCAGCCCCGACCAGCGTCCGGCGAACCAGTCCGCCTTGTTGGCCTTATAGCTCTTGCCGGCCACGAAATCCTGTTCCAGCCGCTCGATAAACTGGCTGCGCAGATCGTCCGCGCCGCCCTCACCGATCACCCCTTGATCGCGCAGCCGCGCTTCATACAGGCTGGACACCGGCGGATGCTGGCGAATCTTGGCGTACATCAGCGGCTGGGTAAAGCTCGGCTCATCGCCTTCATTGTGGCCAAAGCGGCGATAGCACCACATGTCGATCACAACATCGCGGTGGAAACGCTGGCGAAAATCAATCGCGACTTTACAGGCAAAGGTTACCGCTTCGGGGTCGTCGCCATTGACGTGGAGGATCGGGGCCTGCACCCCCTTGGCGACATCCGAGGGATAGGGCGAGCTCCGCGCGAATTGCGGACTGGTGGTAAAACCGATCTGGTTGTTGACGATGAAGTGGATGCAACCGCCAGTATTATAGCCGCGAATGCCCGAAAAGCCGAGGCATTCCCACACGACCCCCTGCGCCGCGAACGCCGCGTCGCCGTGAATCAGTACCGGCAGCACCTGTAGATGCTCGGCAAGGTCTCCACGGATCGTCTGTTGCGCCCGCACCTTGCCTAGCACCACCGGGTCTACCGCCTCCAAATGCGACGGGTTGGGCATCAGCGACATATGCACCGATATGCCATCGAACTCGCGGTCGGCGGAGGTGCCGAGGTGGTATTTGACATCGCCAGAGCCTGCCACATCGTCGGGATTGGCGCTGCCGCCCATGAATTCGTGAAAGATCACCTGATAGGGTTTGCCCATCACGTTGGCGAGCATGTTGAGGCGGCCACGGTGGGCCATGCCATAAACGATTTCGCGCACCCCGTATTGGCTGCCATATTTGATGATCGCTTCCATCGCCGGGATCATCGATTCGCCGCCATCAAGGCCAAAGCGCTTGGTCCCGACATATTTGCGAGCGAGGAATTTCTCCCATTCCTCCGCCTCTATCACCTTGCTGAGAATTGCCATTTTACCCTCGGGTGAAAAGGCGATGGCCTTGTCGGTGCCCTCCATCCGGTCCTGGAGAAAGCGCCGCTCCTCGACATCACTGATGTGCATATATTCGAGGCCAACCTTGCCGCAATAATTGGCGCGCAAGGTATCGACGATCTGCCGGATGCTCGCCTGTTCAAATCCAAGAACCCCACCCAGATAGACGGGCTTGTCGATGTCCGCGCCAGAAAATCCATGATATTGTGGGGTCAGGTCGGCCGGAATCTCCTGCTTTTGGATGCCGAGCGGGTCGAGGTCGGCCGCCAGGTGCCCGCGCACCCGATAAGTGCGGATCAGCAGCATCGCACGGATCGACGCGCCCGCTGCCGCTGCCACTTCGGCTTGGCTCAATGTCGCGCCCGCCCCAAATTTCCCTTGGGCAGCCGCTGCGGCCTTGACCACAACCGCCATCTGCATCGGGTCGAGCGCAGCAGTCAGGCCATCGCTGTCCACCAGCGGCCAGTTGGCGCGCTGCCAGCTGGGGCCGGTTTCGGGTTCGATGTTGCCGTCAAAATCCATCAAATTGTATACCAGCGAAAGCCGGTATCTCCTGCTAGACAAGTTGGTCGGACATCTGGTCCCCGGCTTTCGCCGGGGAACACGCATGAATTACCGTCATCCCTTCAACACCTCAATCAATGTCGTGCCGAGTTCAGACGGGCTGGCGGACACGTGGATGCCGGCCGCCTCCATCGCCGCAATCTTGTCCTCCGCGCCGCCTTTTCCGCCCGAGACGATCGCGCCGGCATGGCCCATCCGGCGACCCGGCGGGGCGGTGCGTCCCGCGATAAATCCGACCATCGGTTTCCTGCGTCCGCGCCGCGCCTCGTCGGCGATGAACTGCGCCGCCTGTTCTTCGGCATCGCCGCCGATCTCGCCGATCATGATGATCGATTTGGTGTCGTCATCGGCCATGAATAATTCGAGCACGTCGATGAAATTGGTGCCGTTCACCGGATCGCCGCCAATACCCACTGCGGTTGTCTGACCCAGGCCGACTTTGGTGGTCTGGAACACCGCTTCATAGGTCAAGGTTCCCGAGCGCGAGACGACGCCGACCGACCCCTTGGAAAAGATGCTGCCGGGCATGATCCCGATCTTGCATTCATTGGGGGTCAGCACACCAGGACAATTTGGTCCGATCAGGCGCGAATTGCTGCCCGCGAGCCGCGCCTTGACCCGCACCATATCGAGCACCGGAATGCCTTCGGTGATGCACACGATCAGCGGCATTTGCGCCTCTATCGCCTCGATGATCGCGGCGGCAGCGAACGGCGGCGGCACATAGATGCAACTGGCGTCGGCACCGGTCGCGGCCATCCCTTCGGCCACGGTGTTGAATATCGGCAGGCCAATATGCACCTGCCCGCCCTTGCTCGGCGTCACCCCGCCGACCATCTGCGTGCCATAGTCGAGAGCCTGCTGGGTATGGAACGTGCCGGTCGTGCCGGTCATCCCCTGGGTCAGCACCTTGGTATGCTTGTTGACGAGAATGCTCATATTTTACCCTACTCCGTCATCCCGGCGAAGGCCGGGAACCAGTCCCCAAACAAAAAACCTCGCTGCGCGTCGTTCACTCACAGGTCTGGATACCGGCCTTCGCCGGGATGACGCTAGGGCAAGTAAAAATCACGCCAGACTCGGTTCCAGCACCTTGCATGCAGCCAGCAGCTCCTTAACCGCATCGACACTGACCTTGAGGCCCGCCTTATCGGCATCGTCGAGCTCTATCTCGATGATTTTTTCCACGCCGCCCGCCCCGATCATCACCGGGACGCCGACATACAGGCCATTGAGGCCATATTGCCCATCGACATGCGCGGCACAGGGCAGGATGCGCTTTTGGTCACCCAAATAGGCTTCGGCCATCGCGATGCCGCTGGCCGCCGGAGCATAGAACGCCGAGCCGGTGCCGAGCAGGGCGACGATCTCGCCGCCGCCGCCACGGGTGCGCTTGACGATGGCGTCAATCTTGTCCTGTGTCGACAGCCCCATCTTAACCAGATCAGGCACCGGAATGCCATTGACCGTTGAATAGCGCACCACCGGCACCATCGTGTCGCCATGGCCGCCGAGGACAAATGTATTCACATCTCGCACCGACACCTGGAACTCATCAGCGATGAAGTGGCTGAACCGGGCACTGTCGAGCACACCTGCCATGCCGACAACCATATGGTGCGGCAGTCCGGAAAACTCGCGCAAGGCCCATACCATCGCGTCCAGCGGGTTGGTGATGCAGATGACAAAGGCGTCCGGAGCGTGGGTTTTGATGCCTTCGCCGACTGCCTTCATCACTTTCAGATTGATCCCGAGCAAGTCGTCGCGGCTCATCCCCGGTTTGCGCGCGACCCCGGCGGTGACGATGATGACGTCGGCCCCGGCAATATCGGCATAGTCGTTCGATCCGGTTATTTTTGCGTCGAACCCTTCAACCGGGCCGCATTGTGAGAGGTCGAGCGCCTTGCCCTGCGGCACACCCTCAACCACGTCGAACAGGACGACATCGCCCAGTTCCTTTTGCGCCGCGAGATGGGCGAGCGTCCCGCCGATATTGCCTGCGCCGATCAGCACGATTTTCTTGCGAGCCAAGGCCAGTCTCCTGCTTGTCGGCCGCCACTTGCCAAGCGCATCGATGGTCCGGCCGATTGGCCACCGGCGCACGAATTACCACCCGCAATACCCCATGGCGGGACAATTGCAACCGGCAAAAGGTTAAAATGCCAATGGGTTAATGTTACTGCGAACTAGTTGCAATAAACCCATGCGGTCAAAGCCCCACTGAGCCATGGCCCATGTTCAACCAGTCGTCGGACAGCATTTCGTTGAGGCGAGATGCGGTGCGTTCAAATTCAAAGCTGCCATCGCCTGCGCGGTATAAATCATCGGGTAATGCTTCCGCCGCCGCCAGTAATTTGACCCGGTATTCATAGAGCGCGTCAATCAAGGTCACGAACCGCGCGGCCTCGTTGCGCTGGTCTGGCCCCATCTGCGGCACCCCGACCAAGATGATGGTGTGATAGGCTTGGGCGATGGCCAGATAATCCGCCGCGCCGCGTGCCTCGCCGCACAGCCGCTTGAATGAAAATACCGCCACCCCCTTGAGCGATTTTGGCACATGCAGGCTGCGCCCGCCGCCGACATCCAATTCCGCCGTCGGGACATGCGCCTTGTCCTGTGGCGGATAGTCGGTCAGCCGGAAAAAGCCGTCAGACAGCGCCGCTGTCGCCACCGGCCCGTTGGGAACATACCAGCGCGCCACCCCCGCCAACCGGTCGCGGCGATAATCACTCGGGCCGTTGAGCGGCAAAACGTCGAGCCGTTCCCCAATCAACGCGATGAACGGCAGGAAATGCTCACGGTTCAGCCCATCCTTATAGAGGTCGAGCGGCGGGCGGTTGCTGGTGGCCACCAGCGTCACTCCGCCCTCGATCAGCGCTGTGAACAGCCGCGACATAATCATCGCATCGGCGCTGTTGTTGACCACCATTTCATCAAAGCACAGCGCCCGCTGTTCGCCCGCCATGTGGTTTGCGACCGCGATCACCGGGTCGCCCTGCTCACTCGCCCGCGCAATACGCAGCCGTTGATGGACCTCCGCCATAAAGGCGTGAAAATGGACCCGTCGCTTGGCCTTGATGCCTAAACAATCATGGAACAGGTCCATCAGCATGGTCTTGCCGCGCCCGACCCCGCCCCACAGATAGACGCCGCGCGGCGGCTCCACCTTGCGGGTCATCATCCGCCACAGGATCGAGCCGCGCTGGGGCGCTGCTTCCAGTTCGGATTGCAACTGGTCCAGCCGGAGCGCTGCGGCGCGTTGCTCGGGGTCAGCGCGCAGTTCACCGGCGCTGACGAGTGTATCGTAACGGTCGATGACGCTGCTCACCGTTGCGGCGGTGACGCTTTGCGGCCCAGTCACCGCACCGGTGACGCTTTGCGTATCGTGCCCGCATAGGTCGCAACGATGTGACTGTCGTTGGCCCCCTGGACCACCATCCCGCGCAGGAACACCAACCGTCCGGTTTCCCTGACCAATTCGGTCAGAGCATCCATCGGTTCATCAACGCGTCCGCCACTGACGAACTGGGTCGCCAGATCAAGTGTCACCGACGGCCCGACGTTCAAGACGCCAAATTGGTGACACGCAGCAAACAGGCCAATGTCGATCAACGCCAGGGTGATCGCCCCATGGACATTGTTGCCTAGGTTAGAATGGCGATGCTGGGGCAGCATCCGCAGCCGTGCAGTCGGGCGGCCGTCTGGGGTTGGCGTGTCACGGCGCACCTGCAACGGTTCGATCAGAGCGTTGAATCTGGTCGCGTCCTTTAGGTTCCAGGCAATCCAGCCATCGCCCAGCGGCTGATCGTGGAAATGGGTCTGCACCCGATCATTCAGGTCGGACATGGACCGTGTCGCATCCTCCAACCCTTTGCCCCTATCAACCGCCGCACTGTCGGTCACACCGCCCGCTCGACCATCATCTTTTTGACTTCGGCAATCGCCCGCGCCGGGTTCAACCCCTTTGGACAAGCACTGGCGCAATTCATGATGGTGTGGCAGCGATAGAGCCGGAACGGATCCTCCAGCTCATCGAGCCGTTCATTGGTCATTTCGTCGCGGCTATCGGCCAGCCAACGATAGGCCTGAAGCAATACCGCTGGCCCCAGAAACTTTTCGCTGTTCCACCAATAGCTGGGGCAGCTGGTCGTGCAACAGGCGCACAGGACGCATTCAACCAGGCCATCAAGTTTTGCGCGATCATCGGGAGATTGCAGCCGTTCCTTGCCCGAAGCAGGCGGCGCCTTGGTTTTCAGCCAGGGTTCGACCGACGCATATTGCGCAAAGAAATGCGTGAAATCGGTGACCAGGTCCTTGATAACCTCCATGTGCGGCAATGGCGTGATCCGTACTTCGCCCTTCACGTCCTCGATCGCCTTTATGCAGGCAAGTGTGTTGGTGCCGTTGATGTTCATCGAACAGGAACCGCAAATCCCTTCGCGGCACGACCGGCGGAATGTCAGCGTCGAATCCTGCTGCGACTTCATCTTGATCAGCGCGTCGAGGACCATCGGGCCACAACTGTCCAGATCAACCTCAAAATTGTCGAACCGAGGGTTCTCGCCCTTGTCCGGATCATAGCGATAGATTTTGAAGTTACGCTTGTTGGTGGCCCCTTCGACCCGGTGGGTTACCCCGTCCTTGCGGACAACGCTGTTCTTGGGAAGCGTGAATTCAACCATCGCTCGGTCGTCCTGCCTATAGGGTCGCTGCTGTTATGCCATTGTCCTATACCTAGTTTTCCGTGGGCACAAGTGTGCGAAACAGAGGGTTAGCGCCCTGTGGCGGCTACCCTTTGGGCCATGATGCGTTCGGCCAGTTCGTGGTCCGACGGCTTGTCGACATCAATCGCGGCAACCGCATCATCCATCGCCACCAGCCGGGCGCGCAGCCCCAGTTTGCGCCCCGCCCTGCCCAGCGCATCGCCCAGCCCGATGGTCCGAGTAATCGCCCGCAGCGCCAGAGCAACCCCAAAATGCCGGAACAATCGCCATGGCCGCTTGCGGTCAGCTTCGGCCCGCGCCCACAGTTGCAATGCTGGCAACGCGGCGGGGCCGGTCAGCGCAAATAGATTGGCCCCCGACCATGCCCCGTCGGCAAAACGCAGCCATGTCCGCTGCGATTGGGGAAAGCGCGCCATCATCACCCTGCGCTCGACCATCGCCACCGCGACATCACAATCGCGCACGGCGGCTAGAAATGCCTCAACCATCGCGCGGGTCAGCAGCGGGTGGTCGGCAGTGGTGACAAGGATCGGCCAGTGGCTGTCATCTCCCGTCGCAAACGACAATATGCTGGCCGAAATGCCCGACTGGCTGGCGATAATTTCCGCACCGCCGCCCGCATCGACCGCTCCGGCCAACACGCCGGTGTCTTGCCCCATCACAATGATGCGGCGGACCGCAGGCACCGTGTGCAGGGTGCGCACCACATGGGTCAGCATCGCTTCGCCTGCAACGGGGACGAGCGCCTTGTATGTCGCGCCGAAATGGCTGGCGAGCGGGTCAACGCCGGGCCGTTGCCCAGCCAGAACAAGTACGGTCCAATGCGTCAATGGGCTGGGGCAATCATCGGTCATATACTGCCCCCCTCGCCGCGCCAGAGCGGAAAATCAAGCCTCAACTGCGGCAGTCCGTGAATGGCAATAGTCGACCCAACGTCGTCGTTCAGGCGGGGATCGTGGCTGCTCGGATGAAGTCACTCACCAATCCCCCAAGCAGCTTTACTACCGTTTGATGAATTGAAGTATATTTTCCGTCTCAATTAAATATCTTGCCATGCTATATGAGTCGTACTAACTACCAATCGTCAGCATCGAATCGGTGCCGCTGCAATAAAGGTAGAAGGGAATTAATTTTGAGACCCCGTTTAAAGTTTATGGACAAGGCGGCCTCTAAGCGTCTTAGGCGTCTCATGGTCAATGCTGCGCTCGAAGGGGCTAAGGCGTATGGATACTCGATGGAGCGCCAACCGGGTCGCGGCCTTTCGAGCGCCTATGAAATGACCAAGGACGGCAAGACGCAGATCGCCAGCATCCGCACCACCCGCGACCGCGACATCGCCTTTTGCCCGCTCGATGGTGGCAAGAAGTGGAAGTCTCTCGACACGGCTGACCACGTTCTCGTCAGCGCGGTCAACGATCCGGCGGACCCCCAGACTATCGATGTCTATCTCTTCCCCGGCGATGAGGTACGGAAGCGGTTCGATGCCAACTATGCTGCTCGGATCGCGAAGGGCCACATCGTCCGAGACGGCTTCGGCATGTGGGTGATGATCGACAAGGGCGACGATGAGCCGGCCGGTAAGGTCGGCCACAGCCTCGCGGTCGATTATCCGGCTATCGCCCGCTTCTCGATCGACGAGCTGGAAGTAGTCATAGAACACGAGACGAAGCAGATGACCGCCGAAGCTGCGCCGGACACTGAGGAAGAAGTCGCTGCCGACACGTTCGCGCTCAGCACGGTTGCTGACGTTCTGACGTTCGCCCGCGAGAAGATCGCTGTTCTGACGGGAATGCCCGCCTACGCGATCAAGCTGGAGCTCAAAATGGGGGTCTGAAAATGCCGGTCAATCTAAAGTGCATTAGGTTGTTTTGACATTCATCGCATAACTATATGATATACAATATATTCGTCATTCCCGCATTCGCGGGAATGACTATGTGGGGAAATTCAATTGTTGTCGTTTGAATGTCAACACAACCTAGGGCGGGCCTTCGTGCCCGCCTTTTTGTTGTCGGCTCCGGTTCAGAGTGTGCACTCCCCGCTCCGCTATGTCGAGAACGTGGTGCTGATCGCATCGAACGAGGCCGGCGGTCCTGATACCTGAAATCTCCACCACGAACGATGGCGCGCGCGCTCGACAATGCTATAGGCGCACATCGTGAGCATTGATCCACCCCAATCCACCGTCACCAACCGCCATGTCGCCAAAGGGGTCGGCAGCACCTTGCTCGCCCGGTTAGGCGCGGTGATCGAAGTGGTGACCCAGCCGCTCTATGTCGCCCTGTTCGGCCTCGCCAGCTTTGGACTGCACGCGGTGCTGTGGGCGGCGGTCAATGTGCTGGAAAACATCTTTGATCTGGGCATGACCGGCGCGCTGCAACGCACCGTGCCGCAGGCCAAGAGCGAGGCAGAAGCGGTGGCCTCACTGCGCGCCGCGATCCTGCTGGGGGTGGTGCCGTGCATCATCATCGCGATCATCATCAGCATCACTGCGCCTTCGCTGGTCCATATTTTTAATGCCGATGCCAGCGATGTCGGGAAATTGTCGTATATAATCACCCTGTTCATTTGGACCCTGCCGCTCTGGGCCTTTGTCGAAATTGCAACATCGGGATTGCGCGCGCGGCAAGTGTTCGGGGCGGAAGTGCGGATCCGTTGGCTTTGGGAACAGGTGGTGCGGCTGGTTGTCACCGTCATCCTGTGGTTCGCTGGGGCGGGCACGATGGCGCTATTTTACGCGCATTTGATTTCTCTTACCGTCATCTGCGTCATTTGCGTGCGGATGCTGGGGCAATATTATGACCTGCGGCTGATGGTGTTGCGCAGCCATGGCGGGCCGATCTGGTCGGAAACTTGGCGCGCCGGCCTTGCCATCCTGCCATCCAACATTGTCGCACGTATGTTTAGCGACGCGCCAACGATTGCGCTCAACGCCTGGCTGCCGGGGGCCAGCGGCGCGGCAGCGGCGGGACTGTTTGCGATTGTCCGCAAAATCTCCAGCGTCGTCCAACTGGTGCGGATCGCCTTTGCCCATGTGCTGGCCCCGCTGGCCTCGCTGGCCTCCACCGCCAATCGGCAAAGCGTGCAGGATATTTACGGCTTTGCCACCCGCATTTCGATCACTGTCGCCCTGCCATTGGGGGCGGTGCTTGCGGCTTGGGGATCGGTTATTCTGAGCGTATTCGGCCCCGAAGCTGCAGCGGCATTGCCAGCATTCATCATTCTGACCGGCGCACGAGTGCTAGAGGCAGTCACCGGCACCGCGACGCCGGTTCAACAGGTCATATCCGACTATCGTAGCCAATTGGTCGGAAGCTTCGCGGGCGCAGTCACTGCCGCAGTCATCGTCTGGCAGGTGATGCCCGCTGGCGGGTTAACCGGGATCACGGTCGCGGTCAGCGTTGGCATAATCATCGCAGCCGTAGTGCCGCTGTGGCAGTTGCATCGCTATGACAGATTGCACCCGTTCGCGCCGCCCTTTGCCGCAGTAGCGGTGCGCGCGAGCTTGGTGGCAGCAGCAGCATTTAGTGCCACACAGATTGCCCTGATGGCTCCGCCACTGCTCCACCTACCGCTGTTCATTTTGACCCTGCTCGGCAGCCTGTGGTGCGCCGCCCGTTTTTCCTTGCCAGCTGATGACTGCGCCGCACTGGGCAAGGTGGCGAAGGTTTTGCGGCTGGGCTAATCAACCCCAAGACCATGGTCATCGCCATGATTTCGCCGCAAATATCGGCAACAGGGCGGCGCCAGACAAACCCGCGCTAAGGCTTGCCTTAGGGGAAGCCAGACAAGCACACCCATAAACACAGGACACGACAGCCCCATGTATCAACAAGAAATGGCCAGGATCGGCAAGTCGCTGTTTGTCATCCGGGGCGTGTATATTTATGCCTTTATCATCATCGGCGTCATTATCGCATGGTGTTCAAAGGATTGGGGGCCATTTGCCGATGCGGCCAATGACCATCTGTGGTTCTGGCTTTCGCTCGGGGTCGCCAGCCTAGGGGCGCTGGTCCGGATCATCACCTCTGGCTATGCCGCGCTTGGCACATCTGGACGGGTCAAGGCAGCCGCCGAAGCGGCAGAGCTGAACACCACCGGGCCCTATTCGCTCGTTCGCAACCCGCTCTATGTCGGGCGCATCCTCAACTATACCGGCATCGCCATGTTGAGCGGTAGCTGGGTCTATGGTGCTATCGTGTTTCTGGTTTCCGTCCTGATTTATGAGCGGGTTTCGGTTTACGAGGAAGAGTTTCTGATCGGCAAGTTTGGCGATGCGCACCGCGACTGGGCGGCGCGGGTGCCCATGCTGTGGCCGCGCCTGACCGGATGGGTCACGCCCAAATACCGATTCTGGTGGAAACGGATGATCTGGCGTGAGCGTCAAAAAATATTTCTGCTCGGCACCGCGCTGTTCCTCAACTGGGTTGCCCGAACCGGGTTTGATTGCAGCGCGATACCTGCCGACATGTGGCTCTGGGTCTATGCCTATGCTGCGCTGGCCGCCGGATTTGCCCTGACCGAGCTTGCCGGACTGTTCGGCTATTACAAGGATATGCGGTGACAGCATCGCTTGCCCCGCTCATCGCGCTGGTTGGTGCTGATGGGTCGGGCAAGTCCACGCTGGCACCCGACCTGGTCGCACATGTCGCCCAGACCCGACCTGCACAGCAAGCCTATCTTGGCCTAGGCTCCGGCCCGCTGGGCGAACGGATAAAGGCTTGGCCGCTGATCGGGCCGCCGCTTGAGCGCTTTTTGAGCGAGCGCGCCCGCCGCGCCCGCGATCCCAATGGCAGCATCCCCGATGTGCTGACCGCGATTGTCCTCTATCGCTATTCGCTCAAACGCAAAAAACGCTGGGATCGGATGCTGGCTCTGCGGCAAGCGGGGATCACCGTCATCACCGACCGCTATCCTCAGATTGAGGTGGCCGGATTCTATGATGGCCCCGGCCTGTCGGCAGCGCGCTCGACAGGGATTATTGTGCCATGGCTCGCCCGGCGCGAACATCGGCTCTACGAAACGATGGCGGCCTATGTCCCAACGCTGGTGATCCGCCTGATCATCGACACAGACACCGCCATGGCGCGAAAACCCGATCATGAGCGCGCCCTCGTCGCCCGCAAGGTCGCAGCGACCCCACTGCTGACGTTCAATGGCGCAGCGATTGCCGAAGTAGACGCGACGATGGCTTATGCCGATGTCCTGTCCGCCGCGAAAGCAGCTATCGATCAGGCGCTATCTACACCGAGCTAGAGTTTGATGACATTTCAATGGTGTGTTCCCCTGCATCTCTTGTTCCCCGGACTTGATCCGGGGTCCAGGATGCAAGGTTACACGTCTGGAACCCAGCAAAGAAAAAGGGGCCGCATTACTGCGACCCCTTTATATTTTCGCGGCTGAAGAGGATTAATCGTCAGACCTCAGGAACGCGGGGACATGGCCACCGTCGACCTGGCCATCTTCGTTGCGATCCGGACGTGGGCCGCGATCATCACGGTCCGGGCGCGGGCCACGGTCGTCGCTGCGCGGGCCACGGTCATCGCGACCACCCCGATCCCCACCGGGACGACGACGCGGGCCGCGATCGTCACGCCCACCACCGTCGCTGCGCGGTCCGCGATCACCACGGTCGCCACGATCACTGCGTGGTTCACGCGCCGGACGAGTGTCTTCGATTTCCTCGCCGGTTTCCTGATCGACCAGCCGCATCGACAGGCGGACCTTGCCGCGCTGGTCGATTTCCAGAACCTTGACCTTGACTTCCTGGCCTTCGGTCAGGGCATCGCTGACCTTTTCAACCCGCTCGTTCTTGATTTCGGACACATGGACCAGACCGTCCTTGCCGCCCATGAAGTTCACGAATGCGCCAAAATCGACCATGTTGACCACTTTGCCGACATATACTTTACCGATTTCCGGTTCTTCGACGATGCCCTTGATCCAGTTCATCGCGGCCTCAATTTGGCTCAAGTCGGACGAGCTGATCTTGATCAGACCTTCATCGTCAATATCGACTTTTGCCCCGGTGGTGGCGACGATTTCGCGGATGATTTTGCCACCGGTGCCGATGATATCGCGAATCTTGGTCTTGTCGATCTGCAAGGTTTCGATGCGCGGGGCATGGGCTGACAATTCGGTCCGGGCCTCGCCCAGTGCTTTGGCCATTTCGCCCAATATATGGTCACGGCCTTCTTTGGCCTGAGCCAGTGCCTTGCGCATAATCTCTTCGGTGATGCCCGCAATCTTGATGTCCATTTGCATCGTGGTGATGCCTTGGGACGTACCGGCAACCTTGAAATCCATGTCGCCGAGGTGATCTTCGTCACCCAGGATGTCGCTGATGATCGCATAATCCTTGCCTTCGAGGATCAGCCCCATGGCGATACCCGAGACCGGACGGGTGATCGGCACCCCGGCATCCATCATGCTGAGGCAACCACCGCAAACCGTCGCCATCGATGACGAACCGTTGCTCTCGGTGATGTCCGACAATATGCGGATGGTGTACGGAAAATCTTCCTTGCTCGGCAGCACCGGGCGCAATGCCCGCCATGCCAGCTTGCCATGGCCGATTTCGCGGCGACCCGGCGCGCCAAAGCGGCCAACTTCGCCAACCGAATAGGGCGGGAAATTATAGTGTAGCATGAAGTTGGAATAGGACAGGCCATCGAGTCCGTCGATCATCTGTTCGGCGTCCTTGGTGCCCAGCGTGGTGGTGCAGATTGCCTGGGTTTCCCCTCGGGTAAACAGCGCCGAGCCATGGGTCCGTGGCAAAAATCCACAGATCGCTTCGATCTGGCGGACCTGGGTCGTGGTGCGACCATCGATGCGCTTGCCGTCCTTGAGGATGGCGGTGCGGACGATGTCGGCTTCAAGCTTTTTCATGGTCTTGATCCCGACCATTTGTGCCTGCGGGGTTTCACCCGCAAACGCCAACTTGGCCTTGGCCCGCGCTTCATTGAGCGCGTTCGACCGGGCTGATTTGTCGGTCAGCTTATAGGCTGCCGCAACATCGCTGCCGACCAGCTTTTTGAGCTTGGCTTTGATGTCGGCTGTGTTGTCGGAAAGGTCGATTTCCCACGGGTCCTTTGCCGCCTGTTCGGCCAGATCGATGATAGCGTCGGCAACCTTGCGGATTTCGGCGTGGGCAAACATCACTGCGCCCAGCATTTCCTCTTCGGTCAGTTCCTTGGCTTCGGATTCGACCATCATCACCGCGTCATGAGTCGCAGCGACGACCAGATCGAGGCGGCCTTCGGCGACTTCGGCCATATTGGGGTTCAGGCTGTATTCGCCATCCTTGAAACCGACCCGCGCCGCGCCGATTGGCCCCATGAACGGAACCCCCGACAGGGTGAGCGCAGCCGAGGCGGCGATCAATGCCACAATGTCTGGCTCAGTTACGCCGTCATAGCTCAGCACCTGACAAATGACGTTTATTTCGTTATAGAAACCCTCGGGAAAAAGTGGTCGGATGGGGCGATCTATCAGACGGCTGGTCAGAGTTTCCTTTTCAGTCGCACCGCGTTCACGCTTGAAGAAACCGCCCGGAACGCGCCCGGCTGCGGAGAATTTTTCCTGATAATGGACGGTCAGGGGAAAGAAATCCTGACCTTCTTTGACCGACTTGGCGGCGGTCACGGCGCACAGCACCACGGTTTCGCCATAGGTCGCCAGCACAGCGGCGTCAGCCTGACGGGCGATGCACCCGGTTTCTAGGGTCAGCGTTTTGCCGCCCCATTCGATGGATACGGTTTTTGTGTTGAACATGCTCATATTTATGTCACCCGCTCGCCCTATTGCGGTGCGGGGCCTCTTCTTTGTCCGGGCATCCGGCCCGGAACGGTTGGGGACTATGTGCCCCGTGGCCGCGCCGCCTAATTGCTAGCGCGCCCCTTTTTGTTTTCTTTCCAGAGTTATGTAGCGTAGCGCTGCTTGGCTCTGGATCCCGGATCAGGTCCGGGATGACGCAAATGCAATTTCGGCTCCCCATAGGGGAGTCGAGCATTTACGTCACTTACGCAGACCCAGCTTGGCGATCAGTGCCGCATAGCGTTCGGTGTCCTTGCGCTTGAGATAGTCGAGCAGCGAACGGCGGTTGTTGACCATCATCAGCAGGCCACGGCGCGAGTGATTATCCTTGCGGTGAGTCTTGAAATGACCGGTCAATGCGTTGATACGGTCGGTCAGAATCGCGACCTGAACTTCGGGCGAGCCAGTGTCGTTGGCCCCGCGTGCATTATCCTTGATCACTTCGGCTTTGCGTTCAGCGGTAATTGTCATAGCATTTCCCACGGTATCTTGGCGTTACAAGTTAAACCCGCGTTCGACCGCCACCATTCCGGCAACGACTTTGACCAGCGCGACCGGCACATTGCCGTCGAACGCCAGATAAAGTCCGTCGGCGATGGCTTGGCCGTCCACGGATTGCCCGAAAAGAGTGCCGCCATGGCGGATCAACCTTGCTTCGTCGGGCGCGAGAGGGAGAGCCGGGATACCGTCCAGCCCCGCCTCCAATGGCAAGACCACCTCTTCAAGGATGCGGGCCTTAGCGACATCCGCCAATTTGTCTAGCGAAATCGCAGATTGGAGCGTGAAGGGGCCAGCCCTGGTGCGGCGCAGCATCGCCACATGGCCAACGGTGCGACACGCCAGTGCGATGTCGCGAGCAAGGGAGCGGATATAGGTGCCCTTGGAGACATGGGCGGTGAGTGTGATGCTCTGTAACCCCTCCCCTTCTGGGGAGGATTTGATAGCCAGCGAAAACACCGTCACCGCCCTCGCCGCAAGCACGACCTCCGCTCCACGTCGCGCCCGGTCATAGGCGCGCTCGCCATCGATTTTCAGCGCTGAAAAGGCGGGCGGCACCTGCTCAATCGGTCCAGTGAATTGCGCAAACACCGCCTCAACCTCGGCGATAGTCGGGCGCACGTCGCTCGTTGCAACCACCGCGCCCTCGCCATCAAGCCCATCGGTTTGCGTACCGAACTGGATCGTGAAATCATAGACTTTGCTTGCATCAAGCAGCCGCCCCGCGAGCTTGGTTGCCTCGCCCAGGGCAATCGGCAACACGCCGGTCGCGAGCGGGTCGAGGGTGCCGCCATGGCCGACCTTGACCTTGGCATAGCCGCCCTCACGCAATGCCCGCTTGACTGCGCTCACCCCTTGCGTCGAGCCAAGACCAAGCGGCTTATCGAGGATGATCCAGCCGTGGAGTGGTGCGTCGGCGGGTTCGTTCACCGCGCGCGGGCCGCCATGAAATGTTTGCGGCATAGCGCGACATATCGGTCATTGCCGCCGACTTCGGTCTGCGCGCCATCCAGAACAGCGTGGCCCGTAGCATCGACGCGCAGGTTCATCGTCGCCTTGCGCCCGCATTCGCACACCCCCTTGAGTTCGACGAGCGCGTCGGCAATGCCGAGCAAGGCCGCGGAACCGGGGAACAACTCCGCCTGAAAGTCGGTGCGCAGACCATAGCAGACGACGGGGATGTCGCGCTCGTCGGCCAGCCGGGCGAGATGGAATACCTGCTCCTTGGTCAGGAATTGTGCTTCATCGACCAGCACGCAAGCGAGGGGACACCCCGTTTCACTCAGCCGATCATGCTCCGCCATCACTGCGGCGAACAGATCGGTGTCTGGCGAGAATTGATGCGCCTGATGCTGTAGGCCGATGCGGCTGGTGATCGCGCCGAGATCAAAGCGATTGTCCAGCGCGGCGGTCCACAGCATCGTTGCCATGCCGCGTTCGCGATAGTTGAAATCAGCCTGCAACAGGGTGGTCGATTTGCCGGCATTCATGCTGGCATAATAGAAATAAAGTTTGGCCATGGTGCCCCTCTATCGCCCGCCATGCCAAGATGCCAGTGCCGTCAGGCGACGCTATCGCCCAAATCCTGCGCAACTTTTGGATCACGCAGCAAAGCGGCAATGTGGCTGCTCTCATCAAAACTTTCGTCGGCAAGAAACTTTAACTTGGGGGCAAAGCGCAGTTTGATGGATTTTGCGACTGCTTTTTGCAGGAATGCGGTGTTGGTCCGCAGCGCCTTGAGCACCGCGTCCTCATCCTTGCCGAGTAGCGGTTTCACGAACGCGGTGGCGTGACGTAGGTCAGGCGACATCCTCACTTCGGTGACGCTGATGAGGTGGCTGGCCAGCACATCGTCATGCGCCTCGCCGCGTGCCAGCACAGCGGACAGGGCATGGCGCACTTCCTCGCCAACGCGCAAGACGCGGACGGATGGGCCCTTGCTGTTCAGGTCGTTGGCCATTTTTTCATACTCTCCCCTCCCGCTTGCGGGAGGGGGCGGGGGTGGGGCGAGCGGAGCGAGCGTTGTGAACCTCAAAGAATAAGGCCATGCCCACCCCTAACCCCTCCCGCAAGCGGGAGGGGAACCAGATCATAGCGTCCGTTCGCGTTCCTCGATCTCGAATGTTTCGAGGAAATCGCCCGGCTTGATGTCGTTGGTGCCTTCGAGCAACACCCCGCATTCGAGGCCCGCACGCACTTCGGCGACATCGTCCTTGAACCGGCGCAGCGAAGCGATGACCGTCTTTGAGACGATGACATCGGCGCGAGTGACGCGGGCATGCAGGCCCTTTTTGATGACCCCTTCGAGGACAAGCAGACCCGCTGCCTTGTCCTTTTTGCCAGCAGGAAAAACTTCTTTGACCTCGGCGCGGCCGACCACGGTTTCGATGATTTCCGGACCCAGTTCGCCGGCCATTTCCTTGGCGATGTCTTCGGTCAGATGATAGATGACATCGAAATATTTCAGCCGCACCGACCGCATTGTCGCCGCTACGCGCGCCTTGGCATTGGGGCGAACGTTAAAGCCGATGATCGGCGCATTGGACGCGTTGGCCAGCATAACGTCGCTTTCGGTGATTGCACCGGCCCCTGCGTGGAGCACGCGCACCCGGATTTCGTCGTTCGAAATCTTGTTAAGGGCGGTAACGATCGCTTCAACCGAGCCTTGCACATCTGCTCTGACGACAACGGGATATTCGATGACCCTGGCCTTGTCCTCCAGCGCAGAGAACATGTTTTCTAGGCTTGCTGGGGCCATGGCGGTGCGTTTGAGCGTCGCTTGCTCGGCGCGATAGGCCGCAACTTCACGTGCCCGCGCTTCGCTGTCCACGACCGTCAGTGTGTCGCCAGCAGCAGGCATTCCGCTCAGCCCCAACACTTCGACCGGAACCGACGGTCCTGCTGCCTTGATCTGTTTCCCTTTGTCGTCGACCATCGCACGAACCCGTCCGCTTTCCGAACCGACCACGAAAATATCGCCGGTCTTTAGCGTCCCGCGCCGAACCAGCACCGTTGCGACTGGGCCGCGACCCTTGTCGAGCTTGGCTTCGATCACGGTGGCTACTGCCGGGCGATCAGGATTGGCCTTTAGCTCCATGATTTCGGCCTGGTTGGCGATGGCGTTGATCAGCTTGTCGAGATTGGTGCCCTTGAGCGCAGACACTTCGACGTCCTGCACATCGCCGCCCATCGCTTCGACCATGATGTCATGTTCGAGCAGACGTTCGCGCACCTTTTGCGGATTGGCACCTGGCTTGTCGATTTTGTTGATCGCGACGATCATCGGAACCCCGGCCGCCTTGGCGTGGTTGATCGCTTCAATCGTTTGCGGCATCAGGCCGTCGTCGGCGGCAACCACCAGAATGACAATATCGGTAACATTGGCACCGCGCGCCCGCATCTCGGTAAAGGCAGCGTGGCCCGGCGTGTCGAGGAAACAGATGACTGCTCCCGATGCGGTTGTGACCTGATAGGCCCCGATATGCTGGGTGATACCGCCAGCTTCACCCGACACCACATTGGTGCCCCGCAAAGCATCGAGCAGGCTAGTCTTGCCATGGTCGACATGGCCCATGATGGTAACGACCGGCGGGCGCGGCCGTAACGACGCCGGATCATCGACATCGCCATCGGTGCTGATGTCCACATCTGCTTGCGACACGCGCTGGATATTGTGGCCAAATTCGGTGACGAGCAGTTCGGCCGTATCCTGATCAATCGCCTCGTTGATAGTGACAGGCATCCCCATCTTGATCAGAGCCTTGACCAGATCAGTGCCTTTTTCAGCCATCCGGTTGGCCAGTTCCTGCACGCTAATCGTTTCGGGGACGACAACCTCGCGAACCTGTTTTTCACGCGGTTGCGAAGACCCGCCAGCGGCGCGGCGATGTTCCTTTTCGCGCGCCCGTTTCAGCGCAGCAAGGCTGCGTGCGCGTGCGCCGTCATCATCGCCAAGCGCACGGCTGACCGTCAGCTTGCCGGACTGGCGACGATTGTCAGGGGGGCGCTTGTCGCGTGATGGCGCTTTGGGTTCGGGCCGCTTGGGAGCTTCAACCGGGGTAAAGCGGCGCGGCGCTGGAACGCGATTACCTGTGTCACGCGGGGCTGGTGCTTCCTCATCTGCGGGCTTCGCTGCGTCTTCTGGCGCAAAGGATGTCGCCGTCTCCGGATCCTCTTGCGACTGACCGGCGGTGGGAGCGACCTTTGTCGCTGCATCGTCTTCGGACTGGCGTTTTGTCTCGGCCTTTTGGCGTCCCGCTTCGCTGGCGCTGATGCGTTCGCGTTCTTCTCTGCGGCTTGCTTCTTCAAGCGAGCTCAAACGTGCGCCTTCGGCTTCGCTCAACATCCGCGTCTGGCGTTCCTGACGCAACTCCAGACTATCGGGAGCTGGGGTCCGTTTTGGCGCTGGCGCGGGTGGCGGCGCAACAGGCACTACGGCCTGGGCTACCGGCACCGGCTCTGGCGCTGCTTCTGGCGCAGTTTCGCCGGGCTTTGCCAAAAAACGGCGGCGCTTGACCTCAACCACGACGGTATTCTTGCGACCGTGGCTGAATTGCTGCTGGACTTGGCCAGCCTCCACCGTACGCTTCAGGCCAAGCGGCTTGCGCGTCAGGGTTGGCTTTTCGGACTCATCGATACTCATTGGCCTAATATAATCCTCTAAACGGCACTATCACTATCGCCCGATACGGTGGCGATAACCGGGTTGCACTCTTGCGATTCAGTGAGCCCCGCCGAGCCACTAGCCGATCCTGCAAATCGGTGCCAGCGGTCAAGCAACACTTTAATCCGTTCTGCCCAAGCGCTATCGGTAATCGCGATGTGCACAACATTGTCGCGGCCCAATGCCACAGACAGGGTGCTGCGGTCCACCGGCAGAATGACCCCACACAGGGTGCTGCCCTCCCGTTCTTCCCCGACGCGCCAGCTTTGGTCGCGTTTGCGCCGCCCGTCTTCGGCGGCATCAGCCGCATGGCCCAGCAAAGCGACCCTGCCCGAACGCGCCGCTTGATCGATGCGCTCAGCGCCGATTATCAGCACCCCGGATTTGGCGGCAAGGCCCAGTTGCGCTAGAAAATGGCGCTGGAATGCGGCGGCAATTTGTTGCGGCAGATCACTAGCTATCTGGACTGTGGCACCCTTGTGCGCCCGAGCCACAGCGCCTTTCAGCTTTCCCTTGCTGATCGCGACCGCCAAAGTGTCTTGATCGACGCCAATCCACGCCCCTCGTCCCGGCGCACGGGCCATGATGTCGGGGAGCAACTGTCCGTCGGGCGATAGCGCCAAACGCACCAGTGCCCCCCGCGCATCATGCTCACCAGATAAGATGCAACGGCGCTCTTGTGACGCCACATCGCTAGCGCGACGACGGCCTTGTCCCGCCACATCGCGCCTGCGCGGGCGTTCCTGTGACGCCACATCGCTAGCGCGAAGGCGTTCCGGACGCGCCTCTCCATCCCCGCCGTCAAGCGGAGCGAGGGCTTGCTCAGCCCCTACGGGTTGCGATGTCAGTTGGGGATCATTGTGCGGGGTCCGCATGAGCGGCCTCCCCATTACCAACGGGCCCATTATCAACTGGCGCGTCATCTTCAAACCAATGGGCGCGTGCCGCCATGATGACTTCATTGCCCTGTTCTTCAGTCAAGCCATATTCGGCCAGCACCCCGCCCTTGTCCTCTGGCCGTTCCTTGCCGCCACGGCGCGGCTCACTGCGCTTTTTGGCGATCAGTTCATCGGTGGCGAGGTCAGCTAGATCGTCGAGCGTCTTGATCCCGACCTTGCCCAGCGTGACCAACATCGCTTCGCTAAGGTGCGGCATTTCGGCCAGCGCATCTTCGACCCCAAGCGAGCGGCGCAGCTCGCGGGCGGCGGCTTCACGGCGGTCCAGTGCTTCTTGGGCGCGGCTTTGCAATTCTGCCGCCAGATCTTCGTCGAACCCTTCGATGCCCGCCAGTTCTTCTGGCGTGACAAAGGCGACTTCCTCCATCTCGCTGAACCCTTCGGCGACCAGCAACTGGGCCAGGGTTTCATCGACATCCAGCTCTTCCTGGAACATCTGCGACCGTTCGATGAACTCGCGTTGCCGCTTTTCGCTCGAATCGGCTTCGGTCATGATGTCTATGGCGCGTCCGGTCAACTGGCTGGCGAGCCGGACGTTTTGCCCGCGCCGCCCAATGGCGAGGCTCAGCTGATCGTCGGGCACCACGACTTCGATGCGGCCTTCTTCCTCGTCGAGGATGACGCGGCTGACCGTCGCTGGTTGCAGCGCATTGACAACAAAGGTCGCGATGTCTTCGCTCCACGGGATGATGTCGATCTTTTCGCCCTGCAATTCCTGGACCACGGCCTGAACCCGGCTGCCCTTCATCCCGACACAGGCACCAACCGGGTCGATGCTGCTGTCATAGCTGATGACCCCGATTTTGGCACGGCTGCCCGGGTCGCGGGCCGCAGCCTTGATCTCGATGATGTTGTCGTAGATTTCCGGAACTTCCTGTGCGAACAGTTTCTTCATGAAGTCGGGGTGGGCGCGCGACAGGAAAATTTGCGGTCCACGGGTTTCGCGGACAACCTTCATGATGATGGCGCGGATGCGGTCGCCCATACGCACCATTTCGCGCGGAATCTGCTGATCGCGGCGAATGACCCCCTCGGCGCGGCCCAGATTGACAATGATGTGGCCAAACTCGACCGACTTGACGATGCCGGTGATCAATTCGCCGCCGCGATCCTTATATTCTTCAAATTGGCGTTCGCGGTCGGCTTCACGGACCCGCTGGAAAATCACCTGCTTGGCCGACTGGGCGTCAATCCGACCCAGATCAATGGCGGGCAGTGGGTCAACGATAAAGTCACCGACAACCGCCCCGGCCTGCAATTCTGCACCGCGAATCTTGTCGACCTGCTTGAAATAATCCTCAACCTCTTCAACCACTTCGACGACACGCCAGAGGCGCAAGTCACCGGTCTCCTGGTCGAGTTTGGCACGAATGTCGTTTTCCTGACCAAAGCGTGCGCGGGCGGCGCGCTGGATCGCTTCTTCGATCGCCTCGATGACGATTGCCTTGTCGATCAGCTTTTCTGTCGCCACGCTGTTGGCGATAGCGAGCAATTCTGCGCGGTTGGCGGAAATGGCATTGGCCATAGGTGTTTAATCCTCTGTTAGAATAGTATCGTGAAATATTTCGATGTCGTCCGCGCCAGTCGTATCAAGTGGACGGGTGGCAGCGATCAACCGATCGGTCAAAATCAACTTGGCATCGGCCAGATCGGCGATAGCAAAACTAATCGGGCCTGCCTTGCGGTCAGCGATGGTGACGATGTCGCCGTCAGCCCCGAGCAATTCGCCCGACAGGTTCTTGCGAGCGCCATCACCCAGCCCGACATGCTCTGGCGGGACAACCCCTATGGTCAGCACCACCCGCGCATCATGCCCAACCCAAGCGGCAAAATCCTTGGCCCGGGTCAGCGGCCGGTCAATCCCTGGCGAGCTGACCTCTAAGCGATAGGCTTTATCCATCGGGTCTTTGCCGTCGGCCTCAAGCTGGTCAAACAGGTCGGACAGGCGGCGCGACAAATTGGTGCAATCGGCGATGCTCAACTGGCCGCTGTCGGGCCGTTCCGCCATAACTTGCAGGGTCAGATCATCGCCGCCCTGAAAGCGTACGCGCACCAAATCCAAGCCCAAGGCCCGCGCCTCTGGCTCAACCAATGCTGCGATGTCGGCGATGTCCGCCATGTCGGTTCAAACCCTTGTCATGTTTGGCTGCCGGATATGCGGGGTCAAGCGCCCAAGCTGCTGCTAGGACGCTGCCGAACCTCTCACGATGTCAGGAAGCAGCGCTGCCTATAGGGGGGTTCGCACCGAAGCGCAAGCAAAGCTGTGTGGGCAGTGCAATCCCCCTTGCGAGAGGGGCTGTGTTTCGCCATGTATCGACGGGGCGCTTGCAGATTGAAGAAAGGTTTTGCCAATGTCCGTTCGTCACCCATTGTCGGCAATTGCAGTTGCGGGGCTGCTTGCCGCCTGTTCGTCGCTTTCCGGCGAATCACTGGCTTCGCCGGCACCGGCAAATGCCGGAAATATCCATGGCCTGCCCTTTACCCGTGCGCCATTCGTGCTGACCCCGATTGCTGATTTTGACGACCCGTGGGCGATTGCCTTTATTCCCGGCACAGCTTTTGCGCTGATTACCGAAAAATCAGGGCGGCTGATGCTGTGGCAGCCTGATGGCGAAGTGAGCGCCATTGCCGGTGTGCCAGCGGTTGCAGTGGGCGACGATGGCGGATTGGGCGATGTCGTGCTGCACCCGGATTTTGCCGCCAATCGCCTCGTCTACCTTAGCTGGGCAGAGCAAGGGGCGGGCGGTAAGGGCGCAGTAGTCGGGCGCGCCCGCCTGTCCGATGACATGACCCGGCTGGAAGGCTTGCAGACGATCTGGCGGCAGGTGCCGTTCGTCAGCGGCTGGGGCCATTTTGGCCACCGCATCGCCTTTGGTCCTGATGGCATGCTCTACATCAGCTCGGGCGAGCGCCAGAAATTTGCTCCGGCCCAAGATCTGGACAGCAATCTGGGCAAAGTCCTGCGCTTGACCGACAGCGGCGCGGCACCGCCCGACAATCCGTTCGCAGCTGCAGGGGCGGTGCGCAGTCAGATCTGGTCGCTGGGCCACCGCAACCCGCTTGGCCTTGCCTTTGCCGAGGATGGCCGGCTGTGGGAGTTGGAAATGGGACCAGAGGGCGGCGATGAGCTTAATCTGATCCAGCGCGGCGCAAATTATGGCTATCCCGCCGTGTCCAATGGCGACCATTATGACGGCCGGGACATTCCCGATCACGCCAGTGGTGACGGTTTTGTCGCACCGCAACTGTGGTGGAATCCGGCAATCTCTCCGGCTGGCCTGATGATTTATTCGGGCGACATCTTTCCCGCATGGCGCGGCAATGCCTTTATCGCGGCGCTAGGTGGCACCGCGCTGATCCGGGTCGAACTGGATGGAGGCAGCGCCCGTCAGTTAGACCGCTGGGACATGGGGTTTCGGGTGCGGGCGGTGGCGCAGGGCAGCGACGGCGCGATCTGGCTGCTCGGTGATGGCGGCAATCGCGGCGAGGGCCGCCTCTATCGCTTGGCACCCCGGCCTTGATGGAGGGTCCCTAGCTACGCTATCTTGTCTGGCCTTTCCCGTCGGCAGGCCGACGCGGCTGGTTTTCTAGTGGAGTTTTAATTTCAACATTCGCGAAACCGGATTTGCCGCCAACAGGATGCGAATGTTGAAATCACTCCACTAGCGCTGGATGGGTTTGTCGCCTTGGGGGCGCACCGATACCCCATCGCTGTCGATAGTAACATCGAGTGGGCCGATCCGGGTGTCGATCGCGACGCCCTTTTCGGGGTCGAACCGGATTTCTGGTTCCCCAAAATCAATCGGCAGATCGTCAAAAATCGCCTCACCTGGATCAGGGCTTGGCTCTGGCTCTGGCTGTGGCCGTCGCGGTCGCGGGGCAGCGCCCGGAAGTGCTTCGGCCATGAATGCGCGCCAGATCCGGGCGGGTTCACCGCCACCGGTCATCCCGCGCAGAGGGCTGTTATCATCGTTGCCGATCCATATCCCGACCACCAGATCACCGGCAAATCCGACAAACAAGGCATCGCGGCTGTCCTGAGTGGTGCCGGTTTTGCCAAAGGCAGGAATCGCGAGACGGGCCGCGCGCCCGGTGCCCTCATCAATCACGCTGGACAATAGGTCGAGCATCGCGCTGCGATGGCTGGACGGCAGGCTGCTGCGCCCGTCGAACAAGCTGGCGATAAAGCCGGGTTCTTGTTGGTCGATGGCGTGCGGGGCAATCGGTCCGTAGTCACCGGCAATGGTGGCAAAGGCGGCGGTAAGCTCGATAAGCGTGACCCCTGAACTACCCAATGCGCTACTGGCATTGTCTGCAATCGGACTGGTGATCCCAAGATCGCGGGCAGCGGCGCGCACGGCTGCCCCGCCTAGCTGTTGATAGAGGCGCACTGCTACGACATTGCTCGACTGGGAAAAGGCTTGGCGCAGGGTGATCCGCCCGCGATAACGATCACCATAGTTGGCCGGTCGATAATCGCCATCGCTGATAGCAATATCGTCGACCATCATTGCAGGGGTCATCCCCGCGCGCAAGGCCGCCAGATAAACAGCGATCTTGAAGGTCGAGCCGGGCTGGCGCAGCGCCTGGGTCGCCCGGTTGAAACTGCTTTCGGCATAGTTGCGACCGCCAATCATCGCGACCACTTCGCCATTGGGGCGCATCGCGACCAGCGCCACTTGCGCCCGACCCAGCCCAGCGCGTGCCGTGACGCGGCGGGCGATATCTTGCAATCGGGCATTGAGCGTCGTCGTCACCAGCACATCGCGATAGCCCGGCTCGACAGTATCGCGAGCTTCGCGCATCGCCCAATCGGCAAAATAGGTTCCACTTGGCAGGCTGCCGGTGGCGCGATGGTCAATGTCTGCCAGCCGCACCCGGGCCGCCTGAGCTGGCGTCAAATACCCGGCATCAACCATTCCGGCGATGACGATGCGCTGGCGTTGGTGCGCTGCCCGCAGGTTGCGGGTCGGGGCGAGCCGCGATGGTGCCTTGACCAGCCCCGCTAGCATCGTCGCCTGACTAAGGGTTAGCCGTTCGGGCTGGCGATAGAAATAATGCAGCGATGCTGCGCGCAGGCCATAAACATTGTCGCCAAAATAAGCGTTCGAGAGATAGCGGGAGAGGATTTCGTCCTTGCTCAGCCAGGCCTCCATCCACCATGCAATCAACAGCTCGCGGGCCTTGCGGCTATAGGTCTGGTCGGAGTTCAAAAAGGTGAATTTGGCCAGTTGCTGGGTGATCGTGCTGCCGCCCTGACGGCTGTCGCTGGTCAGATTGGTCCACATCGCACGGGCAATGCCATAGGGATCAATCCCCCAATGGTTATAGAATCGCCGGTCTTCGGTGGCGAGGAAGGCTTCGATAACATATCGCGGTAATTTGGTGGCATCGACCGGCTCGTCAACAATCGCGCCATTGCGGGCAATCGCTCGCCCTTCTGCACTGACCAAGGTCATTTGTGGCGGAACAATCGGTTCAAGCGATTTGGACAGCGGGGCGGTCCATGCCAGCCAGGCGACGGTCAGTGTGAACAGGACGGCAAAGGCAGCTAGGCCGCGTTTGGCCCATTTCCAGCGGCGGTGCCATTTGGATGGGGGCGCAAGCGGCGGCGCGGGCTTCGGGTCGCCACCATTGCTGCCATCGGCACCGTTTCGCACAGCGTGAACTTCGGCCTCCAGCTCGTCCAGCGTCTTGCGACGCGGCGCACCATCCATAGCCCGCTGGACTGGCACGGCTGGCCCAGGGGACTGGCCAACACCGCCATAGCCCTCTGGCAAGTCAAATGGATCGCTATCTGCCATAGGCCAACTGTATTACCACAATGCCACACAAGCTGAAAGAGGCATATTGCGACACTCGCCGCTTATGGCAATGATTTGATGCGTTGGTATTTTGGTCTAGGTCAACCGCAACATGGGCCAAGCGCGGGCCAAGCTGCAATCAGAAAAGCGGGGTCGCCTCTGCCACCACAGTATAGGCACCGATCCACAAGCCCGGCACCAGCAGCGCCAAGCGCCACAGGCGGCTGCGGTCCTGACGAAAACTGGCGAGCAGGCCATTGGATGGCAGCGCAGATTGTGCCAATCCCTGCCAACGGCGTTGCAAGCGACGGGCAAAGGGGATGGCGATAATGACCAACAGCGCGAACGCAACAAACGGCAGGGCAGGAGCGCCGGGCTGATCCGCAAGGACGATGACCCCGCCCAATTGCAGACCGGCAAAAGTCACCACGGCGGCTGATGCATGGAGCGTCATCGAGCGCGCAAGACGCGGTGCTGCAGTTACCGAACCATAGTTCTCCTGGTGCCGCGAAAGCGGAAAAATACTTGCCATGCGACCCCCGTCGGCCCGATATTATTGTTAATGCATAGGAATCCACGCTCTGGCGGCGGCGTCAATTTGGGTAGCGCGATTTCCTCGCGGTTCATCGTATATTTAGGGCGGTTCGCCGCAATTCACTTGGAATAGTCGCCATGACCACAGTCGCGGTCCGACGATTAACCATAAATTGGCGCAAAACTTCGCTTTCCCTGGGGTCAAATTGCGCCCGAGGCGCGCCCGAGTCGCAGGTGCCTGACGGCTCGAAAAGGCGGAAAACAAAAGCGCTGGCCTTTTCGCCAGGGGAAGCCAGTGCCTGCGTCAAAGCCGGACCTACCTCACCCTCTGCTGCGAATATTCTCTTTCCTACTGCGGCCCCGCTATGGTTCAATAGAGCATGATGGTTTTGCTCGCCCCGTCACCCGCGCTAGGCCTTGGCCTAGGGGAAGCCAGAGAAACCGCGCTAGCGCTTGCGCTAGGGGAAGCGAAAACACTTAACGCGACAAAGGAGACAGTCGACCCACGAACTAGCGCAACTTTTGTCACTTTAGGTATCCGGAGCGTCTGCCTTGCAGGCAGTCGAAGGGCGGGAATGACGAGGAAGACGTGGGAAAGATCACAACAAGTTCCACCTGACTTGAAATCGCACGCACATTCTCTTGCCGCGATTTCCGAGCCGTGGAATGTTCCATTCCACTTGAAATCGCTCAAATAGAGGATAATGCGCTCCAGTCACGGTAGGGAGAGCAAAGGATGCTAAAACAGTTTTTGGTTGCGCTCGGTGTTTGCGCTTTGGCGGTGATGCCGCTGGCGGCAGCGGCCAGTCCGGTAGAGGCCAGTCCGGCTGATTTGTCGGGCCTTTCCCGCTCGCAGGCGAGCGCGGCTGAGGATTTTGCCGCCCTGCAACGCGACTATGAAGGCTGGCTGCTGCGCGAGAATCCCGAATATGCCACCGCATTGGGAGTGCGCGATTATGACGATCAGGTCAGCGACCCCAGCCTAGCCGCTGCCGACCGCCGCGCCGCCGCCGCCCAATCGATGCTGGCCCGGCTCGACGCCATCGCGCCGGATCAATTATCCGCCGCTGACCGCACCAACCGTTCCATCATGCGACGTCAGTTGGCCGAAATGGTTGAAGGCAACGGCTTTGGCCAGCGAATGATGCTGTTCACAACCTATGCCGGCTGGCACCAGAGCTTTGCCGGATTGGCCGACGGCCTGCCATTCAACAATGCCGCCGATTATCGCAGCTACTTGGCGCGGATCGCCCAATATCCCCAAATCAACGCGGAATCTCTGGCGATTACCCGGATGGCTGTCGCTCAAGGCTATGTCTTGCCCTGCACTGTGTTGGGCAGCAGCGAACGCGCTATCAGTGGCCTGATTGCTCCCGACCCCGATCAATCGCGCTATTTCAGTCCGTTCACCCGCACCGCGCCAGTCGATGTCAGCGCTGAGCAATGGCTGGAGATGCGCGAGCAGGCCCGCCGGATCATCCGCGAGGCGATCAACCCCGCGCTGGAGCACCATCGGCAGTATTTGGCCGAGGAGTATCTCCCGCATTGCAGCCAATCGGTTGGCATCTCGGCCCAGCCCAATGGCGCTGCCTATTATGCCTTTCGCATCCGTCAGGAAACCACGACCGAAATGACGGCGGCGCAGATTCACCAGCTCGGTCTGTCTGAAGTGGCCCGTATCCGGGCTGAAATGGCCGTGGTGGCACAAGCTGCGGGCTATCCCAGCCGCGAAGCCTTTATCCACGAACTGCGCACCAGCCCGCGCTATTATGCGCAAACACCCGAAGAGCTGATGATGCACGTCGCCCGGATCACCCGGCGCATTGACGGGTTCATGCCGCGCCTGTTCACCCGCCTGCCCCGCCTGCCCTATACCATCCGCGAAATACCCGCAGAAACCGCAGATGGAACCACCACCGCCTATTATGCGCAAGGATCGCAGAGCGCCGGAATTGCCGGCATCTATTACGTCAACACATCAAAACTGGACCAGCGACCGTTGTGGGAGATACCGGCCCTGTCGCTGCACGAAGCGGTGCCGGGGCACCACCACCAGATTTCGCTGCAACAGGAACTGGCCATCCCGATGTGGCGGCGCAACTTTACCGGCTTTACCGCCTTTGTCGAAGGATGGGGCCTGTATAGCGAGCGCCTCGGCATCGAAATGGGTCTGTATGACACGCCCGAGGCCGACATGGGGCGGCTGTCCTATGAGATGTGGCGGGCCTGCCGCCTAGTCGTCGATACCGGCATTCATTCGATGGGCTGGAGCAAGCAGCAAGCAATTGATTTTATGCGCGACAACAGTGCGCTTAGCGACGCCAATATCGAAGCGGAAGTGAACCGTTATATCAGCTGGCCTGGCCAAGCTCTGGGGTATAAAATCGGCGAGTTACGCATTCGCGCCCTCAGGGAACGGGCCCAGCGCGAACTGGCTGGCCGGTTTGATCTGCGCAGCTTTCACGATGCGGTTTTGTCGCAAGGCCCGGTGCCGATGGACGTGCTCGACGCACAAATCAGCGAATGGATCGCGGCTCAGGTTGACGATTGAGCGGGTTTTGCCGGACCACTAGCCGCGTGGCGGAGCGGCCAATGGTGATGGCAGGGGCGCTGGATCGGGATCGGTTTCGGTTTCGGAGCTGGCAGATGAGGCTGCGGCCTGTTCGCGGGCGACCCTAGCCGCTTCGTCGAGGGTAACTTGCGCCTCGATCTCCTCGGCTTCTGCATCGAACCCTTCGACCCGTTCGCGCCGTGCAGTCGCAACCGCGTCAGTCCAGTCGGTTCCTTGGGCCTGTGCCCGTTCGGCATAAGCGTTATTGATCAGGTCGAGCGAGCAGCCGGTAAAGCCGCCCGCCCCCACGGGAGAGCAACTGTCGGTGCCAAAGCGACCGACCCGTTCGAGCGATTGCACCCGCGAGGTCCAGCTTTCGCGTTGCGGATCATTGGGGTTGCCGCGCAGTTCAACCGGGATACGATAACGGTCATCTTCTGCCAGCCGCCCACACACGACAATATCTTCGCCCACAGACGGGGGGCATGGATCATCGCCGTAAACGACCACTTGGTTGACCCGCAACGTGCCATCATTGAGCGGGGCGGTTGTAGCACCGCCACTGGCCTGATCGGCATCCTGTGCCGACGCAGGGCTGGCGAGGATCAAACCATATCCGGTAACGAAGGCAATAGCGGTCAGTGCAGCGAAGCGGGGAGTTGTTGTGGTCATGGCCTGATCCTTTTCGGTTGGCGCTGATTAGCCACAGATGAATGGCCGGTCACTAGTGGAATCAAAAGTGGCTCTAGTTTGTTTGTTTTACCGCTTCATTCTCCCCCGTCATTCTCTAGGCGTCAGTGCGGGAACCACACGCGCAGCATCGGCGGGGCGGATGCCAGGAGGCGGGGCAGCAGCCGTCCGGTCTTCACCGCGTGCGATACGGATGGCACGGCGGATCGCCGGTTTGACTCGCGGATAGATGCTGCAGCGACAAATATTGGTGATTGCGGCTTCGATATCTGCATCGCTGGGGTTGCTGTTTTTCTTGAGCAGCACTGCGATGGCCATAATCATCCCCGGTTCGCAAAAGCCGCATTGGGTGACTTGTTCAACCGCCCATGCCTGTTGCACCGGATGGCTGCGGTCGGGCGACAGGGCTTCGATTGTGGTGACAAAACGCCCTTCGCAATCGGCGATGCTGATCTGGCAGGAACGCACCGCATCGCCATCAATATCAACGGTGCAGGCACCGCAATCCCCGGTCCCGCAGCCATATTTGGTGCCGGTCAGGTTCGACGCTTCGCGCAGCGCATAGAGCAGCGGGGTTAGCGGGTCCATGCGATAGCGCACGGGGCGGTCATTGACGGTGAAAGCGGTGATTCTCTTCGACCTTTCCCGCTCGTAAACGAGCGCGGCTTAAACCCGCCAACTGCTGTCGATTTTGTCGACACGGCGGACCATGGCGTCGAACTCGGCGCGGCCACTGCCCCCGGAAATCTGCGCTTGATGAAGATCGCGCTGGTGCACCGCAATGACATCATCACCGACTAGGATCGGCTGGCCCATCGCCCCCGCCATTGACAGCGTCGCCATCTGTATTTCACAGGCCCGTTGCAGCGCCCAATATTTGACAAAGGCTTCGGGCAATGTCTTGCCCATCACCACCGGGCCGTGGTTGCGCAGCATCAGGATGCGCTTGTCGCCCAGGCTTTTGAGCAGCGCTGGTCCTTCGTCGTCGCGCACCGTGACCCCCTGAAAATCATGGTAGCCAAGCTGGCCGATGAAGTTGCAGGCATAAAAATTGGTCGGTTGCAGGCCGCCTTCAAGCGAGCAGACCGCCATGGTCGCAGTGGTGTGTGTATGGATGATAGCATGCGCGTCGGGCAGATGGCGGTGGAACAGGCCGTGCTGGACAAAGCCGGCGCGGTTGACGTGCCATGGATTGTCGGCGTCCAGCTTGTTACCGTCGATGTCGATCTTGACTAGGCTGGACGCGGTGACTTCGCTGAAATGCATGCCATAGGGGTTGATGAGGAACGCCCCGTCCTGATCATCCAGTTTTACCGTGATGTGGTTGAAGATCATCTCGTCCCAACCGAACATCGCAAAGATGCGGTAGCAGGAGGCGAGCTCCTGTCGCGCCGCCCATTCGATGTCGGAAATGTTCGAAATTTTGAGTGCTGTGGCCATGATTATGCTCCGGCGATGGTAAAATGGCGATTGCGGCAATGCTAATCCTGTTGGCGCGCACTGTCGAGTGGAGTGATTTTAACATTCGCATCCCGCTGGCGGCAAACACTATTTCGCGAATGTTGAAATTAAAACTCCATTAGTAATCCCGCCTAAAGTGACAAAAGTTGCGCTAGTTCATACATTGGTTGTCTCCTTTGTCGCGTTAGCGCGCCTTTTCTCGCTTCCCCCCGGCCTTCGCCGGGGCAGGCTCTAGCCCAAGGGCTAGCGCGTTCTTTTCTGGCCTTTCGCACTTTCCTTGCCCTTCCCCCAATGCAAGCATTGGCGGGCCGCAGGCCGACGCGGCGGGGCGAGCGAATCCATCATGCTCTATTGAACCATAGCGGGGCCTCAGTAGGAAAGAGAATATTCGCAGCTAAGGGTGAGGTAGGTTCGGCTTTGACGCAGGCCATTGTTATGCGCCACGCGCCGCGTCAGCCGCCCGGCCAAATAGCGCCATATGCTCCGCGTCGGGCTTTGCGGTGAACAGACTGACCAGCCACAGGGCCAGACTGGCGACGGCAAAGCCGGGGACAATTTCATAGATTTGCTCTGACCAGCCGAGCATAATCCAGACAATCACCGTGGCCGCGCCGCTGACCATGGCAGCCAGTGCTCCCCATTTCGTCGTGCCGCGCCACCACAAGGACGCAATAATCAGTGGGCCAAAGGCCGCGCCAAATCCGGCCCAGGCATTCGCCACGAGGCTAAGGATGCTGCTGTTTGGGTTCATCGCGAGTAATGCGGAAAGTGCTGCGACACCGAGCACCGAGGCGCGACCGATCGCCACTACCGACGCTTCGCTGGCCGACGGACGGATAACCCCGCGCCAGATGTCTTCGGCAAGCGAGCTGGCGGTGACCAGTAATTGCGATGAAATGGTTGACATGATCGCGGCCAGTATCGCGGCAAGCAGAAAGCCAGTGACCAGCGGGTGGAACAGGGTTTTGGCAAAGACGATAAAGATGGTTTCAGGGTCGCCGACCGCGCCATGGCCTTGCGCGACCCACACCGCGCCGATGAGGCCGGTGGCAATGGCCCCGGCTAGGCTGATCCCCATCCAGCCGATATTGATGCGGCGGGCCAAGGGTAAATCCTCGACACGGCGAATCGCCATAAACCGCACGATGATGTGCGGCTGGCCAAAATAGCCAAGGCCCCAGGCCGCCGCGCTGATGATGCCGATGATCGAGGTGCCGGTCAGCCAGTTGCTCAGTGTTCCGCTCACCAGTCCTCGGGTTGCCTCTGTCGCTGCAAGGCCGCTGGCGATGGCTCCCCATCCGCCGATCTGGCTGATTGCTACCAGCGGCACGAGGACCAGGCCGATGACCATGATGCAGCCTTGGACAAAGTCGGTCAGGCTGACCGCCAAAAAGCCACCGAACAGCACGTAAATGACCACCACTCCCGCAGCCAAAGCTAGTCCGGCCAGATAATCTAGCCCGAGCGCGCTGACCGCAAACTTGCCGCCAGCGACCATGCCCGCGCTGCAATAGAGGGTGAAAAAGACGATGATGACGAGCGCGGCGATGACTCGCAGCAGGCGGCTGGTATCACCGAACCTTTCCTCCAGAAAGTCGGGGATGGTGATCGCGTCGTTGGCCAATTGGGTATAGGTGCGCAGGCGCGGCGCGACGATGCGGTAATTCATATAAGCGCCGATGGTCAGGCCAATCCCGATCCACGCGGCTGCCAGCCCTTGAGAAAATACGGCGCCCGGCAACCCCATCAACAGCCAGCCCGACATGTCGCTGGCCCCGGCCGACAGCGCAGTCACCGCCGGGCCGAGGTCGCGCCCGCCGAGCATATAGCCCTGTGCCGTCGCCTGTGCCTTGCGCCAAGCGTAAAAGCCGATGCCCAGCATCAGCAAAAAATAGCCCGACAGCGATACCCAGCCCAGTGGTTGCATGTGCTATTCCCCTCGTTTGCAAATGATGGCTAGTGGGGGATGTTTGCTATAGCAACCGCTGTGCCATATTCTGTGTAAGACGGAGAGAGACGATGGCCAAACGGACGATCACCAGCTTTGCGGAGTTCTGGCCCTATTATCTGGGCGAACATGCCAAGCGGCATACCCGCGCATTGCATTATCTGGGGACCAGTCTGGTTGTCCTGTTGGGTATCGCCGGACTGGTCACGGGGCGATGGGGGATGCTGGCAGCGATGCCGGTTGCAGGCTATTTCTTTGCCTGGGTCGCCCATTTTGCGGTCGAACATAACCGTCCCGCGACCTTTACTTATCCGCTGTGGAGTCTGGCTGCTGATTTCAAAATGTGGTGGTATTGGCTGACCCGGCGGCTGGGCCCGGAGCTGGAACGCGCCGGAGTGCGATCAGTGTGAGCTGCAGAAGCTTAGGAACTAGATAAGGTAGGCCCGAAGAAATGGATGAGGGATGAGCGACGAGGCACCAATTCAAATAGTGATGAGCGACGAAGGCGCATCACTATCGCTTGCCTCATGGGCAGAACTTGATCGTTGGATCGACGCCGAGTTGTCGGCATGGCAATGGTTACGTCCGGAAATCGATACCACGAACATCTTCGGTGTCGGAACCCATGTGCAATCGCACCTGTCCAGCATTCGCAACTCATCGCGAAATTACCAAGCAAATGGGCACGGCCTCGATGCCATTAGAGCGGAAATGGGGTCGATGTTTAACGGGGCACGTGGTCCGATCTTGCCGTCAACGTCTGAAATTGGTCAATCGGTTTTAGATGTTCGAGAGTTGGCTGGTGATGACGGTGCCGCAGCTGCTTATGCTTTTATTATCAATAAGTTAGATTTCGCAAACATCAGAAATCAGAATCAGTTGCTGGGAGTGTTGTTATCGATATTTCCGGCATTTGAACAATCGTCAGCGCTGGCACAGCGGTTGAAGTCTGAGCGCGCAAACACAAAAGCTTCAGCCAGCAACCTCATGGCTGAACTTCGATCTAACGACACGGGTCGCGACAACGAATGGCGCAAAATGTCGAAACTTGCGCTGACGATTGGAAAGCGCGCTTTACGACGAGGGCGGTCCATTTGGGAGAGCCAGCAGAAGGCGCTTGGCCAGCAACAGTTGGATGCAATCTATGCCATCCGCGCGGTACAGCGTGCATTTGAAGAGACCATGCAGCTGCAAGCGCCTGTTAAATACTGGCGGGATAAAGCGGATAACCACAAAATTGCAGAAGACAACGCTAGAAGACGACTATACTGGTTTTTCCCGCTTTCAGCTTTGATCTTGGCTTTGACATTTGCGATAGCAGCTTATTTTCTGCTTAAGGCGACTGCGAATCCAGCGTTATACATCGTTGTGTCCGGCGGTTTGGCGATTATCAGCACACTTGGCCTTTGGATTGGTAGAATTCTGACAAAGCTCTATTTGAGCGAACACCATCTGCGCAACGACGCGGAGGAGCGTGCGGTGATGACGACCACCTACCTCGCGCTCACTCGAGAGAACGCCGCTACCGAAACAGACAGGCACATTGTGCTCAATGCACTTTTCAGAAGTACACCCGACGGTATCGTAAAAGATGACGGTCCGGGCGACTTCAACATCGCTGCATTGCTATCCCGGTTTGGCGTGAGGTAGACGCAAACATCTTACGGCTTGCAAAATCGCGGAAAGACACGCGCTAGGCCTTGGCCTAGGGGAAGCGCAAGAGAGAACACCCTAGGTTGTGTTGACATTCAAACGACAACAATTGAATTTCCCCACTTCGTCATTCCCGAAAAGGGTTTCCGCAGGATGTTGCCCGCCAACCTCAACAATCTCTAGCCTATTGCCCGCGCGATGCCCCCGGCACCCACAGCACGTCATCCGCGCCATTGCCATTGGCGGCGCGACACGCCACGAACAGCCAGTCGGACAAGCGGTTGAGATAGGCGAGTGCCACCGGATTGAGGGCGCGGCGCGCATTGGCCGCGAACGCACTGCGTTCCGCCCGCCGGGTGGCGGTGCGAGCCAGATGGAGCCGCGCTGCGCCTTCGCTGCCACCGGGCAAAATGAAACTGGCCAGCGGCGCAATCGATTTATTCATCGCGTCGATTTCCGACTCCAGCCGGTCTACCTGGCTGGCTATCACGCGCAGCGCCACTTCAGCAGGCGCAAACGGATCTGGCCCTTCACCCGCTGGCGTCGCAATATCAGCCCCCAGATCAAACAGATCATTCTGGATAACCTTCAACCGCGCCACCATGGCCGCATCATCCAATGCCAAACTGGCAAAGCCGATCAGGCTGTTGGCTTCATCGACATCGCCAATCGCAGCGAACAGCACATCATCTTTTGCCAAGCGCGAGCCATCAACCAGCCCGCTGGTTCCGGCATCACCGGTGCGTGTATAGATGCGGTTAAGCCGGACCATTGACCCCAAAAACCCCGATTATTTGCTGGCCGCAAACAGGCCCATAATCACCAGCAGGATGATGGTAATCGCCTGCCATTTAATCCGCGCAACCATCATCTTGTTTTGCATCAGCTGCATCTCGCTCGGGCCCCCATTCTCTCCGGCACTGCTGTCCACGGCTTTGCCCGACTTTGTGAAGTAATAGAGGCCGCGTGCCAGACTGAACAGGACAAACCCCGCAGCCACGACGATTAGGGGGATGATGATCCATTGCATAATCCAGCAATCTAGTCCCGGATCCAGTTATAGCCAAGCGGTAATCGCCCGTCGCGCAGAGCCGCAACCAGTTTTGCCGGATCAACCCCGGCGTCGCGCATCGCCGCGAGACTGGCGGCATCGTCGCGTTTGGCGAGGCGCTGGCCCGCACCATTGGCAATCAGGCGATGATGGACATAAATCGGAGTTGGCAGTCCCAATAGCGCCTGTAACAGTCGGTGAATGGCGGTTGCCGCAATCAGGTCAGCGCCGCGCACGACATGGCTGATGCCCATGGCGGCATCATCTAGGCTCGATGCCAGATGATAGGCGCTGGCCGCATCACGCCGCGCCAGCACCACATCGCCATGGGCTGCCGGATCAGCGATATGGGCGATGCCATCACCGTCGCTCCATTCTAAACCTGGAGCCTGTTTCACTGCTTTGGCCATGTCGAGCCGCCAGGCATGCGGGCGCTGTTCGACAAGCCAGCGCTTGCGGGTTGCCGCATCCAGACGGCGACAGGTGCCAGGATAGAGTGCAGCGTCAGTATGGTGCGGGGCCGCCGCACTCGCCGCCACTTCCGCCACAATCTGGGCCCGGGTGCAAAAACACGGATAGGCCAGCCCGTCGTCGGCCAAGCGTCCTAGCGCACGGGCGTAATGAGCTATCCGCTCGGACTGGATGACCGGCGGGGCATCAGGATTTAATCCCAGCCAGCGCAGGTCGTCATCAATCGCAGCGCGATATTCGGGGCGTGAGCGCCCGCCATCAATATCATCGATACGCAGCAGAAAGCGCCCGCCCAGCCGCCGCGCCAGATCGTGGGCGACGAGCGCAGAATAGCCATGGCCCAGATGCAGCAAACCGGTGGGCGAAGGGGCAAAGCGGGTGGCAAGCATGATCCGCCGTTCATCCCCCTGATCGCGCCTGCCCGCAAGGGGGGTGCCAGTTAGGAGTCCCTCGATAATCTGTTCAGCCTAAATTGCCCCCTTGACGCGGAGAAAGATGTTAGGCTGTAATGAGCTTGTCACACGCTGGAGGCATAGGCCGCGGGTTGACGAATGATTGAGGCAGCGAAAGGACCATGTTCCACCCTGACCTGGCACGGCACCCGGAGCAATGTCCGGCACTGGTGCTGAATGCCGACTATGCACCGCTCAGTTACTATCCGCTCAGCCTATGGCCGTGGCAAACGGCGGTAAAGGCGGTGTTTCTCGACCGTGTCGATATTATCGATAGCTATCAACGCGAAATCCATTCGCCCACGCAGACGATGAAAATCCCCAGCGTGCTGGCGCTCAGGCAATATGTGCGGCCATCCCAATTTCCCGCCTTTACCCGTTTCAACCTGTTCCTGCGCGACCGCTTTCAATGCCAGTATTGCGGGTCCGCGCGCGAACTGACCTTTGACCATGTCATCCCCCGCCGTCTGGGCGGGCGCACCTGTTGGGAAAATGTCACCACTGCTTGCTCTTCATGCAATTTGAAAAAGGGTGGACGCACGCCAGAGCAGGCGCAAATGCGATTATTCGCACCACCATTTCGGCCCACCTCATGGCAATTACAGGGCCATGGCCGACGATTTCCGCCCAATTATCTCCACCAAAGCTGGATCGATTGGCTGTATTGGGATGTCGAATTGCAGGCGTGACCGTCAACATATAAAGAATTCTATATGTGCTAATTGACTGAGGCGAAAAAGGGTTTATCGGGTGTGATGTCGAGGTTCTTGCATGTCGGATTGGACGTGGAAGCTAAGACGGGAAGCCGGTGCCGCCTGAATGGGCCATTCCGGCGCTGCCCCCGCAACTGTAAGCGGTGAGTGGCGGGTCGTTACGTGCCACTGATCTTGCAAGAGATCGGGAAGGCCAGACCCGCCGTATTGACCCGCGAGCCAGGAGACCTGCCTCGTCAGATAACGTCCTCCGGCGGGGTGTCCGGTCAGACCGCGTGCATGGCTGCGCCCTGACTTGTCGGCAGGGTGCAGATTGCCGAGCCGTGCGTCGGTCCAACGCCCTTGCCCCAAAGCAAGGTTTGAAGTTTATGACCGTTTCTGTCGCAACGCTCGGTTTCCCCCGCATTGGCCCGCGCCGTGAACTCAAATTCGCGCTTGAAAGCCACTGGGCAGGCAAGTCTAGCATAGAAGAGCTGAATAGCGCGACCGCTGGCCTGCGTGCGGCTGCCTGGGCGCGGCAGAAAGGTCTTGGCGCGGACATCATCCCATCGAATGATTTTTCCCTATACGACCATGTACTCGACACAGCCGCAATGGTCGGTGCCGTTCCCGCGCGCTTTGGCTGGCAGGGCGGCATGGTCGAGCCGCAAACCTATTTCGCAATGGCGCGCGGAGCACAACAATCCGCTGATAACGACTGCATGCACAGCCATGACACGACCGCACTTGAAATGACCAAATGGTTCGACACCAACTATCATTATATGGTGCCAGAGCTGGAAGTGGGTCAGTCGTTCAAGCTCTCATCGACCAAAATCATCGACGAATTCGAAGAAGCCAAGGCGCTGGGCTATCATACTCGCCCAGTACTTTTGGGGCCGGTGACGTTCCTGATGCTTGCCAAAGGCAATGGGGTAAATCCACTCTCGCTGCTCGACGCGATGCTACCTGTTTATGAAGAGGTGCTCTTGAAGCTCGCCGCATTGGGTGCGGATTGGGTGCAGATCGATGAGCCAGGTCTTGTCCTTGATTGCGATGATGTGGCGCGGTTGGCGTTTCAAAATGCCTATGCCAATCTGGCAAGCAAAGGGCCAAAACTAATGCTTACCACCTATTTTGGTGCGCTAGGACCAAATCTGCAACTTGTAGCCGATCTGCCAGTTCACGGCCTTCATGTCGATTTGGTTAGGGCTCCAGAGCAGTTAGAGCCAGTGCTCGCGGCCATCAGGCCAAATGTGCTGCTGTCGCTGGGGGTCGTTGATGGCCGCAACATCTGGCGGGCTGATCTTGACGCGCTGCTGGACCATATCGCCCCTGTGGCTGCGCAGCGCGATGTCATCCTGGCACCGTCCTGCTCGCTGCTCCACATCCCAATGGATATCGCGCTGGAAAAGAAGCTCGATTCAGAGATTGTTCAGTGGCTCGCTTTTGCAACCCAGAAGATCAAAGAATTAGTCATTCTTGCTAGGGCACTTAATGGCGACGGGGATAGTGTACAGGTAGAACTCACATCTGCCCGTGCTGCTATCGAAGCGCGACGGACATCGCCGCGTGTCCACGACCGAGCTGTACAGACGCGCCTAAAAGCCGTGGACGTAGGCATGACAAGCCGCAACTCTGCATTTGCCGAGCGTCGCATTATCCAGAAAAACCTCCTGGGACTGCCAATATTTCCGACGACGACCATCGGCTCGTTTCCGCAGACAAGCGAGGTCCGAAAATCGCGCGCCGCGCATATTCGCGGTGAAATAGACGATGCGGCTTACGATCACTTCCTGAAGATCGAGACACGCGCTGCAATCAAATGGCAGGAGGAGATTGGCCTCGACGTGCTTGTTCACGGCGAATTTGAGCGCAACGACATGGTGCAATATTTTGGGGAACAGCTTTCCGGCTTCGCTTTCACCAGCCATGCGTGGGTTCAAAGCTATGGTTCGCGCTGTGTGCGCCCACCGATCCTGTTTGGTGATGTGTCGCGGCCTGAAGCGATGACGGTTGCCTGGTGGCGTTATGCGCAAGAACAGACGGACCGGCCAATGAAGGGGATGTTGACTGGCCCTGTGACCATATTGAACTGGTCGTTCGTGCGCGACGATCAACCGCGTGCAGAGAGTTGTCGCCAGATCGCGCTCGCTATCCGTGACGAGGTGATTGATCTTGAAACTGCCGGTGCCAGAATAATCCAAATCGACGAGGCGGCGCTGCGCGAAGGCCTGCCGCTGCGCCGGACTGAATGGAAAGCCTATCTCGATTGGGCAGTTGAGTGTTTCCATCTGAGCGCGGCGGGCGTCGGCGATGCGACGCAGATTCATACGCATATGTGCTATTCGCAGTTCAACGATATTATCCAGTCAATCGGCGATATGGACGCCGATGTCATCTCGATCGAGACCGCACGGTCTCGCATGGAATTGCTTGATGCGTTTTCAAGCTATGCCTATCCCAACGACATCGGGCCTGGCGTTTATGACATACACGCGCCGCGTATTCCGGGTGAAGGGGAAATGACTGACCTGCTGGAACTGGCGATCAAACGGCTGCCGCTTGAGCAAATCTGGGTGAATCCGGATTGCGGTCTCAAGACCCGCAAGTGGGACGAGGTTCGACCTGCGCTCATCAACATGGTGGCCGCTGCGCAAAAAATGCGCATCAGGAGCGCCTATAATGGCCAGTGATGAGGCCAATAAAGTCATGCAAGCCGCCTAATTATCTCCACCAAAGCTGGATCGATTGGCTGTATTGGGATGTCGAATTGCAACCCTGATGATCTGCTGCAGCGACCGGTTCAGCTCAACAATATATATACTCCAACCGCTACCACCATGGCCGCAAAACTGCGCCGAGCCAATTTTGCTTGGCCCGCCAGTATCTTAGCTATCGGAATCCCCACAATAGTCCCGACCATCCCACCGGCGACCAGCGCCACAAACAGCGGGTAATTAATCAGACCGGATGCCGCATAGGACGCACTGGTGGCTCCACCAAAAAGCGTGACCGAAACCAATGAGGATGCCGAAGCATTGGCGAGGGTCATGCCCGTTGCGGCCATAAGGCCCGGCGCAATCAAAAAACCTCCGCCAATCCCGAAAAAACCGGCGGCCAACCCGGCAGCAAGGCCGACCGGTGCGAGCTTGAGGGTCATGGCGGGGGTGAGCTTCACCTGTGCATTGCCTTCACTGGCACGGGGCAAAAGCATCGAGAGGGCAATAGCGATCATCGCAATAGCAAAGTAGTCAAGCAAAACTGCGCCGTCGATTTGCTTTGCCAGATGCGCCCCGACAAGCGTTCCGGCTAGGCCCGACAGGGCAAAGACCAAAGCGCAGCGCCATTTCACCCGCCCCGCCCGCGCCTGTGCGACCAAGCCGCTGGCAGCGTTAACCGCAACTGCCGCCGCTGATGTGCCAATCGCAACATGGGCGTCGGCAACGCCAACAACATAGACCAGCCAAGGCGTTGCGAGCACTGATCCGCCCCCGCCAAATACCGTCAGCAGCAATCCGACCAGAGCGCCGCCGAGCGCTGCAATGATAAAACTTGTGTCCATTCAATCAGGCCGACGCCGCCCGGTTCCACGGAGCCAGCGCCATCAGGCGCGCCATCCCGCAAAAGCCACTGATCCCGGCAAATGTGAGACCGGCACCAACGAAAGCCGAAAGGGCGAAAAAGCCTGGCGCAACGAAAAAACCCAGAGCGATGCCGATGACTACCAGCGAACCGGCGGCAATCTGTACCTGACGCATGATTTCCAATGGCGCGCTGGGGTCGCTTTCTAAAGCAAAACCAGCTTTGCCCCATGCTTCGATCCCGCCGGCCAAGGTATAGGCATTGCCCGCAACCTTGGCTGCCAGCCGGTCGCAGGCGCTATCTACCCGCATTCCCGAGCGGCAAGAAAAGATCACATCGACATGCGGTTCGATGGCCAATTGTGCCTTGTCCCAACCCGACAATGGTTGCGAGCTGGATCCGGCGATATGTTTACGGCGATACTCGTCGGCTTCACGGACATCGATCAAAATGGCGGTGCGGCTACTCAGGCGGCTTTGCACCTGTTTCGCAGATAATGCCGTAAGTTTACTTGTCATTGTCAAGCTCCGGGTTCGGGTTCAGGTGGACAAAAAAGTTCCGCGAGGGTTTCGATGATCCGCAAGCTTGCCGGATCGACAATGCGATAGAAAATGCTTTGCCCGGCGCGGCGGGTGCTCACGATTCCTTCGTTACGAAGCAGCGCTAGATGCTGTGACAATGCGGATTGCGAAACACCAATGCGCGGTTGCAGTTGGCCAACCGACATTTCACCATCAACCAACTGGCACAGGATCATCAATCGCCGTTCATTGCTCAATGCTTGCAGTAAGGCTGCAGCTTGTGATGCGCTTTTTTCAAATTGGGTAAGGTCGAATCGGGTGAGGTTCTGCATGGGGCAATAATATAAGTTGTATCTAAATTAGCAAGTGTTAATATTAAGCGAATCGGAAATTACGAATCGGAGAGTGATATGAACCCGCGAGTGCACGGATTTTTCGACAAGGCGACCAATACAGTCAGCTATATTTTCTATGATCCGGAAACGCGAGCAGCCGCAATCGTCGATCCGGTGCTTGATTTTACACCGCGCAATGCACGGACCAGTACGGGTTCGGCTGACGTGCTTTTGACGCAGATTGAGGGGCTCGGGCTTGATTTGCGCTATATTCTCGAAACCCACGCGCATGCCGATCACCTCACTGCGGCGCATTATATCCATGAACGTACTGGCGTGCCCGTTGTGATCGGTCGACATATTGGCGAGGTGCAATCCTTTTTCGCAGAATTGTTTGAGGCAAAAGATGTGATTGCAGACGGCAGCGCATTTGACATGTTGGTTGATGAAGATGACAGCCTACCGCTTGGCAATCTCACCATCCGGGTCATCCGCACACCGGGGCATACCCCAGCCTGTGTGACCTATCTGGTCGGCGATGCGGCCTTTATTGGTGACACGCTGTTCATGCCAGATTTTGGCACTTCCCGCACCGATTTCCCCGGAGGGGATGCCGCTGTGCTGTATAGTTCCATTCGCAAGATCCTTGATCTGCCTGCCGATACCCGCCTATTTACTGGTCACGATTATCTTCCCGAAGGGCGCAGCAAGCCCGCATGGCAATCCTCGGTTTTGGAGCAACGATCACACAATATCCATGTTCATGACGGGGTGGAGGAAGCAGATTTCGTGGCGATGCGAACAGCGCGCGACAAGACCCTGCTGGCACCAGAACTCATCCTGCCGTCGCTTCAGGTCAACATCCGCGCTGGGGCGATGCCTCCTGCAACCAAAGATGGGCATGTCTATCTGACCCTGCCGGTCAATGTCCTTTAGCTCGGTTCAAAAAGCAGCGATTGCGGGGTATGTGCCCTAGGCTTACTCAGCCACATCAATTGCATCGGCCAGCGTCAGCCGGTCAAGCACCGCTGCCATCTCATCGCGCACCAGCAACATCAGCGCACGCAATCGGCATTCTGATTCTGGCAGGCAGTTCTTGCACTTCTCGCTGGCAAAGCGGCTGGCGCATGGCACCAGCGCGAGCGACCCGCGTGTCAGCCTAACGATGTCACCATAACGCACATCAATCGGTGGCACGCCGAGCCAATAGCCGCCATCGCGTCCGCGTTGCGATGCGACCACCCCCGCCCGTACCAATTCCGACAATATGACGGTCAGAAACTTCGCTGGAATATTCTGTGCCTCGACAATTTCGGCGAGCTGCACCGGACCCTCGCCATAGCGATCAGCCAGATGCTGCAAGGCGCGGATAGAGTAGCGGGTTTTTTGCGATAACATTGTCTACCTATGGACGTGACAATGCTGTCGCGCAACGGTTAGTTGCTGGAAAATCCAGTCACATCGTCATCATCGAGGCCGAGCGTCGGTGCCGCACGGCCCGTGGCCAGACTTGCATCGGAAAAGACGATGGGGGTTCGCACACCGGCAAAGTGCCGCCCATCGCCGCTGACACTGTCTATAACCATCCCGCGCGCCAGTATCTGCGGGTCTTCGAGCGCCTGGTTGACAGTGTTGATCGGACCGGCGGGGACGTTGGCGGCGGCAAGCGCGGCGAGCAGGACATCGCGATCCCACTGCTTGGTCGCCGCAGTAATCGCAGCGGTCAGTGCGTCACGATGGGCTATGCGGCCATCGTTGCTGGCATAGCGGGGATCATCGCGCTGCGCGTCCAGCCCCAGCACGCTGCAAGCGCTTTTGAACTGGCTGTCGTTACCCACCGCGAGGATGAACCAGCCATCGCGCACCGGAAACACCGCATAGGGGGCGATATTGGGGTGGGCATTGCCCATCCGTGTGGGCTGCGCCCCGAACAGCGCATTCATCGCCTGATTGGCGAGCACCCCGGTCATCACGTCGAGCAGCGCCATATCGATATGCTGGCCACGCCCGGTGCGGGCCCGCATCAGCAGCGCCGCCTGAATCGCGACGGTCGCATACATGCCAGTGAACACATCGGCAAAGGCCACCCCGACCTTTTGCGGCTCGCCCGCCGGATCGCCGGTCAGGTCCATCAGCCCGCTCATCCCCTGAATGACAAAGTCATAGCCCGGGCGCGCGGCATAGGGACCGGTCTGGCCAAAGCCGGTAATCGAGCAATAGATCAAGCGCGGGTTGATCGCCGACAGGCTGGCATAATCGAGGCCATATTTGCCAAGCCCGCCGACCTTGAGATTTTCGATCAGGACATCGGCCTGTGCGGCGAGTGCTTTGACCCGCGCGACATCCGCTGGCTTGGTAAAGTCGGCAATGATCGATTTCTTACCGCGATTACAGCCGTGAAAATAGGCCGCATCGCGGCTGCCATCGGGGTTTTCGGCGAACGGCGGCCCCCATGTCCGCGTATCGTCGCCCGCCGGGCTTTCGACCTTGATGACCTCCGCGCCCAGATCGGCGAGCAATTGCCCCGCCCATGGCCCCGCCAATATCCGCGCGAGTTCAAGCACCTTGATGCCATGCAACGGGGTGTTCGGCTTGGTCATGGCAGAGGTTCGCGGATGGCATAGACGACATGGCTGGTCGGCACCCCGGCCATATCAAATTCAATCCGTCGTCCGGGGACGAGGGTGCCACCGATTTTCTCCATCGCCCGGCGCGAGCGCCCGTTGGTTTCGCCGACATAGAAAACCGCGCTCCGAAATCGGACCAGCGCGTGACCGATCATCAGCTGTTTGACCGCACGGTTGGTCGGGCCGCCCCAATGGCTGCGCGCCAGAAAGGTCCAGCCAATTTCCACTTCGTCGGGTTCAACCCGCGACCGGTCATAGCGACTCGACCCGATGATCGTGTCGTCGGCGCTGTCGTGGATGGTGAGTGCCCCACCAGAGGCCAATCCTTCGTCAAAGAAACACCGGAATACCGGTTCCCGCCAGCGGTCATGCGCGGGGTGCTCCGCCCAGATTTGCGGGTCGCCGGCTGCGGCAAACATACCATCCCAGTCGCCGGCGGTCATCGGAAGCAATCTGACCGTCTCCCCGACCAGCGTGGGTTGCGGATCGAACCCCTGCCAATCCATCAAAAGGCTGCAATTCCGGTGATCGCACGTCCCAATATCAACGCATGGACATCATGTGCACCTTCGTAAGTGTTGACGGTTTCCAGATTCACCATGTGGCGCATCACCTGATAGTCCTCGCTGATGCCATTACCGCCGTGCATGTCGCGGGCTGCGCGCGCAATGTCGAGTGCCTTGCCGACATTGTTGCGCTTGATGATCGAGATCATATCGGGGTGGAACCGCCCTTCATCCATCAGCCGTCCGACCCGCAAGCTGGCCTGTAACCCCAGCGCGATGTCGGTCATCGCATCGGCGAGTTTCTTTTGATACAGTTGGTTGGCCGCCAGCGGCTTGCCAAATTGGTGCCGGTCGAGGCCATATTGGCGTGCGGCGGCAAAGCAAAACTCGGCAGCACCCATCGCCCCCCAGCTAATGCCATAGCGCGCCCGATTGAGGCAACCGAACGGCCCCTTTAGCCCTTGAACTTCGGGCAGCAATGCGTCCTCGCCAACCTCTACATCATCCATCATGACCATCCCGGTGGTCGATGCGCGCAGCGACAATTTGCCTTCGATTTTTGGAGCGCTCAGCCCCTTCATCCCTTTTTCAAGGACAAACCCGCGAATACCCCCGCCGTGCGCTTCGCTCTTGGCCCAGATGATGAACACATCGGCAAAGGGGGCGTTGGAAATCCAGGTTTTGGTGCCCGACAGGACATAACCGCCAGCGACTTTGCGGGCGGTGGTGCGCATCCCCCCAGGGTCGCTGCCCGCGTCAGGTTCGGTCAGGCCGAAACAGCCGATCAATGTGCCGGCCACAAGCCCCGGCAGATATTTGCGGCGCTGTTGCTCCGACCCATAGGCGTGGATCGGATAGATGACGAGGCTGGACTGGACCGAGGCCATCGAGCGATAACCCGAATCGACCCGCTCAATCTCGCGCGCGATCAGGCCATAGGCGACATAGCCCGCACCGGCACCGCCATATTCGGGCGAGATGGTGGCCCCAAGCAACCCTGCCGCGCCCATCAGCGGGAACAGTTCTGGCGCTTCGCGTTCGTCACGAAACGCCGCAATGACACGCGGTTGCAGTTCGCTTTGGGCAAAGCCATGCGCCGCGTCGCGGATCATCCGTTCTTCTTCGCTTAGCTGATCGTCGATCAGAAACGGGTCCGCCCAGTCAAATCGGATTGTTGCAGCCATGGCTTGCTCCTGCATTATCGGGTCCCCCGGTCGGCGGGTGGTCATATTTTCGCGCACCTGCCTGTTGCCAGCGCTTGGCTAGGGCGTCTAGGGTTCGGCGCATTGCAACGCAACTGCAACGACTATGACGAGCGCAAGAATGTGCTGTGGGAGACAGAATGATGATGACTGGATTTTGCAAGGCAGGCGAGACGGCGGCGATGTCCACGCGCGCGGCCATTATCTCGCTGGCTATTATCTCGCTGGCGATGTTCGGTGGCACGGCTGCCACGGCCCAGTCCAGCCCCGTTCAGGAAGCGCCACCACGCGTCGAGGTGCTGCAACAGCTTTATGACTGCCGAGCCATTACCGACCCGGCCGAACGGCTGGCCTGTTACGATGCCCGAGTTGGCGCGTTGCAGACCGCCGAGAGTGCGCGCGACATCCGCGTCGTCGACCGCGAACAAGTGCGCCAGACGAGGCGCGGCCTGTTCGGGCTGTCGCTGCCCAATATCGGCAATATTTTTGGCGATGGTAATGACGACGCGACAACGGCGGCGGCAGACAGCGATGGCGTCAACGAAATTGCGGCGACACTCAGCGCGATTGGCAACAATGGCCTTGGTCGATGGGTCTATACACTCGACAATGGTCAAGTGTGGCTCCAGACCGACACCAGCGCCCCCGGCCGGGCGCCGCGTGCAGGACAAAGCGTCGTCATCCGCCGTGCCGCTCTGGGCAGTTTTATGATTAGCGTTGAGGGTCGCTCCGGCGTCAGGGTCCGGCGCGAGCGATAGGATAGGGCCAGCAACGCCATCACGATTGTGCCCTTGGATGCCATCACAGCAAAACTGACCGGTCTAGCCGGTCCGTTTGTCCTGCTCGACGATGCCCGCACCAGCGCGCCAGCAGCGGCCCGCCTGTTTTCACGGCCAAAGTCTGTTTGTGTGGCGCTGAACTATGCTGATGTTCCGGCTCTAATCAAGCAAATCGATGCTTGGACCAGAGACGGCGACTATGCCGCAGGGTTTCTGTCCTATGAAGCAGGACAAGCATTTGAACCCTGCCTAGCCTCGGAAAAGCTGCCGCGCTCGCCTGCGAGCGGGAAAGGCCAACAAGCCGACGACTGGCCATTGGGATGGTTCGCGCGCTTCGCCGATTGCCAGCGCATTGATGCTGAGCATGTGGCCGCCATATTACCAGACCCCTCAGGAGCCGCGCTTGGCCCACCGCAACCCGGCATCAGTGTCGAGCATTATCATGCAGCGATTGCGACCATCCTCGACCACATCGCCGCCGGGGATATTTATCAAGCCAATCTGACCTTTAATACCACAGTCAAGCTGCATGGCCATCCGCTGGCTGTCTATGCGCGGCTGCGTCGCCATGCCCGCGCCGGTTATGGCGGTATCGTCTTTACGGGGACGCATTGGCTGCTATCCTGTTCGCCGGAATTATTCTTTTCGGTCAAGCATGGGCGGGTCATGGCTCGCCCGATGAAGGGCACAGCAGCGCGGCATCCAGACCCTGACCGCGACCATGCCGCCGCCAGGGATTTGCCCCGCGACCCCAAACAGCGCGCCGAAAATCTGATGATCGTTGACCTGTTGCGCAATGACCTGTCACGCATTGCCGTTCCCGGCAGCGTGCAGGTGCCCAGCTTGTTCCGGGTCGAAACCTATCCGACCATTCACCAGATGGTCTCAGATGTGACGGCAACGGCAAAATCTGGAATCAGCGCGTCCCGAATGCTGGCCCAGCTATTTCCCTGCGGATCAATTACCGGGGCACCAAAAATCCGCGCAATGCAAATCATAGCCGCGACCGAAGCGGCCCCGCGCGGTGCCTATACCGGATCGATCGGCTTTGTCGCGCCGGACGGCGAAGCGGCGTTCAACGTCGCGATCAGAACGCTGGCCTTGCGCGACGGCGCGCCCTGCGCCAATTTGGGATTGGGGTCGGGGATTGTGGCGGATTCCACCGCGACATCCGAATGGCAGGAATGCTTGGCCAAGGGGGAATTTATCCGCGTGGCGGGACCAGATTTCGATCTGATCGAAACGATGCGGTTCGACCCGCTTGAAGGGCCATTGCTGCTCGAGCGTCACCTTGCGCGGCTGGGCGACAGCGCCCTGACGTTCGGCTTTGCATTTGATCGCCACGCCCTGCGCAACATGTTGCAGCACGCCACTTTCCGCAGGGACACCCCGGCAAAGCTGCGGCTGCGACTATCACCGGGTGGATCGATGGCGATCGAACTTGGCGAGTTGCCAGCAACGCCGACAGCAGCAGTGCGGGTTGCTGTGGTGGCTTTGCCCGTCGAAAGCAGTGACATCCGCCTGCGCCACAAAACCAGCGACCGCAGCTTTTACGACGATGCGCGCAGACAGTCCGGAGCATTTGAGGCGGTGTTGATGGACCCGCAGGGGCGATTGACCGAGGGCAGCTTTACCTCGCTGTTTGTCGAGCGCGACGACAGGCTGCTGACCCCGCCGCTCACGCTGGGACTGTTGCCGGGGGTGCTGCGCGAAGAGTTGATTGCGACGGGCCGGGCGCACGAGGCGATATTGACCGAGGCCGACCTCGACCAGCCATTTTATATCGGCAATGCAGTGCGGGGATTGATCCGTGCAGTGAAATTATGATCTCCGCCAAGCGGAAGCTTGCCCATTGCCGCCACCACAGTTAAGCGGGTGGGCGGCCTAATTACGGGCCACCTCGCCCAGATCATGTCCCAGCAACCGGTTGCATGAGGAGCCACCATGAACCGCGTTTCTGCTGCCGTCACCCGCATCCAGCCCTCTGCAACCTTGGCGATGACCCAGCGCGTCGGCGAGCTGAAACGTGCAGGGGTAGACATCATCGGCCTGTCGGCTGGCGAACCTGATTTCGATACACCTGACTTTGTAAAGGAGGCGGCGATTGCCGCCATCCGCAACGGCCAGACCAAATATACCGATGTTGCTGGCACCCATGAATTGCGCAGCGCGATCAGCGCCAAGTTCAAGCGCGACAATATGCTCGACTATACCACTGATCAGGTGATCGTCGGAGTTGGCGGCAAACATGTCCTGTTCAACGCGCTGTGCTCGAGCCTCGATGCGGGCGACGAGGTGATTATTCCCGCCCCCTATTGGGTCAGCTATCCCGACATTGTCGCTTTTGCCGGCGGCACCCCGGTGTTCGTCGCCGCGAGCGCGGCGCAATCCTATAAGGTCACGCCCGCACAGCTCGATGCGGCGATTACCCCACAAACCCGCTGGGTGATCCTGAACTCGCCATCAAACCCGACCGGAGCGGTCTATGGAGCGGTCGAACTGGCCGCATTGGGAGAGGTCATCCGCCGGCATCCCCACGTCATGGTGCTGACCGACGATATGTATGAACATGTCTGGTATGCGGATACGCCCTTTGCGACCATCGCCCAAATCTGCCCTGACCTGTATGGCCGGACTTTGACCATGAACGGCTGTTCCAAAAGCCTATGCGATGACCGGTTGGCGGATCGGCTATGCTGGCGGGCCTGGCTGGTTAATCAAGGCGATGGCCAAACTGCAATCGCAATCGACATCCAACCCCTGTTCGATTGCACAGGCGGCTGCGACCGCCGCATTGAATGGCGATCAGAGTTTTCTCATTAAACGCAATAGCGCGTTTCGCGACCGCCGCGATCTGGTGGTGGCGATGCTCAACGACGCGCCGGGCCTGCATTGCCCGATGCCCGAGGGCGCGTTCTACGTCTATCCCGATGCCAGCGAATGCATCGGCAAGCACACGCCCGATGGAAGGGTGATCGACAGCGACGCTGCTTTGATCGATTATTTCCTGTCAGCAGCGCGAGTCGCTGCGGTGCCCGGCCACGCATTTGGCCTCTCGCCTGCGTTTCGCATCAGCTATGCGACTTCGGTTGATCTGTTGAAAGAGGCATGTCACCGCATTCAAATGGCCTGTGCCGACCTAAAGCGCTGATCCGCGCTGCTCGTTCATCCTTTAGTTAGGTGTAACCAGCAATAGGGAAATTGCGAACCAGATGCAGCAGCACAATTGTGCGCGCCATCACTGACATCGCATCCGGACCAGTATACCCCGCAGTATCACAAGCAATCAGCACAGACCCATCAAAGGCTTTCCCCTGATGAAATTACTCCGCATCCTCCGCAGCGAAACCGCCAGCTTGTTGCTGATGGGCTTTGTCGTCGGAGCGTTCGGTCTTGCCGCCACCAAGCCGGGCAACGCGCAGGCCGAAACGCAATTAGCTGCGTCGACCCGCTAATGCCCCGCCGCCGGGTCCGCACGACGACAATTATTCTGGGTCTGGCCATATTGGCCGGTTCGCCGATAGCCTCCACAGT